>NZ_JARKII010000001.1:0-702391 GCF_029309855.1 Chelatococcus sp. XZ-Ab1 | reverse complement strand
CCCGGAGAAGACCGGCGCCGCGTGGTGCGGCGCGCGGCCTTGTGCCTTGCTTACTCGATGATGGAGGCGACGACGCCGGCGCCAACCGTGCGGCCACCCTCGCGGATGGCGAAGCGCAGCTTCTCCTCCATGGCGATCGGGACGATCAGCTCGACCTCCATCGCCACGTTGTCGCCCGGCATCACCATCTCAGTGCCCTCGGGCAGCTTCACCATCCCCGTCACGTCCGTCGTGCGGAAGTAAAACTGCGGGCGGTAGTTGTTGAAGAACGGCGTGTGACGGCCACCCTCTTCCTTCGTCAGGATGTACGCCTCGGCCTTGAACTTCGTGTGCGGCTTCACCGAGCCCGGCTTGCACAGAACCTGGCCGCGCTCCACGTCCTCGCGCTTCGTCCCGCGCAGCAGCGCCCCGATGTTGTCCCCCGCCTCGCCCTGATCGAGCAGCTTGCGGAACATCTCAACGCCCGTCACCGTCGTCTTCTGCGTCGGACGCAGCCCAACAATCTCGACTTCCTCGCCGACCTTGATCACGCCGCGCTCCACACGCCCCGTCACCACCGTCCCGCGGCCCGAAATCGAGAACACGTCCTCAACCGGCATCAGGAACGGCTGGTCCTTCGGACGCTCCGGCTGCGGGATGTACGCGTCAACCGCATCCATCAGCTTCAGAACAGCGTCCCGCCCGATCTCCGGATTGCGGTCCTCCAGCGCGCACAGCGCCGAACCCTTGATGATCGGGATGTCATCCCCGGGGAAGTCGTACTTAGACAGAAGCTCGCGCACCTCAAGCTCCACAAGATCAAGAAGCTCGGGGTCGTCCACCATGTCGACCTTGTTCATGAACACCACAAGCGCCGGCACGCCAACCTGACGCGCCAGCAGGATGTGCTCGCGCGTCTGCGGCATCGGCCCGTCAGCCGACGAAACCACAAGAATCGCGCCGTCCATCTGCGCCGCGCCCGTGATCATGTTCTTCACGTAGTCCGCGTGGCCCGGGCAGTCCACGTGCGCATAGTGCCGCTTGTCCGTCTCGTACTCGACATGCGACGTCGAGATCGTGATCCCGCGCGCCTTCTCCTCAGGCGCCTTGTCGATCTGGTCGTACGCCGTGAACGACGCTCCGCCCTTCTCCGCAAGAACCTTCGTGATCGCCGCCGTCAGAGACGTCTTGCCATGGTCAACGTGACCAATCGTCCCGATGTTGCAGTGCGGCTTCGTGCGCTCAAACTTTTCCTTCGCCATCGTAGGGCTCCTTCAAAGGAACTCGACGTCAGTCGTGTCTCGTTCTCGTTTCAGGTTCAGGCGTACTTGGCCTGAACCTCGGCGGCGACCGCTTGCGGCACTTGCTCGTAGTGGTCGAACTGCATCGTGTAGGTCGCGCGCCCCTGGCTCATCGAGCGCAGCGTGTTCACGTAACCGAACATGTTAGCCAGCGGCACCATCGCATTGATGACCACCGCGTTGCCGCGCATGTCCTGGCCCTGGATCTGGCCACGGCGGGAGTTGAGGTCGCCGATGACCGAACCGGTGTAGTCCTCCGGCGTCACCACCTCGACCTTCATGATCGGCTCAAGAAGGACGGCACCGCCCTTCTGCAGCGCTTCGCGCAGCGCGGCACGGGCCGCAATCTCGAAGGCCAGCGCCGACGAGTCGACCTCGTGATAGGCGCCGTCGATCAGCTCCACCCTGAGGTCGACGACGGGGAAACCGGCGAGCACGCCCGCGCCGAGAACGGACTCGAGGCCCTTCTCGACACCCGGGATGTACTCCTTCGGCACCACACCACCGACGATCTTCGACTCGAACGAGTAACCCGCGCCCGGCTCGGTCGGCTCGGCAACGATCTTGACGCGCGCGAACTGGCCCGAGCCACCGGTCTGCTTCTTGTGCGTGTAGTCCACCTCGACGCGCTTGGAGATGCGCTCGCGATAGGCCACCTGCGGCGCGCCGACATTGGCATCCACCTTGTAAGTGCGGCGCAGGATGTCGACCTTGATGTCGAGATGGAGCTCGCCCATGCCCTTGAGGATGGTCTGGCCGGATTCCTGGTCCGTCGACACCTGGAAGGACGGATCCTCCGCAGCGAGCTTGGACAGCGCGATGCCGAGCTTCTCCTGGTCGGCCTTCGATTTCGGCTCGATGGCGATCTCGATGACCGGTGCCGGGAACTCCATCTTCTCGAGGATGACGGGCTTCAGCGGGTCGCAGAGCGTGTCGCCGGTGCGGACTTCCTTGAGGCCCGCGAGCGCCACGATGTCACCGGCATAGGCTTCCTTGATGTCTTCGCGGTTGTTCGCATGCATCAGGAGCATGCGGCCGACGCGCTCCTTCTTCTCGCGCGTCGAGTTGACGATCGAGGAGCCCGATTCCACCTTGCCGGAATAGACGCGGCAGAAGGTGATCGTGCCGACGAACGGGTCGTCCATGATCTTGAAGGCGAGCATGGAAAACGGCTCGTCGTCGGACGGCTTGCGCTCGATTGGCTCTTCCGTGTTGGCGTCGATGCCCTTGATGGCGCCACGGTCGAGCGGCGACGGCAGGTAATCCACGACGGCATCGAGCAGGGGCTGCACACCCTTGTTCTTGAAAGCCGTGCCGCACAGCACCGGATGGAAAGCACGCTGCTGCACCGCGACGCGGATCAGCTTGCGCAGGGTGGCCTCGTCCGGCTCCTGCCCCTCGAGATAAGCGCTCATAGCGTCATCATCGAGCTCGACCGCAGCCTCGACCAGCTTGGTGCGGTACTCGGCAGCCTTGTCGGCGAGATCGGCCGGGATATCGGTGATGTTGAACTTCGCACCGAGGGCATCGTCTTCCCAGACGAGCGCCTTCATGGCGACGAGATCGACCACACCCTTGAAACCGCCCTCGGAACCGATCGGCAGCTGCAGACAGACCGGCTTGCCGGCGACGCGATCGACGATCGAATCGACGCAGCGGAAGAGATCGGCACCCACCTTGTCCATCTTATTGACGAACACGATGCGCGGCACGTCGTACTTGTCGGCCTGGCGCCACACGGTCTCGGTCTGGGGCTCGACGCCCTGGCTGCCATCAAGCACGCACACGGCACCGTCGAGCACGCGCAGCGAACGCTCTACCTCGATGGTGAAGTCGACGTGGCCGGGCGTGTCGATGATGTTCAGACGGTTCTCGCGCCAGAAGCAGGTCGTCGCGGCCGACGTGATGGTGATGCCGCGCTCCTGCTCCTGCGCCATCCAGTCCATGGTCGCGGAGCCCTCATGGGTCTCCCCGATCTTGTGGCTCTTGCCGGTGTAGTAGAGAATCCGCTCGGTCGTCGTCGTCTTTCCGGCATCGATGTGGGCCATGATGCCGAAATTGCGGTATTTCTCGATGGCATGACTGCGGGGCATTGTACGAGCTCCGTCCGATCTTGCGCCGATTACCAGCGGTAGTGCGAGAAGGCGCGGTTCGCTTCCGCCATGCGGTGCGTGTCTTCGCGCTTCTTCACCGCGCTGCCGCGGTTATTGGCGGCGTCGATGAGTTCGGCCGACAGCCGATCGACCATGGTGCGGTCGTTGCGCGAGCGCGCGGCCTGGATCAGCCAGCGGATGGCGAGCGCCTGACGGCGCTCCGAGCGCACCTCGACGGGCACCTGGTAGGTGGCGCCGCCGACGCGGCGGGACCGCACCTCGATCGCCGGCGAGACATTGTCGAGCGCCTGACGGAAGACCTCGAGAGGGTCAGCCTTCAGCTTCTGCTCGATGATGTCGAACGCGCCATAGACGATGGCCTCGGCAGCCGATTTCTTGCCATCGCGCATCACGGAGTTCATGAACTTCGTGAGAACCACGTCACCGAACTTGGCGTCCGGGATGATCTCGCGCTTCTCGGCACTGTGACGACGGGACATATGCTCCGCTCCGCCTTGAAATTTCGGAAAGCGCCCGAATTACTTCGGACGCTTGGCACCGTACTTCGAACGGCGCTGCTTACGGTTCTTGACGCCCTGAGTGTCGAGGACGCCGCGCAGAACGTGGTAACGCACACCCGGAAGATCCTTGACGCGACCGCCGCGGATCATGACCACGGAGTGCTCCTGGAGGTTGTGCCCCTCGCCCGGGATGTAGCCGATGACCTCGAAACCGTTCGTCAGGCGCACCTTGGCGACCTTACGCAGAGCCGAGTTCGGCTTCTTCGGCGTCGTCGTATAGACGCGCGTGCACACACCCCGCTTCTGCGGGCAGGCCTCGAGTGCAGGAACCTTGTTCCGGCTCTTCTGCGCCGTCCGCGGCTTGCGGATCAGCTGGCTGATCGTCGGCATGCTTCGCTCTCTTCGCTCCGGCCTTCCGGCCGCTTGCCTAGACTGCTCCAACCGCACAGCACCGAATGAAGCCGTGCGACCTTCCCATTGATGCGGCGCGCACAAACGCCCGGCCGCAAGCAAAACAAATCCGCGCCTTCGGCGGAATGCCTCCGGCGCGTTAGCCCGCAGAGGACCACGGCGGGCCGCGGTCATGCTCCTGATCTGACTCTACAAGCCTGACTTGCTGCCAGTCGGTGCTGAATTCGACAGCGTTTAGGACCTAAAGGTCAGGGCTGCTGCCCCGACAGAGAGACCTACGGCCTGCCGGAAGTGGGCGGTTTTTACCCCTTGAGTCGCCCGTCGTCAACGTCTTTCTCGTTTGCAGCCTTCGATTTCCGGCCGGCGAGCACCTGCTGCAGCTAACCCGCACGATCTGCCAAGGTTGCGCCCGCCCCCGGCAACATTCGGAAACGGAGCCGGGCATCTGCGACATATCCGAAACGGCGAAGGGGCCGCCCGCAGGGGCAGCCCCTTCCCTGTCGTTGGCGGAAGCGCCTTACTCCGCCGCGGCGGGCGGCAGTTCCCCGCCCACGGCCGCCGCAGCGGCGTGGCCGGATTCGTTCGCCTTCTGCGCGAGGATGAGTTCGTCGCGGCGCTGCGCGATCTCGCGCAGGCGGGCAGCCACGGCCCCGGTGCCGGCCGGAATGAGGCTGCCCACGATGACGTTCTCCTTGAGGCCCTCGAGCATGTCCGTCTTGCCGTTGACGGCGGCCTCGGTAAGGACGCGCGTCGTCTCCTGGAAGGAGGCGGCGGAGATGAACGAGCGGGTCTGAAGGCTCGCCTTGGTGATGCCGAGCAGGACCGGCGTGCCCACCGCCGGCTTCTTGCCTTGGGCGACGAGTGCCTCGTTCGCCTCTTCCATTTCCAGGCGGTCGACCTGCTCGCCCTGCAGGAACTCGCTGTCACCGGGCTCCTGGATCTCGACCTTCTGCAACATCTGGCGAACGATCACCTCGATGTGCTTGTCGTTGATGTTCACGCCCTGCAGGCGATACACCTCCTGGATCTCGTTGACGAGATAGGCGGCCAGTTCCTCGACGCCCTTGATGGCAAGGATGTCGTGCGGCGCGGGATTGCCGTCGACAATGAAGTCGCCGACCTCCACCACGTCACCGTCCTGAAGGTGGATGTGCTTGCCTTTCGGAATGAGGTACTCGACCGACTCCGAGCCGTCATGCGGCACGAGCGTCAGGCGGCGCTTGTTCTTGTAGTCGCGCCCGAACTGGATCGTGCCGGACTTCTCGGCAATGATCGCCGCATCCTTCGGCCGGCGCGCCTCGAACAGCTCGGCCACCCGCGGCAGACCGCCAGTGATGTCGCGCGTCTTGGCGCTCTCCATCGGGATACGGGCAAGCACGTCGCCGGCCTTGACCTTCGCGCCCGGATCCACGCCGATGATGGCATCGACCGCGAGCAGCGAGCGGGCCTCGCCGCCGCGGGCGAGCTTGGCGATCCTGCCGCTCTCGTCGTGGATGACGATGGCGGGCCGCAGGTCCGACGTGCGGGCCGAGCCGCGCCAGTCGATAACGACGCGCTTGGCGATGCCGGTCGACTCGTCGATCTGTTCCGACATCGAGGCACCCTCGACGAGGTCCTCGAAGCCGACCACACCGTCGACCTCGGTCAGGATCGGCCGGGTGTAGGGATCCCACTCGGCGATGCGCTGGCCACGCTTGATGGTGTCGCCTTCGTCGACCTTGAGGCGCGCACCGTATTGGATGCGGTGCACTGCCCGCTCCTGCCCGTCCGGCCCGACGATGAGCACGGCGAGGTTGCGGCCCATGGCGATGAGATCCCCGTCCGAGTTGCGCGCCACGTTCCGGTTGCGGATCTTGACGGTGCCCTCGAAGTTGGACTCGACGAACGACTGGTCGGCGATCTGCGCGGCGCCGCCGATGTGGAACGTGCGCATCGTGAGCTGCGTGCCCGGCTCGCCGATCGATTGCGCCGCGATGACACCGACGGCCTCGCCGTAGTTGACCGGCGTGCCTCGCGCCAGATCGCGCCCGTAGCAGGTGGCGCAGACGCCGTTCTTGGCCTCGCAGGTCAGCACCGAGCGGATCTTCACCTCCTGGATGCCGGCGGCGGTGATCGGTTCGATGTGCCATTCCTCGATCATGGTGCCGGCGGGCACGATGACCTTGCCGTCCGCATCCACGAGATCCTCCGCGGCGGTGCGGCCGAGGATACGCGAGGCGAGCGAGGCCACGATCTGGCCGGCATCGACGATGGCCCGCATGCGGATGCCCTTGTCGGTGCCACAGTCGGGCTCACGGATGACCGCATCCTGCGCCACGTCGACGAGACGGCGGGTGAGATAGCCCGAGTTCGCCGTCTTGAGCGCCGTGTCGGCGAGGCCCTTGCGAGCGCCGTGCGTCGAGTTGAAGTACTCGAGCACGTCGAGGCCTTCCTTGAAGTTCGAGATGATCGGGCTCTCGATGATCTCGCCGGAGGGCTTGGCCATCAGGCCGCGCATGGCCGCGAGCTGCTTCATCTGCGCCGGCGAGCCGCGGGCGCCGGAATGGGCCATCATGTAGATGGAGTTCACCGGCTTGTCGCGGCCATTCTCGTCCTTCTGCACGGCCGAGATACGCGCCATCATCTCGCCGGCAAGGCGATCCGAGCACTTGGCCCAGGCGTCGACGACCTTGTTGTACTTCTCGCCCTGCGTGATGAGACCGTCCTGGTACTGCTGCTCGTAGTCCTTCACGAGCGCGCGCGTCTCGTCGACGATCGACCACTTGTTCTCGGGCACCACCATGTCGTCCTTGCCGAACGAGATGCCGGCCTTGAACGCATGGTAGAAGCCGAGACCCATGATGCGATCGCAGAAGATGACCGATTCCTTCTGCCCGCAGTTGCGGTAGACGGTGTCGATCATGTTCGAGATCTCCTTCTTCGTCATGAGCTTGTTCACGACATCGAAGGGAACGGCCGGGTGCCGGGGCAGGACGCGCGACAGGATCACGCGGCCCGGTGTCGTCTCGTAGATTCGGGAGAAGGTAGAACCGTCCTCGGCCACACCCGTCCAGCGATACTTGATCTTCGAGTGCAGGGTGACAACCTTGGCCGCAAGCGCATGCTCGAGTTCGCCCATGTCGGCGAACACCTTGCCCTCGCCCGGCTCGCCCTCGGCGAGGATCGAGAGATAGTAGAGGCCGAGAACGATATCCTGCGACGGCACGATGATCGGCTGACCGTTGGCCGGGTGCAGGATGTTGTTCGTCGACATCATCAGCACACGCGCCTCGAGCTGGGCTTCCAGCGAGAGGGGCACGTGCACGGCCATCTGGTCACCGTCGAAGTCGGCGTTGAACGCCGCGCAGACGAGCGGGTGCAGCTGGATGGCCTTGCCCTCGATGAGGGTCGGCTCGAAGGCCTGAATGCCGAGACGGTGCAACGTGGGCGCCCGGTTGAGCATCACCGGATGCTCGCGGATCACCTCGTCGAGGATGTCCCAGACCTCGGGCTTCTCCTTCTCGACGAGCTTCTTCGCCTGCTTCACCGTGGCCGAGAGGCCCTTGGCGTCAAGCCGCGCATAGATGAACGGCTTGAACAGTTCGAGCGCCATCTTCTTCGGCAGGCCGCACTGATGCAGCTTGAGCTCGGGCCCGACGACGATCACCGAGCGGCCGGAATAGTCGACGCGCTTGCCGAGCAGGTTCTGACGGAAGCGGCCCTGCTTGCCCTTCAGCATGTCGGCGAGCGACTTCAGCGGGCGCTTGTTGGCACCCGTGATGACGCGGCCGCGCCGGCCGTTGTCGAACAGCGCGTCGACAGCCTCCTGCAGCATCCGCTTCTCGTTGCGGATGATGATGTCGGGCGCCCTGAGTTCGATCAGCCGCTTCAGGCGGTTGTTGCGGTTGATGACGCGGCGGTAGAGATCGTTGAGATCCGACGTTGCGAAGCGGCCGCCGTCGAGCGGGACGAGCGGGCGCAGGTCCGGCGGGATCACCGGCACGACGGTCAGAATCATCCACTCGGGCTTGTTGCCGGACTGGATGAAGGCCTCGATGATCTTGAGGCGCTTCATCAGCTTCTTCGGCTTGAGCTCGGAGGTCGTCGTGGCAATCTCCTGGCGCAGGTCCGCCGCAATCTTCTCGAGGTCGAGGCTCCGGAGAATCTCGCGGATCGCCTCGGCGCCGATCATCGCCGTGAAGCTGTCCTCGCCATACTCGTCTTGCGCGCGCAGATACTCCTCCTCCGACAGGAGCTGGCGCTCCTTGAGGGGGGTGATGCCCGGCTCGATGACGACGTAGTACTCGAAATAAAGGATCCGCTCGAGATCCTTGAGCGTCATGTCGAGCAGCAGGCCGATGCGCGACGGCAGCGACTTCAGGAACCAGATGTGCGCCACTGGCGCAGCGAGCTCGATATGGCCCATGCGCTCGCGCCGGACGCGCGCCAGCGTCACCTCGACGCCGCACTTCTCGCAGATGACGCCCTTGTACTTCATGCGCTTGTACTTGCCGCACAAGCACTCATAGTCCTTGATCGGGCCGAAGATCCGCGCGCAGAACAGGCCGTCACGCTCGGGCTTGAACGTGCGGTAGTTGATCGTCTCCGGCTTCTTGATCTCGCCGTAGGACCAGGACAGAATCTTCTCCGGGCTGGCAAGCGAGATCTTGATCTGGTCGAAGGTCTGCGCCGGAGCCTGGGTATTGAAGAGATTCATGACCTCTTGATTCATCGCCGTCTCCTCGGTTGCGGAGGCGCCGCCTGGGCGACCCGTCTCCGCCGGCATTTCATGCGGACATCGGGGCGTCCCCCGACATCGACGCTTGTTACGATCGAGGCGCGGGCTCATGCCGTCCGCGCCCCTTGTCCCTCACCCTCGCGCGGGCCACGCGGCGCCGGAGGCGCCGGTTACTCCGCTGCCTCCGAAGGCGGCAGTTCCACGGACGGCTTCTTCGTCGAGATGAGCTCGACGTTGAGGCCGAGCGAGCGCATCTCCTTGACGAGCACGTTGAAGCTCTCCGGGATGCCGGCCTCGAAGGTGTCATCTCCGCGCACGATGGCCTCGTAAACCTTGGTGCGGCCGGCGACGTCGTCCGACTTGACCGTCAGCATCTCCTGCAAGGTATAGGCCGCGCCGTAGGCCTCGAGCGCCCAGACCTCCATCTCGCCGAAACGCTGGCCGCCGAACTGCGCCTTGCCACCCAGCGGCTGTTGCGTGACGAGCGAATAGGGGCCGATCGAGCGGGCGTGGATCTTGTCGTCAACCAGGTGGTGAAGCTTCAGCATGTAGATGTAGCCCACGGTCACCTTGCGGTCGAACGCCTCGCCCGTGCGTCCGTCGAAGAGCGTCGACTGTGCCGAGCGGTGAAGACCTGCCTGCTCCAGCATCTGCTCGATGTCGGCCTCCTTGGCGCCGTCGAAGACCGGCGTCGCAATCGGCACACCGCGCCGGAGATTGGCGCTCATCTCGACGAGTTCCTCGTCCGACATCGACGCCACTTCGCCATTGTCGCCGTAGACCTCGCCGAGCTTCTGACGCAACGGTCCGAGGTTCTGCGTCTTCATGTAGGCGTCGTAGGCCTCGCCGACCTGCCGGCCGAGGCCGGCGCAGGCCCAGCCAAGGTGCGTCTCCAGGATCTGGCCGACATTCATGCGGCTCGGCACGCCGAGCGGGTTCAGCACGATGTCCACGTGGGTGCCGTCATCGAGGAAGGGCATGTCCTCGATGGGCACAATCTTCGACACGACACCCTTGTTGCCGTGCCGCCCGGCCATCTTGTCGCCCGGCTGGATCTTGCGCTTGACCGCAATGAAGACCTTGACCTGCTTCATCACGCCGGGCGGCAACTCGTCGCCCCGCTGCAGCTTCTCGACCTTGTCGAGGAAACGCTGCTCAAGGCGCTTCTTCGACTCGTCGTACTGCTTGCGCATTGCCTCGAGCTCGCTCATCACCGCATCGTCGGCGACGGCGAACTGCCACCACTGCGAGCGCGGATACTCGTTGAGCGCCTCGCGGGTCAGCGCGGCGTCACGCTTGAAGCCCTTCGGCCCCGCGATCGCCGTCTGGCCCGTGAGCACCTCGGCGAGGCGGGCGTAGACGTTGCGGTCCAGGATCGCCTGTTCGTCGTCGCGGTCCTTGGCCAGGCGCTCGATCTCCTCGCGTTCGATGGCCTGGGCGCGCTCGTCCTTGTCGACGCCATGGCGGTTGAAGACGCGCACCTCGACGATGGTTCCGGTGACACCGGGCGGCACGCGCAGCGAAGTGTCGCGCACGTCGGAGGCCTTCTCGCCGAAAATGGCGCGCAGCAGCTTCTCCTCAGGCGTCATCGGGCTCTCGCCCTTCGGCGTGATCTTGCCGACGAGAATGTCGCCGGCGTGAACTTCAGCGCCGATATAGACGATGCCGGCCTCGTCGAGGTTCTTCAGCGCCTCTTCCGACACGTTCGGAATATCGCGCGTGATCTCCTCCGGCCCGAGCTTGGTGTCACGGGCGCTGACCTCGAACTCCTCGATGTGAATCGAGGTGAACACGTCGTCCTTCACGATGCGCTCGGAGAGGAGGATGGAATCCTCGAAGTTGTAGCCGTTCCAGGGCATGAACGCGACGAGCACGTTTCGGCCGAGCGCCAACTCGCCGAGATCGGTCGAGGGACCGTCGGCGATGATGTCGCCCTTCTTCACCATGTCGCCCACCTTCACCAGCGGGCGCTGGTTGATGCAGGTCGACTGGTTGGAGCGCTGGAACTTCTGCAGCCGGTAGATGTCGACGCCCGACTTGGTGGGGTCGAGATCCTGCGTGGCGCGGATGACGATACGCGTCGCGTCCACCTGGTCGACGATGCCGGTGCGGCGGGCCGCAATGGCCGCGCCGGAGTCACGGGCAACCACCGCCTCCATGCCGGTGCCGACGAAGGGCGCATCCGCCTTCACCAGCGGCACGGCCTGGCGCTGCATGTTGGAGCCCATCAGGGCGCGGTTGGCGTCGTCGTTCTCGAGGAACGGGATGAGCGCCGCAGCGACCGACACGAGCTGCTTCGGCGACACGTCCATGTAGTCGACGCGATCCGGCGGCATGACCACGACGTCGCCGGCGCGGCGGCAGACCACGAGATCCTCCGTCAGGCGGCCTTCGCCGTCGATGGCAGCGTTCGCCTGGGCGACGTTGTACTTCTGCTCCTCCATCGCCGAGAGGTAGACCACCTCCTCGGTGACCCGCCCGTCCTTCACCTTGCGGTAGGGCGCCTCGATGAAGCCGTACTTGTTGACGCGCGCAAAGGTGGCGAGCGAGTTGATGAGGCCGATATTCGGGCCTTCCGGCGTCTCGATCGGGCAGATGCGGCCGTAGTGCGTCGGGTGCACGTCGCGCACCTCGAAGCCGGCGCGCTCGCGGGTGAGACCACCCGGGCCCAGCGCCGAGAGGCGACGCTTGTGCGTCACCTCCGACAATGGGTTGGTCTGGTCCATGAACTGGGACAGCTGGGAAGAGCCGAAGAACTCGCGCACCGCCGCGGCGGCGGGCTTGGCGTTGATGAGGTCCTGCGGCATCACCGTGTCGATGTCGACCGAAGACATGCGCTCCTTGATGGCGCGCTCCATCCGGAGAAGACCCAGGCGATACTGGTTCTCCATAAGCTCTCCTACCGAGCGCACGCGGCGGTTGCCGAGATGGTCGATGTCGTCGATCTCGCCGCGGCCGTCGCGCAGGTCGACGAGCGCCTTCACCACCGCGAGCATGTCCTCGCGGCGCAGCGTCCTCACCGTATCCGGGCAGTCGAGGTCGAGGCGCATGTTCATCTTTACGCGGCCGACCGCCGAGAGGTCGTAGCGCTCGGCGTCGAAGAACAGCGAATGGAACATGGCCTCCGCCGTCTCCAACGTCGGCGGCTCGCCCGGGCGCATCACGCGATAGATGTCGAACAGGGCCTCCTCGCGCGAGGAGTTCTTGTCGACGGCAAGCGTGTTGCGGATGTACGGGCCGATGTTGACGTGGTCGATGTCGAGCACCGGGATATCGGTGAAGCCCTGCTCGACGAGCGTTGCGAGCAGCTTGGCCGTGATCTCCTCGCCAGCCTCGGCATGAATCTCGCCCGTCGACAGATCGACAAGGTCCTCCGCGATGTACTGGCCGTAAAGATCCTCATCGCTGGCGCGCAGGGCCTTGACACCCTTTTCCTCGAGGAGGCGGGCAGCCCGGGCCGTGAGCTTCTTGCCGGCCTCGAGGACGACTTCGCCGCTGTCGGCGTCGATAAGGTCGCTGACGGCCTTGAAGCCCTTCATGCGGCCGGCGTCGAACGGCATGCGCCAGCCGTCCTTGTCCTTCGCGTAGTGCACCTTGTCGTAGAAGGTGTCGAGGATTTCCTCGCCATCGAGGCCGAGCGCATAGAGCAGCGACGTCACCGGAATCTTCCGGCGCCGGTCGATGCGCGCATAGACGATGTCCTTGGCGTCGAACTCGATGTCGAGCCATGAGCCGCGATAGGGAATGATGCGGGCCGCGAACAGCAGCTTGCCGCTCGAGTGCGTCTTGCCCTTGTCATGGTCGAAGAACACGCCCGGCGAGCGGTGCATCTGCGAGACGATGACGCGCTCGGTGCCGTTGACGATGAAGGTACCGTTGTCCGTCATGAGCGGCATGTCGCCCATGTAGACATCCTGCTCCTTGATGTCCTTGACGGACTTGGCGCCGGTATCCTGGTCGACATCGAACACGATGAGGCGCAGCGTCACTTTGAGCGGTGCGGCAAAGGTCATGCCGCGCTGGCGGCACTCGTCGACGTCATACTTCGGTGGCTCGAACGTATACTTGACGAACTCCAGCAGGGACGTGTTGGAAAAGTCCGAGATCGGGAAAACGGACTTGAAGACCGCCTGAAGCCCCTCCTCGGGGCGTCCGCCCTTCGGCTCCTCGACCATCAGGAACTGGTCGTAGGACGCCTTCTGAACCTCGATGAGGTTGGGCATCTCCGCCACTTCCCGGATCTTGCCGAAGAACTTGCGGACGCGTTTCCGGCCGGTGATCGTCTGGGCCATGTTCGGTTCTCGCTCCTCACGCACGGCTGACCGGGCGGTCCGGTCGTGCGGCCACCTGGCCGCCGGGTCAGCCGCTCCGCCCCTCGGCGGAACTTCATGTAGACCGCGCTAGCCGTCGCGCGGTTGACGGCGGTTTCCGCCGCTTCACGTGGGCCTTCCGGTCCACCGTCGCCGTCGGGCCCCATGCCCTGCCAGCGACGACGCGACGGCCCCGGGGAAAACTCCCCCGGGACCGCCGCAATCTGCGATGCGGAGCCGCAGGACGCGGCCCCGGAACATCACTTGAGCTCGACCTTGGCGCCGACCTTCTCGAGGGCAGCCTTGATCTTCTCGGCCTCGTCCTTCGGCGCGCCTTCCTTCAGCGGCTTCGGGGCGCCCTCGACGAGGTCCTTCGCCTCCTTCAGGCCGAGGCCCGTGATGGCGCGCACTTCCTTGATGACCTCGATCTTCTTGTCGCCGGCGGCGGCAAGAATGACGTCGAACTCGGTCTTCTCCTCGGCGGCCGGGGCAGCGGCGCCACCAGCGCCCGGAGCAGCGGCGACGGCCACGGCGGCAGCCGCGGAGACGCCCCACTTCTCTTCGAGCAGCTTGGCGAGCTCGGCCGCCTCGAGGACCGTGAGGTTCGACAGCTCGTCGACGAGTTTCGCAAGATCAGCCATTGTTCAATTCCTGGATCGGTTCGATTTGGGTTCGGTTTTCACGCGGCCTCACGCCGCTTCGTCTCGCTTGGCATAGGCCCCGAAGACGCGCGCCACCTTGGCGGCAGGCGCGTTGACGACCTGAGCGATCTTCGTGGCCGGAGCCTGGATGAGGCCGACCAGCTTGGCGCGCAGTTCGTCGAGGGACGGCAGGGAGGCGAGCGCCTTCACACCGTCCGTATTCAGGGCAGTCGCGCCCATGGCCCCGCCGAGGATGACGAACTTGTCGTTCGCCTTGGCGAAATCCACCGCGACCTTCGGCGCCGCAACCGGGTCGCTGGAATAGGCCAGCAACGTCGGCCCCTTCAGAAGGGGACCGATGGAAGCGACATCCGTGCCTTCGAGAGCGATCTTCGCGAGGCGGTTCTTCGCAACCTTCACGGTAGCGCCGACCTGCTTCATCTCGCGACGAAGCTTCTGCATGTCGGCAACCGTGAGGCCCGCATAGTGGGCCACGACGACAACGCCCGTGCTCTTGAACACATCGTTGAGCGTCGCGACGAGATCAGCTTTTGCCGCTCTGTCCACCTTGCTCTCTCCGGTTGACGGCGAGCACTCGCCCGCCGCCGGCTGCACATGCCGCCCGAATGCGACCCCGGCCAAAGGCCACGATCGCCGGACGGCGCTCGTGAGCCCTGTCCAACCGGATGCGCCAGAAACGCAGCCGGCGAGTAGGTTCGAACCGACCACACCGCCGCCGGACGCGCCGGCGGCAATACGAACCAGTCTTCCCCCGTCTATGCAGGCATCGGAGCGAAATTATGCCGCCCGGAAAGCCCGTTCGGCACCTGCAGTCTCGGACAGGACATAAGGCCGCGCAGGCAAAGGGTTACCCCTCGGCCTGCCGGCCTTCCACCGCCTGGTGACCCAGACGGAATTCGATGATGAATATGGGCAGAACCCTGTTCCCCCGCACCGGTCTCACCAGACACGAACCGGTATTTAACGCCTCGCAGGCAGTTTGCCAAGGGGGGCATGCCGCAAGGAGGCGCGGGAAACAGGCCGGCCCGTCATCGCCTCACACCAAGGCAGGACACGGACCGCGGCGCAGTGCCGCGGTCCGTTAATCTCAGGCGCCGACGACCGTCGACGGCTCCACCTTCACGCCCGGGCCCATCGTCGAGGAGATGGCGATGCGCTGGATGTAGGTGCCCTTGGCGCCGGAGGGCTTCGCCTTGGCGACCGCGTCGGCGAAGGCCTTGATGTTCTCGACGAGTTTGTCGGCGTCGAACGAGGCCTTGCCGATGCCGGCATGGACGATGCCCGCCTTCTCGACGCGGAACTCGACCGCGCCGCCCTTGGCGGCCTTCACCGCGCCGGCGACGTCCATGGTCACCGTACCGACCTTCGGGTTCGGCATCAGGCCGCGCGGGCCGAGCACCTTGCCGAGGCGGCCGACGAGCGGCATCAGGTCCGGCGTCGCGATGCAGCGGTCGAAGTCGATCGTGCCGCCCTGGATGCGCTCGAGCAGGTCCTCAGCGCCGACGATATCGGCACCGGCGGCCTTGGCCTCGTCGGCCTTCGGGCCGCGGGCAAAGACGGCGACGCGCACCGTGCGGCCCGAGCCGTTCGGCAGGTTGCACACGCCGCGCACCATCTGGTCCGCATGGCGCGGGTCGACGCCGAGGTTCATCGCGACCTCGATCGTCTCGTCGAACTTGGCCGTGGCCCGCTCCTTGACGAGCTTCACGGCCTCCTCGAGCCCGTAGAGCTTGACGCGGTCGATACCGGTGCGGCTCGCGGCCACGCGCTTTGCAATCTTAGCCATGATCGCTCTCCTCAGCCCACGACCTCGAGGCCCATCGAACGGGCCGAGCCTTCGATCATCGCCACCGCAGAATCGACGGTGTCGCAGTTGAGGTCTGCCATCTTCTTCTCGGCGATGTCGCGCAGCGCCTCGCGCGTGACCTTGCCGACGGTGCCACGGCCGGGGGTCTTGGACCCCTTGTCCAGCTTGGCGGCCTTCTTCAGGAAGTAGGAGACCGGCGGCTGCTTCATGTCGAAGGTGAAGGAGCGGTCCTGATACACGGTGATGACCACCGGAATCGGCATGCCCTTCTCCATCTGCGCGGTCTTCGCGTTGAAGGCCTTGCAGAATTCCATGATGTTGAGGCCGCGCTGGCCGAGCGCCGGGCCGATCGGCGGCGACGGATTGGCCGCGCCCGCCGGCACCTGAAGCTTCACGTAACCCGTGATTTTCTTCGCCATGGGATGCTCACTCGGCGTCGCCCGCCTGCCATGGCGTGCAACGCAAAGTCCGCCGCGCCACGAAAGACCGCAGGCGGCGGATGGTTGGTGATCGCGGTTGCGGCCCGCTTGCTCCGGCTGGCGAACCGGGCGTGCCTCCCGCGGATGGTCGTCCCCATGAGGGAACGGCGGATCGCCTACACCATAACGGCAGAGAAGGAAAGCCCCTGGCGCCGGCTAATCCTCACGCCGCCGGCATCAGGGCAGCCGGCGCCAGGCGCCGCGCCTCGCGTGCGAGGATGGCATCGGCATCGAGCCCGGCGATCGGCTGCGCCGCATCGCTCGATACCTCTCCCGCAAGCTGCAGCATGAGATAGCGTCCGCAACAGACCCTCAGGAACGAGGCGAAGTTCTCGACCTCGCCCCGCGCCTCCAGCAATTCCTCATAGAGCCGACCGAGCAGTTGCGCCACGCTCATGCCGTCGCGCCCGGCGATCTCCTCGAGCACGCGCCAGTAGAGATTCTCCAGGCGCACGCTGGTGGAAAAGCCATTGAGCCTGAGCGACCGCAGGCGCGTCTCCCATAGCTGCGGATCGGCATTCACAAAAAGCTTGCACATGGCCGTCCCTCCCCTCCTGTCGGCGCCGGCAGTCTAGCGCGACCGGCCGGGCGGAGCGCAAGATCGCAGCGTGGGGCCGCAGCAGGATCCGGCACGTCAGCCGTGGCGGATTTCGGTGCCCAGCACCGCGAGGAACTGCGCGATGAAGGCCGGATGGGCCGGCCAGGCCGGGGCCGAGACAAGATTGCCGTCCGTCACGGCGGCGTCGATGGCGATATCGGCATAGGTGCCGCCCGCGAGCTCCACCTCGGCCCGGCAGGCCGGATAGGCGGAGCAGGTGCGCCCCTTCAGCACGCCGGCGCCCGCGAGGAGCTGCGCACCGTGGCAGATGGCCGCCACCGGCTTGCCCGTCTCGAAGAAGTGCCGCACGCAGGCGACGACGCGCTCGTTGAGGCGCAGATATTCGGGGGCCCGGCCGCCGGGGATGACGAGGGCGTCGTAGGACGCGGGCTCGACCTCGGCGAAGGTGGCGTTGAGGGTGAAATTGTGGCCGCGCTTTTCCGAATAGGTCTGCTGGCCCTCGAAATCATGGATGGCCGTGGCCACCGCCTCGCCCGCCTTCTTGCCCGGGCAGACGGCATGCACGGTATGGCCGACGGCGAGCAGCGCCTGGAACGGCACCATGATCTCGTAGTCCTCGCCGAAATCGCCGACGATCATCAGGATGCGCTTGCCTGCCATTGTTTCCTCCCTTGCTGTCGCAAGCAGGAAGGCTACAGGCGCGGGGCGATGCGAAGGTGTTATCCCGATAACACGCAAGCGCCGCGACGCGCGGCCCGTGAGGGATGACGAAGCGGCGAAGGGCTGGGCGGCCGGTTCCACAAGTCGTCGTGCCCGCGCTTGTCGCGGGCATCCACGCCCGGGAAAATCCTGTAATGCCAAAAACGCAGATGGCCGGGACGAGCCCGGCCATGACGGTGGCGGAACGCGATCCGTCGGTCAGACCTTCTCGACCTGCCCGTATTCGAGCTCGACCGGCGTCGCACGGCCGAAGATGGACACCGCTACCTTGAGCCGGGCGCGGCCCTCGTCCACCTCTTCCACCACGCCGCTGAACGACGCGAAGGGGCCGTCGGCGACACGCACCTGCTCGCCCACCTCGAAGTGAACCGACGACTTAGGCCGCTCGACACCCTCGGCGACCTGGCCCTTGATGCGCTCGGCCTCATGGTCCGGGATCGGCAGCGGCTTCGACTTGTCGGCGCCGAGAAAGCCCGTGACCTTCGGCGTGTTCTTGATGAGGTGATAGACCTCGTCCGTGAGGTCGCACTTCACCAGCACATAGCCGGGAAAGAACTTGCGCTCGGTGTCGATCTTGCGGCCGCGGCGCACCTCGACGACCTTCTCGGTCGGGACGAGGATCTCCTCGAACTTGTCTTCGAGCCCACGCTGCTGCGCCTGGTCGCGCAGCGACTGCGCCACCTTGTTCTCAAAGTTTGAATAGGCGTGGACGATGTACCAGCGATAGCTCATGACTTTCTCCCCTCAGCGTCCGACACCGAGGATCAGGCCGACGCCGAAGCGGATGATCTGGTCGGCAGCGAGGAAGAACAGCGCGGCAATGATCACCATGACAAAGACCATGGCGGTCGTGACCATGGTCTCCTTGCGCGTCGGCCAAGTGACCTTGGCCGCCTCGTTGCGGACCTGCTGCAGGAATTCGAACGGGTTCGTCTTTGCCATCGTCCTCACGTCCGCGGGCTTCGCCCCCGCCTCTCGTCGCAACAGCGTGCGCGACCGCCTCGAATCACGACGCGGCGCGTGCCGTTGCGGTCACACGCCGTCAATCGCTCCCGGCACAAGCAGCCTTCTTGACACTGGGACAAGAGCCACTCGAAAGATCCGCTGGCAGGAGTGGAGGGACTCGAACCCCCAACCCCCGGTTTTGGAGACCGGTGCTCTAACCAGTTGAGCTACACTCCTAGCGGAACCGGCGGATCGACGTCGCCCACCGGCTTTGCCTCATCGGGTGAAACCCGCCCGATGAGGTGGGGACGACGCGACCGCCGCCTCCTATATCCCATCGCCGCCGCTCAGCAAAGCCGCTTCGCGAGGCGGTGAAAATCACGTCGGGAAGGCTTCCCGGAGAAGACCGGCGCCGCGTGGTGCGGCGCGCGGCCTTGTGCCTTGCTTACTCGATGATGGAGGCGACGACGCCGGCGCCAACCGTGCGGCCACCCTCGCGGATGGCGAAGCGCAGCTTCTCCTCCATGGCGATCGGGACGATCAGCTCGACCTCCATCGCCACGTTGTCGCCCGGCATCACCATCTCAGTGCCCTCGGGCAGCTTCACCATCCCCGTCACGTCCGTCGTGCGGAAGTAAAACTGCGGGCGGTAGTTGTTGAAGAACGGCGTGTGACGGCCACCCTCTTCCTTCGTCAGGATGTACGCCTCGGCCTTGAACTTCGTGTGCGGCTTCACCGAGCCCGGCTTGCACAGAACCTGGCCGCGCTCCACGTCCTCGCGCTTCGTCCCGCGCAGCAGCGCCCCGATGTTGTCCCCCGCCTCGCCCTGATCGAGCAGCTTGCGGAACATCTCAACGCCCGTCACCGTCGTCTTCTGCGTCGGACGCAGCCCAACAATCTCGACTTCCTCGCCGACCTTGATCACGCCGCGCTCCACACGCCCCGTCACCACCGTCCCGCGGCCCGAAATCGAGAACACGTCCTCAACCGGCATCAGGAACGGCTGGTCCTTCGGACGCTCCGGCTGCGGGATGTACGCGTCAACCGCATCCATCAGCTTCAGAACAGCGTCCCGCCCGATCTCCGGATTGCGGTCCTCCAGCGCGCACAGCGCCGAACCCTTGATGATCGGGATGTCATCCCCGGGGAAGTCGTACTTAGACAGAAGCTCGCGCACCTCAAGCTCCACAAGATCAAGAAGCTCGGGGTCGTCCACCATGTCGACCTTGTTCATGAACACCACAAGCGCCGGCACGCCAACCTGACGCGCCAGCAGGATGTGCTCGCGCGTCTGCGGCATCGGCCCGTCAGCCGACGAAACCACAAGAATCGCGCCGTCCATCTGCGCCGCGCCCGTGATCATGTTCTTCACGTAGTCCGCGTGGCCCGGGCAGTCCACGTGCGCATAGTGCCGCTTGTCCGTCTCGTACTCGACATGCGACGTCGAGATCGTGATCCCGCGCGCCTTCTCCTCAGGCGCCTTGTCGATCTGGTCGTACGCCGTGAACGACGCTCCGCCCTTCTCCGCAAGAACCTTCGTGATCGCCGCCGTCAGAGACGTCTTGCCATGGTCAACGTGACCAATCGTCCCGATGTTGCAGTGCGGCTTCGTGCGCTCAAACTTTTCCTTCGCCATCGTAGGATCCTAGACGCCTCTGCACGTGTGGCTTTTGGGTTGCGGTCGATTAAGACCCTTCGCCCCATACTTCAAGAGCGAATTTACCTCGGGCCCGAGAATTTTCCCCACCGGGCGCCGAGGATCATGGAGGCGAGCCTTTAGCCCGAGCCGGACGGGATTGTCGAGTCCCCGCCAGCGCGCCGGCCGCCGGCTTCGACCGCAGAAGAAATCTGAGCGAAACGATGCGGAAGGCGGTGGAGCGGGTGAAGGGAATCGAACCCTCGTCATCAGCTTGGAAGGCTGCTGCTCTACCATTGAGCTACACCCGCGCACTGGCTGCTTCGGGAATGGTGGAGGGGGTTGGATTCGAACCAACGTAGGCGTAGCCAACGGATTTACAGTCCGTCCCCTTTAACCACTCGGGCACCCCTCCGACTCAATCCTCGGAAGCACCGCCGGGCGACGCGCCGAGCCGCCGCATGCTTCACGAAAACCTTCGGAACGCGACGACGCCGACAGCGCGGGGCCTCTTATGGTGAGGCCGATCCCCGGTGTCAACACAAAACCAACTGGCATCCACGGCTCACTCGTGCCACAGGAGGCTCAGCCAATTCCGGACACTGGACCCATGACGAGCGACAAGGCCCCGCCGGCCGGACAGACGACCAGAAAGCTGCCCCGCAACGCGCAGGCGTTGGCCCGGCATGGGCGCGGCCCGCGTTTCGGCAAGGCCGGAAAGCCGGCAAACGGCAAGGGCGGCCCGCGCCGCCCCACCCCCCCGGGCGCCATCGACGTCGCGGTTCTCTACGGCTGGCATCCCGTGGTCGAGGCCCTCGCCAATCCACGGCGCCGACCGCGCCGGTTGATGGCCACCGAGAATGCCTACAAGCGCCTGCTCGAGCGATTCGGGCACCTGCCGATCGCGCCCGAGATCGTCCGGCCCGGTGAGATCGACCGGCTGCTCGAGCCCGACGCCGTCCACCAGGGCCTGTTGCTCGAGGCTGACCCGCTCCCGTCCCCGGCCATCGATTCGCTGCCGGCGGATGCGCTCGTCCTCGTGCTCGACCAGATCACGGATCCGCACAACGTCGGCGCCATCGTCCGCACGGCGGCCGCCTTCTCCGTTGCGGCCATCGTCACCACCGCCCGCCACAGCCCGGCTGCGACGGGCGTGCTCGCCAAGTCGGCCTCGGGCGGGCTCGAGCACGTCCCCTTCATCGTGGTGCGCAATCTCGCCGAGGCCATGCTCGCCCTGCGCGAGCGTGGATTCCAGCTCGTCGGCCTCGATTCGGCCGGGCCGGCGCCGCTCGGCGACATCCCCCTCACCCGCCCGCTCGGCCTTGTCCTCGGCGCTGAGGGCAAGGGGCTGCGCCAGCTGACGCGCGAGCGCTGCAGCGATCTTGCCCGCCTCGACATGCCGGGCGCCATCAAGAGTCTGAACGTCTCGAACGCCGCTGCTATCGCCCTCTATGCGGCGAGCCGCACCGCCGGCTGAACATGCTGCGACGCACTATTGCGGCGCACTTAAGACTTTGGAATGACGACCAATTGTCGAGCGACAGCGTAGAGCGCGGCTCCTAAGCTTTCCCTCACCTTCCGGGCTGCGAGCAGTTGCGGAAGCGGCGCGGGGCCCCGCCCCCGCCGAATGAGGGAAACAGCCCGTTGTCGGGCGGCCGTGGGCGTCAGATCCACCGATCGTCTCGTCGATCGCAAGACCGCGCGGCAGAGGGCCGGAGGTCCGGCTGCCGCGCGGCGTTCGCTCGTCGCCTCGGCCGGCTGCAGGTCATGGAACATTCCAAGGAGCCTCGGCCATGAGCATGGCAAACGCAACGGCGACGGGTGTCAAGGCCCGGCCGATGTCCCGGGAGGAGAAGAAGGTCATCTTCGCTTCCTCGCTCGGCACCGTATTCGAGTGGTACGATTTCTATCTTTACGGCTCGCTGTCGGCGATCATCGCCGCCCAGTTCTTCTCGGGCGTCAATCCGACCGCCGGCTTCATCTTCGCGTTGATGGCCTTCGCAGCCGGCTTTGCTGTCCGGCCCTTCGGCGCGCTCGTCTTCGGCCGCCTCGGCGACCTCGTCGGCCGCAAGTATACCTTCCTTGTCACTATCGTGCTGATGGGCCTGTCGACCTTCATCGTCGGCATCCTGCCCACCTATGCAACGTGGGGCATCCTCGCGCCCGTCATCCTCATCATCCTGCGCCTCGTGCAGGGGCTGGCGCTCGGCGGCGAATACGGCGGCGCGGCGACATACGTCGCAGAACACGCACCCCAAGGCCGGCGCGGCTACTATACCAGCTTCATTCAGACGACGGCGACGCTCGGCCTCTTCCTGTCGCTCATCGTCATCCTCGGCACCCGCACCTATCTCGGTGAGGAAGCCTTCGCGGCCTGGGGCTGGCGCATTCCGTTCCTGATCTCCATCGTGCTGCTCGGCATCTCGATCTGGATCCGGCTGCAGCTGCAGGAGTCGCCCGCCTTCAAGCAGATGAAGGAGGAAGGCACCCAGTCCAAGGCACCGCTGACGGAAGCCTTCGGTACCTGGAAGAACGCCAAGGTCGGCCTGCTCGCCCTTTTCGGCAGCACGTCGGGCCAGGCGGTCGTCTGGTACACGGGCCAGTTCTATGCCCTGTTCTTCCTCACGCAGACGCTGAAGGTCGATGCCGCCACGGCGAACATTCTCATCGCCATCTCGCTCGCCATCGGCACGCCATTCTTCATCTTCTTCGGCTGGCTGTCGGACAAGGTCGGCCGCAAGCCGATCATCCTCGGCGGCTGCCTCATCGCGGCCATCGCCTATTTCCCGCTGTTCAACGGCCTGACGAAGTTCGCCAATCCCGATCTCGCGGCGGCACAGGCCAATGCCCCGGTAACGGTCATCGCGGACCCGTCGGAATGTTCGTTCCAGTTCAACCCGGTCGGCACGGCACAGTTCCGCTCCTCGTGTGACATCGCCAAGAGCTTCCTTGCCCGCAACTCGGTGAACTATGCGAACGAGGCGGCCCCGGCGGGTACGGTGGCGCAGGTCAAGGTCGGCGACCAGGTCATCGCCTCCTTCGACGGCCTGACGCTCGATGCCGCTGCCTTCAAGGAGCAGAGCGCGGCCTTCAACACCAAGATGACGGAGGTCATCCGCGCAGCGGGCTATCCGGCCAAGGCCGATCCGGCGAAGATGAACACGGTCGCCATCGTCGCCATCCTGACGCTGCTCGTCCTCTTCGTGACGATGGTGTATGGCCCCATCGCCGCCCAGCTCGTCGAGCTCTTCCCGACGCGCATCCGCTACTCGGGCATGTCGCTGCCCTATCACATCGGCAACGGCTGGTTCGGCGGCTTCCTGCCCACCACCGCCTTCGCCATGGTGGCCGCGACGGGCGACATCTACTACGGCCTCTGGTACCCGATCGTGGTCGCCCTCATGACCTTCGTCGTCGGCCTGCTCTTCGTGCCCGAGACGAAGGACCGCGACATCTTCAAGTACGAAGGCTGACACAGCCAGAGCCTGATGGCTCCGAAACGAAAGGCCCCGCCGGTCTCCCGGCGGGGCCTTTTCGCTGGCGAAGCGGACGGCGGATCAATCGCAGACCGTGACGCGACGAACGCGCCAGCCCCAGCCGTCCACCCACACGCGGCGGGTCTTCACGAAGCATTCCGGCTCGTAATCGTAGTAGGCCGGCCCGGGTCCGTAGGCATAGGGCGGCGGGCCGTAGTCGTAGACGGGCGCGGGATAGCCGTAGGCGGGCCGCGCAGCGGAGGCGGCCAGCGCGCCGACGGCGAGGCCGCCGATGATACCGGCGGCCACAGCCGCCCCGGCATTGCCGCCGCGGCGCCAGCGTGCCTCGGCCTCTCCGGTGGTCGCGGCGAAGGCCCCGGCGAGGGTCAAGCCGGCAAGGCCGATTGCGGCGACCTTTCGAGCCTTGAGCGGGAACATCATGGTTCTTCTCCCAAACCGGGGAGCGCTCCGCACTCCCCCTGCAGCGTCATCGTGGGGATGCTAGTCTCCTGTGGCTGAACGCCCGATGAACCATCCCTGTTCCCTATTCGTCACCCGCACTGCGGCAATTTGCGGACAAGCGCAAAGGCCGGCGCGGGATATTCGCCGGCCTTCGCACTGGCGGATCGCAGCGAGACGCGGCCTCAGTCGCAATCAGTCGCAAACGGTCATACGCCGTGTAGTCCAGCCGTACCCGGGCACGAACACGCGTTCCCGGACCTTGTAGCAGTAGGGGTCAGCCACATAGACGGGGCCCGGATAGCCATAGGCCGGCCGCGCCGCCGAAGCGGCGAGCGCACCGATGGCAAGCCCGCCGATGACGCCCGCGGCCACGGCACCGCCGTAGTGCCGGCCGCGCCACCGGGCCTCGGCCTCGCCGGTCGTGGCGATGAAGCTCGCGCCGAGAGTGGCGCAGGCGAGCGGGATAGCAAGGATCTTCGGGCTCATGCGATTCATCGTTCCATCCTCCGGTAGCACCCGCCGCATCCCAGAGGGATTGCGGATATCGGATGTGATGAAACGATGCGCCCGCACCCGCCGCGGCGCCGTGCGCCGTCACACGAGGCGCTGCCGCGTCAGGTCAGGGGCTCCAGGGCACGGTTGAGGTGGAAAAGCGGCGCCCCGACCGGGGCAGCAAGATGGTGCCGGTTGTCAGACTCGAACTGACGACCTACCGCTTACAAGGCGGTTGCTCTACCAACTGAGCTAAACCGGCGCCGGCCCATGCATTTCGGCTAACAGGCTTCGCCCGCGGCCGCAAGAGGCAATGCTGCCGGGACTGCCGGAGGGCAGCAGGCCGCGCCAACGAGGACGGAAGCCCGGAAAAGCTATGGCTGTCGATCGGTCGGACCTGTCGGAGGAGGAGTGGGAAGCCCTGCAGCGCCTCAACCGCGGCGCGCCGGAGGCGGATCTCATCCCGCCACTCATGCGGCATCTGCTCCTCGAGCTCGGCCTGGCCGTCGAGCGGCCGTCGCGCA
This sequence comes from Chelatococcus sp. XZ-Ab1, assembly GCF_029309855.1. Classification (NCBI taxonomy): domain Bacteria; kingdom Pseudomonadati; phylum Pseudomonadota; class Alphaproteobacteria; order Hyphomicrobiales; family Chelatococcaceae; genus Chelatococcus; species Chelatococcus sp. XZ-Ab1. The sequence continues at coordinate 677,297 of NZ_JARKII010000001.1, read as the reverse complement.
TCGTTATCAGCGACCGCGGCAAGAAGCTCATTCGCCTCTATCGTGACGGCCGACGATGAACAACCGGCACCCTGGCGCGTTCTGGCAGCGTGCGCCGCAGACGAGCCTGCGACCGAAACGACGGTGGCCGGGAACCAACACGCAGATGATGCGTTTTGCCTTGCGGAAGCACTCATGGCGGAAGCACTCATGGCGACTGCGCGACGAGATGCTTTTCCATAAAGCACCAGGAAGACGAATCCGAAAGGATGACCACATGACGAAATATCTTGTCTGCGCCGCTGTGGCCCTCACCCTTGCTGCGTGCAACACTCCTGAGGAGCGGGCCGTTGGCGGCGCGCTGATCGGCGGTGCGGCCGGCGCCGCCGTTGGCGGAGCCGCGACCGGAACGGCCGGCGGCGCCGTCGTGGGTGGCGCCATCGGCGCGGCCGGCGGTGCCATGGTCGGTGCCGCCACCGGCCAGCAGTGTGAATATTACTACTATCGTGGCCGCCGTTATCGCGAGTGCTATTGAGCCATCCGGCCCGATCGTGGGCCCATGACCGTCGCCCGCAGGCATGAGGCATTGCGGGCGACAGTCGTTTCAAAACGGTCGCTGCCGCGGCGCTAGGGCCGGGCGGCGCCGGGGGAGAACATCGCAGGCCATCGCGCCTTGGCGGGCGATGGCGTCTGACGGGAGCCATTTTATCGGAGCGACGGAGGCGAGCGATGGCCGATGAACCGCAACTCACCCCGCGCGAAGCAAGGCAGGGGCGGCTCGGACGGCCGGTTCTTGTCATCCTGCTCGCCAGCCTGACACTCGCTGTCCTTGCTTGGCTCTTCCTGTAGCGCGGCCTGATGACGGGCTGGCGCCGATCACATCGCTTTTGTTGGCGCTGATGGCATAAAGTGTGCTATGAGCGCGCCGGTGGCGCCGTTCCGGCCAGCCTCGTGCCTGCGGAAGGCACACGCATGCCTCGGTCGTGTTTCCCTGACCGCAACGGTGGCGCCGCTATTGGCATGCCGCACAGTCCAGAGGCCTGTTCAAAGGCGCGCCGAACGGCGGGTGATCGGTTCATCGGGCGAGGCGTGCCATGAGCCTCGCCATGAGCCTCGTCACGAGCCTTGCGGCCGGCGCCGGATCGCATCTCCGGCCTCGTCGGGGCGCCTTGGCTGCTGCGGCAGGGAAGCGGATCGTCCGCGTTCTGAAAGGAAGAGCTGTTGTCGAAAGAAGATACCATCGAGTTTGAAGGCACCGTTGTCGACGTGCTGCCCGACGGCAAGTTTCGCGTCGTCCTCGAGAATGACCACGAAATCCTGGCCTACATCGCAGGCCGCATGAAGCGTCACCGCATCCGCACCCTCGCTGGTGACCGTGTGACCGTGGAAATGACGCCCTATGACATGGACAAGGGCCGCATCACCTTCCGTCACAAAACCGACGGCGGCGCGCCCGGTCCCGGTGCCGCCCGGCGTGGCCCTCCGCCGCGGCGCCGCTGAGAAGCCGAGGGCGGTCGGCTCCTACCAGCCTGAGGGCCTGATATCCCGACTGGCCTGACGGCCTGACATGGCGCGGCCGGCACGGCTCCTGCTATCGACGGTCCTCGGGCGCACCGCGCGCGTCGATGTGCCGCTCATCCTCGCGGCGTACAATCGAATATTCGGCATCGATGACCATGTCGCCGGCGCGCCCCCCGGGGCGTTGCCCGCGCCACTTCATCCACAGGTGATAGCCGAGCCCCGCAACGACGACGACCGGCAGCACGACGAGGAAGACGCCGGCCGCGACGATGGCGAGCGTGACGACGAGCGCCAGCCCCACGGCGGCTGCAAGCCAAAGCTGCCAGCGGGACAGGCGCACAATGCGCATCTGCGGGCCAAAACGGGGGTCGTACCCCTGCATGATCTGATCCTTCTTGACGTCTGGCCGCGAACACATCACGCCCACCGGGCGAGAATATGATGTCGCCAAGCCGCTCGCGCCAGTGACGCGGCATTCCCCCGCCGCACAACCCGGGGTCACACACTTGTGACGGGAAGGCGGATCGACCCTCGGCGCAGGCTGTGGACCATATCGAGGGTGCCGGAACGGCTGGGCCGGACGGGCTCGTGAAGCATCCTCCCGGCCGGGAGGCCGCCGGCAGGAATTTCATCGACACTGGGAGGAGCAGGCAGCCATGCTGGATCGTCGCAGTCTACTCGTTTCGGCCGCCGCGGCCGGCAGCGCCATGGCCGTTCCTGCCTCCGCCCAGACGCTTCCCGCCGCCGCGCCGGTCGAGCCTGACCGACAGGCGCCAGGCTTCTATCGCTACAGGGTGGGCGACCTGATGATCACGGCGGTCAACGACGGGGTTGCCCGCCGGCCGCTCGACGGATTCATCCGCAACGCGCAGATCGATGATGTCCACGGCGCGCTCGATGCCGCCTTCCTGCCGCGCGACAGCCTCACCATCCCGTTCACCACCCTCGTCATCGACCGTGGCGGCAAGCTGACGCTGATCGACACGGGCAACGGCGATTCGGGTGCGCCGACAAGCGGCCTGTGGATGACGAACTTCCGCGCCGCCGGCTTTGATCCCGCCGCCGTCGAAACCGTGGTCATCAGCCATTTCCACGGTGATCACATCAACGGGCTGAGACTCAAGGACGGCACGGCCGTCTTCCCGGGCGCGGAGGTGCTGGTGCCAGAGGCCGAATGGGCCTTCTGGATGGACGATGCCAGGATGGCCGCGGCACCCGATGGTATGAAGGGCGCCTTCCAGAACGTGCGCCGCGTCTTCGGCCCCATCGCGGGCGACGTGAAGCGTTTCAAGGCCGACAGCGAAGTGGTGCCCAACGTGACGGCCGTCGCCGCCTATGGCCATACGCCGGGCCATACGGCCTTTGCCGTCACCGCCGGCGACGGACGCCTCATGGTGATGAGCGACACCACCAACCACCCAGCCCTCTTCGTTCGCAATCCCGAGTGGCAAGCCATCTTCGACATGGACGGCGACATGGCGCGCGAGACGCGCAAGCGCCTGCTCGACATGGTGGCAAGCGAGAAGATGCAGGTGGCTTTCTACCACGCTCCTTTCCCGGCGACCGGCCATATCGCCCGCGATGGCGACGGCTTCGCCTTCGTGCCCGTGGCCTGGAGCCCCATCATCTGAACATGCGGACCGGCGCGGCATTCCTCGCGCCGCGGCCCGTCCGGCATCCTTGCTGGACGGGATGCCCCCATTGCGGCTATGGGTCTCCTCCCCGCCGATGGATGCGCCGGGCGCCCGCCTGCGCTGTTTCGGCCTGCGAGGACAGAGGCGCCCATGGCCCGCCGTTTCGGTAAGATCGCCATCGTCGCAAGTGACGCGCCCGAGGCGCAGAAGGCCGCAGCCAGTCTCGTCGCCCGCTACGGCACCCACCCGCCGGACGAAGCCGACGTGATCGTCGCCCTCGGCGGTGACGGCCTGATGCTGCAGACGCTGCACCGCTTCATGGGCACCGGCAAGCCGATCTACGGTATGAACCGCGGCTCCGTCGGCTTCCTGATGAACGAGTTCCTTGAGAACGACCTCGTGGACCGGTTGGAGGAGGCCGAGCGCAGCGTGGTGCATCCCCTGCTGATGATCGCGCACGACGCAGCCGGCATGCCGCACCAGGCACGGGCCATCAACGAGGTCTCCATGCTGCGCCAGACCTATCAGGCGGCGAAGCTGCGCGTCTCCGTCGACGGCCTCGTGCGGCTCGAGGAACTGACCGCCGATGGCCTGCTTGTCGCAACCCCCGCCGGCTCGACGGCCTATAACCTCTCCGCCAACGGGCCGATCCTGCCGCTCAACGCACCGCTCCTGGCGCTGACGCCGATTTCCGCTTTCCGCCCGCGGCGCTGGCGCGGCGCCCTGCTGCCAGACCACGCGCGCGTGCGCGTCGACGTGCTCGAAGCCGACAAGCGCCCGGTCAGCGCCGTGGCCGACCATACGGAGTTTCGCTCTGTGACGCGGGTCGATATCGCCATGGACCGCAGCGTGGACCTCGTCATGCTGCACGATCCCGGCCACAGCCTGGACGAGCGCATCCTGCGTGAGCAATTCGGCTATTGACTGCCTCAGGCAGCAATGGGCCGCGAAACGGAGCGCTGTCCCTCGATGACGGCGCGGTCCGCCTCGATCAGCGCGCCGAGCGCTGCGCTCTCCGCAAGGCGCGCCGCCGTGCCCCGCGCCTCCTCCCGCGCAATCTCGGCCTCGAAGCGCCGCAGCAGCGCCGTCAAGGCATCCCCGTCGGCATCGCCGCGCGAGGCGCAGGCGGCGATCACACGCTCCAGAATCGGACGGAACAGGCCGACGGGACCACCTTCTTCCCACCGGTGGCCGGAGTACGCCCGGCAGGCGGACCAGGCGACGAGAAAGGCCGGCCGCAGGGCAACGGGAATACCGGCCCGTTCCAGCAGGGCCTCGCGCCCCCGTCCGCGCTCGTCTCCGGCGAGCGCCGCGACCCGTCCCGGCGGCACCTCGGCGAGTTCCGCCAACGCACCGGCGAACAGCCGTTCCTCGCCGCTGAGGAGTCCGCGCAGCAGCAGTCGCGGCGTCAGCCGACCCTCCTGCCGCAGTTGCCGCACGAGCGCCGCGACGGAGGGATCGTCCGGCGCCGTCGCGGCGATGGTCAGCACCGTCCGTTCGCCCGATTCGCGCGCGGCGCCTTCCGCGCGCTCCATGCCGAGCCAGCGCCGGCGGGCGACGAAGGCCGTCAACTGCTCGGCAACGGCCACGGCGATCCGCTGGCGCACGGCGGCCGGCAGGCCGGGCCGCGCCAGCAAAGCCTCGCGCAGGGCCGGCAACTTCGCATGTCGATCGAGCATGCGGTGCATCAGGAACTCGGGCAGGGGCGCGCCGTGATTCTCCGCAAGTGCCACGAGCGCATCCGGCGCGCCGACCGCGACGAGCGCCGAGGCAACCGCAAGCGGCAACCCCGGGCGAACCGCGACGGCGGTCTGCGCGAGGGCATCTCCCGCCTCGACACAATCGACGAGGTCGGAGGCCATCAGCAGCGGCGAGCGGGCGAGGACGAGCGCCGCGACGTCGCTCTGATCACGCGCGAGCGCCAGCACGAGATGGCGCGGGATGTCGAGTTCGGAGCCGAGTTCACGCGCCACGGCGCGCCGGACGGCTGCGGACGTGTCATCAAGGAGGCTGAGCAGCGCCGCCTCCGCCTCCCGCCGCTCCTCGGGCGAAAGCCGGGCCGCAACATAGGCACGAGCGAGCGCCGCCGCCCCTCGCGCCCGCTCGCTTGCCGCGGCGGAGCGAACCCAGTGCAGAAAGCGGCGGATGATCATTGCCCCGATCCCAACCGGCGGATGCGGCCGGAGCCCCGCCGGTCCGCACGCCCACCAAAGCCATATGTGCATATCGCGGTTTCCCCGGGTCACAGGAACGGGGGAGAGTGCGATATGGCTCGCCTCGCAGCATGAGGCGGTTATGGTAAACGAAGTCTGAACACGGTAATCGGAGGGGACCTCTACTCCATGACGGCCCAGGCAAACGGTAGTCCGCATCCGCGCGGCGGGCTCTACTTCGAAGACTTCAGCGTCGGCCAGCTCATCCGCCATCGCCTCACGCGAACCGTGACGCAGATGGACAACATGCTGTTCTCGAACATGACGCTCAATCCCCAGCCTCTGCACATCGACGCGCATTTCTGCGCCACCGAGACCGAATGGGGCCGGCCGCTGATGAACTCGCTGTTCACCCTCGGCCTGATGATCGGCATTTCGGTGAACGACACCACCGTCGGCACCACCATCGCCAATCTCGGCATGACGGATGTGCGCTTTCCCGCGCCGCTCTTCGAGGGCGACACCATCAATGTGACGACGGAGGTGGTTGCCGTGCGCATTTCGCGTTCGCGCCCCGACGCCGGCATCGTCGACTTCCTGCACCGCGCCTACAAGCAGGATGGCACGCTCGTCGCCGAATGTCGGCGGCAGGCCTTCATGCGCAAGCGCCCCGTGGTGTGACGACCATGCGCTCGCTGCTCTTCGTCCCCGGCGACAGCCGCAGGAAGCTGGACAAGGGACTGACGGCCGGGGCGGACGCCCTGATTCTCGACCTCGAGGATTCCGTCGCGCTGTCGGAGAAGGAAACCGCTCGGCGCGTCACCGCCGACTTCCTGCGCGATGTCGGCAACCAGCCGGCGCGGCCCCTGCTCTACGTGCGCATCAACGCGCTCGACAGCGGCCTGAGCGAAGATGATCTCGACGCCGTCATGGCGGCGGGACCCGATGGCATCGTGCTGCCGAAGGCCGCCGGCGGCCCCGACGTGTCGCATCTCGGCGCCAAGATCGCGGTGCGCGAGGCCGAATTCGGCCTCGGCGACGGCAGGACCCGCATCCTCGCCATTGGCACTGAGACGGCCCGCGGCGTCTTCGCGCTCGGCACCTATGCCGGCGCGAGCCATCGCCTCACGGGCCTCGCCTGGGGCGGCGAGGATCTCTCAGCCGACATCGGAGCCGAGACGAACCGCCTGCCGGACGGCCGGTATGCCGAGCCCTATCGCCTCGCCCGTTCGCTGACCCTCATGGGCGCCGCGGCAGCGGGCGTCGATGCGGTCGACGCCGTCTTCACCAATTTCCGCGATCTCGACGGGCTCTCCGCCGAATGCGAGGCGGCCCGGCGCGACGGCTTCGTCGCCAAGATGGCGATCCACCCGGCGCAGGTGCCAGTCATCAATGCCGCCTTCACGCCGACGCCCGAGGCAATGGCCGAAGCCCGCGCCATCGTGGAGGCCTTCGCCGCCAATCCGCAGGCCGGTGTGCTCGCCGTCGGTGGCGAGATGGTCGACCGTCCGCACCTGAAGCGCGCCGAGCGCGTGCTCGCGCGTGCGCCGACGAGGATTGAAGGTCGCACCTCATAGGTCGCCGGATCGGCCGGGCGCGACGTATCCCTCTCCCCGCACGCAGGGAGAGGGAGCATTTGCACGACGGACCCGCCCCTCTTACTCCCCACCCTTCGGCCGCACCAGGGAGAACACCTCGTCCACGACGCTGTAGTCATGATAGCCGAGCCGGGCAATGGGCTGCATGGCGGCGGTGTCGACGAGCCCGTCCCTGAGGTAGCGGTCGTCGATATAGATACCGACCACCTGGCCAAGGACGAGCCACCGGTCGAGCGCGCGTCCGTCCATGTCCTCGAGCCGGATGATCTGCAGGCGCCTGCATTCGAGCGCCGCCGCGATGCCGCGCACCCGCGGCGGCTTGACGAAGCGCGAAGGCTCCGGCACGAGCCCAGCCGCCTCGAACTCGCTGACGCCGCGCGGCAGCGGCGCCGAGGTCGCATTCATCGCGTCGCGCAACGGATAGGTCGCAATGTTGCAGACGAACTCGCCCGTCTCGGCGATGAAGGCGACGGAATCCTTCTGTCCCTCGCTCGAAAAGCCGACGATGGCCGGGTAGGTCGAGAAGGCGTTGAAGAAGCTGTAGGGCGCGAGATTGACCTCGCCCCGGTCGTTGAGGGACGAGATCCAGCCGATCGGCCGCGGCGCGACGAGGGCCTTGAAGGGATCGTGCGGCAGCCCGTGGTCACGGGCGACGGCGTCGTAGATCATCGGCCCTGCTCATCGAAACGGGTGACGATGGCGGACAGCTCCGGCCGCGGCCGATCCGGCGGCGTCTCGCTGGCCGTGCCGATGTGGACGAAGCCGGCGATACGCTCGTTGGCGGCAAGGCCGAACGCCTCGAGCACGCGCCGGTCATAGGCGTACCACTCGGTGATCCAACTCGTGGCGAAGCCCATCGCGTTCGCGGCGACGACGAGGTTCATGCACACCGCGCCGGCTGACAGCACCTGTTCCCACTCCGGGATCTTCGGATGCGGCGTCGCCCGCGAGACGACCGCGACGACGAGCGGAGCACCCGTCAGGCGCTCGCGCTCGGCGGCGAGGCGCTTCTCGTCCGCCTCCGGATTGTCGGCGGCGAAGGCGGCCGCGATGATCTCCCCGGCCTTCACGCGGGCTTCGCCCGAGAAGACAATGAAACGCCAGGGGACAAGCTTGCCGTGGTCGGGCACCCGCGCGGCGAGGGTCAGGAGCGTATTGAGCTCCTCATCGCTTGGCGCCGGGGCCTGCATCTGGCGTGCGGCCACGGAGCGGCGCGCGCTGAGGAGTGCGATCGTTTCATTCGACATCGGCTCTTCGCTCCAGACTGGAACTGCTTGAAAAAAAGCGTCGTTTCGGCGCCTCGTGCCCGCCGTTGTCATCGCGACTCCGCCGCCCTGCGTCAACGCCGTCGCGCGCATGGCCGCCCGCGCGGCAATGCCCCCCGCGCGAGGCCGTGCCGCCGCACGATGCCACCTTCCATTCACAATTGGGTGGCAACTGCTCGCCGGGGCGCTTATGGAAAGATCTCTCCGGCTCCCGGCACGAACGGAAAACCAGCAACGTGATCAAGGTCTTCAATCGCTGGAGCGCACTTGCCCTGACGGCGTTCTGCCTGCCTTTGCTGGCAGCCGGCGCTCTTGCGCAGATGCCCCCGCGGCTGCAGAACGCGCCGCCGCCGCAGCTCCAGGACACGCAAGGCACCGCGACCCTCTATCTGAGCGCCGTCTTCTCCGGCGAGACCAAGCCCATCGGAGAAGGGCTCGTCTGGCGCGTCTATGCCGATGCGCCGGACGGCGAGGACTTCAAGATCATGGTCAAGTCGCAGGACGCGTCGCCCTCCGTCACCCTGCCCAAGGGCGACTACCGCATCCACGCGGCCTATGGCTTCGCCAGCGCCACGCGCCGCGTCTCCCTCACGCGCGACACCGTCGAGCGGCTGACCATCGCGGCCGGCGGCCTGCGCATCCGCGGCGCCATCGGCACGAACCCCATCCCGCCCGAGAAGATGACCTTTTCCGTCTTCGTGCCCGTCGGCAACAACGACGAAGGCCGCCTCGTCGTCGAGAAGGCGCGCTCGGGCTCGGTCGTGCGCCTGCCGGAGGGGACCTACCACGTTGTCTCCAGCTATGGCGATTCCAATGCCCTCATGCGGGCTGACCTCAAGGTCGAGAACGGCAAGCTCACCGACGCCACGCTCAATCATCGCGCCGCCACGGTGACGCTGAAGCTGGTCCGCGCTGCGGGCGGCGAAGCCTTCGCCGGCACCGCCTTCAGCGTGCTGACCCCGGGCGGGGACGTCATCCGCGAAGAGATCGGCGCCTTCCCCTCCTTCGTCCTGGCGGAAGGCGAATACGTCGTCATCGCCCGCCACGAGGGCCAGGTCTACACGCGCGAATTCACCGTCGAAAGCGGGCAGGACCGCGACATCGAGGTGGTGGCGCGGTAGGGGAGAGCATGGATTCCCTCTCCCCGCGCGGGGGAGAGGGAATGGCTTCTCAGGCCACGGCCTGCTTGAGCGCCGGCGTCTCGGCGCGCTCGCGGCGGAGGTCCGGCGGCACCGCCTCGTCCACCAGCGAGGCGAGCGCCTCATCGAGCGTCATCGATACCTGCTGCTGCGAGCCGAGCCGGCGAATGGAGACCGTGCGCTCCGCCGCCTCCTTCTTGCCGACGACGAGGAGCACCGGCACCTTGGCGAGCGAGTGCTCGCGCACCTTGTAGGTGATCTTCTCGTTGCGCAGGTCGACATCGCCGCGCAGGCCGGCCTTCTTCGCCGCCTTCAGCACCTCGACGGCATAATCGTCCGCCTCCGAGGTGATGGTGCAGACCATCAGTTGCTGGGGCGCGAGCCATAGCGGGAAATGCCCGGCGAAATGCTCGATGAGGATGCCGGCGAAACGCTCCATCGAGCCGCAGATGGCGCGGTGCACCATCACAGGCGTCTTCTTCTGACCGTCCTGATCGACATAGAAGGCGCCGAAGCGCTCCGGCAGGTTGAAGTCCACCTGCGTCGTGCCGCACTGCCAGTCGCGGCCGATGGCGTCACGCAGCACATATTCGAACTTCGGCCCGTAGAAGGCGCCCTCGCCCGGGTTGATGCTCGTCCTGATGCGGTTGCCCGACTGGGCGGCGATCTGCTCGAGCACCTTGCCCATCACCTCCTCGGCGTGGTCCCACAGGGCGTCGGAGCCGACGCGCTTCTCCGGCCGCGTGGAGAGCTTGACCACGATCTCGTCGAAGCCGAAGTCGGCATAGGTCGACAAGATGAGATCGTTGATCTTCAGGCACTCCTCGGCGAGCTGGTCCTCCGTGCAGAAGACATGCGCATCGTCCTGCGTGAAGGCGCGCACGCGCATCAGCCCGTGCAGGGCGCCCGAAGGTTCGTAGCGGTGCACGGCGCCGAATTCGGCAAGCCGCAGCGGCAGATCGCGGTAGGACTTCAGCCCGTGCTTGAAAATCTGCACGTGGCCCGGGCAGTTCATGGGCTTGATGGCGAAGACGCGCTCGTCCTCGGTCTCGTCGCCGGCCGAGGTCGCCGCGAACATGTTCTCGCGATACCAGCCCCAGTGGCCGGAGATCTCCCACAGCGACTTGTCGAGGAGTTGAGGCGCATTCACCTCCTCATAGTCGGCGGCGAGGCGCCGACGCATGTAGCTGATGAGGTTCTGGAACAGCGTCCAGCCCTTGGGATGCCAGAAGACGGTGCCCGGCCCCTCCTCCTGGAAGTGGAACAGGTCCATCTCCCGCCCGAGGCGGCGATGGTCGCGCTTTTCGGCTTCCTCGAGCTGCCTGAGATAGGCGTCGAGGTCCTCTTGGGTGGCCCAGGCGGTACCGTAGATGCGGGTCAACATCGGATTGTTGGAATCGCCGCGCCAATAGGCGCCGGCCACCTTCATCAGCTTGAAGGCAGTGCCGACCTTGCCGACGCTCGTCATGTGCGGCCCGCGGCAGAGATCCAGCCACTCGCCCTGCCGGTAGATCTTCAGCGTCTCGCCCGGAGGGATGGTATCGACCAGTTCGACCTTGAAGGCTTCGCCCTTCATCTCGAAATGCGAGCGCGCCTGCTCGCGGGACCACTCCTCCTTGGTGAAGGCAGCGTCGCGGGCGATGATCTCGCGCATCTTGGCCTCGATCACCGGGAAATCCTCGGGCGTGAAGGGCTTCTCGCGATAGAAGTCGTAGTAGAAACCATTCTCGATGACCGGGCCGATGGTGACCTGGGTACCGGGAAAGAGCGTCTGCACCGCCTCGGCCAGCACATGGGCGCAGTCGTGCCGGATGAGTTCCAGCGCGCGCGGATCGTCGCGCGAGACGAACTCGATCCTGGCATCGCGCGTGATCGGGTCCGCAAGGTCGGCGAGGTTGCCGTCAAGCGCCATGGCCACGGTGCGCTTGGCAAGCGACTTCGCGATGCCTTCGGCGACCTCGCGCCCGGAAATGCCTTCGGGGAACTGGCGCGCGGCGCCATCGGGAAAGGTCAGCGTGATCATCAACAGTCTCCCGCTCACTCCTGCAAACGACGGCAGGTAAGCGTTTTCATCTCAGGGTTGTCCGGACGGCGCTCCTTGCGCGGGCGAGGCACCGTCGCCGCCCGGTTCGACGGCCTCGCAGGCGAAGGCCGGCGGCGCGTTGACGCCGCGCCAGCGCCCATAGGTCCACGGCTTATACCAGGCGCTTGCCGGCGGCAACGCCTCCGGCACGAGATCGATGCCGCTCGTGCCGAGCGGCGTGCAACGGCAGATCCGGGCAAACCCCATCCACCCGCCGGCCCACAGGCCATGCGCCTGGATCGCCTCGTCCGTATAGGCCGAGCAGCTCGGCCAGTGCCGGCACTGGCGCCCGACGAAGGCCGACAGCGTGAGCTGGTAGCCACGAATGAGAAGATGCGCTATCCACTGACCGGGATTCATGTTTCTTGCCGCTGGGGAATCGCCTTCCATATGGCTACGCCTGGAGCAGGAGCTACGTTTCGCGTCGTTTTTGCCACGAAACGTTAACTGCGCTGCGCCAGAGTGCCGGCATTCATTCAGGAGTAGCACATTGTCTGGCAGCCGCGTCGCTCTTGCCGCCACTCTGGCCGCTTCGGCCCTCGGCGCATTCGCATTGTCGTCCACCGCCCTCGCGCAGTCGTCCCGTCCCTATGAGACGACCTTCGCCGGCGAACCGGTCGGTCCCAACGACTGGATCCTCACGATCAAGGGTAATGCCCAGATAACGCCCAAATACGAGGGATCGGACAAGTCGAGCTTCGTCGCCTTCCCGTCCTTCACCATCCGCCGCGCCACGGAGCCCAAGCGCTTCGCGGCCCCGGACGATGGGGTGAGCCTCACCTTCTACGGCAACCCGCTCGTCAGCTTTGGCGTCGTCGCCGCCTATCGGGGCGGCCGCTACTACGAGGACGACCGGCGCCTCTTCGGCCTGTCGAAGATCAACTGGACCATCGAGCCTGGCGTCTTCATCGAACTGTGGCCGACCGAGCAGCTGCGCGCCCGCTTCGAGATCCGCCACGGCCTCAACGGCAGTGGCTTCGTCGGCGGCGTCGGTCTCGACTGGGTACAGCGGATCGATCGCCTCACCATCTCCGGCGGCCCGCGCGTCGTCCTCGCCGACGGCGACTACATGGACAAGTATTATAGCGTGACACCCTACGAGGCCGCGCTCAACGGCCGGGTCTGGCCTTTCAAGGCCGACGGCGGCATGCGCTCCATCGGTGCCGCCGCGGCGGTGTCCTACGACTGGAGCGACGAGTGGAACACCACCGTCTTCGGTCGCTATGACTACCTGACAGGCGACGCGGGCAAGAGCCCGGTGGTGCGTTCCTTCGGCTCGCGCAACCAGTTCAGCGTCGGCGTCACGGCAGCCTATTCCTTCAAGACCACTTGGTAAGTTAGCCACGCCGGCAGCTCAGGCCTCGGCCGCTGGCGCTTCGGCCTTTGCCGCAAGAGCCTTGTCGACCGCCTCGACAACCGCGTCGAAGGTCAGCAGCGTCGAGGCGTGCCGGGCCTTGTAATCGCGCACCGGCTCGAGCACGGCAAGTTCCGCCCAGCGCCCGCCCGGCGGCGGGCCGTTGTCCTTGAGCATGCGCCGCATCGTCTCGCGCAATTCACGCAATTCCGCCGCATCCGCCCCGATGACGTTGCGCGCCATGATGGATGACGACGCCTGGCCGAGGGCGCAGGCCTTCACGTCGTGGGCGAAGTCGCTGACGCGCCCGCCGTCCAGCATCACGTCGACGGTCACCGTCGACCCGCAGAGCTTGGAATGGGCAGTGGCGCTGCCGTGCGGCGCGGCAAGCCGCCCGAGCCGTGGAATGTCCGCCGCCAGTTCCAGAATGCGCCTGTTGTAGATATCCGAGAGCATACCCGCTCCAACCTGACGGATTTGGTTCCATCCGTGCCGGTCCCCTATATAAGGCCCGCAGCATGGATGCAAAAGCGCGCCGCCGACCATAAGCCGGCGCGGAGTGCGGCAGGTGTCGGCGACGACGTGCAGCCGATGCGCGGCAAGGGATGCATTTCGGGTCCGGGGGCCCGTTGCCGATCGGGAGAGGCCGGATGAAGACTGCCGCGAAATCGTCGAACACGGGCGCCGCCGGGAGCGACTGCAACAAGATGGCGGCACCGCCCCCGAGCCGCGCCGAGGCGGAGGCGGCCGTACGCACCCTCATCCGCTGGGCCGGCGACGATCCGGATCGGGAGGGCCTCGTCGGGACGCCCGAGCGCGTTGTTCGCACCTTCGAGGAGGTCTACGCCGGCTATCGCGAGAACCCGGCCGATCTGCTCGGCAGCACCTTCACGGATGTGGGCGGCTACGAGGAGATGGTCCTCGTACGGGACATTCCCTTCCATTCCCACTGCGAGCACCACATGGTTCCCTTCGTCGGCCGCGCGCACATCGCCTATTACCCCGCGGGCGGTGTCGTCGGCCTGTCGAAATTCGCCCGCTTGGTCGATGCCTATGCCAGGCGCCTACAGACGCAGGAGACGCTGACGACCCAGATCGCCGATACCATCGAGACGCACCTTTCCCCGCGCGGCACGGCGGTGATGATCGAGGCCGAGCACATGTGCATGTCCATGCGCGGCGTGCAGAAACAGGGCTCGCTGACCGTGACCACCCGCTTCGGCGGCGTCTTCCGCGACGATCCGGCCGAGCAGGTGCGCTTCTTCACGCTGCTGCGCTGCGGCCGCGACCGGACGGCAGGATGATGCCTCGGGGCGGGACTTCGAACCAAGAGACAGGACATGTGCGAACGCTGTGACTTCATCGCCGCGCGCGGCAGCAAGGCGGACGTCGAGGAGGGCGACCGGCTGATGCCGGCCTTCGACGCGAACGGGCTCCTGACCTGCGTCACGACCGACGCGGCAACCGGCGAGGTGCTCATGGTCGCCCACATGAATGCCGAGGCCCTCGCCCGTACCGTCGAGACCGGAGAAGCCTGGTACTGGTCCCGCTCGCGTGCCAGCCTCTGGCACAAGGGCGACACCTCGGGCCAGATACAGACAGTTGTCGAAATGCGCGTCGATTGCGACCAGGACGCCATCGTCCTCAAGGTCGAGGTCGGCGGCGACGGCGGTTGCTGCCACACCGGGCGCCGCTCCTGCTTCTACCGGCGCGTCATCACCGAGCCGGACGGCCGCGGACGCCTCGTCTTCGACGACGCGGCGTGACACGGAACGAGGCGCCCGGGCGACCAAAGCCGAAGGCGCCCAGGGCGACACAAGGACGACATAAGCCTCTTTCATTCATTCCACGGCAACTTCATCCTGCCAGGCTGCATTGTGCTCCTGCGGAGGGCGACCGGATGTTCGAAGACCTCGCATCGCTGACGGCGACCGTGGCCGTTGAGCCCAACCTGGCCGTGCCGCGGACGCAGCGCCCTTTCGGCATCGCTCTCGGAGGCGGCGCGGCACGCGGCTGGGCGCACATCGGCGTGATGCGCGTCCTGGCGCGTGAGGGCCTCGTCCCGCACGTCATCGCCGGCACGTCCATCGGCGCCGTGGTCGGCGGCTGCTTTGCCTGCGGCAAGCTGGACGAGCTCGAGGATTTCGCACGCTCGCTGACCAAGCGGCGCGTGATGGGACTGATGGATTTTCACCTCAACGGCTCCGGCCTCATTGCCGGTCAGCGCCTCAGGCGCATGCTGTCGCACCACCTCGGCGACATTCGCATCGAGGCCCTTACGCCCCGCTTCGTCGCCATCGCCACCGAGCTCGGCAGCGGCCACGAGATCTGGCTGACGCGCGGCTCCATCACCGAGGCCCTGCGCGCCTCCTATGCTCTGCCCGGCATCTTCGATGCCGTGCGCCTCGGCGGCCGCTGGCTGATGGACGGCGCCCTTGTCAATCCGATCCCGGTGACGGCGGCCCGGGCGCTCGGGGCGGAGATCGTGCTCTGCGTCAATCTCAACGGCAGCGACACGCGCGGCCGCGGCGCCGTCATTCCTGCGCACGGCACGGATGAAGACCTCAACGAGGAGGAGGCACAGACAAGCCGCGGCCTCTTCGCACCCGTCCGTGGAGCCGCCATGCGCATGCGCCAGTTCGGCCGGCGCTCCGACGGCGCACCCGGCATCGGTGCCGTGATGGTCGATGCCTTCAACATCACGCAGGACCGCATCGCCCGCTCGCGCCTCGCCGGAGACCCGCCGGACGTCATGGTGTCGCCACGCCTCGGCCGCATGGGGCTGTTCGACTTCCATCGAGCCGACGAAGCCATCGCGCTCGGCATGGAAGCCACCGAGCGCGCCCTCGCCGAGTTGCGCGAGATGCTGGAGGTCCCGCTGGCCGAGCGGGGCTGACGGCCCGTGCCCTGCTAGGCCATGGCGATATACTCGCGCATGGCCTTGTGCTCGGCCTCGATCTCCGCCACCCGATACTTGACCACGTCGCCTATGGAAACGAGGCCCGTCAGCTTGCCGTCCTCCACCACCGGCAGGTGTCGGAACTTGCCCTCGGTCATGATCCCCATGATGTCCGTGATCGCCGAGGCGCTCGTACAGGTCACGACCTTCTCGGTCATGTGCCGGCTCACCGCTTCCTTCAGCGCGTCAATTCCCGCCTTGGCGATCTCGCGGACGATGTCACGCTCGGAGAGGATGCCGAGAACCTTGCCGCCCTCGTCCACCACGACGACGGCGCCGATGCGCCGCTCGGCGAGAAGCTGGGCTGCCTCCATGAGCGTCTTGTTCGGAGAAATGGTCACGACGCTGCGGCCCTTGGCCGCCAGGATCTGGGCAACGGTCATCAGCTCCTCCATGCCAGATCGAGGCGCTAGTCCCGTGCGATCGCAACGGCACCCAACGCCTGCGATTCACCCACTTGAGCCATAGTGGTGGCACTCCTCGGCGAGCGCAAGGCGGCCGGGGGATACCGCGGCTCAGTCCGCGCGCTCGCGCGAATGAGCGTGGTCGAAGAGCGGAAAGAGCAGCAGGCCCGCGACGAAGCCGCCGATATGCGCCTCCCAGGCGATGCCGCCCTCGGCCAGACCGAGCGGCAGGGCGGCGACGCCGAAGGCGAGATTGACGACGAACCAGATGCCGATGAAAGCAAGGGCCCGGCGGTTGCGCATGAGCTGGCCGAGGCTCTCGGCCGGCATGCGGTGGGCGCTGAGGTCGATGCCGAACATGTGGCCCCAGTCCGGCCGGAAAACGAAACGCGCGGCCGCCGCCATCACGCCCGAGATGGCACCCGAGGCGCCGATCATCGGCACGACGTCGAACGGCCGGCTCGCGAGATGGGCCAGCGCCCCTGCAATGGCGCAGACAAGGCACAGGACGAGGAAGCGCACCGCGCCGAAGCGCCGCGCAACGGCGCTGCCGAAGGCGAGCAGCCATAGGGAATTGGCCCCGAGATGCGCCCACGAGCCATGGAGCAGTGAATAAGTGACGAGGGCCCACGGCGCGGCACCGTCGCCGAGGACGAGGCGTGCGAACATCTGCCAGTAGCCGCCCTCGGGCATCGCCGCCGCCCGGGCCACGATGGCATCGAGGCTCTCGAAGCCGAGGCCGACGACGAGCCGTGCCGGGATGAAGCCGAAGTCCACGAGAATGCGGAAATCCGTCTCCTCGCCGATGACGGAACGCAGGATATGGATGGCGACGATGACGGCGATCGACCCGACGACGACCGCCGGGGCGTTGAACATCGGCTCGCGCGAGGGGCCGGAGGAAGGCTGGTGCGACATGGGCTCCGAAAGGCAAGCGTCGAAGGTGGCCACGACGCCCGCCGCGGCCGCCGCCGCGGCAACAGGCAACAGTTTGCCCGCCGCGTCAATCCGCCATGGCGCGCAGAGGGCCCACGCGAGCGCCAAGGGGGAGAGGCTTTTCGCCTCTCCCCCGGTGCCATCCTTGTCCCGTGCCGTGGCAATCACCCGGCATCTCGTTCGACGCTCCTGCTGGCAGGGTCAGAAGACCGCTCGCCGCATGGTCCGGAGCATGGCGCGCTGGCCCACAAGGGGCAACGGCAAGGAACGATTAACCCTAACGAAAGGTAAACGTCGGGCACCTCTCCCCATCCCTGGCACGGGTGCTGCATTCTCGAGAACATGATGTCGGCAACCGTGCCGGGCTGGAAGGAAACGGCACAACCACGCGCCGCTCGCCACTCCCCTCCCGCCGGTGCGCCGCACGGTCGCGCACGGAGCCGGGACGACAGCGGGTCAAAATGAAACATGTGACGAGCCGCGCACTCTACGACTACTGGAACCGCCTGCGCGGGGAGCGAGCAGCGCCCGAGCGGGGAGAGATCGCGCCTGGCGAGATCCGCCACATCCTGGGCGACACCTTCATCCTGGACATTGACGGCGGCGAGCCCCTATTCCGCTTGGCCGGCGCGCGGCTGTGCAGCCTCGTCGGGGAGGATCTCAAGGGGCGTGCCTTCACCTCCCTCTGGCACGAGGACAGCCGCCATGAGAGCCGGCGCGCCATCGCCCTCGTCCTCGACAACCAGGCAGGCGTCGTCGCCGGTGCCGAGGCGCGTCCGCACCCGGCAGCGCCTGCCTCGTCGGGGCAACCGCTCGACCTGGAACTCATGCTCCTGCCGCTGCGCTATCGCGGCAAGACCCATGCCCGCATGCTCGGCGCGCTCTCGCCTGCAGCCCCACCCGACTGGCTCGGTCTCGCTCCTCTTCCTCCCCTCGCCTTCACCTCGGCGCGGGTCCTCTGGCCGGAAGGAACCGACCGCCCGGCCGTGGCGGGCGCCGTTCAGGACCGCCGCGGTCATCTGATGGTCTTTCGCGGCGGGCGGGGCTGACCCCCCGGCCGAAGGGCGGACCGCAGCGCTGTCGTCCCGAAGGGCAACAGCTTCGCGCAAGACAAGAGCGCATGACTGTTCACGCGCTTTCGGCGCTTCATGGATCGTCGGGGATCAAGTATCTATTGTACTCGTCCGCTGGCTGATTCTCCGCAGCTTGGTATTTCGACACGATGGCACGGCCGATTTCACCGACAACTATTGCCTTGCGTGCCAACAAGCAGGATCGACGGCGCCATCAGCGGGTGCCGGTCACGCTCGTCGGCCGCTACATGCTGCCGGACAAGCAGGAGTATCCGTGCCAGACGCTGGACATGTCGCCCGGCGGCGTCAGCCTCGTAGCTCCGACACCTGGCGCCATCGGTGACCGGGTCATCATCTATCTCGAGCAGATCGGCCGCCTCGAAGGCGAGGTGACCCGTCATATAGACAATGGCTTTGCCGTGCGCTTCACCGCGACACCACGCAAGCGCGAGAAGATCGCGACCCAGCTGATGTGGCTGGTGCACCGCGACACGCTTGGGCTGCCCGAGGATCGCCGCCACGAGCGCATCGTGCCCAACCGGCAGTTGACGACGATGGCAATCGCCGGTGGCGACCGCCAGACGGTGCGCATCATCGACATTTCGCTGTCCGGCGCCGCCGTTTCATCTGCCGCCGCCCCGGCGGTCGGGACGATGGTCACGCTCGGCCGCACCGAAGGCCGCGTCATGCGCCACTTCGAAGGCGGCTTCGCCGTGGAATTCCTCGTGCCGCTCCCCGAGCAAGACTTCGACGAGACGATCGAGCTCTGATGGTACGCCGCCGGGGTGCCGCGAAGGCAATCGTCCAGCCGCCCTCCGCCGTCATTCCCGCGCTCGTCGCGGGCATCCACGCCATGAAATCGCGCACAAGCCGGGAGGCGTGGATGGCCGGGATAAGCCCGGCCCGGACGCTGGAAGAGGGCGCTCTCCTATTGTCACCGTCGGGTGGACGGCCTCGATAAAATGCGCTGAAATTGAATTAATCCTCGATTTACTTAACAAAACATGCGTTAATGGCCCGTATATCTGTAAAATTACGTTTGTTTTATTGAATGTCGATGGATTTTGCTGCCCTAAGATGTCTCCCGACGAATTGGGAGGCGACAATGAAAAATCCTATCGTCGCATTGGTCCTCATCCTCGCCGGCGCCGTCGCGGCGGACGGTGCCCTGGCGTACGGGCAGCGGCCGGAGCCGACGCCAACAGCCGCCGAGCACGGCCTCGCCCGCCCGCCGGTCGGCTGGCTGCAATTCTGCAGCATGCACCCGGCCGATTGTGCCGTCGACCGGCAGGAAGAGGCGCAGATCGACCTCGATGCCCGCCGGTGGCGGCTGCTGACCGCCATCAATCGCAAGGTCAACGGCGCCATCGTGCCGCAGACCGACGAGGAGCAGTGGGGCGTCGTCGAAAGCTGGAACTATCCCGACAGCGGCAGGGGCGATTGCGAGGACTACGCGCTGCTGAAGCGCCGGTTGCTCGCCGAGGCTGGCCTGCCCCGGCGGGCGCTGCGCCTTGCCGTCGTCATCGACGAGAACGGCGAGGGCCATGCCGTGCTGATGGTGCGCACCGACCGGGGCGACCTGATCCTCGACAACAAGCGCGACGCCGTCCTGCCCTGGCTCGCCACCGGCTATGTCTTCGTGAAGCGCGAGAGCCAGGATTTCGCCGGCTGGACCTCCCTCGGCCACCAGGGCTCCGAGATGACGGCGAGTCCGCGCTGACGACCCTGCCGGCCTTGCGAGGCCGGCGCTGCGTGCCTCGAAAACCACAGCCATGAACAAATGTTAACCTTGATGAGACGTTGACGCCTGCGCTGCCTTGCGGCATCACCCCCGCCTGTGAAAAGGTAAACGAAGTCTTAAAGGGGTTGGGGCGGTCGATGGGTTCGCGTACCTCCGTCATTCTGGCGCTTGCAGCCTTGTGTCTCGTTTCGCTGGCTGCCACGGCCGAGGCCGATACGCGCAAGACGGCTTCCGTTTCCCAGGCCCGCCAGCTTGAAGTCAATCTCCCCGACGCTTCCTCTGCCATCGAGCGCACGATGGCCCGCCCGCCGGTCGGCTGGCTTGCCTTCTGCCGCACGAACTGGAGCGAATGCACCGATGACGCGGGCGGCCCCAGCATCATCGACCTCGACCGATCGGACTGGCACGACATCGTCCGCATCAACCTCGACGTGAACCGTTCGATCACACCCGTAACAGACATGGAACACTGGGGCGTCGAGGAATCGTGGGACCTGCCGGTCGACGGCAAGGGCGACTGTGAGGATTATGTGCTCATGAAGCGCAAGCTCCTCATCGAGCGGGGCTTCCCTGCCCGCGCCCTGCTGATCACCGTGGTGCGGGACGAGGTCGGCGACGGCCATGCGGTGCTGACCGTGCGCACCACCCGCGGCGACTTCATCCTCGACAACAAGCGCGATTCGATCCTCTCGTGGACGGCGACCGGCTACCGCTTCATCAAGCGCCAGTCGCAGCAGGACACGATGCATTGGGTCGCCCTTGGCCAGCCCGATGCCGGCACGGCCACCGCTGCGGCGCGCTGACACGGCCTGACGGCCGGCGGCCACGTGCGCCGCCGGCGAAAATCGGCTAGCAAGGCACCTCCCTCTCGCCTCCAGCGACTCGCGCCTTGTCAGCCCAGCCCCTCGATATCCTCAAGACCGTCTATGGCTATGGCGCCTTCCGCGGACGCCAGGCGGCGATCATCGACCACGTGATCGCCGGACGGAACGCCTTCGTGCTGATGCCCACCGGCGGCGGCAAGTCGCTGTGCTACCAGATTCCGGCGCTGGTACGCCGCGGCACCGGGCTCGTCGTCTCGCCCCTCATCGCGCTGATGGAAGACCAGGTCGCGACGCTGCGCCAGGCGGGCGTGCGGGCGGCTGCGCTCAACTCGCGCATCTGGGGCGCGGAGAAGGACGAGCTCTGGCACGAGGTGGGGCGCGGAAAGATCGACCTCCTGTACATGGCGCCGGAGACCCTGCTCAGGCCCGAGACGCTCGAGCGGCTGAAGGCCGTTCCCCTGTCCCTCATCGCCATCGACGAGGCCCATTGCCTCTCGCAATGGGGGCACGACTTCCGGCCCGAGTACCGCGCGCTCGACGTGCTGATCGACCTCTTCCCGGAGGTGCCGCGCATGGCTCTTACGGCCACGGCCGACGCCCCGACACGCGAGGAGATCGTTGCCCATCTCGCCATCGGTGCCGGGAACAGCTTCGTCGCTGGCTTCGACAGGCCCAACATCCGCTACGGCGTCGCCGAGAAACAGGGCACGACCCAGCAGCTGCTGCGCTTCCTCGCCGCACGCAAGGGCGAGAGCGGCATCGTCTACTGCCTGTCAAAGCGCAAGACCGAGGAAGTGGCGGCGACGCTCAACGCCCACGGCTTCACCGCCCTCGCCTATCACGCCGGTATGGACATGGCAGCGCGCGAGGCCAACCAGCGCCGCTTCCAGCACGGCGAGGGCCTCGTCATGGTGGCCACGATCGCCTTCGGCATGGGTATCGACAAGCCGGACGTGCGTTTCGTGCTGCATGTCGACCTGCCGGCCAGCATCGAGGCCTATTACCAGGAGACCGGCCGCGCCGGCCGCGACGGGCTGCCCGCCGAGACGCTCATGCTCTACGGCGCCGAGGACATGGCGCTGCGCCGCCGCTTCATCGACGAATCCGACGCCCCCGCGGAGCGCAAGCGCATGGAGCACCGCAAGCTCGACGCATTGCTCGGCTTCGCCGAATCTTGCCAGTGCCGCCGCCAGGTCTTGTTGCGCTATTTTGGCGACGACTGTCCGCCTTGCGGCAATTGCGACGTCTGTCTCGACCCGCCGGAGACCTTCGACGGCACCATCGCCGCCCAGAAGCTGCTCTCATGCATCCACCGCACGGGCGAACGCTTCGGCCAGGGCCATGTCGTCGCCGTGCTCCTGGGCGAGGAGGACGAGCGCATCGAGCGGCTCGGGCACGACAAGCTCTCCACCTACGGCATCGGCCGGGAGTTCGACCGCAACCAGTGGCGCTCCATCATCCGCCAGCTCGTCGCCCACGGCCTCGTGACCGTCGACGTCGCCGGGCATGGCAGCCTCGCCATCTCCGCCAAGGGAGCGCGCTTCCTGCGCGAACGATCCTCGATCATGCTGCGGGCGCTGAAGAAGCCGCAGCCTGGCGGCCGGAAGGCGGCGCGTCGGCAGGCGGTCACGGCGCTGCCGGATGGGGACCGCGAGCTCTTCGAGAAGCTGCGCGCGCGGCGCCTCGAATTGGCGAAGGAGCAGAACGTTCCGCCCTACGTCATCTTCCACGACCGTACGCTGCAGGACATGGCGGCCCGCATGCCGCGCACCCGCTCCGATCTCGCGGCCATCTCCGGCGTCGGCGAGTCGAAGCTCACCCGCTATGCCGAGGCCTTTCTCGAGGTCATCACGGCGCATGCGGCCGAGGCACGCTGAACACGCTCAGTCGAGCCGCTTCAGCCCCGCCGCGAACCGGCGCCAGTTGCCGACATAGCCCATGGCCGACAGCCTGAGCCCGGCGAGGGCCTTCTCGTCGAGGGCGCGCACGGCCCGGGCCGGTGCGCCGACGATGAGCGAGCCGTCGGGAAACTCCCTGCCCTCAGTGACGAGCGCGTTGGCGCCGACGAGGCAATTGTTGCCGATGCGCGCGCCGTTGAGCACCGTGGCGCCCATGCCGATGAGGGTTGAAGCGCCGATGCGGCAGCCGTGCAGGATGGCGTGGTGGCCGATGGTGCAATCCGGCCCCACGGTGAGCGGAAAGCCCATGTCCGTGTGCAGCATGGCGCCTTCCTGAATGTTGCTGCGGTCGCCGATGTCGATCAGCTCGTTGTCGCCGCGCAGCACGGCGCCGAACCACACCCCGACTTCGTCACCGAGCCGGACGCGGCCGATCACATGCGCATCGGGCGCGATCCAGAAACGATCGGCGGCGGGCAATTCGGGGCTGAGATCGCCAAGGGCATAGACGGGCATCACGGTCTCCACAGTCGATGGCGCAAGGAGGGCCCGCCGGAAGCCGCCCGTCAAGCCCGTCCTCCCCTGTTGGGAAGGACAGCGGTGCCGGGCTTGGTTAACGCGGCTTTAGGCAAGATGGCGCAATTTGGCCGCAGCCGCCGTCCGGTGGTCTGGAGATCACGTCAACCATGGTCCTTGCAGCAGAAAGGCTTTTCTCCGTTGTTGCCCGCCGGCTTTCGATCCTGCTGTGCTTGTCGCTCGCCGCGGCGGCCGCGGGCGCCGCCGTGCTGGCCGGCATCTTCTTCCTTCGTCCTGCTGCCCCGGAGAAACCTGCTCCAGCCCGCATCGGCTACGAACTCGCCGGTCACGCGCTGAGCGTGCCCGCATCCTGGCTGCGCGAGACGATGGACCGGTCGGGCGGCACAGTACCCCGGCTCGATCTCGCCATCCCCTGGCCGGGCACCGCTGCCGCCAGCGATGCAGAAATCGTGACTGTCACCCTCGTCCCGGCGGACGCGGCGCTCGACCCTGCCGAGCGGCCGGCGAAGCTCTACTTGCGTTTTCTCGCGCCCGAGACCTGGCCCGGCCCCGGCGGCCTCGTGCTGCGCCGCTTCCGCCCTGGCACGCCCTACGCGGGCGAGGAGCTTTACCTCGCCCCGCCCGACGGACGGCGTTTCTTCGCCCGTTGCACGCGCGCAGGCGCGACGGGCATCGTCGCTCCGCTCTGTACCACGGTGATGCGACTTGCCGGCATCGACGTCATGCTCCGCTTCGACTCCGAACGCCTCGCCGACTGGCCCCGGCTCGGCGCCAGCGCCGAACGGCTCATCGCGATCATGTCGCCGCCGCCCGAGTCGCAATGACGACCCGACAACGAAAAAGGGCGCGCCGGTCGCCGGGCGCGCCCTTCTTGATGGCCTTGCCGGCTCAGTCCTCGAGATCGGCGTCGAGGATCGCCATCTGGAAGCTGTAGGACTTGTCGCCGTCCTCGTCGTCGAGGAAGAGCACACCGACGAACTCTTCCCCGATATAGACCTCCGCCGAGTCGGTCTTGCGCGGGCGCGCAACGACGCGAATGCCGGCATTGGCGAAGGTGCGGCGCAGAAACCGCTCGACTTTGGCAAGTTCGTTCTTGTCCATGGCGCCGCCTCTCGTGTTCGGGTCTTCGGAAGGGCCCCGCTTGCCATGGAACAAGGCCCACGGGCAAGAGCGAAGGCCCTCAATCCCCCAACTTCTCGGCGAGGATCTGGTCCATGCTGCGCGCCGGCTCGGCACAGCCGGCGGTGCCGACGACCCGCGCCGGCACGCCCGCGACCGTCGTGTTGCGCGGCACCGCGTGCAAAACGACCGAGCCGGCGGCCACACGGGCGCACTGCCCTACCTCGATATTGCCGAGGATCTTGGCGCCGGCGCCGATCAGGACGCCCTGACGAATCTTGGGATGGCGGTCGCCGCGCTCCTTGCCCGTGCCCCCTAGGGTGACGCCCTGCAGGATCGACACATTGTCCTCGACGACGGCTGTCTGGCCGACGACGAGCCCCGTGGCATGGTCGAGGAAGATGCCCTTGCCGATGCGGGCAGCGGGGTTGATGTCCGTCTGGAACACCTCGGACGATCGGCTCTGCAGGTAAAGCGCGAAGTCGCGCCGTCCCTGCTGCCACAGCCAGTGGGCCAGCCGGTAGGTCTGGATGGCGTGGAAGCCCTTGAAATAGAGCACAGGCTCGATCAGCCGCGTGCAGGCCGGGTCACGGTCGGCGACAGCGACGATATCGGCCCGGAAGGCCTCGCCGATCTCCGGCGAATCTGCGATTGCGGCAGTAAAGACCTGGCTGATGAGCTCGCTCGAAACCACGTCATGGTCGAGCCGCGAGGCGACACGGTGGATGATCGCCGATTCCAGTGTCTCGTGGTTGAGGATGGTGGCGATGACGAAGCCGGCAAGCTCCGGCTCGCGTGCCACCACCGCCTCGGCCTCCTCGCGCAGCCGCGTCCACACCGGATCGACCGCCTCGAGACCGTGGCGCCTGTGCTCGCTCGCCTTCGTCTGACCGGGGGCCATGCTCGTCTCCTCGTCGTTGCGCGCCCACGGCCGGACAGCTCGGCCCCACCGCAAGGTGCGCTTAAGTTAGGGCGCCATGGCCGGCACGCCAAGGGGCATGCGGAAGGGTCGCGCGGCAGATTGTATCGTCGCAGGACGCGAGCGGCAGGTCACCGGTTCGCCGCCTCGAGCGCGCGGACGATATCGCGCGGATCGCGCCGCAGGAGCGTCAGCCTATATGATCGTTCGAACCGCCGAGTCGGCCCGATATGCAAGCCAGGATCAGTGAGCGAGGACCTGCCGATGCCATCCCCCGTCGCCTCCCACAGCCTGCGCCTGTCAGTCGCCTCCGGCATCGCCACAATGACCATCGATAACGAGGCGCGCCGCAACGCCATCGATTTCGCCACCTGGCGCGCCTTCCCGCAGGTCATGGCGACCCTCGGTGCCGACGACAACGTGCGCGTCGTCATCATCCGCGGCGCGGGCGACGTCGCCTTCACAGCCGGCGCCGACATCGGCGAGTTCGGCTCTCTCCGCGCGAGCCCGGAGGGCGGGCGCGCCTACGAGGCGGCGAATCTCGCCGCCTTCGAGGCCGTCGCCGCCTGTCCGAAGCCGGTGCTGGCCCTGATCCGCGGCTTCTGCCTCGGCGGAGGGCTCGGCATCGCGCTGGCCTGCGACCTGCGCATTGCCGCCGACGATGCCGTCTTCGCCATTCCCGCCGCACGGCTCGGCGTCGGTTATCCGCCGGCCGGCATGGGCATGATTGTCGCCGCCATCGGCGCGGCCGCCGCCAAGGACCTCATCTTCACCGCCCGCCGCATCGAGGCGGCGGAGGCGCTCACCCTCGGCCTCGTCCAGAAGGTGGTGCCCGCCGGCGACATCGAGCGCGCGGCCGCAGGTCTTGCCGAGACCATCGCCGTGAATGCGCCGCTGACCATCCGCGCCGCCAAGGCGGCCGTCGCCACGGCTGCGGGCCTGCCTGGCGCTGGCACGCCGAACGACCTCCAGGCCCTGGCCGATGCGTGCTTCGCCAGCGCCGATTATGCGGAAGGCTGCGCCGCCTTCCTCGGCAAACGCGCGCCCCGCTTCACCGGACGATGAGGTGAGGACGGTGACGAACCGCAAGTGTCTCAGGATCGCCGTGGCGGCCGTGCGCGACGAAAAGGGGCGCCTTCTCCTCGTGCGCAAGCACGGCAGCGACATCTTCATCCAGCCCGGCGGCAAGATCGAACCCGGCGAAGCGCCGGAGGCCGCCCTCGCGCGCGAGCTCGCCGAGGAACTCGGCGTCGCACCGCAGCCCGGCACCCTCCACTCGCTCGGCGTCTTCACGGCGCCCGCCGCCAACGAGCCGGACACCGATGTCATCGCCCATCTCTTTGCCGTGCACCTCGCAGGCACGCCGCGCGCCGCTGCCGAAATCGCGGAACTGTCATGGCTCCCCTTGCACGAGGCCGACCGCTGGCCTCTCGCCAGCCTGATCCGCCACAAGGTTCTGCCGCTGCTTGCAAAAACCATTCCCGCTCAGGACCTTGGCATCGTCCGCTGAATCGGCTTGCGAGCCACACGGCCATCAGCTGATTCAATTTCTCAAGTTCCGGATTCAATACGCGAGGCCGCTGAATCCGTTTCTCAAGCGCCGGAATCGCCACCTGAGCTTCCCCCGGCAAGCGATTCAGAAGATTCCGCTTCTTGCCCTCACGCCTCGTCCTGCTCGGCGAGGAACGCGACGACGCCCTGCTTGTGCACCTTGTCGCCCACCGCAAGGTTGTGATCCCGACCGGGAATGTCGAGCGCCCGGCCATGTGGCAGGAGCGCTGCAAGCTCATGCGGCGAGCCGGCGATGGGATCGTTGGTGCCGACGGCGACGAGCACCGGCACCGCGATCGTCCCCACCTCCTCGCGTGTCAATGTCTGGCGCGAACCGCGGATGCAGGCTGCGAGCGCCTTGAGGTCGCTCTTCGTCTGCTCCGCGAAGGCGCGGAACAGGCGCTGCATCGGATCCCTCAGCCCATCGAGCGAAGGCGCCTCCATCGCATCGGCGATGCCGAGCGGCAGGCCGACGCCCTGGATGAGATGAATGCCGAGTCCGCCGAGCACGGCCGAGCGCACGCGGCCCGGATGGCGCAGCGCGAGATGCGCCGTGATGCGCGCGCCCATGGAATAGCCGACGACATCCGCCTCGGCGAGGTCGAGATGGTCCATCAGCCGCCGCACGTCCTCGGCCATGACGTCGGAATGATAGGCGGACGGCTCGTAGAGCTTCTCGCTCTGCCCGTGGCCGCGGTTGTCGAGCGCGATGACGCGCCGCCCGGCGCGCGCCAGCGTCGTCGTCCACAGCGTGTTCACCCAGTTGACCGAATGGTTCGAGGCGAAGCCGTGCACCAGGATGACGGGGCGCCCCTCGCCCTCGTGCGCGGGGACGTCGACATAGGCGAGGCGGACGCCGTCGGAACTGAAGAAATGCATGTCTCTCTCGCTCTGCAGCCCCCACCCATAGGGGCCACGGGTTTCCATCGGGTGAACGCATGCCGCGGGCGGGGGTCGGCCAGCGCTGGGCAAGCGACAGGTTATTCATTTGTCGCAGGTCGCAGGCGAAAAACCGGTCTCCACTTTTTCGCGCCATGCTCTATGGTGCGCCGCAAATCGCTGATCCGCCAAGATGAGGTCAAGGGCAATGGCCGCGAAATCCGTCCCCCACTTCCACAACGATACGGGCGTCGCCGTCATCCACGTCGGCGTGCACGAGTTCATGTGCATCGGGGCCAAGCCGCCCTTCGACCATCCCCACGTCTTCCTCGACATGGGCGACGACAACGAGATCGTCTGCCCCTATTGCTCGACGCTCTACCGCTACAAGGCAACGCTCAAGGCCGAGGAAAGCGAGCCGGCCGACTGCCTGTGGCACGCGGAAGCCGCAACGGCCGCCTGAGGCCCGCGGAGCCCGATCATGCCTGAGAGCACGCCACCGGCCGTCGTCGTCGGCGCCGGCATCGGCGGCCTGACCGCGGCACTCCTTCTCGCCCGCCAGGGCCGAGCCGTCACGCTGCTCGAGCGGCGCACCACGCTCGAGGAGGCTGGTGCGGGCATCCAGCTCTCGCCCAATGCCAGCCGCGTGCTCGTTGCGCTTGGCCTCGCCCCGGCGCTCGCACGCCATGCGGTGACGCCCGATGAGTTGGTCGTCCGCTCGCTGTCGTCCGGCCGCCGGCTTGCGACGATGCCCCTTGGCGAGGCGATGCGCGCGCGCTTCGGCGCGCCCTATTGGGTGATCCACCGAGCCGACCTGCACACCCTGCTGCTCGACGCCGCGCGCGGCGAGCCGAATATCCGCATGGCCGTCGGCCGCAAGGTCACCGCGGTCACGGTCGATGGGAACAAGGCGCGCCTCGCCGTCGAGACCGCCGGCGGCGCGAGCGAGGAGCGTGAGGCCGGCCTCGCCGTCGGCGCCGACGGCATCTGGTCATCGGTGCGCGCGGCGCTCGGGGACAAACGCAAGCCCGTCTATCGCGGCTATGCCGCCTGGCGCGCCACCATCCCGGCCGGCGAAGTGCCGGAGGAGATGGCCGGCAACGTCACGGGGCTGTGGCTCGGCCGCGGCATGCACCTCGTTCACTATCCGGTCAGCCGCGGCCGCCTGGTCAATATCGTCCTCGTCGCACGGGCGGATGGCTCGGTGAACGAGTGGAACAGCAAGGCCCATGAGGCCGATGTGGCGCAGCACCTCGGCCGCGCCGTGCCCACGCTCAGCGCCATCGCAGCCCGGCCGCTCGACTGGCGCGTGTGGTCCCTCTTCGACCTGCCGCCGCCGCGCCCCTGGGGCCGAGGACCGGTCACACTCCTCGGCGATGCAGCCCACCCGGTGCTGCCCTTTCTCGCCCAGGGCGGCGCGCTCGCCATCGAGGATGCGGCCGTTCTCGCCGATGCCCTCGCCAGCAAGCCGGACGATGTACCGGCCGCCTTGCGCGCCTACGAGACCGCCCGACAGGCGCGGGCCGTGCGCGTGCAGCAGGCGGCACGCGAGAACGGGCGCGTCTACCACATGCCGGCCCCGCTCTCGCTCATGCGCAACCTCGTCATGTCGCGCCTGAGCGGCGAGGCGATGCTGGCGCGCTACGCCTGGCTTTACGGATGGGAGCCACCGCAGCGGCGCGACGCCCGGTTGAGCGCGGCCTGAAGGGATCAGGAGGCCGGGCCCCACACCTCCTCGAGCCGCCGGTCGCGGCCGCAGGCGAAGCGGTAATACTTATATTTTGCCGCGTTCTTGCGGTAATAGTTCTGGTGGTAATCCTCGGCCGGATGGAAGGTCGCGGCCGGCAGGATCTCGGTGACGACGCGCCCGTTGAGCCGCGCGCTCACCGCCCTGAGCGAGGCCTCGGCCGCCTGGCGCTGCTCGGGCGAGGCGACAAAGATCGCCGAGGTATACTGGTCGCCCCTGTCACAGAACTGGCCCCGCGCGTCATGGGGATCGATGTTGCGCCAGAAGATGGCGAGCAATTGCTCGTAGGTGACGCGCGAAGGGTCGTACACCACCCTCACCGCCTCCTTGTGGCCGGTCCGGCCCGAGGAGACTTCGTTATAGGTCGGGTTCGGCGTTCGCCCGCCGATATAGCCGGAGATCGTCGCCGTCACGCCCGGCACGGCGTCGAAGGGCGGCTCCATGCACCAGAAGCAGCCGCCGGCGAAGATGGCGCTCGCGCCGCCCTCCCCGTCTTGCGCAACAGCCGCTGCCGGGGCGCCGAAAACGAGGGCCAGGCTAAGAAAGAGGGGACCGAGAGCAAAGGAACGCATGTCGCCACCACCGGTCGGAAATGATCGAGCCTACGACGGCGTGAAGGTCATGGCGACACCGTTCATGCAATAGCGCAGGCCCGTCGGCGGCGGCCCGTCGTCGAAGACATGGCCGAGATGGCCACCGCAACGGCTGCAATGCACCTCGGTGCGGGTCATGAAGAAGCTGCGGTCCTCCGACGTGCCGACCGCTCCTGCAATGGGTGCATAGAAGCTCGGCCAGCCCGTGCCGCTCTCGAACTTCGTCGAGGAGGAGAACACGGCCTGCCCGCAGCCGGCGCAATGATAGATGCCGGCGCGCTTCTCGCCGTTGAGCGGGCTCGTCCCGGCTCGCTCGGTGCCATGCTTGCGCAGGACGTTATATTGCGCCGGCGTGAGCTGCGCCCGCCACTCCTCGTCACTCTTCTCGACGGGAAAGCGCCCCGCGGCCTTCACTTCCTCGCGGGCGCCGAAGAGGCGTCCGACCGCAGCCGCTCCCGCGGCCAGTGCGCCTCCCCCCAGAATGTTCCTGCGGCTCATCATCGTCCCACCCAGGTTCCGGCCGGCCCCACGAGGCGGGACGCGGCCGCTGTCGGATCGTGCGGCGCAAGGATAGGCCGGCGGGGACGGACCGGCTGTCACGAAGGCGCGATGTCACGCCCGTGTGAGGGCGCGGTCAGTCTGGTGCGGACGGCGGGGATCGAACCCGCACGGGCAAGCCCGAGGGATTTTAAGTCCCTTGCGTCTACCAGTTTCGCCACGTCCGCATGCGGCGAGGGTTACCGCCCGCCGGGAGCGGGCGCAACCCGGCTCACGCGCGCTTCGAGGCCCTTCGCTGCGGAAATTGTGCAAGGGCGGTGGCAAGGCGGGTCCAGGCCGCTTCATCCCCCGGCAGGCCGAAGCGTAGGCGGTTCGGCGCCTGGTCGAAACGGCGGACGTAGATACCGCGTGCGCCCAGATGCTCGAACAGCGCCCCGGCGCGGCTCGTCTCGACCAGCCGGAAGAGCGGCGTGCCGCCGACGACCGCAAGCTCCGGGCCGGCCAGCAGCGTGTCGAGCCGAGCCGCATCGCTCGCGAGCCGGTGCCGCATGGCCTCGATCCAGACGCGGTCGCCAAGCGCCGCAAGCCCGACGGCCAGCGTCGGGCCGGGAACGGCCCACGGGCCGAGTTCCTGCCGGATCTGCCCGGCCAGCGCCTCGTCGACCGTGATGGCAAAGCCGAGGCGCACCCCGGCGAGGCCGTAGGCCTTGCCGAAGGAGCGCAGCAGCAGGATCGGCGCGGCGGCGTCGAGCAGCCCGGCACAGCTCACCTGCGGCATCACATCGGCGAAAGCCTCGTCGACGATGACGAGACCGTCCCAGTGGCGCATGCGCCCGGCAAGGGCGACGATCGCGGCCGGCGGCAACGTGTGCCCATCCGGGTTGTTGGGATTGACGATCACCGCCACGTCCGAGGCGGCAAGATCATCCACGCTCGCGGTGACGCGCACGTCATGCCCCGCCGCCTGCCACGCCGTGACGTGTTCGCCGTAGGTCGGGCCGAGAACCGCGACGCGGCCGCGCGGACGCAGGCGCGGCAGCAGCTGGATGAGCGCCTGTGTGCCCGGCGCCGCAACGCAACGGGCCTGCGGCGCAACACCATAGGCCGCGACCGCCTTCGCCTCCAGCTGCCGCCGCTCCCCTTCCTCCGGCAGGCGGGTCCAGCAGTCCGCCGCGAGCGACGGCAATGGAAACGGATGCGGATTGATGCCCGTCGACAGGTCGAGCCACGGCTGCGGCGCGGCCGGGAACAGCCGGCGCGCCACGCCGAGGTCCCCACCGTGCACAATGCCGTCTCGGCTGCCGGGCTGAGCCATGCTATCGGCATGCTCCGTCATGGATCTCACGTTTGCCCTTCCCCTCGCCGCGCTCACCGTCGCTCTTGAGGCGATTGCCGGTTATCCGCGCGCCCTCTTCCGTGTCGCCGGCCATCCCGTGACCTGGCTGGGACTGCTCATCGCATGGCTCGACCGGCATCTCAACAGGCAGAACGAATCATTTACCACGCGGCGCGCCGGGGGCGTTATCGCCCTTCTCGTCATCGTCGCTGCTGCGGCAATCCCCGCCCTCCTCCTGCAGGAGGCATTGCTGGGCCTCCTGGGTCCGCTGGCACTCGTCGCGGTCGCCGCTGTCGCATCGAGCCTCGTTGCACAGCGCAGCCTTCACGAGCATGTCGCGGCCGTCGCCGTCGGACTGGAAACGGAGGGGCTCCACGGCGGGCGCCAGGCAGTGGCCATGATCGTCGGCCGCAACCCCGAAACGCTCGACGAGGCGGGCGTCGCCCGCGCCGCCGTCGAAAGCCTCGCCGAGAACTTTTCGGATGGCGTCGTCGCGCC
Source organism: Chelatococcus sp. XZ-Ab1 (assembly GCF_029309855.1). Classification (NCBI taxonomy): domain Bacteria; kingdom Pseudomonadati; phylum Pseudomonadota; class Alphaproteobacteria; order Hyphomicrobiales; family Chelatococcaceae; genus Chelatococcus; species Chelatococcus sp. XZ-Ab1. The sequence continues at coordinate 645,059 of NZ_JARKII010000001.1, read as the reverse complement.
GGTCTTCTGGCTGGCCGTGGCGGGTTTGCCCGGAGCAGCAGCCTACAAGGCCATCAACACGGCCGACAGCATGATCGGCCACAAGACCGAAAGGCATGCCGCCTTCGGCTGGGCCGCGGCCCGCCTCGATGATCTCGTCAACCTGCCGGCCTCGCGCCTGACAGCTCTCTTTCTCGTGCTCGCGGCGGCGCTGACGCGCGGCGCCGATGCGCGTGCGGCGATCGCCGCCGTGCGCCGCGACGCCCGCCGCCATCGCTCGCCCAATGCCGGCTGGCCGGAAGCCGCCATGGCGGGCGCGCTCGGCCTCAGGCTCGCCGGCCCGCGCATCTACGGCACGACGCGCGTCGAGGACGCCTTCATGGGAAACGGCCGCGCCGAGGCGACGGCCGCCGACATCCGCCGCGCGCTCGCGCTCTTCCGGCGCGCCTCGATGCTGCAGTGGCTCGTCCTCGCCGCCCTTGCGGCGCTGGTGCTCGCCTGAGGCTCAGCCGGACGCGCCGTTGCGGATCGGCGGCTGGAAGGTGAGGCCCATGTCCCAGGGGAAGTAGATCCAGGTGTCCTGCGACACCTCGGTGACGAAGGTATCGACCACCGGCCGGCCCTGCGGCTTGGCATAGACGGTGGCGAAATGCGCCTTGGGCAGCATCTGCCGCACCATGCGCGCCGTCTTGCCCGTGTCGACGAGGTCGTCCACGACGAGCACTCCTGCACCGCTGCCATCGCCGAGCGCACGGATCTTCGGATCGATCTCCTTGAGGACAATCAGCTCGCCCTGGTTCTGGTAGTCGTGGTAGCTCGCGATGCAGACCGTCTCGATGAGGCGGATCTCGAGTTCGCGTGCCACGACCGCCGCAGGCACGAGGCCGCCGCGCGTGATGCAGACGATAGCCTCGAAGGGCCCGGCGCCGTGCAAGCGCCAGGCGAGCGCGCGCGCATCGCGGTGGAACTGGTCCCAGGAGACGGGAAAGGCCTTTTCGGAGGTGGGCGACATGGGTCTTGCCTCTGGTATCGAACGTCAGGACGCCGCGTGGAGCCGCGCGACCATCTCGGCCACGGCGGCGCGGACGGCTTCGAGGCGCGCCGCATCGCGACTGCGCACGACGATGTTGGTATTGAAGCGGCCATCTTCGGAGAAGGGATAGCTGCCGATGGAGACGTCGGGATGGGCGTCGGCGATCGCCTTCAGCGGCGCGGCGATGTCGCCCTCCTTCGCGTCGGCACGGATGGTGGCCGAGAGCATGCGCCGCCCGGTGCTCAACGTCGGCGCCACCTCGTCGAGCATCGCCTGCATGATGGCGGGCACGCCCGCCATGACGATGACGTTGCCGATGCGGAAGCCCGGCGCCTTGGAAACGGGATTGGCGATGAGCTCGGCCCCGTGCGGGATGCGCGCCATGCGCCGGCGCGCTTCGTTGAGGTCCTCCGGCCTGATGCGTTCGAGGAGCATCGCGATGGCGCGCGAGTCCTCGCCGATGCCGACGCCGAAGGCCTTGGCGACGCTGTCCGCCGTGATGTCGTCATGCGTCGGCCCAATGCCGCCGGTGGTGAAGAGATAGTCGTAGCGGGCCCTGAGCGCGTTGACCGCGGCGACGATCTCCGCTTCCGCGTCCGGCACGATGCGCACCTCGCGCAGGTCGATGCCGATGGCGGTGAGGTAGTCAGCGATATAGCCGATGTTCTTGTCCTTGGTGCGTCCGGACAGGATCTCGTCACCAATGACGAGAACCGCCGCCGTCACCGGGCCCTGTGCTGCTGCCGCCATGCATGTCTCCCTCGCCCGGCTTTATGGCATCACCCGCCGCCGTCGGAAGGGGTTTTCGCGGCATGGCGGGGCAAGATCAAGAGCAAAGCTGCCCGCCGGCTTGTCGCGGAGGCATGGCGCTGCTACCTGCCGGCCGTCCAGCCGGAGGAGTCGATGCAGTTTGACAGCCCCCTCGCCGAAGGGCGCCTCCTGCGCCGCTACAAGCGCTTTCTCGCCGATATCGCACTTCGCGAAGACGACATCGTCACCGTCCATTGCGCCAATCCCGGCGCCATGCTCGGCCTCCTGACACCCGGGAGCCGCGTCTTCCTCTCGCGCTCGGCCAATCCGGCACGCAAGCTGCCGCTCTCCTGGGAGCTGGTCGAGGTGGACTTCGGCTGGCGCGGGCCGCAACTCGTCGGCATCAACACGGGTCATCCCAACCTCCTTGCCGCAGAGGCGATCGCGGCCGCGCTCATTCCGCAACTCGCGGGTTACGAGCGCCTGCGGCGCGAGGTCAGGTACGGCCGGACGAGCCGCGTCGACATCCTGCTCGAGGCGGATGGGCGCCCGCCCTGCTACGTCGAAGTCAAGAACGTCCATCTGATGCGCCGGCCCGGCCTCGCCGAATTCCCGGATTGCGTCACCGCCCGCGGCGCCAAGCATCTCGAGGAGCTCGGCGACATGGTGGAAACCGGCGCGCGCGCCGCGATGCTGTTCATCGTCCAGATGGAGGCGGAGGCCTTCACGCTCGCCGCCGATCTCGACCCTGCCTATGCCCGCGCCTTCGCGCGGGCCCGCGCACGCGGCGTCGAGGCCTATGCGCTCGCCTGCCGCGTGACGCCGGCCGGCATCGTCGCCGAGACGCCGCTGCCCATCCTCGTCTGATCCGCCGGACTAACGGCCGTTCCTCTGTTGCGCTATGCTGCGGCACGCGGACCGTCGCCCTCGCCTCGACGGCCGTCATGCCGGGGGTCAACGATGCTGCCCGCCCATCTTGCTTTTCTCGCCGTTCCGCTTCTTGTCCTCGGCCTGCAGCAGAGCCTCGCGGCGGACGGGCCACCGGCTCTCGACGTCGAGCGCAGCTGCCGCGACGCCGCCACCGCCGACGCGCTCGGCCAGAGCCGGCAGTTCGACCAGGCGGCCTTCGACGGCTGTATGGCGCAGGAGAACGGCACCCACGCCACGCTGGAGAAGGAATGGGCGAGCTTCCCCGCGGTCCAGCGCGACGAATGCCTCTCGGAGACACGTGGCGCCGACCTGCCGAGCTATGTCGAGCTCTACGAGTGCCTCAAGCTCGATCAGGAAACGCGCGGTAAGAAATGACGGCTCACGACCGCTCGAAGACGAAATTCATCCGCGTCTTGACGAGGAGCTTGTAACCCTTCTCGCGCAACAGCGCAGGCAGGTCGATCTGCCAGCGCCCGCTGCCATCCTCCAGGATGACGAGCCGCGGAAAGAGCGACGGCGACGCATGCTGCAGGAATGGCTCGAGGATCAGATCCTCCGCTCCCTCGACGTCGAGCTTGATGGCATCGATGCGCTCGAACCCCTCCTCGCGCGCGAGGTCGGCCAGCGTCGTCGCCGGTACGCGCACCGACTTGGCGGTGCCGGAGCCGACGATCTTGACGCTCGACTCGCCGCGGTTCTCGTGGTCGAGAAAGAGCGTCAGTTCGCCCGCCCGGTCCGCGACGGCGCAAGCCACCGCCTTGATAGTCCCGAAAGGATTGAGGCTGATGTTGAAGACCAGGCGCTCGAAGATGTCGGGCTGCGGCTCGACGGCGAGAATGCGTGCACGCGGGCCCGCGAGCGCCGCCACGAAGAGCGCATAGGCGCCGACATTCGCCCCCACGTCCATGAAGACGAAGCCGTCGCCGATGCGCTCGGCAAGCAGCGCCCGCTCTTGCCGGTCGAAGAACTGCGGCGTGAACAGGATCTTCTTTTCGCAGACGTTGTCGTAGGGGTAGAGGCGCATGCGCGCCCCCAGCGTCTCGACATCGACCGGCGCGCCGTCGAGACGGTTGATCACGAGCCGCCTGAGGCCATAGGCGGCGCGCTTGCCCAGCCAGCTTTCCGGCAGGCTGCGCGTCATCTCGATCATCGTCCGGGCCAGCGACCTGGGCGCGAAGCGGCCGAAGGGTTCGGTATCGTTGAAGGAGCTGATCGTCATCGTCCTGGGATCGCGGCGTGTTCGGGAAGGGCGCCGCCCGTTTCGTCTTGCTCTTGCCATACACGTCACCGCCCGCCGGCGCCAGCGCCGACATCACCCGCGCCTTTCGCGCCATCCCTTGCGTCGGCGGCTTTGATCAATAGATTGGGGCAGTGATCGGGCGCGGGGGCGCCCCGGACAAGCGACATGGTAGATCTCGACAGCGAACTTGCGCCGCGCCGCGCCAACAATATCGTCTATTATGGCCCCGAGGGTTTCGAGGGCATGCGCAAGGCCGGCCGCCTCGTTGCCGAGTGCCTCGACATGCTGGCCGGCCACGTGGCCCCTGGTGTCACGACCGCCGAAATCGACCGGATGGTGTTCCAGTTCGCCATGGACCACGGGGCCCTGTCGGCGACGCTGATGTATCGCGGCTACCGCCATTCGTGCTGCACATCGATCAACCACGTGGTGTGCCACGGCCAGCCGGACGAGAAGCCGTTGCGCGAAGGCGACATTGTCAACATCGACGTGACCTTCATCGTCGATGGGTGGTACGGCGATTCGAGCCGCATGTACCCCGTCGGCGAGGTTCCTCGCCGCGCCCAGCGCCTGATGGACGTAACCTACGAGGCCATGATGCGCGGCATCGCCGTCGTGCGCCCCGGCGCGACGACGGGCGACATCGGCGCGGTCATCCAGGAATATGCCGAGGGCGAGCGCTGCTCCGTGGTGCGCGACTTCTGCGGCCATGGCGTCGGCCGCTCCTTCCACGAGCAGCCGAGCATCCTGCACTTCGGCCGGCGCGGCGAAGGCGTGCCGCTGAAGCCGGGCATGATCTTCACCATCGAGCCGATGATCAATCTCGGTCGTCCGCACGTGAAGGTCCTGTCCGACGGGTGGACCGCGGTCACGCGCGACCGTTCGCTCTCGGCGCAGTTCGAACATACCGTCGGCGTCACCGAAACCGGCGTCGAGATCTTCACGCTCTCCCCCAAGGGCTATCATCAGCCCCCCTACAAGACGCCTGCATGACCACCGTCGGCGACGCCGAGGACACGCCCCACTACCATGGCCACCGCGAGCGGCTGCGCAGCCGTTTCCGGGAGGCTGGAGAAGCCGCGCTCGCCGACTACGAACTGCTCGAGCTCGTGCTGTTCCGCTCGATCCCGCGGCGGGACGTGAAGGCGCTGGCGAAGGAGCTGATCCGGCGCTTCGGGTCCTTCGCCGAGGTGCTCGCGGCGCCGCCCTCGCGCCTCGCCGAGGTCGAAGGCATCGGCGACAGCGTCGTCACCGACCTCAAGATCGTCGAGGCCGCGGCCCGGCGCATCACGCGCGGCGCCGTTGCCAAGCGCCCCCTGCTCTCCTCCTGGAACGCCGTCATCGATTATTGCCGCACGGCCATGGCCTTCGCGGACAAGGAGCATTTCCGCGTCCTCTTCCTCGACAAGCGCAACGGCCTGATCGCCGACGAACTGCAGCAGACCGGCACCGTCGACCATACGCCGGTCTATCCGCGCGAGGTCGTCAAGCGGGCGCTCGAACTTTCGGCAACGGCAATCATCCTCGTGCACAATCACCCGTCAGGCGATCCGACGCCCTCGTCCGCCGACATCAAGATGACGCGGACCATCGGCGAGATTGCCGAGCCGCTCGGCGTCATGGTGCACGATCACATCATCGTCGGTCGCGACGGCCACGCGAGCTTTCGCGGGCTGGGGCTGCTGGAGTGAGAAAACCGCGCAGGCGACAGAAAAGGAAACTTGATTTAAAGGAACGTGCGGCACGGTGGGGCACCCGCTTCGAGCGCGAGGATCCGCACGCTTGCCCGTGAAAGGCTTCCCTTCCCCCACGACCGTCGCCACGCGCCTCGTGTGGCCGATGGCGGCGCTGATCCTCTTGATCCTGCTGCTCTCGGGCAGCGTGTTCTGGTGGATGAGCCGCACGCTCGACCAGGCGGCCATGCAGGACGAACGCGCTCGCGTGACCCTTGCGCTGAACGATCTGCGCCAGCACACGCTCGAACGCCTGCGCGCCTTCGCGACGACTCTGGCCGAGGCCAAGGTGAGCCGCCCCCCGGTCGATCCCGTCGGCACGGCGGCCATCCTCACGTCCGAGAACAAGAGCCTCACCCGGCAATGGGCGATCTTCCTGCTCGACACGGACAATTCCGTGCTCTTCGGCAGCGTTGGCGGACGGGTGGCGGGCCAGCATGACTTCGATGCGCGACAAGTGATCTTCGATGCCGTCGCCCGTGACGTGCGGCAGAAGGAGATCAGCGAACTACCACTCCATGCCGGCACCGCAGTGACGAGCGGCGCGACCCGCATCGTGCACGACGGCTGGAGCGCCTATGTGGTGGCCGCGACGACGATCAGCAACGAAAGTCCGCATATCGTTGTCGGTGCCAGCGAGCTCGATGCGCGGGCCCTGGCGGAGATCGCCGGTCCGCTCGGCCTGCAGGAACTGCGCCTCACGGCCAGCAACGGGCCGCACCGGGGAGGCGCCATCGCCGTCGACGACGCCACGGACCGTGGCCCCGCCTTCCTCGTCTGGCAATCGTCGCTGCCGAGCGCCCTCATCAACAGCCAGGCGCTCACCGCCATCGGCGCCATCGCGCTGCTGACACTCGCCTTTGCCGCCGGCATCCTGCTGCATGTGCGCGGCCAGCTGATCGAACTCAACCGGCGTCAGGAGCAGGTGCAGCGACTGGCGGGCCACGATTCCCTTTCCGGCCTGCCCAACCGTCTGCTCTTCGGCATGCGTCTCGACCAGGAACTCGCCCGCATCAAGCGCTCCGACGAGGGCCTCGCCGTGATGTTCCTTGACCTCGACCGGTTCAAGGATGTCAACGACACCTACGGCCACGAGGCGGGAGACATGCTCATCCGCATCGTCGCGCGGCGCCTGTCCAACCTCCTGCGCGGCGCGGACACGCTCGCCCGCTTCGGCGGCGACGAATTCGCCATCATCCAGACGGACGTCAAGGACCCGCGCGACGCGGAAGCGCTGGCGCGGCGCATTCTCGACGCCCTGACCATGCCTTGCGAGGTGCCCGGTGGCTCCGTCACCATCGGCGTCTCGATCGGTGTGGCGTTGAGTCCGCGCAACGGGACCGAACGCGAGACGCTGATGCGGCTCGCCGACACGGCGCTTTACCAGGCCAAGAACGGCGGCCGCAACCGCTACAGCTTCTTCGAGCGCCAGATGGACGAGGCGCTGCGCCTGCGCAAGGTGGTGGAGGATGATCTGCGCGCGGCCATCCTCGCCGACGAGCTCGAACTGCACTACCAGCCCCAGTACAAGGCGAACGGCGAGGAGATCGTCGGGGTCGAGGCGCTGGTGCGCTGGCCGCATCCCCAGCACGGCATGATCCCGCCGCAGCAGTTCATCGCCATCGCGGAGGAGCGCGGCCTCATCATCCCGCTCGGCGAATGGGTGCTGCGCAAGGCCTGCGAGGACGCCAAGCGCTGGCCGGGCCTGCGCATCGCCGTCAATGTCTCGCCCATCCAGTTCCGCCAGCGCGACTTTGTCTCCAGCGTCATGACCATCATCGAAACGGCGGACATCGATCCGACGCGCGTCGAGCTGGAGGTCACCGAAGGCGTCGTCATGGACGATGCGGACGCGGCCGAAGATGCCATGATGGAACTGCGGGCCCGCGGCGTGCGCCTCGCGCTCGACGATTTCGGCACCGGCTATTCGAGCTTGATCTACCTACGCCGCTTCGCCTTCGACAAGATCAAGATCGACCGCTCGTTCCTCGAGAGCATGGAGACGACAGGGGAATCGGCCATCCTCGTGCATTCCGTCGTCCATCTCGGCCGGGCGCTTGGCCTCACCGTGACGGCAGAGGGCGTGGAGACAAGCGAGCAGCACCGCTTCCTGCAGGCGCTCGGCTGTCACGAACTGCAGGGCTACCTGTTCTCGAAACCTGTCCCGGCCGATGCGATCGACCGGCTGCTCGGCATCGAGCCCGGCAAGAGCCGCACCGACGCCGTCGCCTGAGAGCGCGGCCGCCCCCGCCTGCCGAACGTCAGGCGTAGCCGACGAGTGCGGCGATGCCGCTGACGATCGCGACGATGAAGCCGAGGCTGAGGCCGATGCCGAAGGCGCCTGCGGTCATGCCGAGAATGATAACGATGCCGTCGCGCTCCACGAGGCCGAGACCGATGAGGCAAGCCGCGAGGCCGAGCGGTATCTGACCGATGAACGGCGCGGAGACGAGCAGCCCCAGCGCCACGACGAGCAGGACGAGGCCCATTGCCCGCATGCCGGGCTGCGTGGCGAAGAACTGCAGGCGCGGCCGCGACATGCGCTCCAGCCGGCGCAGGACGGGCATGGCCCGTTCGACGGCCCGCGAGACGTCGGCCCGCGCGACGGACTTGCGCAACAGCTGTCGCGGCAGCCACGGCGCCTGCCGGCCAAGCGCCATCTGCAGCGCCACGAAGGCGAGCACGAAACCGCAGATGAGCGGGATCGGCGGCGGCATCGGCAGGCAGTTCGGCAGGCCCAGCACCACGACGAGCAGGGCAAAGGCCTGCTGGCGCAAGGTCTGCAGGATCTCGTCGACGGTCAGGTATTCGCCCTCGCCGACCGTGAGTGCATGGAGGACGGCGGAGGTACGGGGCAGCGTCGACACGAGGTAGGACCGGGCCTCAGTTTGTGAGGTCGCATTCCTATCTCACTGCTGCCCCCCGGCCAAGGGGGCGCCGGACGGGGGCACGGCCAGCGGGTATGCGGCCCGCGCAGTCGCCTTGCCGCTCAGTGCAGGCTCACCATGCCGTCCACGAGCCTGAGCTCCGCCGGCTTGATAAGCCGGCTGTGGGCAACGGTCACCGAATGAAGCGGCCCCTCCAGCTTCCTCTGCCAGAATTCCAGGAAACGGTGTAGTTCCGGAAAGCGCGGCGCCATGTCGTAGTCCTGCCAGATGTAGGTCTGCAGCAGGCGCGGATGATCCGGCATGCGGTAGAGGATGGTGGCGGTGGTCAGGCCGTAGCCGGCCACCTGCTTCACGAAGTCGCTCGAAACCATAGCTCCTCCTTCGTCGCAATGGGCCTATGGTGAACGATGGCGGCATCCATTTTCAAGCATAATTTATGAATTATATGTTTATTTACAATGTCTTAGCAGCAGTCACGCCAGATTGCTGACAAACCCCGGCGTCAATGCCCTGGCACTCTCGGCGCGCGACTGCCAAAATTTTGCTTCGAGGGCCTTGCGGGCTTCGCGCCCGTCACCTATCTCGCCGGTGCGCCGGGCGGCTGCCATCCGGGGCCGTCGGGCGACATCGAAAAATGAATCAGCCATTTCAGGAGGTTCGCGATGAAGTTCCGTCCGCTGCACGACCGCGTGGTCGTCCGTCGCCTCGACAGCGAGGAGAAGACCAAGGGCGGCATCATCATCCCCGACACGGCGAAGGAAAAGCCGCAGGAGGGTGAGGTCGTCGCCGTCGGTCCCGGCGCGCGTGACGACAACGGCAAGATCGTCGCCCCGGATGTCAAGGTCGGCGATCGCGTGCTGTTCGGCAAATGGTCGGGCACCGAGGTGAAGATCGACGGCCAGGATCTGCTCATCATGAAGGAGAGCGACATCATGGGCGTGATCGAGAGCACCGCGCAGAGCAGGAAGGCCGCCTGAGGGGGCCCTTCTGGCATGAACCCATCTGATGCCTGAAGTCATGTCTATCAGGGAGTGACGATTATGGCTGCCAAGGACGTAAAATTTTCGGCTGACGCGCGCGAGAAGATGCTGCGCGGCGTGGACGTTCTCGCCAATGCGGTGAAAGTGACGCTGGGCCCGAAGGGCCGCAACGTGGTGATCGAGAAGTCTTTCGGCGCGCCGCGCATCACGAAGGACGGCGTGACGGTCGCCAAGGAAATCGAGCTTGAGGACAAGTTCGAGAACATGGGCGCGCAGATGGTGCGCGAGGTGGCCTCGAAGACGAACGATCTGGCCGGTGACGGCACCACGACGGCCACGGTCCTCGCCCAGGCGATCGTGAAGGAAGGCGCCAAGTCGGTCGCCGCCGGCATGAATCCGATGGACCTCAAGCGCGGCATCGACATGGCCGTCGAGGCCATTGTCGCCGACCTCAAGAAGAACGCTCGCAAGATCTCCAGCAACGACGAGATCGCCCAGGTCGGCACCATTTCGGCCAACGGCGACACGGAGATTGGCCGCTTCCTTGCCGAGGCGATGCAGAAGGTCGGCAACGAGGGCGTCATCACGGTCGAGGAGGCCAAGAGCCTTGCCACCGAGCTCGACGTCGTCGAGGGCATGCAGTTCGACCGCGGCTATCTCTCGCCCTACTTCGTCACCAACGCCGAGAAGATGCGCGCGGAGCTGGAGGATCCCTACATCCTCATTCACGAGAAGAAGCTCTCCTCGCTCAACGAACTGCTCCCGGTCCTCGAGGCCGTCGTCCAGTCCACCAAGCCGCTCCTGATCGTCGCCGAGGACGTCGAGGGCGAGGCGCTCGCCACGCTCGTCGTCAACAAGCTGCGCGGCGGCCTCAAGGTCGCGGCGGTGAAGGCGCCGGGCTTCGGTGATCGCCGCAAGGCCATGCTGCAGGACATCGCCATCCTGACCGGCGGCACGGCCATATCCGAAGATCTCGGCATCAAGCTCGAGAACGTCACCCTCAACATGCTCGGCCGGGCCAAGAAGGTGGTGATCGAGAAGGAGAACACCACCATCGTCGACGGTGCCGGCTCCAAGGCCGACATCGAGGCCCGCGTGCAGCAGATCAAGGCGCAGATCGAGGAGACCACCTCGGACTACGACCGTGAGAAGCTGCAGGAGCGTCTTGCCAAGCTCGCGGGCGGCGTGGCCGTCATCCGCGTCGGCGGCGCCACCGAGGTCGAAGTGAAGGAGAAGAAGGACCGCGTCGACGACGCCATGCACGCCACGAAGGCCGCGGTCGAGGAAGGCGTCCTGCCCGGCGGCGGCGTCGCGCTGCTGCGCTCCGTCAAGGCGCTCGACGGCCTGACCCCGGCGAACGACGACCAGCGCACCGGCATCGAGATCGTACGCCGCGCCATCCAGGCCCCCGCCCGCCAGATCGCCATCAATGCCGGCGAGGACGGCTCGCTCATTGTCGGCAAGGTGCTGGAGAAGGGCGACTACGCCTTCGGCTTCGACGCCCAGGCTGGCGAATACGGCGACATGTTCAAGAAGGGCATCATCGACCCCGCCAAGGTCGTGCGCACGGCCCTGCAGGATGCCGCCTCCGTCGCCGCCCTGCTGATCACGACCGAAGCCATGGTCGCCGAGAAGCCGAAGAAGGAAGCGGCCGCGCCCGCCATGCCGGGCGGTGGCATGGGCGGCATGGACTTCTGAGGAAGTCCATCCGCCCAAGCTGAGGCAAGTGCTTCGGCCGACTGGATCGGCCGAAGTGGCGGCATGGACTTCTGAGGAAGTCCATCCGCCCAGATTGCGAGACGTGCTTCGGGAAGGCGCGGGGCTTCGGCTCCCGCGCCTTTTCCTTGCCCGCACGCCTCCGTCCACTCTTGCATCGTCGCAAGCCGCGGCTTGCACCGGTCATCTGCTCAGCGCCCGCAAGATGAGCTATTGTCGCTCCCGTCGGCGTCGCGTTTTCCGACAGAATCGGACGAACGGAAAGGAACCGCACATGGGATCGTTGAACGCGCTCGGACTGCTTTTGGCACGCGTGCTGATTGCCGTCCTCTTCATACCGGCGGGGTTCAACAAGATCACCGGTTACGCCGGCACCGCGGGATACATGGAATCGGCCGGCGTGCCGGGCATTCTTCTCCCACTCGTCATCCTCGTCGAACTGGGCGGCGGCCTTCTGCTGCTCGTCGGCTGGCACACGCGCCTCGTCGCGCTCGCGCTGGCCGGGTTCACGGCGCTCTCCGCCCTTCTCTTCCACCAGTTCTGGGTCGATCCCGAGCAGATGATCAACTTCTGGAAGAACGTCGCGATCACCGGCGGTCTGCTTGCCATCGCCTCGGCCGGCGCCGGCCGCATCTCGGTCGACGGCCGCGCCGCCTGACCGCAAATACGCGCATGCAAAAAGGCGCGGGACATATCCCGCGCCTTTCCTGTTTCCGGCACGCCTGATCAGTTGACCGTGAAGCGGCCGAGATTGAGGAACACCGTCTCGCCCGAGGCGTCGTCCACCCCGTCGTTGTCGGTCATGATGAAGGCGTCGCCCGCCGCATCGACCGCGAAGCTCTCGATCTTGTCGAGCACGTAGCCCTTGGGCGAAGCGAGATCCGGCACGAGATCGCGCAGCTTGCGCTTCTCGACCACGGGCGCATCCTTCTCGCCGACCGTCGCCGGCGTCAGCCCCTTGACAGAGAAGGTCTGCAGCGTCTTGACGGCCTTGTCGCCGAACTGGTTGTCGCGCTCGATGACGACGAAGGTGTCGTTGCCGACATAGGTGAGCTCCGACAGGCCCATCCAGCCCTTCGGCGCGGCATCGAGCGGGTAGCGCATGACGCCCCACGCCTTCGTCGCCGGCTTGTAGGTGAGGATCTTCACGAAGCCCTTGGGATCGTCCTTCCACTCGCGCTGCACGGCGACATAGACCGTCTCGTCGGCGCCTTCGCCGACGACCGCGACGCCCTCGAAGCCGAACCGCGTCGCTGCCGCGGCGAGCGTCTCGGGCAGCGCCACCTCCTCGACGACCGCACCCTCGGCATCGACGCGCACCAGGCTGCTGTGCGTGGGAACGTCCTTCTTCTCCGGGTTGCCTTCGGACGCGAGCCAGAAGCCGCCGGCCGGACGCCAGGCGATCCCCTCGATGTCTAGCCCCTTGGCCGGCGCCCCGTCGCGCGTCACCGTGATGGCGCGCGTTATCACCGCCGGCTTCTTCGCAGCATCGATCTCGAGGATGCGCGCCTCGGCATAGGCGCTGTCTGTCACGGCGAAGAGTCTGCCCGGCTGCGCGCCGTCCGCCGCGAGGCCCGACAGCGCGCCCCAGGCGATGGGCAGGCCCTTCGCGTCGTCGGCGGAGGCGATCATCGGATAGACCGGCGCCCCCTCGCCACGCTCGTAGATCATGACCGTCGCCCGCGGACCGCCGTCCTCGACGAGGTCGGTCTCGTTCGCCGTGACGAAGAGGTTGCGCTGCGGGATGGCGAGCAGCCCTTCGGGGCCGATGCCCGACGGCAGCACCTGCAGGAACTGCGGCGCCTGCCCCGGCCCGGCGTCGCGATAGACCGCGACGAAGGACGACCGCTCCGTGCCGACGAAGATCAGCGTCTCGTCGCCGTAGCGCGCGACCTCGATGCCCTCGGGCTCGATGCCCTTCTTGTCGGCGCGCTTCTCGGGGAAGTGGCCGATGCGCATGGCGAGATGCTCGAGCGCGTTGCCGCTGTCGTATTCCACCGTGCCGTCCTTGCGGAAGATGGTGAAGCCGCGCGAGCCGCCTTCGTAATCGCCCTCGTTGGCGGTGACGAAGCGCTCGTCGTCGAGCCACTTCACCGCGTCGGGCTCGCGCTTCACGTTCTCGAGGCGGCCGGTGGCGGATATGATCTTGTCGCGCTTGGTGTCGATCGCCTCCAGAGTCACGGTGCCGGCCGGCAAATGCCCGACGACCTTCGCCGTGGCGAGATCGACGACGGCGATGTGGTTGTTCTCCTGCAGGGTGACGACCACCTCATTGCGGCCGTTGACGGCGACGAACTCGGGCTCCGGATCCTCCGGCGCCACCCCGGCAAGGCCGGTGAGGTCGACCGTCTTCTTGCCCGCGCAGTCGACCGCTCCACCCTTCACCGGCAGGATGGTGAGGTTGCCGGCCGGCAGCTGGGGCAGCTTGCCCTTGTTCTCCTCCTCGTCGCGCTCGTTCTCGATGGCGATGGCGAGGAAGGCCTTGTCCGGGCTCGCCGCGATCGAATCCGGCTGGCCGCCGAGGGCGCAGGTCGCCTCGATGCTCTTCGCGGCGATGTCGACGACGGCGAGGACACCGTCCGGCTCCTTGTAGGACTTCGACGTGTTGACGGCGACGAAGGCCTTGCCGCCGATGACCGTCACCGAGGTGGGCTCGCCGCCCACGGGCAGGAAGCCGGCCGCCTTGGGCTGGCGCGGGTCGGTGATGTCGACGAAGCCGACGGCGTTCTGCGGCGAGTCGGTATAGACGAGCAGGTTGCCGTCCTCGGAGGCGGCGATGATCTCGGCCACCGTCTTCTTCTTCTGCGCATCCCGATCCGCCGGCAGGTTGGCGACGACCGGGAAGGTGGCGATGCGGTTGAAGCTCTGCTCGGCCAGGGCAGCCGCGCTCGTGCCGGCCATCAGGGCGGCGGCGAGAGCCGTGAGAAACATCTGTCGGCGCATGTTGTCCTCGATTGAAGCGCTCGGGTGTAAGGCACCGCAATGCACTTCTTTTCGATGACACTCGCGTGACAGGTCCAGCTATCTGCCCTCGTTGGCCGCCAATCCGGCCAGCGCCTCGGGCGTGTCGATGTCGATGGCGACGGCGGGATCATCCATCGCCACATTCATGACATCGCTGCGGCCGGCGAACAGCCGGCGCGCGCCCTCATCGCCCACGAGCTGCATCACGTCGGCGAAGAGCCGGCGCGCGAGCAGCACCGGATTGCCCGGCTGCCCCTGCCAGCTCGGCGCCACGGCGGCCACCCGCGGCGCCTCCGCGAAGAGCGCAATCAGCGTGTCGATGGCGGCAGCGCCGACGCGCGGCATATCGCCGAGGAGCACGACGGCCGCCCCCGCCTCATCCGGCACCGCCGCGAGGCCGCAGCGCAGCGAAGCGGCGATGCCGCTCGCATGGTCCGCGTTGCGCACGACCGTGACGCCCTTCGGCAGCACGGCCTCGACCTCGTCGGCCTCGTGCCCCGTCACGACGATGACCGGACGGGCGCGCGAGGCGAGCGCGGCGGCAACGGCATGCGCCACCATGGGCTCGCCATCGACCGGGCACAGCAGCTTGTTCGCCGCGCCCATGCGGGTGGAGCGGCCGGCCGCGAGCACGATGGCCGCGACCGCGCTCATGCGCCGTTGTCCTCGGGCTGCGGCTCGCCGCCCTCGCGCGGCTGCGGCCGCGAGACGATCTCCATCAGCAGGCCGCCGACGCCGAGCCGCATGATATCGGCGGAGGTGACGGAGAGACCGGCGAGCAGCCGGTGCAGCACCCAGTCGAAGCCGTTCTCCTTCGGTGAACGGGCGCAGCCCGGCGCGCCGAGGACGGGTTTGCCGGCGAGCCGGCCGACGAGCAGCAGATTGCCGGGATCGACCGGCATCCCGAGATGATCGACTATCCCGCCAGCGCCCGTGATCGCCGCCGGCACTACGTCCCGCCGGTCGGCGACGGCCGAGGCACCGAAGACGATGACCATGTCGATGTCCGGCCGCTCCGCGACGGCAGCCACCGCCTCGCACAGCGCCGCCTCGTCATGCGCCACGCGCTCGTCCGATGCGACGACCGCCCCGGTGGGCGCCAGCCGCCCGGCGAGGACGCGCAGCGTCTTGTCAATGACACTCTCCTTGAGCCCTGGCAGGCGCGTGGAGATGACTCCCACGGAAGTCAGCCGGTAGGGCAGTACCTTCAGGATCGGCGCGCTGTGGCGCGCGGCAGCCTCGGCCCGCTCCAGGAGGTTGCCGGAAATCGCATAGGGAATGATCTTGACCGTCGCCAGCATCTCGCCCGCCACCACGGGCTTGAAGGCGGGCAGCGTCGCCAGCGTCACCTCCTCGCTGACCGCATTGACGGCATCGACGCCCTCGGCCTCGACGACGAAGACGCCCGGCCATTCGGCGAAGAGGTTGGATCGGCCGGTGAAGGGATGCTCGACGCGCACCCCCTCGCCCGCGACCACGCAGGCGAGCCTGTGCGCCGCCTCATCCTCGTTGACGTCCCCGGGCTCCATCATCGCGACAGTCAGCGAAGAAACGCCGGCGGCCTTCAGGCGCTGCGCATCCTCCCGTGTCAGGCGATGCCCCTTGCGGATCACGACCGCGCCGGCGCGCACGCTGTGAGCGGCGATGCCGCCGATGGCGTCGACGACCCGGAGCGAGCCGAACCTCATGCCCCGTCCCCCTGCCTCAGGCTCGCCACCACCTCGGCGAGGATGGCAAGCGCGATCTCCGCCGGGCTGACGGCGCCGATGGACAGGCCGATGGGGGCGTGGATGCGCCCGATGTCCACGGGCGTGAACCCGGCCTCCGTCAGCCGCTCGACACGTCGGGCATGCGTCTTCCGGGAACCGAGCGCGCCGATGTAGAAGCAGTCGCTGCGCAGGGCAGCCGACAGCCCCGGATCGTCGATCTTCGGATCGTGCGTCAGGGCGACGAAGGCCGTGTAGCGGTCGAGCCCGATCCGGGGCAGGGCTTCGTCAGGCCATTCCGGCACGAGACGGACATTGGGGAAGCGTTCCGGCGTCGCGAAGGCGGTACGCGGATCGATGATCACCGCGTCGAGCCCGAGCTGGCGCGCCATCGGCACCATCGCCTGGCTGATGTGCACGGCGCCGGTGATGACGAGGCGGATGGGCGGCGCCTGCACCGTCAGGAACAGACGGCGCCCTCCGCTCTCCACCATGCCGCTCTTGCCCGAGCGCAGCTGCGCGAGGAGGAGCGGCGCCAGCGGATCCTCGCCGAGCGCCGCCTCGACCACCAGCCGCTGCTCGCCGCTGTCGAGGTCGCTCACCAGCACGCAGGCGCGCCGCGCGGCGCGTTCCGCGTTCATCGCCGCCAGTATGTCGAGCTTCATGCCGTCCGCCCTTCAGCCCCTCAACTCTTGTCCGTCGCCAGCTTGACGCCGAGCCCGACCAGCAGCGAACCGCCCGCGATCCGCGTCAGCCTTTCGCCCCAGCCGCCCCGCCCGAGGCGCCGCATCACCGCCGAGGCCGTCAGCACGACCGCGATATCCGCCGAGGAGAAGGCGAAATTGACGATCGTGCCGAGGATGAGCAGCTGCTGCCAGACCGGCAGCCCCGCCCCGGCATCGACGAACTGCGGCAGGAAGGCGAGGAAGAACAGCGCCGCCTTGGGGTTGAGCACCTCCACCATGACGCTTTCGGCAAAGGCCCGGCGGGCCGATTTCGGTGCCGCCGCCTCCGACGCCCCGGCGTCTGCCTTCTGCAGGATCATCCTGAGGCCGAGCCAGACGAGATAGGCGGCGCCGAGCACCTTGATGACCGTGAAGGCGACGGGCACGAGCGCGAGCAGCGCCGACAGGCCGAAGGCCGTCGCCAGCACATGCGCATAGCAGCCAAGATGGATGCCGAGCGCCGCCATGAAGCCGGCGCGCCGGCCGCGCGCGAAGGTCTGCGCCGCGGCATAGAGCATCGCCGGCCCCGGCATATAGGCGAAGACCGCGGTCGCTGCGGCAAAGGCGATGAGTGTTTCGATCGGCGGCATGTTCCCTTCCCCTGCTGCCCGGCTGCGCCGCCGCTCAATCGAGCGGCTCGAGATAGACCCTGATACGCCCGCCGCAGGACAGCCCGACCTTCCAGGCTGTCTCGTCGGCGACGCCGAACTCCAGCATGCGCGGGCTGCCCTCGTCGATGACCTCGAGCGCTTCCGTCACCACCGCGCCCTCGACGCACCCCCCCGAGACGGAGCCGAGGAAATTGCCCTCCCCGTCGATGACGAGATGGCTGCCGACCGGCCGTGGCGCCGAGCCCCAGGTCTCGACCACCGTGGCGATGGCGACCTCGCGGCCCTCGTGCTTCCACTTCTCCGCCTGTTTCAGGATGTCTTCCTCGTTCGCGAACATCGGTTCGTCCCTTTCCGGCGGCCTCAGGCCGCCGCCAGCCAGCGCCGCGGATCCTCCGCCCGGCGCGCCGGCCCGGCGAGCGCCGCGCACAGCTCTTCCATCGCGGCAAGATTATGCAGCGT
Source organism: Chelatococcus sp. XZ-Ab1 (assembly GCF_029309855.1). Taxonomy (NCBI): domain Bacteria; kingdom Pseudomonadati; phylum Pseudomonadota; class Alphaproteobacteria; order Hyphomicrobiales; family Chelatococcaceae; genus Chelatococcus; species Chelatococcus sp. XZ-Ab1. Next base: position 627,345 of record NZ_JARKII010000001.1, on the reverse strand, counting down.
CCTGAAATCGTCCACATGCGGCAGCATGGCCCTGATGCCGCGCGCCCGCGCCTCGAACCCGTCGAAGCGCAGGAGCGGGTTGAGCCACACAAGCCGGCGGCAGGAGCGGTGCAGCCGGTCCATCTCGAAGGAGAGGTCGTCGCCCACATCGCGCTCCAGCCCATCGGTGAACAGGAGAACGACCGCTCCCTGCGCCAGCACGCGCCGCGACCAGTGCCGGTTGAAGGCTGCGAGCGAGGTGGCGATGCGCGTGCCGCCCTCCCAGTCGCGCACCAGCGCACCGGCCCGCGCCAGCGCCTCGTCCGGGTCGCGCGCCTTGAGCTCGCGCGTGATGTTGGTGAGCCGCGTGCCGAAGACGAAGCTCGTCACCCGCCGACGACTCTCGGTGAGCGCATGCAGGAAATGCAGGAAGATGCGGCTGTACTCCGCCATCGAGCCCGAGATGTCGACCAGCGCCACCACCGGCGGGTGCTTCTCGGCCCGCTCGCGCATGGCGAGCTCGATGAGGCCACCGCCGGCCCGCAAGGTGCGGCGCAGGCTCCGGCGCGCGTCGATGCGGCTGCCGTGCGGGTCGGCGGCGTAGCGGCGCGTCTTCACCCGGTCGGCCGGCAGGCGCAGCCGGGCGATGAGCTGACGGGCGCGGGCGATCTCGGACGCGCTCATCTGGGCGAAGTCCTTGGTCCGCAGCACCTCGCGATCGGAAACGGTGAGACGGGCGGAGAACTCGACCTCCTCGCGCACCTCTTCGGGCGGGCGGAGCGGCGGGGCCATGGCATCGGCGATACGCGCCGCGCCCGGCGGCCGCTTGTCCTCGGTCGGACTGCCCGGCGCGATGGGACTCATCATGGCGATGAGCTTCTCGACGAGCGCCCGCCGGCGCCAGAAGAGGCGGAAGGCCTGGTCGAAAAGCGCGCTGTGCTCGTGCTTCTTCACGAAGACGGCATGCAGGATCCAGTAAAAGTCCTCGCGCCCGCCGAAGCCCGCCGCGGCGACGGCCTGCACGGCATCGACGACGCTGCCCGGCCCGACCGGCAGGCCGGCAGCGCGCAGCGCCCGGGCGAAATAGGCAACGTTCTCGGTGAGCTTGCCGTCCATGCCGGCATCGATCCCCTGCATCCCGGTACCATATAGGCTCTCGTGCTGCGATGCACGAGCCGCCGCCGGCTGCCCGCCCTTCGTCTCGAGGGAAGGTGATCGCCGCTTTTCTGCCGAAGCGCCGGCTACTCCGCCGCCCTCAGGTCGGCGTGCACGGCATCGAGCATCTCCTTGACCTTCGAGCCCTGCAGCTTCTGGATGTCGTCCTGATATTTCAGGAGCACGCCGAGGGTGTCGGAGACGATGGCCGGGTCGAGCGCCACGGCGTCGAGCTCCACGAGCGCCGTGGCCCAGTCCAGTGTCTCGGCGACGCCCGGCACCTTGAACACCTCCTCGCGCCGCAGCGCCTGCACGAAGGCCACCACCTCCTTCGACAGGCGCGCCGGCGCCTGCGGCACCTTGGCCTTGAGGATGGCGAGTTCGCGCACCGCCGTCGGATAGTCCACCCAGTGGTAGAGGCAGCGCCGCTTCAGGGCGTCATGGATCTCGCGCGTGCGGTTGGAGGTGATGATGACGATGGGTGGGCGTTCCGCACGGATGGTACCGAGTTCGGGTACCGTGACCTGGGAATCCGCCAGCACCTCGAGCAGGAAAGCCTCGAAGGCTTCGTCCGCACGATCGAGTTCGTCGATGAGAAGCACCGGCGGGCCGGCGGTGTCGCCCTCGAGCGCCTGCAGCAGCGGCCGGCGCAAGAGGTAGCGCTCGGAGAAGATGTCGTGCTCGAGCTGCTCGCGGTCGACGGTGCCCGCCGCCTCGGCGAGGCGGATCGCCATCATCTGCGCCGCATAGTTCCATTCGTAGACAGCGGAGGCGACGTCGAGACCCTCGTAGCACTGCAGCCGCACCAGGCGGCGGCCGAGCGAGGTCGCCAGCACTTTGGCGATCTCGGTCTTGCCCACCCCTGCCTCGCCCTCGAGGAAGAGCGGCCGCTCCATCGTCAGCGCCAAGAACAGCACCGTCGCCAGCGGCCTGTCGCTGACATAGCCGGCCGATTTGAGGAGCTTGACCGTCTCGTCGATGGAGGTGGGAAGCGGAAGGGGCTGGGTCATGCGGTCCTTCGTCATGAGATGATCGGAGCGCAGGTTACGCACGGCCGCGATGGGAGGAAAGCCGGGAGGCGCCCATCATCGCCCACGCGGCTTGCCGCCGGACATGGCGCACACCTTCCCCGCCCGTCATGGCCGGATCTGTCCCGGCCATCCACGTCCTGCACATCGAGCAGCATGTCAACGCGTGGATGCCCGGCACGAGGCCGGGCATGACAAGAGGAGGGCGCGTCCTTCCAGATGAGCGCGACGGGTCTGCCCGCCCGATCACCCCCGGTTCGCCGCCTTCGCCACCGCGCGGCGGGCCATGACGCCGATGAGGTGGGCGCGGTATTCCGCATCCGCATGGATGTCGCTGTTGAGCCCGTCGGCCGGCACCGTCACGCCTTCGAGGGATTTCGGCGAGAAGCGCTTCTTCAGTGCCTCCTCCATGGCCGGCACCCGGAAGACGCCGTCGCCACCCGCACCCGTCACCGCGACGCGGATGTCGCCGCCGCGCTTGGCGACGAAGACGCCGACGAGCGCATAGCGCGAGGCGGGATTGGGGAACTTCTCGTAGGCCGCCTTGCCGACGAGGGGGAAGGAGATCTTCGTCACGATCTCCCCCTCTTCGAGCGCCGTCTCGAACAGCCCCGTGAAGAACTCCTCGGCCGGGATCTTGCGCTTGTTGGTGACGATGGTCGCTCCAAGCGCAAGGCACGCCGCCGGATAGTCCGCCGCCGGGTCGTTGTTGGCAATGGAGCCGCCGATGGTGCCGCGGTTGCGCACATGCGGGTCGCCGATGCCCTCGGCGAGTTCGGCGAGTGCCGGCAGCGCCTCGCGCACCACGGGCGACGTAGCGACGGCCGCGTGCCGCGTCATGGCGCCGATGACGAGCGAGCGGCCTTTGAGCTCGATGCCCGACAGTTCGGCGACGGCGTTGAGGTCGATGAGGGCCGAAGGCGCGGCGAGCCGCTGCTTCATGGTCGGGAGGAGCGTGTGGCCGCCGGCGAGCAGCTTGGCATCTCCGTTCTTCGCCAGCATGTTAGCCGCCTGCCTCAGGCTCGTCGGCCGGTGGTAGTCGAAGGCGTACATGGATTTCTCCCCGTTCCGATATCCCCGCCGCGGGGCGCGGCGGGGCCTGTCCCGATCCTGAGCCCTATTCTGCCGCCATGCGCATCGGCGCCTTGCGGCAGGCGCGCCAGACGGCCTGCGGCGTCGCCGGCATGGCGATGTCCTCATGGCCGAGCGCATCCGTGATGGCATTGACGACAGCGGCCGGCGCGGCGATGGCCCCCGCCTCGCCGCAGCCCTTGATGCCAAGGGGGTTGGAGGGGCACGGCGTCGACGTCATGCCCACGTTGAATGACGGCAGGTCGTCGGCGCGCGGCATGCAGTAGTCCATGAAGCTCGCCGTCACCAGCTGCCCGTCCTTGTCGTAGCGCGCGCCCTCGAGCAGCGCCTGGCCGACGCCCTGTGCGATACCGCCGTGCACCTGGCCCTCGACGATCATCGGATTGATGACGACACCGAAATCGTCCACAGCGGTCCAGCGCTCGATGCGGGTGACACCGGTCTGCGGGTCGACCTCGACCTCGCAGATGTGCACCCCCGCCGGGAAGGTGAAGTTGGTCGGGTCGTAGAACGCTCCTTCCTTGAGCCCCGGCTCCAGCTCCTGGCCCGAGAACTTATGGGCGATATAGGCCTGCAGCGCCACTTCGCCAAAGCCGAGCGCCTTGTCCGTGCCGGCGACGGCGAACCGGCCGTCCTTGAACTCGATGTCCCCTTCCGCCGCCTCGAGGACGTGGGCGGCGACCTTCTTGCCCTTGGCGATGACCTTGTCGAGCGCCTTGGCGATGGCCGACATGCCGACGGCACCCGAGCGCGAGCCATAGGTGCCCATGCCGAACTGCACCTTGTCAGTATCGCCATGCACCACGGTCACCTGGTCGATGGGAATGCCGAGCCGGTCCGACACGAGTTGCGCAAAGGTCGTCTCGTGACCCTGACCGTGGCTGTGCGAGCCGGTCAGCACCTCGACCGAGCCGGTCGGATTGACGCGCACCTCCGCCGATTCCCACAGGCCGACGCCCGCGCCAAGCGAGCCCACGGCCTGCGAGGGGGCGATGCCGCAGGCCTCGATGTAGGACGAGAACCCGATGCCGCGCAGCTTGCCGCGCCGCGCGCTTTCGCGCTTGCGCTTGCCGAAGTTCCTGTAATCGGCGAGTTCCAGCGCCTTCTGCAGCGAGGCGTGATAGTCGCCGACGTCGTAGTTCATGATGACCGGCGTCTGATGCGGGAACTTCCTGATGTAGTTGCGCTTGCGGAACTGTGCCGGGTCGATGCCGAGTTGCCGCGCCGCCACCTCCATAAGGCGCTCGACGACGAAGGTTGCCTCCGGCCGCCCGGCTCCGCGATAGGCATCGACCGGCGCGGTATTGGTGTAGACGCCATCGACCTCGCAATAGATCGCCGGAATGTCGTACTGCCCGGACAGGAGCGGCGCATAGAGATAGGTCGGCACCGAGGAAGCGAAGGTGGAGAGATAGGCGCCGAGATTGGCGGTGGTCTTCACCCGAAGGCCGAGGATTTTGCCCTTGTCGTCCGTCGCGAGTTCGGCATGGGAAACGTGGTCACGCCCGTGGGCGTCGGCGAGGAAGGCCTCGGTACGTTCGGCCGTCCATTTCACCGGCCGCCCGACCTTCTTCGCCGCCCAGACGCATACGGTCTCCTCGGCATAGATGAAGATCTTGGAGCCGAAGCCGCCGCCGACGTCCGGCGCGATGACGCGCAGCTTGTGTTCGGGCGCAATGCCGACGAAGGCCGACAGCACAAGCCGCGCCACATGCGGGTTCTGGCTCGTGGTGTAGAGCGTATAGGCGTCCGTCCCCGGATCGTAGTCGCCGATCGCCGCCCGCGGCTCGAGCGCATTGGGGATGAGCCGGTTGTTGACGAGATCGATCGTCGTGACGTGCTTGGCCCGCTTGAAGGCGGCGTCGGTGGCCGCCTTGTCGCCGAGATGCCAGGCAAAGACGGTATTGTCGGGCGCGATCGCGTGCACCGGCTCGGCGCCCTTCGTCGCCTTCTGTGCCAGGGCGGGATCGACGACGGCGGGGAGCACCTCGTAATCGACCTCGACGGCCTCGGCCGCGTCCTTGGCCTCGGCGAGGCTCTCGGCGATCACGACAGCCACATGGTCGCCGACATAACGCACCTTGCCCTGCGCCAGCGCCGGGTGCGGCCCCGCCTTCATCGGCGTGCCATCCTTGGAATGGATCATCCAGCCGCAGATCAGCCCACCAACGTTGTCCTTCGCCAGATCCTCGCCCGTCAGCACGGCGACGACGCCCGGCATGGCCACGGCCTTGGCGGTATCGATCGAGCGGATCTTCGCATGGGCATGGGGCGAGCGCAGGAAATAGGCGTAAGCCTGGCCCGGGCGCGACAGGTCGTCGGTGTATTGGCCGCGGCCAGTGATGAAGCGCTGGTCTTCCTTGCGGCGCACGGCAGCGCCGATATGCGTCACGGACATCGTTTCCTCCCAGAAACTGCAGCGCGCGGCACAGGCTCTCGGACGGCCGGCTCGACGCGCGATCCGTTGTTCCGGCGGCGGACGGAGCCTTGCTCCGCCGGACCGAGCGGCACGCTATTCGGCGGCCTGCGCGAGCGATGAGGCCCGCATGGCCTCGGCCCCGGCGGCAACGGCCTTGACGATGTTGTGATAGCCGGTGCAGCGGCAGATGTTGCCCTCAAGCTCTTCGCGGATGGTGTGCTCGGCAAGGTCGTGCCCGCACCGGTTCACGATGTCGATGGCAGCCATGATCATGCCCGGCGTGCAGAAACCGCACTGCAGGCCGTGGTTGTCACGGAAGGCCTCCTGCATGGGATGCAGCTTGCCGCCGGCGGCAAGGCCCTCGATCGTCGTGACCGACGCGCCCTCGCAGCTGACCGCGAGCGTCGTGCAGCTCTTGACGGCGACACCGTCGAGATGCACGACGCAGGCGCCGCATTGGCTGGTGTCGCAGCCCACATGGGTGCCGGTGAGCTTCAGGTTTTCACGCAGGAACTGTACGAGCAGCGTGCGCGGCTCGACATCCGCGCTGACGGTCTTGCCGTTCACCGTCATCGTCACGGTGGTCATTCGGAACCCTCCCCTTAGGCGCGCACGTGCGTGCGGCTCGTTGCGATGGTCGCTTACGGCGACATCGGACACGGGATACCAGGATCGAGACCCCTACCCTGGAACTGGTCGAAATCCAGTCTGAACCGGCCGGAATCGGGGGTCAAGGGTTGAATGAGAACCGGCTGGCAGTCGTTTTTTGCGCTTTGCGCCGTAAAATATCGAACGTGGCGATACCTCCGTCGGAGAAAGCGGCGGACGCGGTGACCCCGCGTCGCGCCCTTCGATCCCCCGCTTACGGTAGCGTCAAGGCATCAGCCCCTGCCCTGCCGCGTGACGTGGTAGCGCGTCACCTTCGCCTTCCTGTAGATGCCGCTCTTCCTGTCGATGAACTTGTAGATCTCGACGGTCTTCTTGGCGACGCCGTACCAGCGCGGGCTGGACAGGATGACCGAACCCTCGAGCGCATCGGTGGGCCCGACGGCCTTGAGCGGATGGAAGGCCGACCGAGCGGCCTGCGGCGTCTTGAAATCCCTGTACTTGATCAGCGTGCGCCTGGCTGCGTCATGGAGCGTCTTCGCCCAGGCCTCCTCCGTGTTGATGAGGGCGCCCGAGAAGCCGAACTCGCTGAACTGCCCGGCGGTTACGTCGACCGCATAGTCGACGCCGTGCTTTTTTGCGAGGACAAGGAAGTGATTCTTGGGGGCGTCGATATTGGCGTTGCTCCACAGATACATGCCGCGGACGCGCGTTTCGTAGCCCGCCCCCTTCAGCGCGGCGATGACGGGTTCGAGCGCCGCTTCGCAGCCCTCCCTCGGGCAGGACAGAAACTTCTGAATCTGCCGGTCGCCCCTCACCAGAGCCCCGATCTCCTTCAGGTCATTCGTGACGGACGGCGAGCGCAGATCCTGCGCGCCGGGGCTGAATGTCCTCACGACTTCGCTGGCAGCGTGTTTCAACCGGCCCGAACGGCCCGATCCGGCGCCCATCGGCAGGCCCGCATGCGTCGCCTTGACGCCGCGGCCGCTGGGCTTTGCGCGGCCGGCAAGAGCATCCCCGACGGCGTCGGCGGCCCCCTTCAGCGCCGACTTGCCCTTGCCGAAGGCCTTTCGCACGCCCTTGGTGAGGGTTTGCGCTCCCCCCTTGATGACGCGCCCTCCGGCGAGGACCAGAGTCTCGAGTCCGGCGACCTTCAGCGCCTCTTTGATCTCGCCGTCGCTCAGCTCCCGGCCCGCTTCGTAGTAGGGCAGGATGGCGCTGCGTGCCAGATGAATGGCGGCTTCGAGATCGGTCTCGCCGAACGCCTCGTCTTTCAGGGGCAGGATGGCATGTGAGACGATGTCGAGGGCGCTTTCCTGCACGGCACTGTTGGCATCGAGCCCCTCCTTGTGAGGGCGTGCGGAATACGAAGCGGCCGGCAGCATCGTGTTCTGCACATCCGCCTTGAAGAACAGATCGGCATGTTGAGCGAGCCAGGCGTTACGGCCGGCCTCATCCGCGGGAACCGGGGTGACGAGGCCGCACAGCTTGTTCGACAATGCAAAGTAACGCGCCTCGCCGCCTTGGGTGATCTTCAGGAGATAGCCCTGCTGCCCCTGGGGATAGAGCATCTCGAAATGCCCGCCCTTGCTGGCCATCACCCGGCCGTGCACGGTGAGGATGGACGCGTCGTCGCCTGCCGCGATGCCCATCTGCGACAGTTTGTCGGACACCGCCTCGGAAAAGGAAGCCGCGACCTCGCCGATGTATTCGGAAAACCGCTGATCGAAGAGCTTGTTCAGATCAGGAAGTTTCTTGACCTCGTCGGGCACGTCCCGATGGAAGAACGGAAACACCGATATCTGGTCGTCGAGGTAGACATCGATCCGGCTCATCTTGGCGGGGATGCTCGCGCCGCCGACGCCGAGCGGCATATGGTCGGTGACGCTCACCTCCTCGTGCGGGTCGTGCCCCTCCCGCCGGATCACCTCCTCGCCGACGCCGCGTCGGCTGGGCGGAGCCTGTATCGCGTCGTGGATCTGCATGCTGTGGTCGTCCTTGCATTTCATCGAGGCCGTCGCGGCCGTGCGCGCCGGCCCGGCAGCCCTCGGATGGCGGGACGCCGGACTCGGCCGCAGACCGGGAACGACGGGATGCGGCGGCTCGCCGCCGGCAGGGGCAGGACCGGATGGAGGCCCGCCCGCAGGTCGCGCCGGCGCCGGCGAAAGGGCGGTGGCGTTCCCGGCCGCCTGTGTCGCCCCGCTGCCGCGACCATCCCGCTGCGATTGCGGGTTCGGCCGGGGACCGCCATGGGGCATCTGCTCGCCCCGCGTGCGGAGAACCGCTTCCGCATTGGCCCCGTAGTCGACGGCCAGCAGAATCGCAGCGACAAGAGCGATCCCCGGCGCGCGGGGCGACGGGGGCAGCGGCGGCCTGCCGTGCCGCTGGGGTCGGCCGTGTTCAGCCACCCATTGTGCGCTCGTCCCGACGGCGCGCCGTTGCTGGTTGAAATCCTCTGCCCGTGTCTTGCCGGCAACGGGCGGGTGAAACGCCGAGACTCGGCCCATTCTGAAAACCCTCGGATGAATGACTAAAAAATAATCCGCCCTTGTCCGGCATCCGGTTTCGCGGTGCCAGCGGGCAGTCGGTCAATTCACAGTTCGAAGGGTTTGCCGGTTCCGATTCCCGGACAGGACGCCCCCGGGGCCAGATCGGGTTGCGGTGCCGCAAAAATCGTGAGATGTCGTTGAACGGCGACAGGTGGAGTTGTCAGGCTGCCTCCTCCGCTCCCACCACCTTGGCGAAATTGGCGAAGAACTCGTCGGCGTATTTCTTGGCGACGCCGTTGATCAGCCGGCCGCCGAGCTGGGCGAGCTTGCCGCCGATCTGCGCCTCGACGTCATAGGTCAGCTTCGTGCCCTCCGGCACGTCGGCGAGCTGCACCTTGGCCCCGCCCTTGGCGAAGCCGGCGACGCCCCCCTCGCCTTCGCCGGTGATGGTATAGCCGTTCGGCGCGTCGATGTCCGAGAGCACGACCTTGCCCTTGAAGGTCGCCTTCACCGGCCCGACCTTCACCTTCGCCACTGCGCGGAAGCCGTTATCCTCCGTCCGCTCCAGTTCCTCGCAGCCTGGAATGCAGGCCTTGAGCACCTCCGGGTCGTTGAGCTTTTCCCAGACCGTGGCCCGGTCCGCCGGCAGGATGTTCTCGCCCGTCATCGTCATGGCCATGGGTTGCCTCCCTCGTCGTCTTTGCCGCCTGGTGCGAGCGGGCCGGTTCGATCCGCTCCAATCTACGCAAGAACGCAGGCGCGACCAGCCCCTCGGACGCATGACGGGCTGCAGTTGCCCCCTCGGCCCCCTTGCGCCGACGGCATAACCTGCGCGAGATGCTCGCGGTCAAGGGAGGAGCGCGATACATGACGATCATCGACATCGCTGGCGAGCCGTTCAACGTGCGCATGGACGGGCCGAAGGACGCCCCGGTTCTCATGCTGTCCAACTCGCTGTCATCCAACATGTCGATGTGGGACGCGCAGGTGCGCGCCTGGCAATCGCACTTCTGCATCCTGCGCTATGATTCGCGCGGGCACGGCGCCTCGGTCGCGCCGGACAGGCCCTATTCCATAGCCGAACTCGGCCGCGATGCCGTGGCGATCCTCGACCATTTCGGCATCGCGAAGGCCCATTGGTGCGGCGTCTCCAAGGGCGGCATGGTCGGCATGTGGCTCATGACGCATGCGCCGGAACGGCTCGAGCGGGTGGTCCTGGCCAACACCTCCGCGCACATGGGACCGCCCGAGCTCTGGAACGGCCGCATCCGCACCGCCCGGCGCGCCGGCATGGCGGCGCTTGCCGACGCGACGGTCGAGCGCTGGTTCACGACAGGCTTTCGTGAGCGGGCGCCGCAGACGATCGCCGCCATGCGCGAGATGATCGTGACGACACCCGCCCACGGCTATGCCGGATGCTGTGCCGCCATCCGCGACATGGACCAGCGCTGGGAGATCCGGGCGGCGAAGAACCCCGTGCTGGTCGTCGTCGGCGCGCATGATCCGGCCACGCCGCTCGCCGCCGGCCGCCAGATCCACGAGGCCATCGCCGGCTCCTCGCTAGTGATCCTCGAGGCTGCGCACATTTCCAACGTCGAGGCGGAGGCCGCGTTCAACCAGGTGGCCGGCGACTTCCTGCGCGGCTGAGGCCTTTACAGGGCGTGGTAGCGGCGCCCCTTGTAGACGAGGCTGTCCCCCTCGGCGCCGACGGCGAGCGCCTGAACCTCGCCGATGAGGATGCGGTGCGTCGCGGCATCGACCGCCTTGACGAGGCGGCAGTCCACGGCCGCCCGCGCGGTGACGAGCGTCGGAGCACCCGTGTCCAGCGTCGTCCAGCCGCCCGACCGGAATCGCGCGGTGCCGAACAGGCCGGTGCGGCCGGCGAAGACATCGGCGAGCGCCCCCTCGCCACCGGCCAGCGTATTGACGCAGAAGACCCCGTTTGCCTCGAGGACCGGCAGGACCTGGCTGGCCCGGTTGAGGCACACGAGCACCGTCGGTGGCGCATCGGAGACCGCCGCGACGGAAGTCGCCGTGAAGCCCATGCGTCCCGCGGCACCGGCAGTCGTGACAACATGCACGGCACCGGGCACGCGGCTCATGGCCTCGCGAAACGCCTGCTCGGTAGGCGTTGCGGCATGGTCGTCATGCGCATCGCCGAATGCGTCGTCGATGAAAACCCGGTGCATCAAGGCCTCCTGCGGCCTTTTCATATGGCGCGGCACGAACGGCGAAGCAACCGGCGGCCGGATCGAGGAGCAGGGGCATGTCGCGCTAGAGGCGGCTGACGGCGTCCTTGATGCTCTCGCGCAGATGGGCGACGAGCGCGTCCGCAGCCGCTTCGGCCGCCTGCACGTCGCCCGTGCCGACGGCGCGAAGCAGGTCCTCGTGCCGACGCGCCGCGGGCACGAGGTCGCTCGCGCGGCGAAAGAACAACCAAGCCCGGCGGGCCATCGCCTGCAGCGGCATGAGGGCCCGGGCGGCATAGGGATTTCCCGACAGCTCTGCGAGCGTCCTGTCGATCGCCTTGTCGGCCTCGACAAAGCCGACGACGTCGCCCGTCCCGGCCGCCCGTGCCATTGCCGAGGCCAGTTGCTCCGTCACGGCTAACGGTCCGCCGGCGGCATGGACCTGCTTGCTCTGCATGCCCGCCAGCCGCTCCGTCACCGCCTGCGCCCCGCACGCGATGCGGCGGGCGGCGCCCGCGGCGACCAGCCGCTCGATTCCGACGCAGACATCGAGCGCCACGAGCACCTCGAGCGGGTTGATCTCGGACACGGCAATGCCCTTGCGGGGAAAGACACGCACGAGCCCGTCGTAATGGAGGCGCTGCAGCGCCTCGCGTACGGGGGTGCGGCCGAAGCCGACCCGCTGTGACAGGTCATTCTCGGTCAGGCGGGAACCGGGCGGCAGATCGAGCCGCACAACCATGTCCTCGATGGCACGGTAGGCCCGCTCGGCCAGCGACTGGGCCTCTGCACCGCAGGATACGTCTACATCGTTGTCCACAGAACTCATCGTCCCAAACCTACGTTGGCTCGCCCTCCCTTTGCAGGAAGAAATGCAGATAAAGCCATCGCCACAATAGATTTGTAGAATACAGTGTATTTATAAAATGATGATCAATAAATATTTTTTACTATATGAATAATATATGAATATGATCAATTGGGGCGAGCCAGCATGGAAATGCGCAGACACCAACCGGCGGGCTTATGCGGGCGGCGACGAAGGGGTCCGCCGACAACCACGGGCCGGAGCAGCGTAGCGCAGCCGGCGCAGCGCAATTTTTTGTCGCATGTCGGGGCGCGGACGGAGCATCCGTTGCTTTTTTGCCCGCCGGGGCAGTCTTGGCAATTGTCTTGACCGATCACCGTTGCTAAGCACAGTGTTGTTCCGGTGGTCTCTTTCCGCCCCGTGTTTTCGCCGACACGAGGCGGGCGACAAGAAAAACGAGGGCCCACCCATCAGGGGAACGGTCGATTATGGAAGTTTTCGTACAGCAGCTCATCAATGGGCTGACGCTGGGGTCTATCTATGGCCTCATTGCCATCGGCTACACGATGGTTTTCGGCATCATCGGCATGATTAATTTCGCCCACGGCGACGTCTTCATGCTCAGCGCGTTCATCGCGCTCATGCTCTTTCTCTTCGTCACGGCCTGGCTCGGCATCGGCTCCATCGCCGTTGCTCTGATCATCGTCATGATCGGCGCCATGCTGCTGACATCCCTCTGGGGCTGGACACTGGAGCGCATGGCCTATCGCCCGCTGCGCGGCTCCTTCCGCCTCGCACCGCTCATCTCCGCCATCGGCGTGTCGATCTTCCTGTCCAATTTCGTCCAGGTTTCGCAGGGCGCGCGCAACAAGCCGATCCCGCCCATGGTGCGCGACGTGATCGTGCTCTTCGAGCGTGACGGTTATGCCGTGGCCCTGTCCTACAAGCAGATCATCATCATGGTCACGACGGCTGTTCTGCTCGCCATCTTCTGGTACGTGGTGCAGAAGACGTCGCTCGGGCGCGCCCAGCGTGCCTGCGAGCAGGATCGGCGCATGGCCGCCCTCGTGGGCATCAATGTGGACCGGACGATCTCGCTCACCTTCGTGATGGGCGCCGCGCTCGCTGCCGTCGCCGGCACCATGTACCTCCTCTACTATGGCGTCGTGAGCTTCGCCGACGGCTTCGTGCCGGGGGTGAAGGCCTTCACCGCCGCCGTTCTCGGCGGCATCGGCTCGCTGCCGGGCGCCGTGCTCGGCGGGCTCATCATCGGCCTGGTGGAGACCTTGTGGTCGGCCTATTTCTCCATCGAATACAAGGATGTCGCGGCTTTCTCGCTGCTTGCCATCGTCCTCGTCTTCATGCCGTCCGGCATTCTCGGGCGGCCTGAAGTCGAGAAGGTCTGAGAAAGGCGCGGACAATGGCCCTCAACACACCGCATGCCCCCGCCATCACGGCCGCCGAAGTAACCGCCCCCGCAACGGGCGCGCAGATCGCTGCCGCCTTGCGCGAAGCGGGCATCGCCGCGCTGCTGACGCTCGGGCTCTCCATCCCGATCCTCGCTTTCAAGACCGAGCAGGATCAGGCGAACGCCCTCTACCTGCAGCCGCGCTGGGGCATGGTCGCGGCGGCCTGCGCGCTCATCTTCGCCCTGCGATTCGCGCTCTGCCTGCGCGCCGCGCGCCGCGCCGCCGCCCCTGCCCGGCCCAAGGCGCCAGCGAGCCCCGCCCTTCAGAAGCTGTTCGGCATCGCCGTGCCGCTCTTCCTCGGCGTCGCCGTCACCTATCCGATGCTCGCCACCCTCGCCTCCGGCGGGCTCGGCGGCGCACGCTACTGGATCGATCTCGGCATCCTCATCCTCACCTATGTGATGCTCGGCTGGGGTCTCAACATCGTCGTCGGCCTCGCGGGACTGCTGGACCTCGGCTATGTCGCCTTCTATGCGGTCGGCGCCTATTCCTATGCGCTCCTGTCGACGACGTTCGGCTGGTCGTTCTGGCTGTGCCTGCCACTGGCCGGCATCCTCGCCGCCTTCTGGGGCATCATCCTCGGCTTTCCGGTATTGCGCCTGCGCGGCGACTATCTCGCCATCGTCACCCTCGCCTTCGGAGAGATCATCCGCCTCGTGCTCATCAACTGGGTGGACCTGACCAACGGCGGGGCGGGCATTTCCTCGATCCCGCGCGTCACCTTCTTCGGCGTGCCGTTCGACTCGAGCGAAGACGGCTTTGCCTCTCTCTTTGGCATTCCCTTCAGCCCCATGCACCGGATGGTGTTTCTCTACTATCTCATCCTGGTGCTGGCGCTGATCACGAACCTCGTCACCATCCGCCTGCGCCGCCTGCCGGTGGGCCGGGCCTGGGAGGCACTGCGCGAGGACGAGATCGCCTGCCGCTCGCTCGGCATCAACACCCGCAACACCAAGCTCACCGCTTTCGCCATCGGCGCCATGTTCGGCGGCTTCGCGGGGTCGTTCTTCGCCGTGCGCCAGGGATTCGTGTCGCCCGAGAGCTTCAACTTCCTCGAATCGGCGATCATCTTGTCGATCGTCGTCCTGGGCGGCATGGGCTCGCAGGTGGGCGTCGCCATCGCGGCCGTACTCATGGTCGGCGCGCCCGAGCTGCTGCGCAATCTCGATTTCCTCAAGCAGGTCTTCGGCGCGGGCTTCGATCCCAATGAATACCGCCTGCTGATCTTCGGGCTCGCCATGGTGGCGATGATGGTCTGGCGCCCGCGCGGGCTCGTCGGCCACCGCGAGCCGTCGATCGTACTCACCGAGCGCAAGGCCATCGCGGGCTCGCTCGTCAAGGAAGGGCACGGCTGATGCGCTGGCAAGACGATCCCGTACTCGAGGTCGAGCATCTGAAGATGCGCTTCGGCGGCCTCGTCGCCGTCAACGACCTCTCCTTCAGTGTCGGCCGCGGCGACATTACCGCCCTCATCGGCCCCAACGGCGCCGGCAAGACGACGGTGTTCAACTGCATCACCGGCTTCTACCGGCCGAGCGAGGGCATGCTCTCGCTGCGCCACGACGACGGCACCACGCTCCTGCTGGAGCGGCTGCCGGGCCATTCCATCTCCTGGAAGGCGAAGGTCGCCCGCACTTTCCAGAACATCCGCCTGTTCACGGGCATGACGGTGCTGGAGAACCTCCTCGTCGCCCGACACAACCCGTTGATGCTCGCCTCCGGTTTCACCGTCTTCGGCCTCCTCGGCCTGCCCGGCTTCCGCGATGCGGAGCGGCAGGCGGTCGAGCAGGCGAAATTCTGGCTGGAGAAGATCAACCTCATCGACCGGGCGGACGATCCCGCCGGCGACCTGCCCTACGGCGCCCAGCGCCGCCTGGAGATCGCCCGCGCCATGTGCACGGACCCGATCCTCCTGTGCCTCGACGAGCCGGCCGCCGGCCTCAACCCGCGTGAGAGCCACGAGCTCAACGAGTTGCTTCTGTCGATCCGGCAGGACCACGGCACCTCGATCCTGCTCATCGAGCACGACATGTCGGTGGTGATGGGCATCTCCGACCATGTCGTGGTGCTCGACTACGGCACCAAGATCGCCGACGGGACGCCCGAGGAGGTCCGTAACGACCAGAGTGTCATCGCCGCCTATCTCGGCGTCGAAGACGAAGAAGTGGAGCATGTGGAGGCGGAGGTCGGCCTATGAGCGACGCAGCGACGATGCCCGCGCCGGCTCAGGCCACGGCCGGGCGCACACCCCTTCTTTCGGTGCGCGGGGTCAAGACCTACTACGGCAACATCATCGCCCTCAAGGGCGTGGACCTCGACGTGCACGAGGGCGAGATCGTGACGATGATCGGCGCCAACGGTGCCGGCAAATCCACGCTGATGATGACGATCTTCGGCAACCCACGCTGCCGCCAGGGCACGATCACGTATGGCGGGCGCGATATCACGCAGATGCCGACGCACGAGATCGCCCGTCTGGGCATCGCGCAATCGCCCGAAGGCCGGCGCATCTTCCCGCGCATGACGGTGTTCGAGAACCTGCAAATGGGCGCGTCCATCAAGGACTTCACCCATTTCGACGAGGATCTGGAGCGGGTCTGCACCATGTTCCCGCGTCTGAAGGAACGACTCAACCAACGTGGCGGCACCCTCTCCGGCGGCGAGCAGCAGATGCTCGCCATCGCCCGCGCGTTGATGAGCCGACCGCGGCTGCTGCTGCTCGACGAGCCTTCGCTCGGCCTTGCCCCGCTCGTCGTCAAGCAGATCTTCAATGTCATCCGCGAGCTCAACGAGCGCGACGGCATGACCGTCTTCCTCGTCGAGCAGAACGCCTATCACGCGCTCAAGCTCGCCCACCGCGGCTACGTGATGGTGACGGGGTCCATCACCCTGCAGGGCACCGGCAAGGAATTGCTCGAGAACCCGCAGGTCCGCGCCGCCTATCTCGAAGGCGGGGCCCACTGAGGAACACACGATGCAGGGCATCCTCTACGAAGAAAGCTCGTTCTTCCTCTTTCTGCTCGTCACCTGCATCATGGGCGGTTGGGCCGCCTGGATGACGGGGCGGGCGGTAGCGCTCATCTGGGCGCCGGTGTGGCAGGCGGTGCTTTACCTGCTCGCGCTCGCGTGGGGCGTGCGCTTCATCCATTTCGCCCTCTTCGGGGGCACGCTGCTGTCGCTCCACTATTACATCGTGGACGCAATCGTGCTCCTCGTCATCGGCCTCACCGGCTTCCGCTACACGCGCGCGCGGCAGATGACGACCCAATACCGCTGGCTCTACGAGCGTACGGGTCCCCTCACCTGGCGCGAGAAGGGCAGCGGCTGAGACACCACCGTTTGCGAGTGACTCTCGCCGCAAATGGCGCAAGATTGCGCCCAAGGCGAGAGGCTCGCCGACCGGAGCCCCGGGGGCGGGGCCCGACAAAAACCAGGGGAGTACCAGATGAAGAAAGTGCTGTTGACCGGGATTGCGCTCGGTCTTGGCCTCGCCTTCGCCAGCGCTGCCAACGCCCAGGTGAAGATCGCGGTCGGCGCTCCCATCACGGGGCCGAACGCAAGCTTCGGCACCCAGATGAAGAACGGCGTCGAGCAGGCGGCGGAGGATATCAACGCCGCCGGCGGCATCCTCGGGCAGAAGATCGTGGTCAGCGTGGGCGACGACGTCTCCGATCCCAAGCAGGGCGTATCCGTTGCCAACAAGCTCGCCAGCGACGGCGTGAAGTACGTTGTCGGCCACTTCAACTCGGGTGTATCGATCCCGGCCTCGGAGGTCTACGAGGAATCCGGCATCCTGCAGCTGACGCCGGCCTCCACCAATCCGCAGTTCACCGAGCGTGGGCTGTGGAACACCATCCGCATCTGCGGCCGCGACGACCAGCAAGGCCAGGTGGCGGGCGACTACCTGTCCAAGCACTATGCCGGCAAGAAGGTGGCCGTCATCCACGACAAGACGCCCTACGGCAAGGGCCTCGCCGATGAGACCATGAAGGCGATGAACGCCAAGGGTCTCAAGGAAGTCCTCTACGAAGGCGTCAACCCGGGCGAGAAGGACTATTCGGCCCTCGTCTCCAAGCTCAAGGCCGCGAATGTCGACGTCGTCTATTTCGGCGGCCTGCACACGGAAGCCGGCCTCATCATCCGGCAGATGCGCGACCAGGGCCTGCAGGCGCCGCTGATGTCGGGTGACGGCATCGTGTCGAGCGAGTTCGTCTCCATCGCCGGTCCCGGCGCCGAGGGCACGCTCATGACCTTCGCGCCCGATCCGCGCAAGAACCCGGCGGCCAAGGAGGTCGTCGAGCGCTTCCTGAAGAACAAGAACTACGATCCCGAGGCCTACACGCTCTACAGCTATGCGGCAGTCGAGATCATCAAGCAGGCGGCGGAAGAGGCGAAGTCCCTGGAGCCGAAGAAGGTGGCCGAGGTGATCCACTCCGGCAAGGTCTTCAAGACCGTGCTGGGCGACCTCTCCTTCGACAAGAAGGGTGACATCACCCGTCCGGACTACGTCATGTACGTCTGGAAGAAGGGCTCCGACGGCAAGATCGACTACGCCGGCAACGAGATCAACTGATCTCGCCGCACTGGAAGACAACGGGCCCGCCTTCCCCGAGGCGGGCCTTTCCTTTTGGCGTCAGCTGCGCTCGATGCGGCAGGCGAAGCAGCCGCGGGCCGCAAAATGCGCGTCGACGTGGGCGATATCCGGCCGGGCCAGGAAGCGGTAGATGTGGCTCTCGATCTCGACGCCCGGCACGACCCCGGCATCGACGATCATGCCCGCGGCGTCATAGGCGCGCAGCGAGATCAGCCGCGCCGGCAGGATCGGCGGCACCTCGTCCACGGCATCATAAGCCTCCTCGGCCGCGCGGCGCACGAAGATGGGCCCCGACGCGCGGTAGGGCGACGTCTCCTCGGTGTGATGGGCGAAGGCGAGCAGCAGCACCTCCTCGCCCGGCTGCGCGTCCTGCAGGCTGACGCGGCACGGGCTGGTGCCGCATGCCGCGACGCGCCGCCGGAGGATGCCGCGACGCGCCAGCGCGGTATCATCCAGCTGGAACAAATGGTTGAAAAGGCGCGGATCGAGGCCGCGGATCCGATAGGCCATGGAACTGCTCCAGGTCGAGGAGCCTCCATCTTCGCCCCTGGATCGCGTCCAGCGACCCGTTTTACCCACCCGTTTCCTGCGGGGCCGTTGCTCAGCCGAGCGCCCCCAGCGCCGGGAATGTCTCCAGCAGCCAGAAGGACACGTCCGTCAGCGCGCCGGTGAGGAAGGCGATGCCGGTCAGCACGAGCAAACCGCCCATCACCTTCTCGACGAGGTGGAACTTCGAGCGCATGCCGCGCAGGAGCGCAACGAACGGCTTCATGGCGAGCGCCGCGAGGAGGAAGGGAATGCCGAGCCCGGCCGAATAGGCGGCGAGCAGGAAGGCGCCGCGCCCGACGCTCTCCTCCGAGCCGGCGACGGCGAGGATCGCGGCGAGGATGGGACCGATGCACGGCGTCCAGCCGAAGGCAAAGGCGAGCCCCATGACGTAAGCGCCGCCGATGCCGGCCGGCTTGGCAACATCGAGCCGTGCCTCCCGGTAGAGGAAGGACAGGCGGAAGACGCCAAGGAAGTGCAGACCCATGACGATGATGGCGATGCCGGCCACGGTGCCGAGGACGTCGACATAGCGGCGCAGCAGCTGGCCGAAGACCGAGGCCGTCGCGCCCAGCATGACGAAGACCGTTGCGAAGCCGAGCACGAAGAAGAAGGCGGCGAACAGGGCCTTGCGGCTAACGCGCGGCTCCCGCCGCTCCGTCAGTTGGTCGAGCGTCGTGCCCGCGAGATAGCACAGGTAAGGCGGCACCAGTGGCAGCACGCAGGGGCTGAGAAAGCTGACGAGCCCGGCTAGAACCGCGGCGGAGGTAGAGACGTCGGTCATGGCGCTGCTCTTAGCCGCAGCGCCGGTCCGGCGAAAGGCGGTGAAATGCCGCCTCGCCCCCTTGTGATACGTCACCCTTCACGGCAACCATCGGGCATGAGCACCTCGCGCAATCTCATCACCGACGTTCCCGGCCTCCGCATCGGCAATGCCCACGATGCGGCGGCGGCGACGGGTGTCACGGTCGCCATTTTCGACAGGCCGGCGACGGCGAGTCTCGCCATCATGGGCGGCGCGCCGGGCACGCGCGAGAGCGCGCTGTTGGAGCCGGAGATGACGGTGGCGGCGGTGGACGCCATCGTCCTGTCCGGCGGGTCGGCCTACGGGCTCGATGCGGCCGGCGGCGTCATGCAGGCGCTTGCGGCACAGGGCCGCGGCTTCGCCATCCGGGACGTGCGCGTGCCGATCGTACCGCAGGCGATTCTCTTCGATCTCCTCAATGGCGCCGACAAGCCCTGGGCGCGCGGCGAGGGTGAGCCGCCCCATCGCGCCCTCGCCATGGCGGCTGTCGCTGCGTCCGGGGAAGATTTTCCGCTCGGGACGGTGGGGGCCGGCTATGGCGCGACGACGGTCAACCTGAAAGGCGGGCTGGGCTCGGCGAGCGCCGTCACCCGCACCGGCCATACCGTCGGCGCCGTCGTCGCCGTCAATGCCGTCGGCTCGGCGACCGTTGGCGACGGGCCGCACTTCTGGGCTGCGCCCTATGAGGAAGGCGGCGAATTCGGCAACTGCGGCCTGCCGGCCGTTTTCGACCGTCAGGCACTCGCTCCGCGCTACAAGGGCGGCCCGGGTCAAAACACGACGATAGCCCTTGTCGCCACCGACGCCGTCCTCGACAAGGCCATGGCCAAGCGCCTCGCCATGGTCGCCCACGACGGCATGGGCCGCGCCCTGCGCCCGGCCCATGCGCCGCTCGACGGGGACCTCGTCTTCGCCGCGGCGACGGGCCGCAAGCCGCTGCCGGAAGACGACATCTATGCCTTCGCCGATCTCGGCGCCGTCGCGGCCGATTGCCTTGCCCGCGCCATCGCCCGCGGCGTCTACGAGGCGACGGCGCTCCCCCTGCCCGGCGCCCTGCCGGCCTGGCGCGACCTCTATCGGCCGAAGCGCCCGACGGCATAGGGCGCGGGGTCGGTCAGCGGTGCCTCCCCGGTCATCATCTGCGCCAGGAGATGGCCGGTGACGGGGCCGAGCGTGAAGCCGTGGTGATTGTGGCCGAAGGCGAACCACAGCCCCTTATGGCGCGGTGCCTCGCCGATGACGGGGCGCATGTCCGGCAGGCACGGCCGCGCGCCGATCCACGGCTCGGGATCCACCCGCTCACCGAGGGGGAAGACGCGACGCGCCTCGGGCTCCACCTGGGCGAGCTGCACCGGGCTCGGCGCCGCGTCGCGGTCGGCGAACTCGGCCCCCGTGGTGAGGCGGATGCCGCGCGTCATCGGCACGATGAGGTAGCCGCCCGAGACATCGTAGAGCGGGTGGTTGAGCACCGCATTGCCCGCGGGCCGGTAGTGCATGTGGTAGCCGCGCTTGACCGCGAGCGGGATGCGGTACCCCAGGGGGCGGAAGATCTCGCCCGACCACGGGCCGAGCGCCACGACCACCTCGCGCGCCGTGACAGGCCCCTCTTCCGCTGCCACCGTCCAGCCGCTGCCGGAGGCGACGAGAGAACGGGCGTCGCCGCGCAGGAAGCGCCCGCCGCGCTTTTCGAAGAGCTCGGCATAGGCCCGCGTGACGGCGCCCGGGTCCGGCACGCTGGCGGGATCGAGCCAGTGCAGCCCGCCGGCGAAGTCGCCGGTGAGGTGCGGCTCCTTGGCGCGCAGCTCCGCGCCGCTGAGCACCTCGAGCTTGAGGCCGTAGAGCGCGGCGCTCGCCCGCGCCTCTTCCTCCGCCAGCTGGAATTCGGCCTTGTCGCGGAAGCCCTTGATCCAACCGATCCGCCGCAGCATCGGCAGGATGTCGGCTTCGCGCATCAGCGCCTCGTGCTCGGCGACGCAGCGCTCGATCAGCGGTAGCATCGCCCTGGCCGCGACAGCATGGCGCCGGGGCGAGGAGTGCCACCAGTATTGCGCCAGCCAGGGCGCCACCTTGGGCAGGAAGGCGAGATGGTAGTGCGCCTCCGCCGAGCGGTTGAGGCCGTAACGGAAGAGCGAGGCGAGATCGCGCGGAAAGCCGTAGGGCACGACGCTGGCGCGCTCGATGAGCCCGGCGTTGCCGTGGCTCGTCTCCTCCCCCGCCCCGCGCCTGTCGAGAAGCACGACCGACCGTCCGCGCGCCTGCAGATGCAACGCCGCCGAAACTCCGATGATACCCGCTCCGAGCACGACGACGTCCGTTTGCATGCATTTGACCTTCTTGCTGATGCCGAACCCAGGAGCGCATTCTGGGATGGCGGCCCGTCCCGGACAACGCCGGCGTCCGCATGGCGAAAGCACGACGCCTGCCATCGGCGCAAGAGGCCGGACGCTTCTTCATGAGGGATGCGGACCGGGAGCATATGAATAGCGGCCGGGGAAACACGGAAGGAAGGGCCAAGGACGTGCATACCATTCTCCTCAAGCCCCTGGCGCTCATCGGCCGCCAGGGCACCAAGGCCCTCGCCGCTTCCATCTTCATCGGCCTCGCGCTGCCTCAGTTCGCCAGCCTCGCCCGGCCGCTGATCGGCACCTGCGTCTTCTTCTTCCTGGTCTTCACCTTCCTGCGCGCCGATTTCGGCGCCATTCGCGCCCTCCTGCGGCAGCCGGGGCGCATCCTTCTCGCCTGGTTCTGGATCGTCGCCTCACTGCCGATCGCCCTCGGCGGCATCGTCCTCGCCCTCGGGCACGACCTCGTCGGCCCGGAACTCGCCCTCGGCCTTGCCCTGATGGCGGCTGCCCCGCCGATCCTCTCGGCGCCCGCCGTGGCGACGCTGCTCGGCTTCGATGCCTCCTTCCTCGTCACTGTCCTTGTCGCCAGCATGGTGACGACGCCGCTGACCGCACCCCTCGTGGCGGATGTGATCGCGGGGGCCGCCGTTCCGATCGATACGTCCGTCCTCGCCCTGCGCCTGGCCCTGCTGCTGGGCGGGGCTGCCGTGCTCGCCCAAGTGCTGCGCTGGCTCCTCGGCCTCGCGCGGATCGCGCGCGAGCGCGCCGCGCTCGACGGCCTCAACGTCGTCTTCTTCTTCATCTTCGCCGTCGGAGCCATGGACGGGGTGGCCGACGCGATGGTCGCCAACCCGGTCACAGTCGTCACCGATGCGCTGATCGTCTTCGTGGTGGCCTTCGCCGGCATCGCGGCCGGCCTTCTCGTGCTGGCGGCACGCTTCGGCGCCCGCGAGGCCTTCGTCATCGGCTATGCCACTGGCCACCGCAACATGGGGCTTCTCGTCGCCGCCATGGCGGGCGCGGTGCCGGACGGCACCTGGCTCTATTTCGCCATGGCCCAGTTCCCCATCTACCTCATGCCTCTCGTGCTGGAGCCGCTCGCCCGCCGCATGCTGCGCACGCCCTTGCCCGCCCGGCGCTGAAGCGCTCAGACGATGGCCGCCTCCGGCATGCGCGCACTCTCACTGACAGAGGCACCGCCGTTCGGCCGCGGCCGTCCCCCGGCGGCGACCGCCTCGATCAGCCGGACGTAGCGGGCACACAGTTCGCGCCGGTCATAGCGCTCCAGCATCAGCGCACGTGCCCGGCGGCGGATATCTTCGAAACGCTCCGGCGCCGCGATGACCTCCAGCAGCCGCTCCGCAAGGCGCCGCGGCTCGAAGAAGGGCACGAGCAGCCCCGTCCGGCCATCGTCGACGACCTCCCGCACCGGCTCCGTATCCGAGCCGACGATGAGCGCGCCCGTCGCCATCGCCTCCATCATCGACCAGGAAAGCACGAAGGGCGCGGTGAGATAGACATGCGCCGCCGATACGCGCAGCACCTGCCGCAGCACGGCGAGCGGCTGGCGGCCGAGAAAGTGCAGGCGCCCAAGGTCGGGCCTGAAGGTCTCCAGCGCCCATTGCTTGTAGGAGGCCTTGTCCCTCGGACCGTAGGCGATGCGGTCCTCGCCGATGACGACCGCATGGACGCCGGCGTGCATCCTCTGGAGCAGCGACACCGCCTCGATGAACTGGGGAAAGCCGCGATAGGGCTCCATGCCCCGCGCGATATAGGTGACGAGCGGATCGCCGTGCCGGAAGACGTGACTGCCGACGGTGAAGGTCTCGCGCGCGTCGGGCGAGAAATAGTCGGTGTCGACTCCGTCGTGGAGAACCGACATCCGCCCATGGAAGACGCCGGGAAACTGCGACTTCTGATACTGTGTCGGCGATTGCCCCCAGTCCATCGCCGCAAGGTCCTGCAGGATGACGCTGTTCTTCATCCGGATGCGCAGCTCGACATTCGGATCCTTGGCCCTTCGATCGAAGAAAGAGGCATCGGAGCCGTAGGCGCGGTAGTACCACTCGAGATACGGCATGTAGCGCGCATCGGGCCACAGGTCCTTCAGGAAGAGCCCGTCGCCGAAGCCGCTATGGGCCAGCATCAGGTCCGGCCGCCAGCCCTTCGCCCGCGTCGGCGCGAGCGCCTTGTAGACCGCCTGGCCGCGGATGACGGCCTCTTCGGTGTAGCGCAGGGCGGGATGCACCTTCTCGCTGGCGCTCCGATGCGGCTCGTAGTCTATGCGCCGCACGGGTGACGGCTGGCGGTTGCCGGCCCGCGACACGGCGAGGATGTCGATGCCCTTCCGGCCCGCGAGATGCCTGATGATACGCGCATATTGTCCGGGAAAATTATTGTGTAAAAATAATAATCGCATTAATAAAATATCCGATCTTCTTATTGAATGGCGAAACATGAACGTTCAATATTTAAGATCATGACGCCTGATGCCCATCGGCAGCCGGTTGCACGACGTGCATACAGTCGGGCGACCCTGGCGCAGCTTCCCTTGGCGCCCAGCCGTTGCCCCGCCCCGCCCTCCGTGCTAGGCGGCACGCGCGGGGCCTTCGCCCCTGCAGCATCTTCAAGCGGACGGTCCCATGCAGCGCGCCCTCGCCATCGCCCCCTCAATCCTCGCGGCCGATTTCGCCCGTTTCGGCGAGGAGGTGCGCGCCATCGACTCCAGCGGGGCCGACTGGGTGCATGTGGATGTGATGGACGGGCATTTCGTCCCCAACATCTCCTTCGGGCCGCAGGTGGTGCGCGCCATCCGCCCGCACACGAAGAAGGTGCTCGACGTGCACCTGATGATCGCGCCGGCCGACCCCTATCTCGCCGAATTCGCGGCCGCGGGCGCCGACATCATCACCGTCCACGCCGAGGCCGGGCCGCATCTGCACCGCTCGCTGCAGGCCATCCGCGCGCTCGGCAAGAAGGCGGGCGTGTCGCTCAATCCGGCGACACCCGAAAGCGCCATCGACTACGTGCTCGACCTCGTCGACCTCGTGCTCGTCATGAGCGTCAATCCCGGCTTCGGCGGGCAAGCCTTCATCCCCTCGGCGCTGGACAAGGTGGCGCGCATCAAGGCGATGATCGGCGACCGCCCCATCGACCTCGAGGTCGACGGCGGCGTCACCGCCGACAACGCCGGCGCGCTGGCAAAGGCCGGGGCGAACGCCCTCGTGGCCGGCTCGGCCGTCTTCAAGGGCGGCGAGAGCGCCTATGCCGACAACATCGCCGCCATCCGCAGCGCCGCCGAGCGGGCGCGCGGCGAACTCGTCTGATTTTCAACCGTTCAGCCAGGAGGCGAGGATGATCCCGCGCTACAGCCGCCCCGAGATGACCGCCATCTGGTCGCCTGAGACGAAATTCCGCATCTGGTTCGAGATCGAGGCCCATGCGACGACTGCGCTGGCCGAGCTCGGCGTGGTGCCGAAGGAGGCCGCCGCGATCGTCTGGGAGAAGGGCTCCAAAGCCGTCTTCGACGTGGCGCGCATCGACGAGATCGAACGCGAGGTGAAGCACGACGTCATCGCCTTCCTGACGCATCTTGCCGAGATCGTCGGTCCCGAGGCGCGCTTCGTGCACCAGGGCATGACCTCGTCCGACGTGCTCGATACCTGCTTCAACGTGCAATTGGTGCGTGCGACCGACCTCCTCCTCGCCGACATGGATGGGCTCCTCGCCGCCATCCGGCGCCGCGCCTTCGAGCACAAGATGACGCCGACCATCGGCCGCTCGCACGGCATCCACGCCGAGCCGGTGACCTTCGGCCTCAAGCTCGCCCAGGCCTATGCCGAATTCGACCGCTGCCGCGCGCGCCTTCTTGCCGCCCGCAGGGAGGTGGCGACCTGCGCCATCTCCGGCGCCGTCGGCACCTTCGCCAACATCGATCCGCGCGTGGAAGAATACGTCGCCGAAAAGCTCGGCCTCGCCGTCGAGCCCGTCTCGACCCAGGTCATCCCGCGTGACCGGCACGCCATGTATTTCGCCACCCTCGGCGTCGTCGCTTCCTCCATCGAGCGCCTGGCGACCGAGGTCCGCCATTTGCAGCGCAGCGAGGTCTACGAGGCGGAGGAATTCTTCTCCGAGGGTCAGAAGGGCTCCTCGGCCATGCCGCACAAGCGCAACCCCGTGCTCACCGAGAACCTCACCGGCCTCGCCCGCATGGTGCGCGCCTATGCCATGCCCGCCATGGAAAACGTGGCGCTGTGGCACGAGCGCGACATCTCCCACTCCTCCGTCGAGCGCATGATCGGCCCCGACGCCACGGTGACGCTGGACTTCGCGCTCGCGCGCCTCACCGGCGTCGTCGACAAGCTGCTCGTCTATCCCGAGAACATGCAGAAGAACCTCGACCGGCTCGGCGGCCTCGTCCATTCCCAGCGCGTGCTCTTGGCCCTTACCCAGAAGGGTGTCAGCCGCGAGGACGCCTACCGCCTCGTGCAGCGCAACGCCATGCCCGTCTGGCGCGGCGAGGGCGACTTCCTCTCTCTGCTCAAGGCCGACCCCGAGGTGAACAAGCACCTCTCCGACGCCGAGCTCGAGGAAAAGTTCGACCTCGGCTACCATCTCAAGCACGTCGACACCATCTTCCGCCGGGTGTTCGGAGAGGCGTGACCTCTCCACGCCGGCCATGGCCGGCCTTGCCTAAGGCTCCAAGGCACGGATGCCCGCGACAGGCGCGGGCATGGCGCCGGGCGAATATGGGACAGTAACGGAACCGCCATGCGCACGTCCGACTGCGACATCCTCATCGTGCCCGGCTGGTCCGGCTCGGGGCCGGACCACTGGCAGACCCGCTGGGAGGAGAAGCTCTCCACGGCCCGCCGGGTGGTGCAGGACGACTGGTACCGCATCGACCGGCCGGAGTGGGAAGCCCGCCTCGTCGCGGAGGTTGATGCCGCGCGACGCCCGGTCGTCCTCGTCGCGCACAGCGCCGGCGTGCCGCTGATCGCCCATGCGGCGCCGAACCTGCCCGACGGAAAGGTACGCGCGGCCTTCCTCGTGGCGACGCCGAGCGAGCGCGCCATCCGCGCCATTCCCGGCACGGACGCCGCCTTCACGCCCTTCCCGCGCGAGCCCCTGCCCTTCCCGTCCGTGCTCGTCGCCAGCCGCACGGATCAATACTGCCCCTATGACGAAGCCGCCGATCTCGCCCTCGCCTGGGGCTCGGCGCTGGTCGACGCCGGCGATGCCGGCCACCTCAATTCGGCCAGCGGCCACGGGCCCTGGCCGGAGGGGCTGATGCGTTTTGCGGGGATGCTGAAGCGGCTCTGAGCCGCTTCAGCCCAGCGCCCGGCACGAATTGGCGCGGCGCAGAGCCGGGAACCAGAAAATCGCCGGGCCAACCGCCAACAAAAAAGGCCGCATCGCTGCGGCCTTTTCGTCTCGATCGGTTCCGGAACCGGTCAGCGCGAGTAGAACTCGACGACCAGGTTCGGCTCCATCTGCACCGCATAGGGCACGTCCGACAGGGTCGGCACGCGCACGTAGGTGGCCTTCATCTTGGCGTGGTCGGCGTCGATGTAGTCCGGCACGTCACGCTCGCCGAGGGCCACCGCCTCGAGCACGATGGCGAGCTGCTTCGAGCTCTCCTTGACCTCGATGACGTCGCCCGGCTTGACGAGGTAGCTCGGAATGTTGACGCGACGGCCGTTCACGCGCACGTGGCCGTGGTTGACGAACTGGCGGGCGGCGAAGACCGTCGGCACGAACTTGGCGCGGTAGACGACGGCGTCCAGGCGGCGCTCGAGAAGGCCGATGAGGTTCTCGCCCGAGTCACCACGCAGGCGGATGGCCTCCTGGTAGTAGCGGCGGAACTGCTTCTCGGAAATGTTGCCGTAGTAGCCCTTGAGCTTCTGCTTGGCGCGCAGCTGGGTGCCGAAGTCCGACAGCTTGCCCTTGCGGCGCTGGCCGTGCTGGCCCGGGCCATATTCGCGGCGGTTCACGGGGCTCTTCGGGCGACCCCAGATGTTCTGGCCCATACGGCGATCGATCTTGTACTTCGCCGAAATTCTCTTTGACATCGCGTGTCCTCTAGAACGGAACAACAGTGAGGAACGCGCCCTCCTCTCCCTTGCGGGCGACAGGGCCGGACATTGCCGGTCCGCGGGTGCGCACGAAATACGAACGCGGGCCTTGCGAGCCCGCGAGCGATGGGGGTCCTTACGCGACAAGTAGGCGGTTTGTCAATCGGCTCAGCATCGCGCAGCGGCGTTCAGGCCATGGCGAAGGCGAGCGCCCCGGTGTCGATGCGCGTGAAGCCGCGCGCGGCGAGCGCCGCCTTCAGCGTGTCACCCGCGCCCGTGCCGGTGAAGACGGCGCGCGCCTCCTCCTCCCCCTCATGGCCGAGGAGCGGCGCGCCGATGAGCTCGACCATGCGCCGCGCGATCGCCGGGGCGGGGTCGAGGAAGCTGACCGGCCACGGCGCCAGCCTTTCGAGGCGCGGCAGCAGCAGCGGATAATGCGTGCAGGCGAGGACGACGGTGTCCGTCCGCCGCCCGTCCGCCGCCTCGCGGAAGCAGGGGGCGATCTCCGCCATGATCTCGGCATCGCTCGCGGGCGCGCCGGCCAGCTCCGCCTCCGCGATGGCCGCGAGCCGCGTCGAGCCGACGAGTTCCACCGCGCAGTCCCCGGCATAGGCCCGCACCAGGTCCTGCGTATAGTCCCGCGCCACGGTGCCCGGCGTCGCGAGCACGCTCACCATGCGGCTCGCCGACCGCGCCGCCGCCGGCTTGATGGCGGGCACCGTGCCGACGATGGGGATGGAAAAGCGCGCCCTCAGGTGCGGCAGCACGAGCGTCGAGGCCGTGTTGCAGGCGATGACCACGATCTCCGGCGCATGGGCGGCGACGAGTGCCTCCATCACGGCAAGGACGCGCATCACGAGCGCAGCCTCCGACAGCCGGCCATAGGGAAAGGCCGCATCATCCGCGGCATAGACGAAGCGCGCGTCCGGCCGCGCCTTGACGAGTTCGGCATAGACCGTCAGGCCGCCGAGGCCCGAATCGAAGACGAGGATGGTCGGCACGTGCGGCGGCATGACGGCGGGGTGATAGACCGTTCCGGCGAGAAGGTCGATACGCATGGCACTGCGGCTCGCTTGATCCGAACGGCAATGAAGCGGCCGGGCGGGTTAACGGAGGGTTGAGAACGCCCCTTCCGCCGTCATGCCCGCGCTTGTCGCGGGCATCCACGCCTTTGGGAAAGGGAAGGAGAAGGCCTGGATGGCTGCGGCAACGCGCATGCGCGCTGCGTTTCCTTGACGTGTTGCAAGTCAGGCGAGCCGATTGGCGGTGACGAGCCCGGCCATAACGCGGAATCGTTGACCTTCACTGCCCGACTATCCGTCAGATCACTTCTCTTCCTCCCCCGCCCGGCCCTTGCGCGGCAGGTTTCGCCCACCGCGTCGCCCCTGCACCAGAGCGACGACGGCGCCGCGCAGGGTGCGCACGTCCTGATCGGTCATCGTGAGCCGGTGGAAGATGTTGCGCAGGTTGCGCACCATGATCGAGCGCTTCTCCGGCGGCATGAAGAAGCCGGCCGCATCAAGCTCACCCTCTAGATAGTCGAAGAAGGACAGCACGGCCTCGCGCGTCGCCGGCACCGGCCGCTCGCCTACGGAGAAGGGCAGGCTCCCGCCGCTCGCCTTGAACCACTCGTAACCGACGAGCAGCACCGCCTGGGCGAGGTTGAGCGAGGCATGGGCCGGGTTGACCGGAAAGGTGATGATCGCGTCGGCGAGCGCGACGGCGTCATTGTCGAGCCCGGTGCGCTCGCGGCCGAAGAGCACGCCGACACCGGCGCCGGCGGCGGCATGTGCAACCGTTTCGGCCATGGCTCCGTCGGCGCCGAAGACGCGCTTCTGCTGCCCGCGCTCGCGCGCGGTGGTGGCGAAGACGACATTGAGATCGGCGATTGCCTCCTCCACGGAGCCGAACACCCGGGCAGCCGAAAGCACATGAAGCGCCCCAGCCGAAGCGGCCTCCGCCTTCTCGTTCGGCCAGCCGTCCCGCGGGTTGACGATGCGCATCTCGGCGAGCCCGAAATTCGCCATCGCCCGCGCGGCCATGCCGATGTTCTCGCCCAGCTGCGGCTCGACCAGGATGATGACGGGGCCGCGCGCGGCTGCACTCTCGGACATGAACTCGTTCTCCTTGACCCGGGGTTTTAGCCGCCGCGGCGCCTGCCGCAAGGGGCCGCGGGACGGGAGCGGCGCCACTGATGCGAAAGCCGGCCTTCAAACTGCAGCCGTTGCGATGTATCACGCAGGCGCCGGCGCGTGCATCGCACGGACGCGCGCCGAGGCCCCACTACGCTTCAACCCGTGCGAGGTGAGACACATGGGCAAGATCAAGGTTGCCAACCCGGTCGTCGAGCTCGACGGCGACGAGATGACCCGGATCATCTGGCAGTACATCAAGGACAAGCTGATCCACCCCTATCTCGACATCGACCTGAAATACTACGACCTCGGCGTCGAGCATCGCGACGCGACCAACGACCAGGTAACGATCGAGGCGGCCGAGGCCATCAAGAAGTACGGCGTCGGCGTCAAATGCGCCACGATCACGCCCGACGAGGCGCGCGTGAAGGAATTCGGCCTCAAGGAGATGTGGAAGTCGCCCAACGGCACCATCCGCAACATCCTCGGCGGCGTCATCTTCCGCGAGCCCATCATCTGCAAGAACGTGCCGCGCCTCGTGCCGGGCTGGACGCAGCCGATCATCGTCGGCCGCCACGCCTTCGGCGACCAGTACCGCGCCACGGACTTCAAGGTGCCCGGCAAGGGCCGCCTCACCATCAAGTTCGAGGGCGAGGACGGCTCGGTCATCGAGAAGGAGGTCTTCAAGTTCCCGGGCGCCGGCGTCGCCATGGCGATGTACAACCTGGATGAATCGATCCGCGACTTCGCCCGCGCCTCGATGAACTACGGTCTCGCCCGCAAATTCCCGGTCTACCTCTCCACCAAGAACACGATCCTCAAGGCCTATGACGGGCGCTTCAAAGACCTGTTCCAGGAGGTGTACGAGAACGAGTTCAAGGCCAAGTTCGACGCCGCCGGCATCCACTACGAGCACCGCCTCATCGACGACATGGTCGCCTCGGCGCTCAAGTGGTCGGGCGGCTATGTCTGGGCCTGCAAGAACTATGACGGCGACGTGCAGTCCGACACCGTGGCCCAGGGCTTCGGCTCGCTCGGCCTGATGACCTCGGTGCTGATGACGCCGGACGGCCAGACCGTCGAGGCCGAGGCCGCCCACGGCACGGTGACGCGCCACTACCGCGAGCACCAGAAGGGCAAGGAGACCTCGACCAACTCGATCGCCTCCATCTTCGCCTGGACGCGCGGCCTCGCCCACCGGGCCAAGCTCGACGACAACGCCGAGCTCAAGCGCTTCGCCGACACGCTCGAGAAGGTCTGCATCGACACGGTCGAATCGGGCTTCATGACGAAGGACCTCGCCCTCCTCGTCGGCGCCGACCAGAAGTGGCTGTCGACCACCGGCTTCCTCGACAAGATCGATGAGAACCTGAAGAAGGCGATGGCCGCCTGACCGCATCCGCCTTTTTCACATGCAATGACGCCCGGGCTCGCCGCCCGGGCGTTTTGCTTTGGACCACTGCCGAACCTTGGGGCCCGGACCCCTGTCTTTTCCGCGTCATGCCCCCGCTTGTCGCGAGCATCCACGCCGCGACACCCGCACCAGGTCGAAAGACGGCATGCGGGTAGGCCCGCTTCTGACGCACAGGCAGACTGTGTGTCAGGATGGCCCGATCGGGATGGCGGCGCTGCAGCCGGGATCACCGCCATCGATCACGCGATGGACGGGATCATCACGGCCGGTTTTCGGCTTCGGCTCAGCGATGGCACATTTGCACGACAGAAGGAGGAAGTGATGGCCGACGAACGCAGACATGTCGCGAGCGGTGGCTGCCAGTGCGGCGCCGTGCGCTACGCCGTCTATGGCGAACCATTCGGGCCCAGCATCTGCTGGTGCCGCATGTGCCAGAAGGCGACCGGCGGCCTATTCGGCGCCTTCGTCGCCGTGAACGACGACGACCTCGTCTGGACGCGCGGCGAGCCGTCGCGCTTCCGGTCTTCCGAGGCTGCCGAGCGCGGCTTCTGCTCCGCCTGTGGCACGCCCCTCTTCTACCGCTACCGTGGCGGCCATCGCTATGCGATGACCGCCGGCAGCTTCGACGAGCCGACGCGCTGGCCGCCCGAGCGGCAGCTCGTGCCCGAGAACCGCCCAGCCTTCGCGGCCGAGTTGGTGCGGCTGGAAGAAGTGCCGACGAACTCCTGGCAGAACGACCCTGAGGCCTTCGCCTCGCGCCAGCACCCGGACCGCGACACCGAGCGCTGGCCGTAGAGCGCGTTCAGGCTCCGGCCACCATCGTCTCGATCGCCGCGAGCGCGTCGGCCGCCTTGGTGCCGTCCGGCCCGCCGGCCTGGGCGAGATCGCGCCGGCCCCCGCCGCCCTTGCCGCCGAGCCGCTCGGAGGCGGCACGCACGAGAGCCACCGAATCGAAGCGCTGCGTGAGATCCTCCGTCACGCCGACGACGACGCCGGCCTTGCCTTCGTCATCGACGCTGACAATCGCGACGATGCCGGAGCCGACGCGCTTCTTGCCCTCGTCCGCGAGCGCCTTGAGGTCCTTCATGGCGACGCCCGAGACCGAGCGCGCGAAGAGCTTCACGCCGGCCACCTCCTTGACGGCAGCGGCATCTCCGTCGCCCGAGCCGCCGCCCATGGCGAGCTTGCGGCGTGTCTCGGCAAGGTCCCGCTCGAGCTTGCGGCGCTCCTCGACGAGAGCCTCGAGCCGCGCCGCGGCCTCCGCCGGAGGCACCTTGAGGATGGCCGCAAGATCGCGCAGGCGCCGGCTCTCCGCCGCGAGGTGGCGGCGGGCCGCCTCGCCGGTCATCGCCTCGATGCGCCGCACGCCGGCAGCCACCGCGCCCTCCGAGACGACCGTGACGAGACCAATGTCACCGGTCCGCGCCGCGTGGGTACCTCCGCAAAGCTCGATGGAGAAGGTCTTGCCACCCTCCTCCGGCCGCGTGCCCATGGAGACGACCCGCACCTCGTCACCGTATTTCTCACCGAAGAGTGCCCGCGCGCCCGAGGCGATCGCCTCGTCGACGGCCATCAGATGCGTCACCACCGGCTCGTTCTGCAGCACGACGCGGTTGGCGATGGCCTCGATCGCCTCCAGTTCATCCTCGGCAATGGGCTTCGGGTGGCTGAAGTCGAACCTCAGGCGATCCGGCGCGACAAGCGAACCCTTCTGCGCCACATGGTCGCCCAGTACCTCGCGCAGGGCCTCGTGCAGGAGGTGGGTCGCGGAATGGTTGGCACGGATAGCGCTGCGTCGGCCATGGTCGACGGCGAGTTCGACCGCCTGCCCCACCGAGAGCGTGCCGGCCTCGACCTTCGCCGCATGGACGAAGAGATCGCCAAGCTTCTTCTGCGTATCGCGCACGGTGACGGAGGTACCGGGGGCGCGGATGACGCCGCTGTCGCCCACCTGGCCGCCGGATTCCCCATAGAACGGGGTCTGGTTGAGGATGACGAAACCTTCTTCGCCCGCCCCGAGATTCGCGACCTCGGCACCGTTGCGCACGATGGCAACGACCACGCCCTCCGCCGTCTCGGTGTCGTAGCCGAGAAACTCGGTGGCGCCGACCTTCTCGCGCAGCCCGAACCACACCGCCTCGGTGGCCGCTTCGCCGGAGCCGGCCCATGAGGCGCGCGCGAGCTCACGCTGGCGCTCCATCGCCTTGGAAAAGCCGTCCGTGTCGACGCCGATGCCGCGCGCCCGCAGCGCGTCCTGCGTCAGGTCGAGCGGGAAGCCGTAGGTGTCGTAAAGCGTGAAGGCCGTCTCGCCGGGCAGCTTCGCGCCGGCCGTGAGCCCGCGCGTCTCCTCGTCGAGGATGGCGAGGCCCCGCGCCAAGGTCTTGCGGAAGCGCGTCTCCTCGAGCTTCAGCGTCTCGGTGATGAGCGCCTCGGCCCGCACGAGCTCGGGATAGGCCTGCCCCATCTCGCGCACCAGGGCCGGCACGAGCCGCCACATCAGCGGTTCGCGCGCGCCGAGCAACTGGGCATGGCGCATGGCGCGCCGCATGATGCGGCGCAGGACGTAGCCGCGCCCTTCGTTGGAGGGCAGCACGCCGTCGGCGACGAGGAAGGCCGAAGCGCGCAGGTGGTCGGCGATGACGCGATGACTCGCCTTCTGTGCCCCGTCGGGATCGACGCCGGTCGCGTTCGCCACGGCCATGATGAGCGCGCGCATCAGGTCCGTGGCATAGTTGTCGTGCGTGCCCTGCAGCACGGCAGAGAAGCGCTCCAGCCCCATGCCAGTATCGATCGACGGGCGCGGCAGCGCGATGCGCTCGCCGGGCGCGAGCTGCTCGTACTGCATGAAGACGAGATTCCAGATCTCGATGAAGCGGTCGCCGTCTTCGTCCGGGCTGCCGGGCGGACCGCCCGGAATGTGGTCGCCGTGGTCGTAGAAGATTTCCGAGCACGGGCCGCATGGACCCGTGTCGCCCATCTGCCAGAAATTGTCCGAGGTCGGAATGCGGATGATCTTGGATTCGGGTAGGCCAGCGATCTTGCGCCATAGGCCGAAGGCTTCGTCGTCCTCGGCGAAGACCGTGACGAGGAGCTTGTCGACCGGCAGGCCGAACTCCTTCGTCACGAGGTTCCAGGCGAGTTCGATCGCGCGATCCTTGAAATAGTCGCCGAACGAGAAATTGCCGAGCATCTCGAAGAAGGTGTGGTGCCGCGCCGTATAGCCGACATTGTCGAGGTCGTTGTGCTTGCCGCCGGCGCGCACGCATTTCTGCGAGGTCGTGGCGCGCGCATAGGGCCGCTTCTCCGAGCCGGTGAAGACGTTCTTGAACTGCACCATGCCGGCGTTGGTGAACATCAACGTCGGGTCGTTGCGCGGCACCAGCGGGCTCGACGGCACGATCTCGTGGCCATTCTTTGCGAAATAGTCGAGAAACGTTGTTCTGATCTCGTTGACGCCGCTCATAGAGCCCACACTTCGTTCGATATGCGGCGCATGGCCGCCGGTTCCGGCTCGCCCGTTCCCGCGGTTGCGGGGGTCCGGCCGAGCCCCTCCCTCACCCGTTCAGCCGGATGCGGGAACAGGAGCCGCAGCCGGAAAATGGGAACTCAGCGCTGTTTTCTAGAGAGGGGCCAACCTCTTGTCGAGAGGATGAATCCGTTGCGGCAGAGGAAGTCGGCCCGGCCAGGGGCGGTTCCGCGGGCCCCAGGATGGCAAGGCTGCCCATGAAGACAGGCCGCCAGACAGGACCACATGGAAACGGGGCCGCGCGGGCCCCGTCTTCATTCGACCTTGCGATGGCCGCCTCCGGCTCAGGCCTCGCCCTCGTCGAGATCATCGGCCGTCGGGTCGACATGCTCGAGGATACGTTCGGCGAGGAGGCCGGCATTCTGCCGGATGGCCGCCTCGATGCGCGCCGACACGTCGGGATTGTCGCGCAGGAACTGCTTGGCGTTTTCGCGTCCCTGACCAAGGCGCTGGCTGTCGTAGGAGAACCAGGAACCGGACTTCTCCACGATGCCCGCCTTGACGCCGAGGTCGATGAGCTCACCCATCTTCGACACGCCCTCGCCGTACATGATGTCGAACTCGACCTGCTTGAACGGCGGCGCCACCTTGTTCTTCACCACCTTCACGCGCGTCGTGTTGCCGATCACCTCGTCGCGGTCCTTGATGGAGCCGACGCGGCGGATGTCGAGGCGCACCGAGGCATAGAACTTGAGCGCATTGCCGCCGGTCGTCGTCTCCGGGCTGCCGTACATCACGCCGATCTTCATGCGGATCTGGTTGATGAAGATCACCATGCAGTTCGAGCGCGAGATCGATGCCGTGAGCTTGCGCAGTGCCTGGCTCATGAGCCGCGCCTGCATGCCGGGCTGCATATCGCCCATCTCGCCCTCGATCTCGGCCCGCGGCGTGAGCGCGGCCACCGAATCGACCACCAGCACGTCGATGGCGCCGGAGCGCACCAGCGTGTCGGCGATCTCGAGCGCCTGCTCGCCCGTGTCTGGCTGGGAGATGAGCAGGTCGTCGAGCTTGACGCCCAGCTTGCGGGCATAGACGGGGTCGAGCGCATGTTCGGCGTCGATGAAGCCGCAGACGCCGCCCTTCTTCTGCGCCTCGGCGACGGTATGTAGGGCGAGCGTCGTCTTGCCCGACGATTCCGGCCCGTAGATCTCGATCACCCGGCCGCGCGGCAGGCCGCCGACGCCGAGGGCGATATCGAGCCCGAGCGAGCCGGTCGAGACCGTCTCGATCTCGATCGCCTTGTCGTTCTGCCCGAGACGCATGATCGAGCCTTTGCCGAAGGCGCGCTCGATCTGTGACAGCGCGGCATCGAGGGCTTTCGCCTTGTCCATGGAACTACCTTCTACGAGTCGCAATGTGGGCTGAGACATGAATGCTCGTCCTTATGCACGGGAAGCGAAGGATTCTCAATGCGCGCCGCAGTCAATGTACCTGTTTTGTTCCCGTTCACAAGTTCTTTTTTTGTTCGCACCGCGCGCGCCGGGCTCCCGGCCCGGCGACGCCGTCATTTCAGCTGCGTCTTGACCGCCTCGACGAGCTGCTTGAGGCTGAAGGGTTTCGGCAGGAAGGTGAACTGCTCGCCCTCGGGCAGGTTCTTCTTGAAGGCGTCCTCCGCATAGCCCGACACGAAGATGATCTTGAGGCTCGGAAAGCGCTCGCGCAGCGCACGCAGCAGGGTCGGCCCGTCCATCTCTGGCATCACCACGTCCGAGACGACGAGGTCGACCGGCTGGTCGAGTCCCTCGACGATGGCCATCGCCTCCGTGCCGGAGCTTGCCTCGAGCA
Organism: Chelatococcus sp. XZ-Ab1; assembly: GCF_029309855.1. NCBI lineage: Bacteria > Pseudomonadati > Pseudomonadota > Alphaproteobacteria > Hyphomicrobiales > Chelatococcaceae > Chelatococcus > Chelatococcus sp. XZ-Ab1. The sequence continues at coordinate 590,887 of NZ_JARKII010000001.1, read as the reverse complement.
CGGTGTAGCCGCGCGACGTGAGCGCGCGGGCGCCGAAGGCGCGCACCGCCTCCTCGTCCTCGACGAGCAGGATCGTGCCGCGGCCCGTGAGATCGGCCGCGAGCGTCTTCGCTGCCCCAGCCTTGGGCGCCGCCTCCTGCTCCGCGGGCACATGCCGCGGCAGGAAGATGCGGAAGGTGGTGCCTGCGCCAACCGTGCTGTCGCAGAAGATGAAACCGCCGGTCTGCTTGACGATTCCATAGACGGTGGAGAGGCCAAGGCCGGTCCCCTTGCCGACATCCTTGGTCGTGAAGAAGGGCTCGAAGATCTTGTCGAGCACATGCGGCGGGATGCCGGTGCCCGTATCGGACACCTCGACCAGGACATAGTCGGCCTCGGGCACCGCCTTGTAGCCGTACGCCGCCACCTCCTGCGCCGGCACGTTCTGCGTGCGGATCGACAGCTTGCCGCCGTCCGGCATGGCATCGCGCGCGTTGACGGCGAGGTTGACGATCACCTGTTCGAACTGGTTGACGTCGGCCTTGGTCAGCCACATGTCGCGCCCGTGGCGCAGTTCGAGCTCGATGCGCTCACCGATGAGGCGCTTCAGCAGCAGCGACAGATCGGACAGGCTGTCGGAAAGCTGGATGACCTGCGGACGCAGGGTCTGCCGCCGCGAGAAGGCGAGCAGCTGCCGCACCAGGCTCGCCGCCCGGTTGGCATTCTGCTTGATCTGCATGATGTCCTGGAAGGACGGGTCCGTCGGCCGGTGGTTGGCGAGCAGCAGGTCCGAATAGCCAATGATGGCCTGCAGCACGTTGTTGAAGTCGTGCGCGACGCCGCCGGCGAGCTGGCCCACCGCCTGCATCTTCTGGGCCTGGGCGAACTGCGCCTCGAGCGCCCGCTGCTCCGTCGTCTCGAGCGCGTAGACGATGGCGGCCTCGCCGTCGCCCTCCGCATCCGCCACGCCGCTGACGTAGATGCGGGCCGAGCGGTCCTCGGCGCCCCGGATGGCAACGTCGAGCGGCACGATGTCGCCGCGCCCCTCCCCCGCCGCGGCGAGGGCATTGCCCAGCGCATCCTCATCCCGCTCAGCCACGACGCCGGTGATGGTGCGCTCGCCGGGCGCGCCGAACAGGCGGGCAAAGGCGGCATTGCTGCGCAAGATCTCGCCGCGCCGGCCAACGGCGGCGATCGCCACGGGCGTGTCGTTGAAGAAACGGGCGAAGCGCACTTCGGCGGCGCGCTGGCCCTCGGCCACGTCCTCGCCCGGCGAGCGGTTGAGCACGAGCGTGCGCGAGGCGCCGGGCCGCCCGTCGGCCCCAAAGGCGACGCGGTGGAAGAGCCGCACGGGCAGCGACTGGCCGCCACGCCGGCGCAGGTCGACGTCGATGATCTCCGTGCGCACCTCGCCGGGGCCGCCGGTGACGGCGCCGATCAGGGCCGCCGCGTTCGGCGGCACGACGTCGGCCACGCTGAGGCCGCCGGAGCCAACCTGCGCGAGGTCGTGGTCGAGCCAGCCGGCGAGCGTCGCGTTCATGTAGACGATCTCGCCCGCCGGATCGATGGACAGGAACCCGGCCGGCGCGTGGTCGAGATAGTCGATGGCATGCTGCAGCTCCTGGAAGACGTTTTCCTGGCGCTCACGCTCGCGCGTCACGTCGGCGATGGTCCAGAGCGCGGCCTTGCGCCCGCCGGGGCGGGCGAGCGGGCGCACGCGCACACGGTACCAGGCGGCCTCCGCCCCGTTCAGCGCCGGCGCGAGGCGGATCTCCTCGCCGGCCGCCCGCCCCTCGCGCACCGCCTGCGACAGGCGGTAGATCGCCTCCGACACCTCCGGCGCGCCGGTGAACAGCCGCTCGACCGTGCGCACCTCCGCCGCCGTGCGGCAGCCGCTCAGGGTGAGGAAGGCGCCGTTGGCATAGATCACGCGCCCGTCGCCCTCGACGACGATGAGGCCCTCGGTCGCGGTGTCGGCCATCAGCTTGGTAAGATCGTTGCGCGCGACACGGCCGGCGAACTGCAGGACACCGACGGCAAGGCCGAAGAGGCAGAAGATGCCGGCGACCGCGAGGATCGCCAGGAAGGCGACGATGAAGATCTGTGCCTTCTCGTCCGACAGGAGGCTCAACGACAGCACGGCGGCGACGAGGAGCCCGGCGAGCAGCAGCAGCAGCCCGGCATGGCCGGACCGTTCCGAGCGGTCGAGCGTGGTCGCGGCGGTCGTCTCGCTCATGCCTTTCGGCCTCTCCTCAGGCGATTGGTGCATGACTAATGACAGATTCTCGCGCCTGTCCCGAGACCCAATTGCCGCAAGACATGGATGATCCACGCCGCAGGCATCTGCCTTCTGGCACACCGAGGCGAGCGGCGCGCCATGGCCAGCTCCTGTCCGCCCCCCGCGGGGCGGAAAAAATTGCCGCCCTCATGGTAAACGAACCGTAAATGCCGTTGAAATGACGTATTTCTGAGGCCATTGGCGCTGTTCCGGCATTAACCTTTGCGGCAAAGCGCTTTACGCTGCGCGCCATGTGGGATACTGCCGGAGGGGTCCGGTGGTGGAATGACTTGGGAAACATGCCACGCGCATGTTGTTCGGCATGGAAATCTCGAACGCAGGCCAATATCTCATCGCTTTCGCGATCATCTTCGGCGTGGTGGCGCTGGTGGCGCTCGCCGTTCGGCGGGCCACCGCCGGGCGCAGTCGCGTCGCTGGCTCCTCCTCTCCGCGTGCCCGCCAGCCGCGGCTCGGCATCGTCGACGTCTTCGATCTCGACCGCCAGCGCCAGCTCGTTCTCGTCCGGCGCGACAATGTCGAGCACCTCGTGATGATCGGCGGGCCGACGGACGTGCTGATCGAGGGCAGCATCATCCGCGGCGCGGCGCGCGCGGGTGCGCCGCTGCCAGGCTTCGAGGCGACGGTCGCGCCCGTCATTCCCGGCCTGGAGCCGCAGCCGTCCCTGCGCCCGGCCGCGGTCGAGCCGCGCGACAGTTTCGACGACGATGAACGCGACGAGCCCCGCCAGCCGGCCCACGTTTCGCCTGTTCAGACCCCGGGACCTGCGCCGGCCGCACCGACGGCTCCCGTGATGCCGGTACCCCCGCCTTTCCCGCCGGCGCCTGCCGCGCAGTCCGCCAGACCCGTTCCGCCCCCGATGGCCCCGGCACCGACGACTGCAGCCAGCGCCGGCGCGCCCGCCGCCGCGCGCAGCGAGCCCCCTGCAGAACCGGTCGGGGAGGCTCCTCCTGCACCGGTCAAGCCCGCCGAGGACAACGCTCTATCCTCGATGGCCCGTCAACTCGAGGAGGCTCTGAAACGTCCCTTCTCGGCTGCCCGGCCATCGAGCACCGCCACGGCCCAGCCTGCAACACCAACGCCGCCCCCGGCAGCGCCGCGTCCGGCCGTGCGGGAAGCCGCCGGGCCGCCCCGGCCGCAGGCCCCCGCGACCTCCCAGCAGGCGCCCGCTCCCGACCTTTCCGCCCAACTCGCCGAAGAGCTGGCACGGGAACTGACGAAAGCGGTGCCACCGGCCCGGCCGGAGACCCCAGCCGTTCCGCCCGCGAACACCTTCGGTCCGCGCCCGGCAGCACCGGCTGCAGCGCCGCCGGCTGCGCCGCGCGTCGCCCCGGCCCCGACATCGACCGGCGGACCGGCCAGCGGCGGCATAGCGGCTTCCGCCCGACCGGCCAACGCCTGGTCGATGCGTCGTGAGGACAGGCCCGCCGGCAGCGCACCGCCACCGGCCGCTGCCAAGGCGCCGGGCACGCCGCAGACCTCATCGCAGGTGCCCGTCATGTCTGCGCCCGGCCCGGCCCGTCCGATCTCGCCACCGCCCGAGCCGCCCCGCCAGGAGCCTCCCAGGCCCCCCGAGGCGCGGCCGGACGGGGCGGCTCTTCCCGTGACGAATCCCGGCGAGCCTCTGCCACAGGCGCCGGCGAAGAGCGCCGCGCCGCTCGCGGTGACGCCGGCGGAGCGGCCTGCGCCAAAGCCGGACAGCGACAGGCCCGATCCGTTCTCGGTGGAGAGTATCGAGGCGGAGTTCGCCCGTCTGCTCGGCCGCGGCGAGCCGGCGAAGGACAAGTAGACGGCGCTTATAAGGCGGAATGCGGAACGGCCCGGACGGAAACCCGGGCCGTTTCTTTCCTGCCGGTCCTGCCGCCGTCAGGCGGCGTCGAGCAGCGCCTGGCCCGCCTGTTCTCGGGCGAGGACGCGCTGGACGGACGGCCGCGCCTGCATGCGGGCATGATGGGCGGAGTAGTTCGCGTAGGGCGTCATGTCGAAGCCCATGTAGGTCTTCGCCCAGTGGAAGAAGGGATAGAGATAGGCGTCCACAACCGAGAAGTCGCCGAGCGCCCAGTCGCGGCCCGCGAGCCGGCCGTCGACATCCGCGAGGTTGCCGGCAAGGCGGGTGCGTGCCTTCTCCTTGAGGGCGGCCTGCACCTCTTCCCCGTCGATGAAGCGCTGGGGCGCGAAGAGCGGCCCGTAGCTGCCGTGCAGCTCGCTCGTCAGGAAGCCGAGCCACGAAAGCGCCTGCGCGCGGGCAAAGCCGTCGCGCGGCAGGAGCCCCTTCTCCGGGGCAAGATCGGCGAGGTAGGTGAGGATCGCGACATTCTCCGTCACGATGCCCTCGGCGGTGCTCAGGGCCGGCACCTTGCCGCGCGGATTGATGGCGAGGTAGGCGGGCTCGTACTGCTGGCCCTTGCGCAGAGAGACCGGTCGCGCCTCGAACGGCTGGCCGATTTCCTCGAGGACGATATGGGCCGCGATGGAACAGGCGCCGGGCGCATAGTGAAGGGTGATCATCGGGTTCCTCCAGTTGGGGAAGCCGGTATGGCCCTGCTGATTTCGATATGCAAGAAGGCAGCTTTTCGTGCTATACATACCAGATGGATACTATCGGCCATCGCGGCGCCAGTGCCGCCTTCCTGCGCGAAGATCTCGGCCCCTGCACCTGCCATCGTCGCATCCGCAGCACGCTCGATGTCATCGCCAACAAATGGGCGGTGCCGGTGTTCGTGGAACTGGTGCGGGCGAAGGGCGAGCCGCTGCGCTTCACGCAGCTCGCCCGCGCCATTCCAGGCATCACGCAGAAGGAATTGACGAAACAGCTGCGCGAGATGGAGGCCGCCGGCCTTGTCCTGCGCAAGGTCTATCCGGTCGTGCCGCCCAAGGTGGAGTACACGCTGACGCAACTCGGCTGGTCGCTCGATCCCGTGCTCGACGCGCTCGCCCGCTGGGCGGCGACCTACGGCAATGTTGTCGCCGACAACCAGGCACGCTTCATGGAGCTCAGAAAGGCGGACGGCGCGGCCCCCTGACAGCCCGCGCCGCCGTCGCGATAACAACGCTGCAATGACCGTCAGTCGTCGCGGTAGACGCGCTCGTTGCGCTCGTGCCGCTCCTGCGCCTCGAGCGACAAGGTGGCGATCGGCCGCGCTTCCAGACGCCGCAGGGAGATGGGCTCACCCGTCTCCTCGCAATAGCCGTAGGTGCCGTCCTCGATGCGCTGCAGCGCCGCGTCGATCTTGGCGATCAGCTTGCGCTGCCGGTCGCGCGCCCGAAGCTCGATGGCGCGATCCGTCTCGGACGAGGCACGGTCGGCAATGTCGGGGTGGTTCTCACTCTCGTTCTGCAATGCCGCCAGCGTCTCGCGGCTCTCTCGTAGAATCTCGTCCTTCCAGGCATTGAGCTTCCGGCGGAAATAGTCCCGCTGCCGCTCGTTCATGAAAGGCTCGTCTTCAGATGGCCGGTAGCCTTCCTCGAGTTCGATTTCAGGCATGCGTGGCTTCTGCTCTCATCCCATGACCAGCCCGAGGCATTCCCCGGAGTGGCGCCTATATAGCGGTCCGCACCAGCCCCGACAACGCGGTTTGACACTCTCCTTTTGTCGAACTTTTGCGACTTGGCCCGTTTTTCGAGATGACACCATGCGGAGGGCCTGCCTTCTCACTCGGCCGCTGTCATTTTGCTCACCGCTTGCGCGGCAGCCCGCTCGACTTCGTGCGCCAGCGACGCCCGATAGTGGGTCTTGTCGAAGAAGTTGGCCGGGTCGCGATTCTCCGGCCTGTCGCTGCGCCAGTCGAGCCACGCGGTCCGCGGGCGCCCGGCCGCGAGGGCCGCGAAGGCCGCCATGCAGCGGCCCTCGTTGGCCGCCGCCTCGCTGCCGGCGGCCGGCAGCCCGGCGATGAAGACCGGCGGCGAGATGAGGACGACGACGAGATCGGGCGGCAGCCCTGCAAGAACCTCCCGCAACAGCACGGCCGCCGGGAACCGTCCCGTGGGGTCTGCCTGCATGGTCGGCCGCGGCACGGACAGGTCCTTCACCTTGTCGGGCCCGTCATAGCCCATGCCGAGATATTCCGGCGCGTAGTCCCAGTAGCCGTCCGGCCGCGCCCGCTCGCCGTAGCCGGCGAGGAAGGCCACGCGTTCGCCGAGGCGTTCCACGACGTCGAAGCGCGGCAGCCCCTTGAGGTGGGACAGGACGTCCGCGTCGTAGAGCCAGAACGGAAAGGGATGGCGCAGCGGCAGCGCGGGATCGCCCTCGCACCAGAACTCGTCGATGCCGAGCACGACCGCCCGCGCCGTTCCCTCGTGATGCCTGACGAACCAGTCGAGCATGGCGACCTGCTCGCGCGCGCCGGTGCCCGGCACGATCAGCGAGACGAAGGACAGCCCCGTCCCGGCCGACAGCCGCTCGGGCGAGAGAAGCTGGACGTGCGAATTGCCGATGACGGCGGCATTGAAGGACGGGTCGCGGCCCCGGCTCGCATTGGCCGTGCGCGGCCCCTGGGGAGAGACGCCGACGCCCCAGTCGACCGGGCCGCGCCCCGTGTCATACGGATCGAGCACGACGACCGCGCCGAGCACGATGCCGACGGTCAGGACCGCGGCCCCGACGAAGGTCGCGGCGAAGCGGCGCCACGGCGCCGCATCGCCCGCCTCAGAACTGGAAGTAGATGAACTCGTAGTTGGCATCGTCGCCGATCTTGAGAAGGATGACCACGAAAAGGAGGGCGAAGGCCACAGCGAGCCAGCGGTTGGGCGGCAGGCGGTGAACGGCCGCCCAGGCGGTGGGCCCGATCATGGCGACGAGCGCCGCGATCACCAGCGCACGCCATTTGAAGCCCGAGCCGAAGGGGGCGAAGCCGAACATCGCCTCATAGAGCCGCATCGCCGCGTCGAAACTGGTGGCGCGGAATAGCACCCACGTCAGCGCCACGAACAGGAAGGTCAGCGCCCAGCCGAGCACGGCCGGCATGACGACGCCCGTGCGCCGCCAGAGAATGCCCGCGCAAAGGCCGAGGCCGTGGGCGATGCCCCAGAAGATGAAGGTGAGGCCGGCCCCGTGCCACAGGCCGCCGAGCGTCATGGTGGCGAACAGCGCGAAGAGCTGGATGGACAGGCCATGCCGGTTGCCGCCGAGCGGGATGTAGAGATAGTCGCGCAGGAAGCGCGACAGCGTCATGTGCCAGCGCCGCCAGAAATCCTGCAGCGAGACGGCGCGGTAGGGCACCTCGAAGTTCTGGGGCAGCACGACGCCGAACATCAGCGCGATGCCGAGCGCCATGTCGGTGTAGCCGGAGAAGTCGAAATAGATCTGGAAGGTGAAGGCGAGCGTGCCCTGCCAGGCCTGCAGCGTCGTGAGCGCGCCGCCGTTCGCGGCAGCCTCGAAGACGGGATTGGCGTAGCCCGCGAGCGGATCGCCGATCAGCACCTTCTTCGCAAGCCCGACGGTGAGCAGCATCAGCCCCTGCGCGAAACGCTGGGCGGCATCGGTGCGCAGATAGGGCCGCTCGTCGAGCTGGTGCATCAGCTCGGTCCAGCGCACCAGCGGTCCGGCCAGCACCTGCGGGAAGAAGCCGATGTAGAGACCGTAGCGGATGAGGTCGAACCGCGGCGCCCGCCCGGCCCTCAGATCGACCAGATACATCACGTGATGAAAGGTGAAGAAGGAGATGCCGAGCGGCAGCGCGAACTCGTAGCGCGGCAGGCCGAGGTCCGCCGCCGCATTGGCGAGATCGGCGAAGAAGGCCGCATATTTGAAGATGCCGAGCACCGTCAGGTTGGCGGCGATGGCCGCGACGATGAGCGTGGCGAGGCGGGTCCTGACGAAGAGCTGCGCCATCACCCAGTTGATAAGGATCGACAGTGCCAAGAGCGGGATGAAGCGCACATCCCAGTAGCCATAGAAGATGAAGGACAGGACGAGGAGCAGCGGCAGCCGGGCGGCCGGCGCGAATCGCTCGGCGAGCCAGTGCAGGGCGAGCGCCAGCGGCAGGAACGCCAGAAGAAACGCAAAGGAATTGAACAGCATAGATCGGTGTCCACAGCCCCCGCCACGCGCCGGCGCAGCGGGGAGGCTGCACGATCGGCGTTGCGAACCGCGCCCGTTGTGGGAAATCGTTCCCGCAACGTCAATGCGCCTTGCGCCGGCGGCCGTCGGACGGCGACCCTTACTGCCCTTCCGGAGGCTTCGCTGCCGAGCGGTCGAAGAGGCTCGAGGCCACGTCCCCGAGGACCGGCGGCTCGAGCGCTGTGAACGGCAGGGGGCGGCAGACGGCGATGGCCGAAAGGCCGACGCGCGCCGTCAGGAGGCCGTTGACGACACCCTCGCCGAGTTTGGCCGAGACGCGCGCGGCGAGCCCGAGCCCCATCACCTGCTGCAGCAGGCTGTCGCCCATTGCGATGCCGCTCGTCACGGTGAGATGCGACAGCACGTTGCCGGCAAGGCGCAGGAAGCCGAGCGTGCCCGGCCGCCCGCCATAAAGCGCCGCGATGCGGCGCATCAGCCCCGCGACAGAATAGAGCACGAAGGCGACATCGACGATGGCACGGGGGCTGAGCGCGGTGACGACCGAAACCTGCTGCGCCGTCTCCGCCACCAGCCTTCGCGCCCGCCGGTCGAGCGGCGCGAGCAGTTCCCGCTCCGCAAGGCCGAGAAGCTCCGACGCGTCGATCACGGCATCTCCGAGATCGGCGAGGCGCCCCCGGGCGCGCGCCGTCTCCGGCCTCCGGGCATAGAGGGCGGCGACATCGGCGACGAGCTTGCGCGCTCCCACCTCGTCCTTGTCGGCGAGGATGCGCGCGGCCTCTTTCTGCAGCCCCTCGATGCGCCGCTCGCGCAGCATGCCGAGCATTTCGCGCACGACGATACCGAGGAGGCCGGCGAGCGCCAGCGCTGCCAGCGCGAGGGCGAACCAGCCGAGGGCCGGGTAGCTCGCCATGAGATCGCGCACGAGCCGCTCGACGCCGAGCCCCAGCGCGAGCAGCAGCAGCCCGCCGAGCGCGGAGAGCAGCATGCCGAGCCATGGCAGGCGCCGGCGCCGCGGCGGGCGTGCCGTCACCGCCTCCTCATCGGCGATGGCCTCCTCCGGCTCGTGCTCGACGACGATGCCGGGCGAAAGCTCGATCGTCTGCCGCTCCCGGTCGGGCGGCATTTCGTCGAGGCGGAAGGCGCGCGGTCCCTTGCTCATGTCGTCAGGCCAATCGATCGCCGATGAGGAATTCGAGCGCCCGGTCGAGGCGGATGTGCGGCAGCGGCGGCATGCGGCCGGCGGCATCCGGCACTCTGAGCGGCGGGCGGAAGCGCGGGAAGCGCAGGCTGCCGGGAACGACGGCGCCGGAGAAGATCGCCTTCGGGTCATCGGGCAGTTCGCCGGGGAAAATGGCCGCCTCGCCCTCGCCGTCGAAGACCTCGTTGCCCACGCGCTCGCCCGCGCACGGCACGCCGACGATGGCTGGCAGCCGCTCGCCGCCCTCGCGCACGCTTGCCTCGCGCGTCGCCCGCACCGAGGCGAGCGCCAGCGTGTCGACGCGCGCCCCTGCCCCTTCCGAGCGGCGGATGGCGCGCTCGACGAGGAGCCGCAGGATGGCGTCGAGCCGCGCATGGTCGCTGCGATGCAGATGGTCGGCCTTCGTGGCGGCGAAGAGCACCTTGTCGATGCGCGGGGCGAAGAGGCTGCTGACGAGCGTGTTGCGGCCGGCCCGGAAGGCGCCGAGCACCTGGTCGAGCGCGCCTTCGAGCTCGCCGACCGCCCGCGCCCCGGCATCGAGCGCCGCCAGCACGTCGACGAGCACGATCTGGCGGTCGAGCCGCGAGAAATGCTCCCGGAAGAAAGGCCGCGCCACATGGTTCTTGTAGGCCTCGAAGCGCCGCTCCATCTGGCTCGCGAGGCTCGCCGGCGCGTGCGGTGCGCCGGGCCTGACGTCGAGCGGCGCGAAGGTCAGCGCCGGCGAGCCGGCAAGGTCGCCGGGCATCAGGAAGCGGCCCGGCGGGGTCGTCGCCACCGCCTCGGGGCCGGCGCGGAGCGCCGAGAGGTACTGTTTGAAGAGGTCGCTCGCGGCCACCATCTCCGCCTCGACGGCCGGCTTGTCGGGCGCGAGCGTCGCCAGATGCGCGTGCCAGGCGGCCGCAAGCGGCGCCCGCTCCGGCCGCCGGCTCTCCTCCAGCGTCGCGCGCGACCATTCGGCATAGGAGAGGTCGAGCAGGCCGAGGTCGAGCAGCCACTCGCCGGGATAGTCGACGATGTCGAGCGCGAGCGTCGCCGGGCCGGACCGCCAGCCGGGCCGGCGCTCGTAGTCGATCTCGACGCGCAGCTCGGCGATGCGGTTGGTCGACTGCGGCCATTGCCGGCCGGGGCCCGTCAGCGCCGCAAGATGGTCCTCGTAAGCGAAGCGCGGCACCGTATCGTCCGGCTGCGGTGCGAGCCGCGCGCGGCGGATGCGGCCCTCGGACGAGGCACGGAACACGGGCATGGGCGTTACGCCGGTGAGGTGATGCACTAGCGCCGTGGTGAAGACGGTCTTGCCCGAGCGCGCGAGGCCGGTGACGCCGAGGCGCAGCGTCGGCCGCACCGCGCCGGCCGCATATTCGGCGAGGCTCTTCAGCGCATCGACCGTGCCGTCGAGGAAGGACGGCGGCATCAGGCGCGCTCCGCGTCCGTGCCGGCCTCAGTCCTCATCCTCGCCCCCGATCATCTTCGGCGTGACGAAGCGGTCGAGCCGCCCGCCGTGCTCGGCCAAGTCGGCCCAGGACGCGACGTCGAAATCGATCACGGCGAGCCCCGCCGTCGGATATTTCTGGCGCAGGCGGGCAAAGGCATAGCGGTCGCCGTGGCCGACGAGCCGCGTCGCGAGATCGGCAAAGCCCGGGTTGTGACCGATGACGAGCAGCGTGCGCACGTCCGGCCCGGTCGAGCGGATGGCGGCGAGGATGGCGTCCGTCTTCGCCTCGTAGATGCGCCGTTCGTCGCGTTTCGGCACCTCCTCGGCGAAGGCGGGCGCGACGAGGGCCCATGTCTCCTGCGTGCGCTTCGACGTCGAGACAATCGCGAGGTCGGGCACCAGATGCTCGCCGGCAAGGTAGCGCCCCATGAGCGGCGCGGCTTCGCGCCCGCGCGGCGCGAGCGGCCGTTCGTGATCGGCGGCGCCGGCGGGCCAGGCGGATTTGGCGTGACGAAGGAGCATGAGGCGAAGCATGGGCGCCAAGCTAGGCATCCCGCCCCGGCCACGCAAGGGCAGCCCGCCGGGATGCCCCCTGTCTCAGCCGATGCCGTCGACCACCTGGAGGCCGTGGGCGAAGGGATCACGGTCGTCGATGACGATGGTGTTGAAGCCGGTGACGCGCGCCCAGCCCTCGATGGAGGGGATGATCGCATCGTGCCCGCCGACCTTCGCCCATGCCTCGATGCGGCCGGAGAAGGTCGAGCCGATGATGCTTTCATGGACGAAGACATCCCCTTCGCGTAGGGCCCCGCGCGCCGCGAGCTGCGCCATGCGCGCCGACGTGCCGGTGCCGCAGGGCGAGCGGTCAATGGCCTTGTCGCCGTAGAACACGGCGTTGCGCGCGGTTCCCTCCTGCGTCTTCGGCCGGCCCGTCCACATGACATGGGTCAGCCGGTCGATGGCCGGGTTCTCGGGATGGGCGATACGGTGGCGGGCGTTGAAATCCTGCCTGAGCTTTGGGCTCCAGCGCAGGATGTCGGAGGGGTTCACCTCGGCAAGATCGCCGTAGCCCTCCTGCGGCTCGACGATGGCGTAGAAATTGCCGCCGTAGGCGACGTCCACCCTGAGCGGCCCGAGCCCCTCCACCGCAACGTCATAGCCCGTGCCGAGGAGGAAGGACGGCACGTTGGTGATGCGCACGCGCTCGATGAACGGCCCGTTCTCGACATAGCGCGCCTCGACGAGCCCCGCCGGCGTGTCGAGCCTCAGCACGCCCGGCGTCTTCGGGCGGACGAGCCCGTTCTCGAGCGCGATCGTCACCGTGCCGATGGTGCCGTGGCCGCACATGGGCAGGCAGCCGGAGGTCTCGATGAAGAGGATGCTGACGTCGCAGTCTTCCCGCGTCGGCGGATAGAGGATCGCGCCCGACATCATGTCGTGCCCGCGCGGCTCGAACATGAGGCCGGTGCGGATGAAGTCGTATTCGGCAAGGAAATGCTGCCGGCGGGCGAACATGGTCTCGCCCTCGAGCCGCGGGATGCTGCCGCCGGCGACGACCCGGACCGGATTGCCGCAGGTGTGCCCGTCGATGCAGAAGAAGGTGTGGCGCGCCATGATCCGCCCTCATTCGTCAGGCCGCGCTCTTCAGCCCGACGTCCGGCAGCGCCGGGCGCGTGGCGAGCGCCTTTTGCATGACGTCCTCGACCGCCCGGCGCTCCTCGCCCGTGAGCGGCAGCCGCGGCGGGCGCGTCAGGGCGGAGCCGCGACCCATGATCTCCTCGCACAGCTTGATGCACTGGACGAGGTCGGGCCGCGCATCGAGATGGAGCAGCGGCATGAACCAGTCGTAAAGCGGCCGCAGCTCCTCGAAGCGCCCGGCGCGCGCGAGGCGAAACAGCGTCTCGCCCTCGCGGGGAAAGGCATTCGACATGCCCGACACCCAGCCGGCGGCCCCCAGCATCACGCTCTCCACCACCACGTCGTCGAGCCCGGCGAAGAGCACGAAGCGCTCGCCCACCATGTTGCGCATGTCGGTGAAGCGGCGCGTGTCGCCGGAGGAATCCTTGATGCAGACGATGGTGTCGCAATCGGCGAGCGAAGCGAGGATGTCGGGCGTGACGTCGTTCTTGTAGATCGGCGGGTTGTTGTAGACCATCACCGGCAGGTCGGTGGCCCCGGCGACGCCGCGGAAATGCGCCGCTGTTTCGTGGGGCTTGGCCGAATAAACGAGCGCCGGCATCACCATGATGCCGTCGAGCCCGACCCGCGCCGCCTCCCGCGCCGTCTCGGCGGCGAAGGTGGTGGTGAACTCGGCGATGCCGGCGATGACCGGCACGCGCCCTTGGGCGACATCCTTCGCCGCCTCCATCACCGCTACCTTCTCGGGCCGCGAGAGCGAGGTGTTCTCGCCTACGGTGCCGCAGACGATGAGGCCGGAAACGCCGTCGTCGATCAGCCCGGCCATCACCTTGTGGGTCGCCTCGATGTCGAGGCTGAAATCCGCGCGGAACTGCGTGGTGACTGCAGGGAAGACGCCTTCCCAGCCGATGCGCGCTGCCATGGCCGTTCTCCGGAGGGTGAGATTGCCATGAATTGTAGATTGTATAAAATTCATGCTGTCAAGCGCACACCGGGACCCCGATGGACGGCACCCCCCTCACCTCTCCGCTCCGCAAGACGGTTCAGCACCGCACCATCTCGGCCGCCGTCGCCGCCGAGCTGCGCCGGCGCATCCTCGACGGGGAGGTGCCGGCCGGCAGCCAGCTCAGGCAGGATGCGCTCGCCACCGAGTTCGCCGTCAGCCGCATTCCCGTGCGCGAGGCGCTGATGCAGCTCGAGGCCGAGGGGCTCGTAAAGATCCATCCGCACCGCGGCGCCGTGGTGCCGGAACTGTCGCTCGCCGAGATCGAGGAGCTGTTCGAACTGCGCCTCCTCCTCGAGCCGCGCCTCCTCGCCGCCTCTGCCCCGCAGCTGTCGGACGACGACTACGCCCGCCTCGACCGCATCCTGGAGGAATACAGCGACGAATTGCGCGCCCGGCACGTCAGCCGCTGGGGCGAGCTCAACCGCGCGTTCCACCTCTTGCTCTACAGCCGTGCCGAAAAGCCGCGCACCGCCGGCATCGTCGCCAACCTCCTGCAGGACTGCGACCGCCACACGCGTCTGCAACTGTCCTTGACCGGCGGCATGGAACGGGCCGAGGCCGAGCACGCCGAGCTCGTGCACCTCTGCCGCGCGGGGCGCATCGACGATGCCTGTGAATTGCTGCGCGCCCACATCGAGAACGTCGGCCGGGCGCTGCGGCGGTTCTTGGAGGAGCGCTGAATGCAATTCCCCTCCCCCCGCTTGTGCGGGGAGGGGTTAAAGGTGGGGGCGGCTCCGCCTTCCGGACGCTCCGCTCAGATCGCTTGAGATCCCAGGGATTGCCAGCGAGCCCACAGCATTATGCATTCAAGTCGGCGCAGTTGACTTGGCTTGATCCCTCCCCTCAAGGAGAGGGTGGATCGCGCCAAAGGCGCGAGACGGGTGGGGTCAATTCCGGGTACGGCGCGCGTAAATGCCACCCCGCAGGCCCCCTCCGTCGCCGCTTCGCGGCGCCACCTCCCTCATGCGGGGGAGGATCGACGTGCACACCAATTTCAGGTCATCATACTAATCTGCTGGCGCGGGCATCTCGGTGCGCCTACCGCCCCTCGCGCCGCGCCAGGAACGCCAGCTTCTCGAAAAGCCCGACGTCCTGCTCGTTCTTGAGAAGCGCCCCGTGCAGAGGCGGGATAAGCTTGCGCGTGTCGCGCTCGCGCAGGGTCTCGGCGTCAATGTCCTCGGCCATGAGGAGCTTCAGCCAGTCGATGAGCTCCGAGGTCGACGGCTTCTTCTTGAGGCCGGGCACGTCGCGGATGTCGAAGAAGAGGCGCAGCGCCTCCTCGACGAGGCGCTTCTTGATGCCGGGATAGTGCACCTCGACGATCCGGGCCATGGTCTCGTGATCGGGAAAGCGGATGTAGTGGAAGAAGCAGCGGCGCAGGAAGGCGTCCGGCAGCTCCTTCTCGTTGTTGGAGGTGATGACGACGATGGGCCTCTGGCGTGCCTGCACGGTCTCGCCCGTCTCGTAGACGTGGAACTCCATGCGGTCGATCTCGAGCAGGAGGTCGTTGGGGAACTCGATGTCGGCCTTGTCGATCTCGTCGATGAGCAACACCGGGCGCCGCTCCGACACGAAGGCCTCCCACAGCTTGCCGCGCTTGATGTAGTTGGCGATGTCGGAGACGCGCGGGTCGCCCAGCTGGCTGTCGCGCAGGCGCGAGACGGCGTCGTATTCGTAGAGCCCCTGCTGCGCCTTGGTGGTGGACTTGACGTGCCAGGTGATGAGCGGCGCGCCGACGGCCCGCGCGATCTCCTCGGCGAGCACGGTCTTACCGGTGCCGGGCTCGCCCTTCACGAGGAGCGGACGCTCCAGCACGATGGCCGCATTGACCGCGACCTTGAGATCCTCCGTGGCCACATAGGTATCGGTGCCGTCAAACCGCATGTCGTCTCCTGAAACCGGGGGGCGCAGCCTCGCCGGCGACAGTAGGGAGCGGACGAGGACGGGGCAAGCGGGGCACGCCTCTCGACGAAAGCCCGCCCCGCCGTCATGCCGTCGATTGTCGCGGGCATGACGGCGGAGACAGGTACGCAAATGGAACGGGAGGAGTGGCATAACCTCCCCCACCCGTCATGGCCGGGTTTGTCCCGGCCATCCACGCCCTTCCGCCCCCACGCCAGCGTCGCGGCGTGGATGCCCGCGACGGGCGCGGGCATGACGGCGGAGACGGGTACGCAAACGGAGCGGAACGAGCGTGGCACAACCTCCCCCATTCGTCATGGCCGGGCTTGTCCCGGCCATCCAGGCCCTTCGACCCCGCGCCTGCGTCGCGGCGTGGATGCCCGCGACGAGCGCGGGCATGACGGGGGCCTACCCCGCCACCTCCGGAAAGACGGCCCCCTCCTTCACGACGCCCATCACGAAGTTCGATTCGATGGCGGCGATGCACCTGAGGCGCGTCAGCCGCGTCTTGACGAAGCGCTCGTAGGCCTCGATGCCCTCGCCGACGACGTGCAGGAGATAGTCCTGCGTGCCCGTCATCAGATAGCAGGCGCTCACCTCGTCCCAGCCGGCGACCGCCTGCTCGAAGGCCGCGATCTCCTCCTCGTTCTGGCGTGTCAGCCGCACCGAGACGAAGACGGTGACGGGCAGGCCGTAGGCCTTCTGGTCGACCTTGGCGGCATAGCCGCGGATGACGCCCACCTCCTCCAGCCGGCGCAGGCGCCTGAGGCACGGCGACGGCGACAGGCCGATGCGCTCCGACAGCTCCTGGTTGGTCATGCGCCCGTTGCCCTGCAGCAGGCGCAACATGCGGCGGTCGGTCGCGTCGAGCGACATCTGCCCCATTCCCCCTCCATTCTGGCAGTTCCTGCCTGTGCGCGCACATTTGCGCGATCCGATTGGCCGAGCAATGCCAAAGGGCGCACACTAACGTTGAGACAGATCCGTCGGGCCTCGCGGCCGGCGGGACGGGCAAACCGCCAATCGAGGGAACGCTTGTCATGGCATCGTCTGACTACCACAAGGACAAGATCGGCAATCACAAGCTCCATCCCGAGACGCTGATGCTGGGCTACGGCTACGACCCCGCCCTCTCGGAAGGAGCGGTGAAGCAGCCGGTCTTCCTGACCTCCACCTTCGTCTTCCGCTCGGCGGAGGAAGGACGCGACTTCTTCGATTTCACCGCGGGCCGGCGCGAGCCGGAGCCGGGCACCGAGCCGGGCCTCGTCTATTCGCGCTTCAACCACCCCAACAGCGAGATCGTCGAGGATCGCCTCGCCATCTTCGAGGGCGCCGAGATGGGTGCCATCTTCTCGAGCGGCATGTCGGCCATCGCCACGACGCTGCTCGCCTTCGCCCGGCCGGGCGACGTCATCCTGCATTCGCAGCCGCTCTACGGCGGCACGGAAACGCTGATCGCCAGGACCATGAAGCCTTTCGGCATCGATGCGGTCGGCTTCATCGACGGTGTCGACGAAGTGGCCGTGCGCGCCGCGGCCGAGGCGGCGATGGCGAAGGGCCGCGTCAGCGTCGTCTTCGTCGAGACGCCGTCGAACCCGCTCAACAGCCTCGTCGACCTCGCGCTCGTGCGCCGCATCGCCGATGAGATCGGCGACAGGCAGGGCCATCGCCCGATCGTCGCCTGCGACAACACGCTGCTCGGCCCGCTGTTCCAGAAGCCGCTCGCCCACGGCATGGACCTGTCAGTCTATTCGCTGACCAAATACGTCGGCGGCCACTCAGACCTCGTGGCGGGGGCGGTGCTCGGCCGGCGCGAGTTGGTGAAGCCCATCAAGCTGCTGCGCGGCGCCATCGGCACCCAGCTAGACCCGCATTCGGCCTGGATGATCGCCCGCTCGCTGGAGACGCTCAGCCTGCGCATGAGCGCCGCCTGCCGTAACGCCGAGGCGGTCACCGCCTTCCTCGCCGGCCACGAGAAGGTGGCGCGCGTTTATTACCCGACGCTGCTGCCCGCCGAGAGCCCGGCCCGGCGCACCTTCGCGCGCCAGTGCGATGCGGCCGGCACCACCTTCTCCTTCGACATCCGCGGTGGCGAGGCGGCCGCCTTCCGCTTCCTCAACGCGTTGCGCATCTTCAAGCTGGCGGTGAGCCTCGGCGGCACGGAATCGCTCGTCTGCCATCCGGCGACGACCGTCCATTCCGGCGTGCCGAAGGAAACGCGCGAGCGCATCGGCATCAGCGACGCCACCATCCGCATGTCGATCGGTATCGAGCACCCGGATGACCTCATTGCCGATCTGACGCAGGCGCTGTCGGTGGCTTAGCCAGTCGGCAGTCGGGGAAAAGGCAGCCGTCCCATACGGGGAGCAACCTCGTTTCCCGGGCGCATGCAGCGAAGCGGAATGCGACCCGGGAACCGGCGCTCGCGCCTCGCCGCAGGCACCGCACGGTCTGCATCGTCTAGGCCTCGCTCTGCGCCGCGACTGCCTGTTCCTCGCTGCCGATGCCCCATATCCGCGATTGCATCGGCGGCTGCCGCTCGCCCATGATGCCGGGAGCGGATGCGGATTCTGCGCCGCGGCGCGCATGGGCGGGCGATGACAGCGACAGTACCAGTCGAGACTTACAAGGACGCCCTCCTCGTTCTCGCTGCGGCCGGTGCGGCCGTGCCCATGGTCAAGCTCCTCCGCATCAGCCCGGTCCTCGGCTTCCTCGGAGTGGGGGCCGTGCTCGGGCCGCACGGGCTCGGCAACCTGGTCGGCGAGGTGCCGGTGCTGCGCTACCTCACCATCTCCGACCAGGAACTGATGGCGCGCATCGCGGAATTCGGTGTCGTGTTCCTGCTCTTCGTCATCGGCATCGAATTGTCCTGGGCCCGCCTGTGGACTCTGCGGCGCCTCGTCTTCGGGCTCGGCTTCGCTCAGGTGGTGACCTGCGGCGCAGCGCTCGGCCTCGGCGTCGCTCTCGCAGGCGGCGCGGCGGCGGAGGCGCTCGTCATCGGCAGCGCCCTTGCCCTGTCCTCCACCGCTATCGTGCTTGAATCGCTCGCCGAGCGCCGGCGCCTCGGCACCTCCGCCGGGCGCACGAGCTTCGCCGTCCTCCTGTTCCAGGACCTTGCGGTGGTGCCGCTCCTCTTCCTCGTCGGCGTGCTCGGCGCGCGCGAGGAAGGCTCCGTGGCGACAGGCTTCGTCATCGCCATCGGCCAAGCGGTCTTCGCCATCGCGGTCATCGTCCTGATCGGCCGGCGGGCCCTGCGCCCCTTCTTCCGCCTCGTCGCGGCCGCCGACAGCCCCGAGTTGTTCATGGCGGCGGCCCTCCTCGTCGTCGTCGGCACGGCGCTCGCGACCGGCGCAGCGGGCCTGTCCATGCCGCTCGGCGCCTTCATCGCCGGGCTGCTTCTCGCCGAGACGGAATACCGCCGGGAGATCGAGGTGATGATCGCGCCCTTCAAGGGACTGCTCCTCGGCGTCTTCTTCATCAGCGTCGGCATGATGGTGGACATCGGCGGCATTGCGCGCCAGCCCGGCGTCATCCTCGGCGCAGCCGCCGCGGCGGTCGTCGTGAAGACGCTCATCGTGTACGGCCTCGTGCGTCTCTTCTCCGGCGGCCACGCGGTGGCGACCGAGAGCGCCCTGCTGCTCGGCCCCGGCGGCGAGTTCGCCTTCGTCCTGCTCACTCACGCCGCCGCCTTGGCCGTCGTCCCCCGCCCGGTGAGCGACATAGCCATCGCGGCAACGGCCGTGACGATGGTGTTCATTCCCCTGCTCGCGCGCCTCGGCGCCATCGCGGCCGGGCGCTTCGACCGCCCAGGAGCCTTGCCCCCCGAAGCGCAGATGCAACCCGAGCCGGGAGAGCACGGGCATGCCATCGTCATCGGGTGCGGCCGCGTCGGCCGCCTCGTCTCCGACATGCTGTCGGCCCAGGCGATCGATCATCTGGTAGTCGACCGGGACGTGGCAACCGTCACCGCGGAGCGCCGCCACGGCCGCAACGTCTTCTACGGCGACGCAACCCGGCGCGAATACCTGCGCCTGTGTGGCATCGCCGACGCCGCCGGCCTGATCATCACCGTCGATGCCTCCACGGCCGTCGACGAGATCGTCCGCCAGGCGAAGGCCCTGACGCCTGGCATCAAGATCCTCGCGCGAGCCCGGGATGCGCGCCACGCCCGACACCTCTACGGTCTCGGCGTGACGCATGCGGTCCCCGAGACCATCGAGGCGAGCCTCCAGCTCTCGGAAGCCTCCCTCGTCCATCTCGGCGTGCCCATGGGACTGGCGATCGCCGCCGTGCACGACCGGCGCGACCTCTTCCGCAACGAACTGCGCGCCATGCGCGAAGCGCGCGAGCCATGAGCACCGGCCCGCGACATCGGATCCCCGCGGGACGCGTCGCAGGAACGCCCTGACTGTCGGTGCCCCTGTCCGTTTCTGATAGAATGGCCACCCGGCCGTTGACCGACCGCTGACGGAGGAGGCCGACATGAAGGCAACTGCAGCCCTGTGCACCGTCGCGGCTTGTCTTGCCCTCACCGGATGCACCTCGACGATCGAGAGCCGGGAGAACATGCTGGTGGCGGCCGGTTTCCGGATCCGCCCGGCGGATACGCCCGGCATGCGTGCCTCCATCGAGGCCCTGCCGCCAAACCGCTTCGTGCGGCGGATCATCAACGGCAACGTCGTCTATCTCTATGCCGACCCAACCGTCTGCCGCTGCGTCTTCTATGGCGACCAGACCGCCTACGGCACGTACCAGCGGATGGTCTTCGAGCAGAACCTTGCCGACCAGCAACAGATGACGGCCATGATGAACCGGCAGGCCGCCTGGGGCCGGTATTGGGGCAGGCCCGGGCCATTCTGGTATTAATCCGGCCCGAAACGCACATTGACGGCCGATATTCATGCAAAATTCACATTAAATCCATGCATGCACTGCGATATAAATTTACAAATACAGAAATAATCGGCATATTTTAATTGAAATGAACGGTCATTCATATTCTAAAGCAATTTCATTACCGCAACATTGCGGAAGTTTAATTTGAAATCGGGCATCCTGAGGCCCATCCTTGGTCCACATCGAATGGAGGACCACGATGAAGAAAACGATCGTTGCAGCGACCCTTGCGGCGGGCGTTGCCGTCACTCCCCTCATGGCCATGGCCCAGAATGGCCCGCAGCCCGGCGCCGGGCCGCGGGCCGAGCAGGCCGAGAAGCGCGGCCCCCGCTTCAGCGAAGCCGACCGGGCGGCATTCCTCGACGCGCGCATCGCCGGCCTGAAGGAGGGCCTCAAGCTCACGGCCGACCAGGAGAAGAACTGGCCGGCCCTCGAAACCGCCCTGCGCGACATGGCCAAGGCCCGTGCCGACGCCATGCGGGAACGGCGCGAGAGCCGTGCCGAGGGCAAGGAACGTACCGGTGCCATCGAGCGCCTGGAGATGCGCGCCGACTTCATGGAGAAGCGAGCCGCCGAGATGAAGAAGTTGGCCGAGGCCGCCAAGCCGCTCTACGACAGCCTCGACGAGGCGCAGAAGGGCCGCTTCGACGTGCTGATGCGCGCTGGCATGCGCGGTGACGGCCATCGCATGCGCCACGCCGCTTTCCACCACCGTGGCGCTCCGCCGGCCCCGCCGGCTCAGCAGCAGTAAGCGCCCGGCCCTCGGTCGGTCGTTTCGAGACCCGTCAACCCAGCACCTTGGCCGCCGGCATGCCCGGCGGCCCCTTTTTCGAGCCGTCGCGCGGCGCTGCGAGGCCTGCTAGATTGCCGGCATGTTCCTCGACTTCTTCACCGCCCTGCGTGCCGCGACGATCCCCGTCACCTTGCGGGAATACCTGACCCTGCTCGGCGCGCTGGAAGCGGACCTCGCCGAGAAGAAGGCGGAGGACTTCTACTATCTCGCCCGCACCTGCCTCGTGAAGGACGAGCGCAACCTCGACAAGTTCGACCGCGTCTTCGCCACTGTCTTCCAGGGGCTGAAGACCCTCGGTCCGGCTATTGAAAAGGCCACCATTCCCGAAGAATGGCTGCGCAGGCTCGCCGAGCGCTACCTGACGGAAGAGGAAAAGCGGCAGGTCGAGGCCATGGGCTGGGACAAGCTGTTCGAGACGCTGCGCCAGCGCCTGGCCGAGCAGAAGGAGCGGCACCAGGGCGGAAGCAAGTGGATCGGCACTGCCGGCACCTCGCCCTACGGCGCCTACGGCTACAATCCCGAAGGCATCCGCATCGGCCAAGACGGCAACCGCAACTTCCGCGCCGTCAAGGTGTGGGACAAGCGCGAGTTCAGGGACCTCGACGACACGGTCGAACTCGGCACGCGCAACATCAAGCTAGCGCTCCGGCGCCTGCGCCGCTTCGCGCGCACCGGCGCCGCCGAGGTGCTCGACCTCGACGACACCATCCGCGCCACGGCCCACAAGGGCTATCTCGACGTGAGGCTGGTGCCGGAGCGGCACAATGCGGTGAAGGTGCTGCTCTTCCTCGACGTCGGCGGCTCCATGGACTGGCACGTCGAGAAGGCGCAGGAGCTGTTCTCCGCCGCACGTTCCGAGTTCAAGCACTTCGAGCACTTCTATTTCCACAACTGTCCCTATGAGCAGCTGTGGAAGGAGAACCGCCGCCGGTTCGAGGAGACGATCCCCACGCTTGATGTCATCCGCACCTTCCCGTCGGACTATCGCGCCGTCTTCGTCGGCGATGCCTCCATGAGCCCCTACGAAATCGCCATGCCCGGCGGCTCCGTGGAGCACTGGAACGAGGAGGCGGGCGAGGTCTGGCTGCAGCGGCTGTTCACGCAATTCCCAAAGAGCGTGTGGCTCAACCCGCTGCCCGAGGAGCGCTGGGGCTACACCCGCTCCATCACCATGGTGCGCCAGTTGATCGGTGACCGCATGTTTCCACTGACGCTCGACGGCCTCGACCGGGCGATGCGTGCGCTGATGCGGTGAGGCGGCGGCAGGCGGGAGAATTGCAGACCGCCGCACCCCGGCGCAAGCTCGTATCCTGGACGCATGCTGCGAATCGGAATGCGATCCGGGATCCAGCGCAACAACTTGCCGAAGGCGAGCCCTCTCCTGGAGATGAGGCGGATACCCCTTGCCTCTGCGCCCGCCTTCGCCGACAAGACGGCCATGCAGGATCAGGACGACATCGCAGAAGATGCCGGAGCGCCTCCCGGCCACGTCTATCGCCAGAAGCCCCGGCCCGTCGGCTTCGAGGTTATCTACCGGCTCGAGGGCGACCGGCTGGTGGCAGATGCCGGGCGACGCGTCGATACCGTCGCGCTGTCAGCGGTCAGGGAGGTTCGCCTGACCTTCGAATCGAAGACGGCCGTGCGCAATGTCTACCGCACGACTCTGCGCATGGCGGACGGCCGCAGCCTGTCGCTCACCAATGTCAACTGGGGCCTCTCCGGCGCGCAGACGCAGAACGGCGATTATTCGGCTTTCGTACGGTCTCTCGTCGCGGCCGTGGCAGCGGCGAACCCCGGCGTCGTCATCCGCTGCGGCCGCTCCTACGCTGCGTGGCTGCTGCTGACAGCCATCGGCCTCATGACCGTCATCGGCGTGGCGGGCTTCGCCTACCAGGCCATCAGCGAGGGCGCGGGCACCGCGGCCCTCATCGGCCTTGCCGTGCTCGCCCTCGCCTACTGGCAGCTTGCCCCGCTCGTCCTGCGCAATCGCCCGCGGCTGGCGACCGCGGGCGATCTGCCGGCCGACCTCCTGCCGCCGAAGTGAAAGCTCTGCCGTTCAGCTCTCGCCCGCGTGATTCTCGCGCACCACGAGCACCGAGCACGGCGCATGCCGGACGATGGTGGAGGCGTTGGAACCGAGCAGGTAGGTCGCCATGGCCGGACGGTGGGAACCGACGATGATGAGGTCGGCCTTCATCTTTGCAGCTTCTTCGAGCACCTCGTTGTAGACGGCGCCCATGTGGACCGCCGTGGACACGCGCTCCTTCGGCAGCGGCACGGTATCGGCGATTTCCTTGAGCTTGGCCTCGCTGTCGCTCTGCTGCTCCGCATCGAAATCCGGCGGCACGAACTCCATGAAGGTCACGGGAAGGATCGAGCGCACATAGATGAGGCGCACCTGACCGCCGGAGGCATTGGCGAAGGCCACCGCCTTGTCGATGGCCGCGCGCGAGACCTCGACCTCGGCGAGATCGACCGGCACCAGGATGGACTTGAACATCGAAACCCCCTTGTCATCGAGACGATGAAACCTAGTCGCCCAGCCTCGCCGCGGCGTTGATCGAGGTCAACCGTCCCCGGCGCGCACGAGCGCGCCATCGGCGGCATGGAGCGCACGCCGTCCGGCACGGAAAATGCGCAACGCCGATCAAACCGCTATCGGTAGTCTCCGCGGGCGCCGGAAGAGCCGGCGCGACGCGCGAGGGAGCGGAACGGAGACATGATCGGCCGCAAGTCCCAGACACGCCTCGACTATGCCGAGCGGATCGCCCGGGTCGCCACACATATCGCCGGCCACCTCGACGACGACCTGTCGCTCGAGCGCCTCGCCGGCATCGCCTGTCTCTCGCCCTACCACTTTCACCGCATCTACCGGGCGATGACGGGCGAGACGGCGGCGGAGACGGCGCGGCGCCTCAGGCTGCACCGGGCCGCCCACAGCCTCGTCGCCTCGCAATTGCCCATCGCGCGCATCGCCGCCCGGGCCGGCTACGGCAGCGTCGCCGCCTTCACACGCGCCTTCGCGGTCTCCTACGGCCACGCCCCCGCCGCCTACCGGCGCCGCGGCCGCCTGCTGCCCGGCGCCGGGTGCCCCCAGGAAGAGGATGGCCCCATGACCAGCCCCTGGATCGTCACCCTGCAGCCCATGCCAGCGCTGCGCCTGGCCACCATCCACCATGTCGGTCCCTACATGGAGATCGGCCGCGCCTTCGACCGGCTGATGCCCTGGGCTGCGGCGCGCGGCCTCCTCGGCGCCGGCGCCGTCACCGTCGGCGTCTATTACGCCGACCCCGGCACTGTCGCGGCGAAGGACCTCAGCGCGGATGCCGGCATCTCCATCGGTCGCGAGATCGAGGGCGACGCCACCGTCCACATTGTCCTTATCGCTGCCGGCACGCACGCCGTGCTGCGCCACCGCGGCCCCTATGCGGAGCTCGAGCGCGCCTACGACTGGCTCTACCGCGCCTGGCTGCCGGCGAGCGGGCACGAGCCGGCGGATCGCCCGCCCTATGAGATCTATCGCAACGATCCGCGCGAGGTGCCGGCGCAGGACCTCGTCACGGACATCTGCCTGCCGCTCGCCGATGTTTAAGCGAAAGCCGGCTCAGCCCTGTCGCTCGGGCGTGCGCACCACGAGACCATCGAGCTCCGGCCGCACGCGAATCTGGCAGGACAGGCGCGAGCTGGGCCTGACGTCGAAGGCGAAGTCGAGCATGTCCTCCTCCATCGGCTCGGGCTCGCCGACCGCCTCGCGCCAGGCCTCGTCCACATAGACGTGGCATGTGGCGCAGGCACAGGCCCCGCCGCACTCGGCCTCAATGCCCGGCACGCCGTTGCGGATGGCCGTCTCCATGACGGTGGCACCGACCTCGGCCTCGACCGTGCGGGCGATGTCATCGGCATCGATGAATGTGATCTTGGGCATGCCCTGCTCCGTGGCGATTCCCGCCCTCTTTAGAACATCTGCAGGCGATGTGAACACCGACGGTGAGTCGCAGGGGGACCGTCTATGCCGATCAGGCGCGTGTCAGAAGCTCGGCGAGAGCGGCGTCGCAATCGGCAGCGGCCGCCTCGAGCCTCGGCAGGAGATCGTCGAGCCCGGCCGGCTCGCTGCCGTCGGCGGCGAGCCGCAACTCGGCCTCGATCCGCCTCGCCGCCTCTGCAAGCGGACGGGCTCCGATCGCGAGCGAAGCACCCTTCAGTGTGTGGGCGGCCTCATAGCGCAGTGCGGCCGCGCCCTTGCCGGCAATGATGGCCATCTGGCCCTTGAGCTGTTCGCGGAAGAGCTGGGCCACCTCGCGCATCAGGACCGTGTCGCCGGCAGCCTGACGCAGCAGGAATTCCTCGTCCAAAGGCGAAGCGGCATCATCCGTCTCGCGGGCATCCATCATGATCCTCGTCCCGGCGGCAAGCCGGCAGGGCCGGCGATCAGGCTTGTCCACATGGAAGAGGGCCGCCTCGTGCGGTGTCCGTCAACCATGCCACTCTCCCGCCATAAGTCTTTGACGTTCCAGATGGTAAACAAGGCGTTAACGAAACATTCAAGTGGCCGTCCGGTCGGGTTTCTTTCGCCGGAGCCGAACGATAGACTGTTTTGGTAAATGGCGGTCCCTGCGGCCGGGCGGTCTTGCGCAAGCGAGGAGGCCCCGTCCGGACGCAGGCTACCGTTGCCGGAACAGGCAGCGGCGGCAGACCCTATGGTGTGGCGTGAGTGAGGCGGCGATCATGGCCAAGGACAATCAGGCAAAAGACCCGACGGAAGCAGCCCTGTCGGCGATCGAGCAGGCGCTGAACCTGACGGCGCTCGACAGCCGGGCGGCGACGGCGCGCAAGCTGCCCGATCCGGCGGAGGAGCCACGCCTGCCCGAGATCGACGAACAGGCTTTCTTCGCCTCCGTGACTGGCGCCCCGACCGAGAAGCCGGCCGAAGGCACCCCGGAGATGCCCAAGGCGAGTCAGCTCTCGCCCGCCAAGCCTTCCCTCAAGATGCCGGCACCGAAGCCCGGCACCCGGGACACCGCGCCCGCCACGGACGACGAGAAGCCGATGAGCGCCCGCCCCGCCGACAAAGCCGCCGCCCGCGATCCCTCCGCCGCTCGCCCGTCCGGCCAGAAGCCCGCCGGCGTCGTCGCACCGGACCCCTCCCGCGTCGCCAATGACGACAAGGAGACGGTGGGCGCGCTGTTGCAGGCGCTGCAGGCCCGGCCATCCTCCCGTGCCTATTGGCTCGCCGCCGTCGCCTCGCTCGCATGGCTCGGTCTCACCGGGGCCGGCATCTGGCAGCGCTACGACCTCGGTGCGGTCGGCGTGGACGGCGCCATCGGCGCCATTGGTGCCGTTGAGGGCGCGCTGCTTGCCCTGACGGTCTTCGGCCCCGTCGTGCTATTCTTCGTGCTCGCGACACTGCACACCCGCGCGCAGGAGATGCGCCTCGTCGCCCGCGCCATGACGGGCGTTGCCGTGCGCCTCGCCCAGCCCGAGAATCTCGCTGCTGATTCCGTCGTGAACCTCTCCCAAGCCGTGCGCCGCGAGGTCGCCGCGATGGGTGACGGCCTCGAGCGGGCCCTTGCCCGTGCCGGCGAGCTCGAGACGCTCGTGCGCACCGAAATCTCGACCCTGGAGCGCGCCTACGGCGACAACGAAATTCGTATTCGCTCGCTGCTCGACGAACTCGTCGCCCAGCGCGAGGCCATCATCAGCAACGGCGAGCGTGTGAAGGCCGCCATCTCGGGAGCACACGAGAACTTCGCCCAGGAGCTCGAGGGTGCGAGCCGTGTGATCGCCGAGGCCGTTGCCTCCGCCGGCACGCGCGTTGCCGAGCAGCTCGGCTCCAAGGGCGAGCAGATTACCCTCGCCCTCGGCCGCGCCGGCGACCGTATGATCGACGAAATCACCTCGCGGGGCGGCGAACTCGTCGAGCGCCTCGGCTCCACCAGCGACGCGGTCGGGGCCCGTCTCGCCAGCGCCAGCGCGGATGTCACCTCGACGCTCGACGGCAAGGCACGCGAGATCACCGAAGCCATCGAGCGCACCGGCCAGGTGCTGACCACCGGCCTCAACGACGGTGCCGCCGAGCTCACCCGCACGCTCGCCGAGACCGGCACGAGCGTTG
Source organism: Chelatococcus sp. XZ-Ab1 (assembly GCF_029309855.1). Classification (NCBI taxonomy): domain Bacteria; kingdom Pseudomonadati; phylum Pseudomonadota; class Alphaproteobacteria; order Hyphomicrobiales; family Chelatococcaceae; genus Chelatococcus; species Chelatococcus sp. XZ-Ab1. Next base: position 563,616 of record NZ_JARKII010000001.1, on the reverse strand, counting down.
CCGAGCAGATTGCCCAGCGCGCCATGGAGGTGAACGACACCCTGCGCTCCACGGGCGAGACGCTCAGCGTCGCCATCGGTGCCCGCGGCGAGGAGGTGACGCAGCGCATCGAGATCACCGGCCGCGAGATCGCCGACACCATCGCCTCGCGTGGCGAGGGCCTCGCCGTGCGTCTCGCCGAGACGGGCGAGCGCATCCACGAGGTCATCAACGTCAATGGCCGCGCGCTGGAGCAGACCTTGGCCGAGACGGGCGATCGGCTCGCGGGCCTGATCGAGGAGCGCACCAGCACCGCCCGCAACGTCTTCTCGTTGAGCGCCGCGGAACTGGAGACGACCCTCACCAGCACCAGCGAGCGCATGGCCGCCCTCATCTCCGAGCGCGCCAACGCTGCCTGCAGCTTCTTCGAGGACGGCGCCCAGGCGCTCGAGATGACCCTCACCACCGCGGGCGAGCGCATTGCCGGCCTGGTTGAGGAGCGCACCAGCGTCGCCCGCGAATTGTTCGAGAACAGCACCCGCGCGCTCGACGAGAGCCTGTCGACCACGGGCGAGCGTCTTGCCACCCTGCTCGAGAGCCGCTCGGACGACGTGCGCCGCGCCTTCGAGAGCGGAACGCAGGCCCTCGACCGCAGCCTCGCCAATACCAGCGAGCAGCTGTCCGGCCTGCTGGAGAATCGCTCCGAAAGCATCCGCCTCGCCTTCGAGAACGGCACGCGCGCGCTCGACGACAGCCTCGCCAGCACCGGCGAGCGCCTCGCCGATCTCCTCGAGACCCGGGCCGAGAACGTCCGCGCGATCTTCGAGAACGGCACCCGCGGCATCGAGGAGAGCCTGGGGACGGTCGGCGACCGCCTCGCCTCGCTCGTTGAGGACCGCACCAATCTCGTGCGCACCGCCTTCGAGGACAGCGCCCGCGCGCTCGAGACCACGCTGTCGACCACCGGCACGCACATGGCCACCCTGCTCGAGGAACGCACGGCGAGCGCCCGCGTCACCTTCGAGGAGAGCGCGCGGACGCTTGCCGAGGAATTCGCCGGCCGCACCTCCGAGCTGCGTGACATGCTCGCCCACCAGACAGACGAGACCCGCGCCCTGATGGCGGGCACCGGCAAGGACGTCGTGCTGGCCATCGCGACGCAGGCCTCGCGCGTCAACGAGGCCCTGGCGCGCAACGCCGAGGCACTTGCGGAGACCATCGACACCCGCGGCCGCCTCGTCGACGAGAAGCTGGGCGAGCGCCTTGCCGCCTTCGAGAAGACGATGGAGACCGGCGGCGACAAGCTGGAGATGACGCTTTACGCCCGCCTCTCGGCCTTCGAGGAGACCATTGAGAACCGGGCCATCAGCCTGGACAACACGCTCAACGCACGCCTCTCGGCCTTCGAGAACGCCATCGAGAGCCGGACCTCCACCCTCGACGCGAGCCTCTCCGAGAAGCTCTCCAGCTTCGAGCGCACGGTGGACGCACGCGCCGGCTCGCTTGATGAGACGCTGTCGGCCCGCCTCGGCTCCTTCCAGCAACTCGTCGAGAGCGGCGCCCGCACGCTCGATGCCACGCTGGGTGCGCGCCTTGCCGCACTCGAGGAGACCATCGAGCAGCGCGGCCACCGCCTCGACGCGGCGCTGTCCATGCGTCTTGCCGGCTTCGAGGACGTCATCGTCACCAAGGGCCAGGCACTCGCCGAGCGCATCGCCAACGACACGTCGGGTTTCACCACGACGGTCACCGCCCGCCTCGCCGATGTCGAGAACCTGCTGACCACCCACGGCACCCGGCTTGCAGACGCGCTCGCCGAGCGCACCAAAGAGGCCGGCGACGTCATGGAGGCGCACATCGCGCGCTTCGAGGAGCGTTCGGCCACCAAGAGCCAGGAGATCGCGAAATCGCTCGACGGGCTCATCGTGCGTATCGACGACAATCTCGGCGCGCGCGCCAGCGCCCTCAACGACGCCCTGGTCGAGCGCACGAAGGAGATCGCCCGCGTCATGGCAGAGGGCGGGCGCGACGTCACCCAGGCGCTGGCCTCCAAGGTGGACGAGATCGGCGGCGTCATCTCGACGAAGAGCGCGCAGCTCACCGAGGTGCTCTCGGGCAAGGCGCAGGAGATCAACGAGACGCTGGGCGGCCGGGCCCTCGACATCGCGGCGACGCTCGACCAGCGCGTCGCCCGCTTCGAGGAGCGGGTCGTCGACCGGCTCGACACGGTCAGCGCCACGCTCGACGAGCGCGGCCAGGCGATCTCCGAGAACCTTGCCGCCCGTGCCGAGGCGATCAACGCAACCCTCGGCAATCGCGCCCAAGAGCTGGAGCGGCTATTCGACGACAAGGGGCTCGGCCTCGTCGGCGCCATCGCCGACCGCGGCGAGAGCATCGCCCGCGAAGTCGCCTCGGTCGGCGAGGCGGTTGTGCGCACGCTTGAGACGCGCGGCCGCTCCATCGTCGAGGCGGTGCAGGAGCGCTCGCAGGAGCTCACCGAGCTGTTCGGCTCGTCGAGCGAGTCGCTGCGCCGTGTCATCGAGGACGGCACCAGCCGCTCCATCGAGACGCTGATGTCCACCAACGACCGCCTGAAGGGCGAGTTGTCAGGCGTGCTCGACCGCCTGTCCGAGGCCAACCGCCTGCTGCAGCAGATGGCCGCGAGCGCCAGCGCCAACCTCGCCCAGGTCGAGGACGGGCTGACGAGCCGGGTCGGCGAGTTGCAGGAGGTGCTCGGCGCGGTGAAGGAGGAGACCGGCCGCGCCGCGAGCGACGTCGCCGCCCAGGTCGAGGCGCTGCGCGCCATCTCCGGCCAGACGCTGACGCAGGCTGCCGGCCTCGCCGAGAAGCTCGGCCAGCAGGGTCGGGCCGTTGCCGAAGTCACGAACGAGCACATCAAGGCCATCGCGGAGGCGACGCGCCTGCTCGAAGGCGTCGAATCGCGCATGGGCGTCGCCCTCGACGAGCGCCGCCAGACGCTGGAGAACCTCGTCTCGGTGGTCGGCGAGCGGGCCGACGACATGGAATCGATCACCCGGTCCTTCAGCGCCCTCCTGTCGGAGACGCTGCAGGAGGCGGAGCGCAAGGCGCGCCAGATCGGCTCCGTGCTGGCCGAAAACGCCCAGTCGGCCACCCAGGCCATCGGCGAGCAGTTCGATCTCATCCGTACGACGACCGGCAAGGAGCGCGAGCGTACAGCGGCTGCCCTGCGCCAGGCCTACGAGCAGGTCATCGCCGAGATGAGCCGGAGCCTCAGCCAGGCGACCGAGCGCTTCCACTCCGTCGCCAACGACATGCGCGGCATGACCGCCCGTATCCATGAGGAGCTGGAGGCGACGCGCAGCGAGCTGAAGCGCGGCGTGATCGAGATGCCGCGCGAGACGCAGGAGACGACCGCCGCCATGCGCCGCGTCGTCGCCGACCAGATCAAGGCGCTCAACGAGCTGACCGAGATCGTCACCCGGTCGGGCCGTGCCGTCGACGTCGTTGAAGCGGCCCAGCCCCGCCGTCCAGCCCAAGCCGAGCGTTCGGCCCCCGAGCGCCCGGTTGCCGAGCGCCCGGCCGCCCCGACGCCGCGGCCCCAGCCGGCACAGCAGGCTGCCCAGCCGGCGGCAGCCCCTGCGCCGCAGCCGGCGCGTGCACCCGTCCCTGCCCCGCAGCGCGAGGCTGCGCCACAGCAGGCCGGCGGCCGTGGCTGGCTCTCGGACCTTCTCGTGCGGGCCTCGCGCGACGAAGCCGAGACGGCAAAAGCCGCGGCTCCCGCCGCGCAGACCGTGGCCGGTGCCCCCGCCAGCCAGCGCCGCACCATCGAGCTGCTCGATTCCATCTCGGTCGATATTGCCCGGATGATCGATCACGATGCGGCGGTGGAGCTGTGGGACCGCTACAAGCGCGGCGAGCGAAACGTGTTCACGCGCCGGCTTTACACCCTTCAGGGCCAGCAGACCTTCGAGGAGATCCGCCGCAAGTACCGTCAGGACGCCGAATTCCGCGAAACCGTGGACCGCTACATTGACGAGTTCGAGCGCCTGCTCGCCGAGGTCTCGCGCCAGGATCGGGACTCGATGATGGCCAAGACCTACCTCACGTCGGAGACCGGCAAGGTCTACACTATGCTGGCGCACGCCACCGGCCGCTTCGAGTGATCGCGGCGCAGGCTTGACAAAATGGGGCGCGGCCACGGACGGCCGCGCCCTTTCCTTTTCTCACGCTGCCGGCAGAAACCGCGGTCGCTCTCTTCGACGGCAATTTGCCGGATGGCCATGGCGAGGCTGTCGCCTGTCCTCGCTGGCGCGTCTGCGGAGATCACCATGGACGAGACGTCGCGGATCATCTACGGGCGGGAGGAAACGCTCCCGGTGGCCGAATTCCGGCAGGTGCTGGATGCATCCGGCCTCGGCACCATCCGTCCCGTCGAGGACGATGGCCGCCTCGCCGCGATGCTCGCCGGCGCAAACCTGATCGTGACGGCACGCCGCGACGTGCCCGGCCACCCGCTCGTCGGCGTTGCCCGCTCCATCACCGACTTCTCCTGGTGCTGCTACCTGTCCGAGCTCGCCGTTGCGCGCTCTGCCCAGGGCCTCGGCATCGGCAAGGGGTTGCTCGACGAGACCCGCCGGCTTCTCGGGCCGCGCGTCAGCCTGGTGCTGGCCTCCGTCCCGGAAGCGATGGGATTCTACGAGCATGCGGGCATGGTGCGCATCGCAGACGCCTTCTGGTATCGGCGGGAGGCGTGACGATAGGCGGTACGGCTCTCGTAACGTTTCTGCCGTAAGGGATGCGGCTGCGTCGACCGAAACTCCCCGGAAGGACCCGTCATGTATCCAGTCCAGATTCGCGAACTCGCTCCCGTCAGGGTCGTGGCCATCCGCCACATCGGCCCCTACGAAGGCGCCGGCCCCACCTTCGACCGGCTCTGGGCCTGGGCCCGCGCGCGGGGGCCCCTTCCGGTCGACCTGCGCGTGTTCAGCGTCTATCATGACGATCCCACGCTCGTGCCGGCAGGCAGCCTGCGCTGCGATGTCGCGATGTACATTGGCCCGGATGCGCAGAGCGATAGCGTCGTCACGGTCGGCGAAATCCCTGGCGGACGCCATGCCGTGCTGAGGTTGAAGGGTCCCTACTCCCTCGTTCCGCAGGCTTCCCGCTGGCTGCTCGAAACATGGCTGCCACAGCACGGCGAACGGCCGGCCCGAGCCCCTTTCGACGAGTATCTCAACAACCCGGCCATCGTGCCGCCGGAAGAGCTGCGCACCGATATCTGCCTGCCACTGGCCGGCTGAGCGCCACCCGTCACGCCCGTGCCGGCGACCAGCGCACGATCTGCAGCAGCACTGACGACAGCGCTTCGTCGAGCGCGCGCGCTGCCCCTGGCCCGGTGATGCCGGCAACCGGCACACGCGCCGAGAAGATCTTGGCCGAGACCACGCGGCCGCTGACCGTCTCGATGAGGCGCGCCGAGATCTCGACCACAGCCTCGGACGACGCGCTCGACACCTCGAAGCGGCGGATTTCGCTGCCGAGCGCGTAATTGGCGACGACCCCGTCGCCGGGGCGCGCCACACGGCCGAGGCGGCTGCCGTTCTCGAAGGTCTGGATCAGGCGCGTCTGCACCAGCTTGGGCAGCCGGTCGGCCCATTGCACGCCGTCGAGCTGCGAGACGGCGCCGTCCGCACCCTTGACGATGATGGCGCTGCCATCGAGCGTCTGCAGCGCCAGCGGCTCGGTGACGATGAGTTGGTCACCGCCGATGCGGGCCGCCCCCGTCACCTCGCGTGGCGCCGAGAGATCGAACGTCGCGGGCGCCGGGCCGGCGCAGCCGGCGAGGACGAGCCCCGCCACGAGCAGCGCGCAGGCGCCGGGGCGAACGGAGCCGCCGGAAGAAGCGGCAGACGATCTGCGGTTCATGTCAGCGACCACTGTAGGCTGGCAATCCCGGCTTGCTGCCGAAGATGAACTGCTGGGGGTTGCGCTCGACGCTGCGCAGCACGCGGTTGATCTCGTTGAGGGTGCGGCGCCCTTCGCTCGCCAGCGCCTCGTAATCGCGCAGGCCGGGGCCGGTGAAGCGGTTGATGCCGGCCGTGATCTCGGCCGTGCGCTTATCGAGGTTGTCGGCCAGCACGCGGATGGAACGGGCGGCCTCCGCCACCTCCTCGAAGGCGCCCTTGCCCTCGGGCGAGGACAGGAAGCCTTCCGCTGCCTTGAGAACGCCGTCGACACGGTCCGCCGCGACGTCGAGCTTCTTCGAGATCGAGGCGATGTCCTTCAGCGTCGATTCGATGTCGCCGCTCGAATCGCCGAGCGCCGCGGTGAAGCGATCGACATTGTCGACGATGCGCGTCACGCGGTCCGGCGGTACCGCCGTCACCACCTCATCGAGATTCGCAGCGAGCGTCTCCAGCCGCTTCGACAGGTCGGCGGCATTGCCCAGCAGCCGCTCGAGACCCGGGGCGTTATCGGCGAGTGCGCCGGAGAACCGCTCAACGTTCTGCACCGTGCGGGTGATCGGATCCTCGGCCTGGCCGACGATGCGGTCGAACTTCGTCAATACGTCGTCCGCCTTGCCCGCGAGCCGCTGTGCCGTCTCCAGAAGATCCTGGAAATCCGAGCGGTCGGCGAAGATCGTCGGCAGTGGCTGGCCGGGTCCGGCTTCCAGCGGCCGTGCGTCGGGATTGCCGCCGGTGAGCTGGATGTTGGCGACGCCGGTCAGCCCCTGATATTCGAGCCGCGCCTTGGTGTCGGTATTGATCGGCGTCGTGCGGTCGACGTCGACGCGCGCGACCACGCGCCGCGGGTCCTCGGGCAGAAGCTCGATGTTCGATACCTCGCCGACCCTGAGACCGTTGAACAGTACCAGGGAGCCACGCGACAGGCCGGAGACGGAGCCGGAGAAGACGATGCGATAGCTCACGCGGTTGGCGCGCACGTCTGCCCCGGCGAACCAGTAGACGAACAGGAAGGCGCCGGCAATGACCACCAGCGTGAACAATCCGATCAGAGCGTAATTGGCCCGTGTCTCCATACCGCCTGTCGTCTCTTTCTCACTCGGCCATCACGGCCCGGGCTCTCTTGCCGTGGAAATAGGCCCTCACCCAAGGGTGATCCGAGGCCAGCATATCCTCGATCGTTCCCGATGCGATGATTCGCCCCTCCCCGAGCGCCGCGATACGGTCGCAGACCGAATGGAGGCTGTCGAGGTCGTGGGTTACCATGAAAACCGTGAGCCCCAAAGTCTTCTGCAGGGTGGCGATGAGGTCGTCGAAGTCGCCCGCCCCGATGGGGTCGAGGCCTGACGTCGGTTCGTCGAGAAACACAATTTCGGGATCGAGGGCGAGCGCGCGGGCGAGCGCGGCGCGCTTGATCATGCCGCCCGACAGGTCGGAGGGATATTTGTCCGCCGCGTCGGGGCTGAGGCCCACCATCTCGATCTTCAGCATGGCGAGTTCCTCGAGCAGCCGGTCGGACATGTCGAGGTATTCGCGCATCGGCACCTGCACGTTCTGCCTCACCGTCAGCGAGGAGAACAGTGCCCCGTGCTGGAACAGCACGCCCCAACGGCGCTCGATGGCCCTGCGCGAGGCCGGATTGAGGCCGTCGAGATCCTCGCCGAAGACCTCGATGGTGCCGGCCCGCTTCGGCACAAGGCCGAGGATCGCGCGTGTCAGCACGGACTTGCCGGTTCCCGAGGCTCCGACGAAGCCGAGGATCTCGCCACGGTAAACGTCGAGATCAAGCCCCTTCATGATCGTCTTCTCGCCGAAGCCGACCTCGAGCCCGCGCACGCGGATGACGACCTCGCGCTCGCGTTCGTCGGCGGTTCTGGCGGAGTTCTGGGGCGTATCATCCATGTCAGTAATCGATGGCCGCGAAGAACATGGCGAAGAGACCGTCGACCACGATCACCATGAAGATGGACTTTACCACCGATGACGTCACCTGCCGGCCGAGCGACTCCGCCGAGCCCTGCACGGCGAGCCCCTCGAGCGAGGCAATGAGGCCGATGACGAGCGCCATGAAAGGCGCCTTGATGAGGCCGACGAGGAAGGTGGAAAGCACAATCGCCCCCTGCAGGCGGGCGAGGAAGATCTCGGGGCTGATGCCGCCGTAGACCCAGGCCACGAGACCGCCGCCGAGCAGCGCCGACATCATCGACAGGAAGGTCAGCAGTGGCAGCCCGATGATGAGCGCCAGCACGCGCGGCACGATCAGCACCTGCACCGGGTCGAGCCCCATCACGCGCAGCGCATCCACCTCCTCACGCATCTTCATCGAGCCGATCTCGGCCGTGAAGGCGCTGCCCGAGCGGCCGGCGATCATGATCGATGTAAGGAGTACCGCCAGTTCGCGCAGGATAAGGATGCCGACGAGATCAACCACGAAGGGCGTCGCCCCGAAGCGCTGCAGCTGGAAGATGCCCTGCTGCGCCACGATGGCCCCGACGAGGAAGGAGATGAGCGCGATGATGGGCACGCCGCGGAAGGCGATGTGTTCCAACTGGTGAACGAGCGCGGGAAAGCGGAAGCGGCGGGGATTGAAGAGCACGACGACCAAGGCCGCGACAACCTCGCCGAGGAAGCTGACGCCGCGCACGAAGTCCTTGCCCACCTCGACGACCGTGCGGCCGACGTCGACGAGAAAGTCGACGATGTGCAAGTTCTTCGCGCGGCTCGGCTCCTGGAAGCCGCGATAGGCGATCTCGTCGAGCAGCGTTTGATGCTCCGGGCGGGCACCGACGAAATCGGCGCGCTGGCCCCGGTCGCCCAGTTCGTGCCGCGTCCGATCGAGCACCCAAGCGCCCAGCGTGTCGAGCCGCCCGATCTCCGAAATGTCGATGCGTACGCTGCCGCCGCCGCGGGCTTCCTCCAGAAGCATGGCGGCGAGCCGCTCCACCTCGGCGGCATGGGGCGCCGTCCAGCGCCCGGACACGACGAAGCGCATATCACCGCCGCGCTCGTCGACGGCGATCGCCGGTCCTGAATTCATCGCCTCGATGCCCGCCATGCCTCGTCCAGGGTGCGCTCCCCGTCGAATCCAGGCACCGTGATAACGCGCCGGAACCGTGACTGTCGACAAATGCACCGCGGAATTCCTGCCCGCCGGCCATTGTGCGTGCCTTGCGCTGGCGGTTGTGGCTTTATCGCAACCCCGCCGTGTCCTTGCCGGGAACAAGAGATGTCCACGACCGACCGCAAGCTCTCCGTCACGATCGAGCGCTTTCCCATCGCCGGCGTCTTCTCCATCGCCCGCGGCAGCCGTACGGAGGCGGTCGTCGTCACCGCCACCATCACCGAGGCAGGTCGCACCGGGCGCGGCGAATGCGTCCCCTATGCCCGCTATGGCGAGACCGTCGAGGGCGTCGCCGCCGCCATCGAGGCGCTTGCCCCGGCGATCGCCGCCGGTCTCGATCGCGAAGCCCTGCAGGAGGCGATGCCGGCAGGCGCCGCCCGCAACGCGCTCGACTGCGCCCTGTGGGATCTCGAGGCCAAGCGCGCCGGCCTGCCGGCCCACGTCCTCGCCGGCATCGACCGCCTCGGCAAGGCGACCACGGCCTATACCATCAGCCTCGCCGAGCCGGTGGCGATGGCCGAGGCGGCGCGTGCGGCGCGAGAGCGCACCATCCTCAAGATCAAGCTCGGCAAGCCGGAGGGCGACATCCGGCGTCTCGAGGCCGTGCGCGCCGCCGCGCCCGATGCGACGCTCATCGTCGACGCCAACGAGGGCTGGCGACCTGACGTTCTGGCGGACCTGCTGCAGGCATCGGCCGACAACGGCGTCGCCCTCGTCGAGCAGCCGCTACCGGCGGGCGAGGACGCCGTGCTGGCCGATATCGGCCGTTCCATACCGGTCTGCGCCGACGAGAGCCTACACACTCGGGCGGACCTGCCGAGGCTCAGGCCGCTCTATGACGCGGTCAACATCAAGCTCGACAAGACGGGCGGTTTGACCGAGGCCCTCAGGCTCGCCGCCGAGGCCGAGGCTCAGGGCTTCGCGATCATGGTCGGCTGCATGGTGGGCACGTCGCTCGCCATGGCGCCGGCGATGCTGCTGACGCCGCGCGCCCGCTTCGTCGATCTCGACGGGCCGCTGCTGCTGGCGCGCGACCGACCGCACGGCCTCGTCTATGACGGCAGCACGGTTTCGCCGCCCTCCTCCCTGCTCTGGGGCTGAGAAACCCGCCGCGCGGCGAGGAAGGCGAGAAGCATGCCGAGCGCGCCGAGCCCCGCCATGGCAAAATAGCCGCCCGCGCCGGAGGCCCCATAGAGCGGACCGCTCGCCATGGTCGCCGCGGCCATGGCGCCGGCGTTGCAGGCCGTCAGGATGCCCTGCCAGCGCGCCCGCGCGCCGCGCGGCGCGAGCCCGGTGATGGCGGCGATGGTGCCGAGATGCGTGGCGCCGAAGCTGAGGCCGTGCAGAAGCTGCAGCACCAGCGTCCCGGCGAATCCGGGATCGAGCCCCATCAGCGCGAAGCGGGCGAGCGCTGCCCCGCCGCCGAGAGCGACGCAGGCGAGCCCCCGCCCCACTGTGCCGATGAGCGGCCCCAGGCGCGCGAAGAGAGCAATCTCGGCGAGGACGCCAAGCGACCACAACAGGCCGATGGCATTGCCCGAAAGCCCCTGCCCGCGCCAGTGCAGGGTGCCGAAGGCGTAGATCATGGCGTGGCTCGCCTGCACGCTGGCTGCGGCCATGACGAGCGCCAACAGCGCCCCGCGCTGCCGACGCGGTGCATGGGCGACGCTGGGCGCGCCGACCGGTAGCTCTTGCCCGCCACTCGGCGCGGCGAGCGCCGCCACGGCCCCGAGGCCCGCCACCGTCGCCAGCAGCCAGACGAAGGCATCCGCCTTCAGGACCGTCAGCAGGACCCCGCCGGCGAGATTGGTGACGAGGAAAGCGACCGAGCCCCAGAGCCGGATGCCGCCGTAGCTCAGCCGCGGCCGCCCGTGCAGATAGGCCGTGGTCGTGACATCGGTCAGCGGGATGAGCGGCGCCATGCACAAGCCGACGAAGACCATCACGGTCATGATGCTGGCCAGCCCCCCGGTCTGTGCCAGCAGGACATAGGCAGCGAGAAGGCCTGCGTTTACAATGGCGAGCAGCACGCCGGCCGGCAGGTGCCGGTCGGCCAGCGCGGTGATGAAGGGCGTCGCGAGGATGCGCACCACCATCGGGATGGCGAGGACGAGACCGATGGCCGCCGCATCGAGCCCGCGGCTTTCGAGCCAGACGGGGAAGAACGGCAGATAGAGGCCGGTGCCGACGAAGATGACGGCATTGAGCAGACACAGGCGAACGAGGCCATCCATCGGAAGGCTCCCCGCGCCGGCATCCGGCGCGTCGAACGGCGAATCGCGGCATCGGCCGCAATCGAGCCGTAAGGGATCGTTCAGATGCTTGCACTAGCCTGTCGCCTGTCGTCGCTGTGCTGAGCGGCGGCGCTGCGTGTGAGTGAAACGAGTACGGACGGGCCGCATGACCGAAAGCGACAAGCCGCTCGACGATGCAAGCTACGAGGCCATCGAGGCCGCGGTGATGGAGAGCGAGCGCGGGCGCTGGTTCCTCAACGAGTTCGCGCGCCGCAACCGCAACAGCGACACGCTTTCCGTGCTGCGGGCGATCGAGAAGATGCAAGGCGCCATTCCCGGGCGCTCGCCCCGGCTCGTCTATCTCGAATCCGAGATCGCGGATATCGCGGCGCTCGTCGCGACCGGGCAGGCCGCGATCGCAGCCACGCGGCGGGACGATCCCGTGCCTGAGGCGGACGAGAGCACCGATCCCGTGCTTCGCACCGCCCGCGCCGCCGCCGACGGCATGGCGAACGCCACCGAGCAGATCCAGGACCTTGCCTGGGCGCTGCGCGAGCGTGGCGCCGAGGAGACGCTGTGCACCGCGCTGGAGAAGCATGCCGGCGACCTGCACACCCTCGGCCTGATGCAGGACATCACCGTGCGCCGCCTCGGCCAGGCGCTCGCGCTCCTCGCCAGTGTCGAGCAGCGCCTGCGCGGCCTCGCCCCGCGCGAGGAAGCGCCCCGCGCCGGACGCGACAAGCCCGACGTCGTCGTGAGCCTGCCCGGTGGCAGCGACAACGGCCTGCGCCGCCGACGCACCGACGCACCCGCCCGCATGTCCGCTGCGCCGGAAACGACCTCGCAAACATCACGCCCGGACGATGCCGCGAGCCATCCGGCTCAACCAGCGCAGGAGGCGTCGCCGTCAGACGAACCGCCGGTCGCGCGGACCGCGCCGAGCCCGGGAGAGGTGCAGCCCGCACGGGTGCGGCGCTATGCCGGCAATGTCGTCTTCGTCGATCCCGGCAACACGCGCCGCGGCAGCGCGGCGCTTGCCCGGGACGAGGCGCCACAGCCCGTTCCGCAGCGGCAGGAGACGGCGCAGAAGAGCGACGAGCCGCGCTTCGAGCCGTCCGTGCTCGCCGCCTTCGACGCCCTGAGCTGGCAGGAGAAGCTGCGCCGCTTCACCTGAGCGTGTGGTCAGGCGGCCAGCGGCACGCCGCCCGCCGAGGCGTTCGCCTGCACGATGTTGTCGAAGAACTGGCCCGCGCTCGCCCGCCAGCTGTAGGTGAGCGCCAGATCGCGGCAGAGGCTGCGGTCGATGTCGAGCGCCGCGAGCGCTGCGGTGCGCAGGTCCATGTCGAGGACCCCGCAGCCGGTGCCCCCCACCACGTCGAGCGGGCCGGTGACGGGGAAAGCGGCGACAGGCAACCCGCTGGCCAGTGCCTCCAGCAGCACGATGCCGAACGTGTCGGTCAGGCTCGGGAAGACGAAGACGTCGCTCGCGGCATAGACCTCCGCCAGCGTCTCACCCGTCAGCGTGCCGAAGAAGCGCGCCTGCGGGAAGCTCTGTTGCAGGCGGGCGCGCGCCGGCCCGTCGCCCACCACCACCTTCGTGCCCGGCAGGTCGAGCTTGAGGAAGGCCTCTAGGTTCTTTTCCACTGCGACGCGGCCGACATAGAGGAAGACCGGCGCTGGCACGCCGAGCGCGCCACGTGCATCCGCCCTGGGGCGAAACAGGTCGGCGTCGACGCCGCGCGACCAGCGCATGATATTGGCGAAGCCGCGCGCGCCGAGCTCCCGCGCCAGCGTCGGCGTGCTCACCATGACGCCCGCGCCGGCGTTGTGGAAGCGTCGCAGGGCGGCGTAGCCCCAGCGCTCGGGCACCGGCAGGCGCGCCGACAGATATTCCGGAAAACGTGTGTGATAGCTTGTCGTGAAGCCACGGCCCTCGGCGAGGCACACGCGCCGCATGGCGAGCCCGATCGGCCCCTCCGTCGCGATATGGACGAAATCCGGCTTCAGTTCGGCGAGCATGCGACGCATCCGGCGGGTGCCGGCGAGTGCCAGTCGGATTTCGCCGTAGGACGGCAGGGGCACGGTCCTGAAGGCGTCGGGCGTGACGAAATGCACGTCCGCGCCGAGCGAACAGGCATGGGCCGCCACGTTCTCCAGCGAGCGCACCACGCCGTTGACCTGCGGACGCCAGGCGTCGCTGGCGATGACGACGCGCATCATGCCGCCACCCTGGCCGCCTTCGCGGCGCGTGGGGGCTGGTCGGCAACCGGTTCGCCCGCCATGGCAGCGCGCTGCGGCATGCGTCCGGCCCAGTTGAGGATCTCGAGGCTCCCGTCGTAATGCTCGACAAGCGCGGTGCAGGATTCCACCCAGTCTCCGGTATTGATGTAGCTCACGCCGAAATCCTCGTGCATCGCGGCATGGTGGATGTGACCGCAGATGACGCCGTCCACCTCGTACCGCCGCGCTTCCGAGGCGAGCAGTTCCTCGAAGCGGCCGATGTAGTTCACGGCATTCTTGACCCTGAGCTTGGCCCAGGCAGACAAGGACCAATAGGTCAGACCGAGCCGCCGCCTGACGACGTTGAGATAGGTATTGATCGTCAGCGCCGCGCCGTAGGCCCAGTCCCCAAGAAGCGCGAGCCACTTGGCGTGGCGCACCACAAGGTCGAAGTGATCGCCGTGGATGACGAGATAGCGCTTGCCGTCCGCCGTCTCGTGGATGGCGTGTTCGACGATGTCGATGCCACCGAAATTGCTGCCCACATAGTCGCGCAGGAACTCGTCGTGGTTGCCGGGCACATAGATGAGGCGCGCCCCCTTGCGCACCTTGCGCAGCAGCTTCTGCACCACGTCGTTGTGGGCCTGCGGCCAGTACCAGCCCGACTTCAGCCGCCAACCGTCGATGATGTCGCCGACGAGGAAGACCGTGTCGGCATCATAGTGGCGCAGGAAGTCGATCAGCAGCTCCGCCTGGCACCCCTTGGTGCCGAGGTGGACGTCCGAGATGAACAAGGTCCGGACGCGGACAGCGTCGCTTTCTTGGGACACGGGGGCAGATCCGTCCGTCTGATCGCGTTGACCCTAAAGAGCCGATTCACATCTCACTTTGATGACGTGCTCCGTTCCCGTGCCCCCGGCGCATGACAGGCTTGCCGCGGCGGGCCTTGGGCAAGCCGATGTTTCGTGGTTTGGTTACGCCTGTATCCAAGGCGGCAGAGTGTCGTGAATCCCCTCCTAGGCATTGGCCTTAAAGTCCTCTCGGCGCTTTCGTTCACCCTGATGTCAGCGGGCATCAAGCTCGTCAGTACGGCGTTTCCGACCGGGGAACTGGTCTTCTTCCGCTCCGCTTTCGCGCTGGTGCCGCTCCTCCTGTGGCTCGGCTGGCGCGGCGAGTTGATCGACGCGGTACGCACGAAGAACATCCTCGGCCACGCCCGCCGCGGCGTCATCGGCTCCACGGGCATGTTCTGCGGCTTCTTCGCCTTGTCGTTCCTGCCCCTGCCCGATGCCATCTCGATCGGCTACACGGCACCGCTGATCGTCGTCATCCTCGCGGCGCTCGTGCTGAAGGAAACAGTGCGGGTCTATCGCTGGACGGCGGTCGCCGTCGGCTTTGTCGGCGTGCTCATCATGCTCACGCCGCATTTCCAGTCGAGCGTGCTCGTCAACGGTTTTGGCGACGGCGCGGCCATCGGTGCCGTCTTCGCGCTGGTCGGGGCCTGCTGCGCCGCGGGCGCGACGGTGGAGGTGCGCCGGCTCATCAGCACAGAGAAGACCGGCGCGGTCGTCTTCTACTTCTCCATGCTGACGACGCTGCTCGGCCTGTCCACCATCGTGCTCGGCTGGAATGCGCCGACCTTCACAGAGTTCTCGATCCTCGTCGGCATCGGCATTCTCGGCGGCCTCGGGCAGATCCTGCTGACGCAGAGCTATCGCTATGCCGATGCCTCGCTGGTCGCGCCGTTCGAATACACCACCATGATCTGGGCCATCCTCATCGGCTGGTTCATCTTCGGCGAGCTGCCGGTGCCGGCCGTCATCATCGGCTCGTCCATCGTCATGGGCTCCGGCCTCTTCGTCATCTGGCGCGAGCATCGCCTCGGCCTCGAGCGCCGCCGCGCCAACGCCGCCGCCCCGCCGCGCGCCACCTGAGCCGCGCTTGCATTGCACGGCGAGCCGCCTTAAAGCCACACTGATCTCCTTGGGGTGCCCATAAGGCCGGGCTGAGAGGCGCAATGCGTCAACCCACCGAACCTGAACCGGGTCGTGCCGGCGGAGGAATGCGAGATGCGAAACGACGGGCCCCCGCCCGGGCGGACGGACAGGACCATGCGATCCGGCGATTTCTCCGCCCATGTCGCCCACGAGATCCTCGTGCGGTTGCGCGGACGGCAGCCGCGTGTCCATGCCATCACCAATGCGGTGGCGAAGAACTTCACCGCCAACATGCTGCTCGCGGCCGGTGCCGTGCCGTCCATGACCGTCGTCGCCGACGAGGTCGCCGACTTCACGCGCCGCGCCGATGCGCTGCTCGTCAACCTCGGCACCCTCGATACGGAGCGCCGCGCCGCCATCCCGCTCGCCATCGCGGCGGCCGAGGACGCGGCCCTGCCCTGGCTGCTCGACCCGGTGTTCGTCGACGCCTCGCCCCGCCGCCTCGCCATCGCCCAGCAGCTTCTCGCCCGCAAGCCGAAGGTGCTGCGCGCGAACGCCGCCGAGTTCGAGGCCCTGGCGCGCCGGCCCGCGGACCGCAAGGGCGCCATCGACCTTGCCCGCGAGCGCGGCTGCATCGTCGCCCTGACCGGGCCGACGGACATCGTGACCGACGGGCGGCACTCGATCTTCATCGCCAACGGCCACCGGCTGATGGCCCGGGTCACGGCCATGGGCTGCGCGGCCACCGCTGTGGTCGCCGCCTGCCTCGCCGTGAGCGACGACGCGCTTCTCGCCACGGCCTCCGGGCTTGCCATCATGGGCATCGCCGCCGAGGTCGCTGGCGAGAAGGCCGGCGGGCCCGGCACCTTTCCGCCCCTGCTGCTCGATGCGCTCGACGCGCTGGACGACGCGGCCATCGCCGCCCGGCTGAGGTGCGAGCAATGAAGGTCGACCTCAGGCTCTATGCCATCCTCGATCCGGAGCGCACGCGCGGCCGGAACCTGGCCGACCTCGCCCGTGCGGCGGCCACAGGCGGCGCTACCCTCGTCCAGTACCGCGATAAGCACGCCGGCACGCGCGACCTCGTCGCCCGCGCCCGCGCCATCAAGGCGGCCCTCGCAGGCACCGGCGTGCCGCTGCTCGTCAACGATCGGGTCGACGTCGCGCTCGCTGCCGGTGCGGACGGCGTCCATGTCGGCCAGGACGACATGGACGCCGCCGATGCCCGCCGCCTGCTCGGTCCGCAGGCCATCATCGGCGTCACGCTGAAGACGCAGGCTCACCTCGGGGAGCTCGCCACCCTGCCGGTCGACTACGGCTGCATCGGCGGGGTCTTCGCCACCGGGAGCAAGGACAATCCCGATCCGCCGGTCGGCCTCGCCGGTCTCGCGCGACTCGTCGACAGCGCTCGCGGAACACGGCCCGGCCTGCCCGTCGGCGCGATCGCCGGCATCGATGCGACCAACGCCTCCGCCGTCATCGGCGCCGGCGCCGACGGCATAGCCGTGATCTCTGCCCTCTTCATGAGAGAGGACGTGGAGGCGGCAGCACGCAAGCTGCGCGGCATCGTCGACGGGGCGCTTGCGGCTCGCGGCGCGACCGACGCCGGACGCTGAGGGAAGGAAACACGGAACCATGGCAGCGATCGCTGTGACCATCGCCGGCTCCGATTCGAGCGGCGGCGCCGGCATTCAGGCCGATCTCAAGACCTTCTCGGCGCTCGGCGTCTATGGCGCCAGCGTGATCACGGCGTTGACGGCGCAGAACACGCTCGGCGTGCAGGCGATCCACGACGTGCCCGCCGCCTTCGTGGCGCAGCAGATCGATTCGGTCTTCTCCGATCTTTTCGTGCGCGCGGTGAAGATCGGCATGCTTTCGCAGCCCGACGTCATTGCCGCCGTCGCCGAGGGGCTCGACCGCCACGGCGCGACGCGCATCGTCGTCGATCCCGTCATGGTGGCGACGAGCGGCGACAGACTGCTGGCGCCGGCCGCCGTCGACAACCTGCGCAGCCTGCTGCTGCCCCGTGCCCTCCTCGTCACGCCCAACCTGCCCGAGGCGGCCGCGCTCGTCGACATGCCGGTGCCGCACGACGAGGCGGCGATGCAGGCCGTGGGCGAGCGCATCCTGGCGCTCGGCCCGAAGGCCGTGCTGGTCAAGGGCGGCCACGGCTACGGCGCCGACAGCACCGACCTTCTCGTCACGCCCGATGGTGTGCACCGCTTCTCGGCACCGCGCGTGGCGACCAAGAACACGCACGGCACCGGCTGCACCCTCTCCTCCGCCATCGCCGCCCAGCTCGCCCGTGGCGCGACGCTCGAAGAAGCGGTGGCCGGCGGCAAGGCCTATGTCAGCGCGGCCATCGCGGCGAGCGAGCGGCTTGCCATCGGCGCCGGCCACGGCCCCGTCCACCACTTCCACCAGTGGTGGGTAAACTGACATGAGCAAGGTCAACAGCGACGCCATGCGGACCAACCGCCGCCGGTTCCTCGCCAGCAGCGGCCTTGCGGCCGCCGGCATCCTGTCGGTCCCGGCCGTCGTGCGGGCCGAGACACGCTGGCGCTGGCGTATGGCCACCTCCTGGCCGCGCAACCTGCCCGGCCCCGGTGTCTCGGCCCAGCGCCTCGCCGACCGCATCGGCGCCGCCAGCGGCGGACGCCTCGTGATTGACGTCTTCGCCGCCGGCGAGATCGTGCCCGCCTTCGAGGTCTTCGACGCCGTGGCGGGCGGCGTGGTGGAGATGGCCCATACCGCCGCCTTCTACTGGCAGGGCAAGATGCCGGCTGCCGTCTTCTTCACCAGCGTGCCCTTCGGTCTCGGGCCGATCGAGCATCTGGCCTGGATCGAGATCGGCGGCGGTCAGGCGCTGTGGGACGAGCTCTATGCCCCATCCGGCGTCCGCGCGTTCCTCGCCGGCAACACCGGCCCCTCGATGGGCGGCTGGTTCCGCAGGGCGATCGGCAGCCCCGACGACCTCAACGGCCTGCGCATCCGCGTCCAAGGCCTCGGCGGCGAGGTCTTCCGCCGCCTCGGCGCGACGCCCGTGACGCTGCCGCCCGGCGAGATCGCGACCAGCCTGTCGACCGGGGCTATCGATGCGGTCGAGTTCCTCGCCCCGTCGAGCGACCTCGCGCTCGGGCTGCACCGGGCCACGCAGCTCTATTACGCGCCGGGCTTCAACAAGCCGAACGGTGCCGGCGAGTGCCTCGTTTCGCTCAAGGCGTGGAACGACCTAACCGACGATCTGCGCGCTATCGTCCGTGACGCCTGCCGCGCCGAACATGCCGAGGCCCTCGCCGACGCCGCGCGCCTCAATGGGGAGGCGCTCAAGGTGCTCGTCGAGCGGCACGGCGTGCGCACGCCGCTGTTCCCCAAGCCGGTGCTCGACGCGGCGCGCGAGGCGGCCGGCGATATCCTCGCCAACATCGCTGCGACGAGCCCGCTCGCCGGACGGATCGCCCGGAGCTACGCCGCCGCACAGGAAAGCGGTCGTGCCTGGGCCGGGCTTGCCGCCGGCATGGCAGCAGCACTCGCGACGCACTGATCACCCACACGTTGACGGCCCGGATGCAGTCCGCGCTTGATCCGCCGTCTCCGGTCGGCCACATTGCGTCCGACCTTTCAAACATCCGTCCGCTTTAGCGGAACTCAAGGACCTGTCGCATGGCCGTCGAAGGCAAGGATCGCAGCAAGGCTCTGGAAGCTGGCGCCCAGATGCTCTCGGGCCAGCTCGGCAAGACGGTGCAGCGCCTGCGCAAGGCCTACAACCTGTCGCTATCGGAGCTCGCCGAGCAGTCGGGCGTCGCCAAGTCGATCATCAGCCAGATCGAGCGCAACGAGACTAACCCGACGCTCGCCACCATCTGGCGCCTCAGCCAGGCGCTCGATATCTCCATCGATCGCGTCCTGTCGAGCGCCGACGACGAGCCCTTCATCCAGAAATCCTCCCGCGCCGACACGCCCATCCTCGTCTCCGACGACGGCAAGATGCGGCTCGCCATCATCGGTTGGATCAAAACGGTGGAATGGCTGCAGTGGTACGACGTCCAGGCGGAGCCTGGCGCCGTTCTGGACTCGGACAGCCACCAGCGCGGCTCCGTCGAGTGCCTGTCCGTTCTCGAGGGGGAGTTCGAGGTCGAGGTTGGCGGCGTGGTGCAGCAGGCGAGGACCGGCGAGAGCCTGCGCTACCGCTGCGACCGGCCGCATACCGTGCGCTGCATCGGCAACACCCCCGGCCGTGCGGTGATGGTCTGTATCCTCAAGGCCGCAGTGATGGACTGAGAGCGCCCGCCTGCTGCGTCGCCTTCGGCCGCGGCGGCAGCGACAGGAGATATTCGGCCATCGCCTCGCGGTCGGCCTGCGGCAGCTTGGCCGTGTTGCCGACAACCGGCGCCATGGTGGAGCCGACCGAATCGAACTCCGGCGTGAAGCCGCTCGTCAGGAGCTCGACCACCTCACTCTTCGACCAGCCGCCAATGCCGTCGGGCGACGGTGTGATATTGGGCGCGGACCCCTTGCCATCCGGCGACGGGCCGCCGGCGAAGCGCGCCTCTGCTATGATGCCGCCGAGGACATTGCGCGGGCTGTGGCACTCGGCGCAATGCCCAGGTCCCTCGACGAGATAGGCTCCACGGTTCCAGGCCGCGCTCTTCGAGGCGTCCGGCTGGAACGCCTCCCCGTCGAGGAAGGCGAGCTTCCACAGCCCGATGCCGCGGCGGATGTTGTAGGGGAAGGCAAGGTCGTGCGCCGGCGCCTCACCCTCCACGGGCGCCAACGTGCGGATGAAGGCGAACATGTCGCGCAGGTCCGCGGCCGCCATGCGCTGATAGGAGGTGTAGGGGAAGGCCGGGTAATAGTGCTCGCCGTCGGGCGAGACACCCTGGCGCATGGCGCGGATGAAGTCCGCCTCGCTCCAGGCGCCGATACCGTCGCGCGGATGCGGCGAGATATTCGGCACATGGAAGGTGCCGAACGTCGTCTCGAGCGCATGGCCGCCGCCGAGGCGCAGCTTGTCGTCCTGCCCCGGCGTCGCATGGCAGGAGGTGCAGCCGCCGGCGTAGAACATAGCCTCGCCATTGGCGAGATCGGGCGCTCCGCCGGGCGCCTCGTCGGCCCCGGAGGCGGTCAGCGCCGGGCTCGTCGCGACCCAGAAGGCCCCGGCGCCGATGATCGCGAGCCCGACAACGGCCGAGAGCGCCCGCCGCATGCCAGCCTCAGTTCTTCTTGATGCGGAAGGTCTCGTGGCAGCCGCCGCAGTTCTTCGTGACGGTACCGAACGCGACCTTGAAGCTGTCGAGGTCGCTGGTCGACGACAGGCCTTGCTGCGCATCCGCCTCGAACTTGGCGAAGGCCGCCTTGAAGCCCGCATTGTCCTGCCACACCGCCGGCGCGGCCGTCGTCTCGCCCACGTCGCTGCCGGCGGGGAACAGCGTCACCGCCTTTTCCGCGACCGTGACGTAGGTCGTCAGCACCTGTCGCGCCTTCTCGAGCTCGAACGGCGCCTCGCCCTTGGCGATGGCGGCGCCCGTCCGCGTTGCGGCCCCCGCATCCTTCATCAGCTGCTGGCGCTGCCCGATGACGTTTTCCTGCGCCAGCGCGGCCGTGGCCCCAATGACGACAACGGCAGCAGCCGTAACGATCAGCTTCATGCGTCCTCTCTCCCTCGTCCAAACGACTCGCCGGCAGTCGGCGCCGCCAGACCCGGCGGATAGAAAGCGCATGCTCTGGCGTCGTTCCAATGACGAGCTCGTGAACCGGTGGCGTTCTCCCCGCCCGTTTCGGCCAAAAGCCCCGCGTGGCTCCCGCGCGGAGCCTTATGCCGCCCGCCGCGCCTCAGCCTCGCGGATGGCCGCGAAGATGCGGTCGGGCGTTGCCGGCATGTCGACATGCGCAATGCCGTAGGCCCGGTGCAGCGCATCGATCACCGCATTCATCGTGGCGGGCGTCGCCCCGATGGCGCCTGCCTCGCCAGCCCCCTTCATGCCCATCACATTCGTCGTCGACGGCACGTTGCGCGTCTCGAAGGTAAAGGAGGGCAGGTCGTCGGCTCGCGGCAGGCGATAGTCCATGAGCGAGGCAGTGACGAGCTGGCCGCCCTCGTCATAGATGACGCGTTCGTGCAGTGCCTGGCCGATGCCCTGAACGGCGCCGCCATGCACCTGCCCGGCAAGCAGCAACGGGTTCAGGGTGACGCCGAAATCATCGACAACCGTGTAGCGCACGATCGTGACCGCGCCTGTCTCGGGGTCGACCTCCACCTCGGCGACATGGGTGCCGTTGGGATAGGTGTCGGCCGGCGGTGTCCAGTCCTCGCGGGCCCTGAGCATGTCCGCGCTCGCGCCTGGCAGCGTGGCAATCTCGGCGAAGGAGAGGCCGCGGTCGGTGCCGGCGATGCGCACGCCGCCGGCGGCGATCTCGAGATCCGCCGGCCCGGCCTCCAGCGCCTCGGAGGCGAGTTGCTTGAGCTTCGCGACAAGGCTGATCGAGGCCTTCTGCACGGCGGCGCCGCCGACCGGGATGGAGCGCGAGCCGCCCGTGCCGCTCCCGGTCGCAATGGCATCCGTATCGCCCTGCAGGACGCGGATCCGGTCCATCGGCAGGTCGAGCTGCTGCGAAGCGAGCTGGGCATAGGCCGTCAGGTGCCCCTGCCCCGTCGACTGGGTGCCGATCAGCACTGTCGCCGACCCGCCCTCCTCGATCCGCACCTCTGCGGCCTCGGGCCCGCCGCCGGCGCAGGCCTCGATATAGGAGGCCATGCCGATGCCGCGCAGCAGCCCCTTCTTGCGCGAGGCGCGGAGCCGCTCCTTGAAGCCGGCATGGTCGGCCACCTCGAGCGCGCGGCGCAGATGCCCCTCGAACTCGCCGGTGTCGTAGACCCGGCCGGTCGAGGTCCTGTAGGGCATCTTCTCGGGCTTGATGAAGTTGAGCGCTCTCAGCGCATCCGGCGCCTTGCCGATGGTGTGGGCGATGTAGTCGACGAAGCGCTCGATGGCATAGGCGGCCTCGGGACGGCCGGCCCCGCGATAGGCGTCCACCGGCACGGTATTGGTATAGATGCCGCGCACGCGCACATCGATCGCCGGTATGTCGTAGCAGCCCGGCGACATGGTCGCCCCGGCCGCCGGCACATAGGGCCCGAACTGCGAGGCATAGGCGCCGAGATCGGCCTTGAGGTCGACGCGCATGGCAAGGAAACGGCCACGGCGGTCGAGCGCCATCTCGAGCGTCGTGACGTTGTCGCGCCCCTGCGTGTCGCCGAGGAAATGCTCGGAGCGCTCGGCCACCCAGCGCACGGGCCGCCCGAGCTGCTCGGCCGCGAACATCGTCAGCGGATATTCGCGATACATGAAGATCTTGGTGCCGAAGCCGCCGCCGACGTCCGGCGTGACGACGCGGATATTGCCGGGCTCGACCTTGAAGATGTGCCTCGCGAGAATGTCGCGGATGTCGTGGCTGCCCTGGCTGCCGAGCGTCAGGGTCCAGCGGCTCTTGCCGGCGTCATATTCGGCGAGACAGGCGCGCGTTTCGAGATAATTGGCGACGAGGCGGTTGTTGACGAGCGTCAGCGAGACGACGCGGTCGGCCTTGGCGAAGGCCTTGTCGGTCTTCGCCTTGTCGCCGTGGTGCGTGTCGAAGGCGACGTTGCCCGGCACCTCGGGCCAGACCAGCGGCGCGCCCTCGGCGAGCGCGGCCTCCATGCCGACGGCGACCGGCAGCGGCTCCCAGTCGATGGCGAGCGCTTCCGCCGCATCCCGCCCGGCCGCTTCCGTCTCGGCCACGATGAAGGCCACGGCCTCGCCGATGTGGCGCACGGTGTCCTTCGGCAGCACCGGGTTCGGCGGCAGCACCATGCGCTTGCCGTCGCTGTTCTTGACCGGGCCGAGGCAGGGGATGTCGCCGAGATGGGCGACGTCCTCAGCCGTGTAGACCGCGAGCACGCCTGGCATGGCGCGCACCTCGGCCACGTTCTCGATCGCGAAGCGCGCGTGGGCGTGCGGGCTGCGCACGACGACGGCGTGGGCCATGCCTTCGGCAGCGATATCGGACGTGTAGCGTCCGGTCCCCGTCACGAAACGCGCGTCCTCGACGCGCCGCACCGCCTGCCCCACACCGAACTTCATCGCACGCATCGCATGGTCCTTTCGTCGGTCGTTTCGGTCAGCTGGCCTCGCCCCCCGCCGACTGCGAGGCTTCCCTGAGGCCCCGGCGGCCGCCGCGCAGCGCGATCACGAGATAGCGCAGCACGATGTAGAAGACCGGAGTCAGGAAGAGGCCGAAGAACGTCACCCCCAGCATACCCGAGAAGACGGCCGTGCCCAGTGCCTGGCGCATCTCGGCGCCCGGGCCGCTGGCGATGACGAGCGGCACGACGCCGAGAATGAAGGCGAAGGCCGTCATCAGGATGGGCCGCAGACGCAGGCGCGCCGCCTCGACCACCGCCTCCACGGGCTTCTTGCCCTGCTCCTCCGCCTGCTTGGCGAACTCGACGATGAGAATCGCGTTCTTCGCCGCAAGGCCGATGAGCACCACGAGGCCGATCTGCGTCAGGATGTTGTTGTCCATCCCCCGCAGCGTCACGCCGATCATGGCGGCCAGCACGCTCATCGGCACGATGAGCACGATGGCGAGCGGCAGGGCCCAGCTCTCGTACTGGGCGGCCAGCACCAGGAACACGAAGACGACGGCGAGCGCGAAGATGAAGATCGCCGTGTTGCCCGTTGCCTTCTCCTGGAAGGCGAGGTCCGTCCATTCGAAGCCGACGCCTGGCGGCACGGTGGTGTTCGTCACCTGCTCCATGGCATCGAGCGCCGCACCCGTCGACACGCCCGGCGCCGCGTCACCCTGCAGCGGGACGCTGGTGAACATATTGTAACGCTGGATCAGCACGGGCCCCGCGACGTCGCGGATCTGTACCAGCGAACCGAGCGGCACGAGCGCGCCGTTGGCGCTGCGCACCTTCAGGCGCTCGATGTCCGACCGCTCGATGCGGAAACGCTCGTCCGCCTGCACGCGCACCTGGTAGATGCGGCCGAAGGCATTGAAGTCGTTCGCATAGGCGGAGCCGAGGTTGATCTGCAGCGCCTCGAACACGTTCGCCAGCGGCACGTCGAGCATGCGCGCCTTGGTGCGGTCGATGTCGAGGTAGATCTGCGGCGTGTTGGCCCCGAAAGTCGTGAACACGCGGGTCACGTTCGGGTTCTGGTTGGCCGCGATCATCACCTCCTGCGTCACCGCGAGCAGCTGCTCGATCCCGAGCCCGATGCGGTCCTGCAGCTGCAGCTTGAAGCCGCCGGCATTGCCGAGGCCCTGCACGGGCGGCGGCGGAATGGCGATGGTGAACGCCTCCTGGATCTGTTGAAGCTGGCCCATGAGCTGGCCGGCGATGGCATTGGCGTTGAGCCCCTGAGGCAGGCGCTCCTCGAAGGGCGTCAGCGTCGCGAAGATCACGGCCGAGTTCGAGTTGGTCGTGAAGGTCGCGCCGTTGAGGCCCACGATGCCGACCGCATGGGCGACGCCTGGTACCTGCATGGCGATCTCGCTGGCGCGCTTGGCAACCGCATCCGTGCGCGACAGGGACGCGCCGTCCGGCAGTTGCAGCACGACGATGAGATAGCCCTGATCCTGCGCGGGAATGAAGCCCGTCGGCACGCGCTGGGTGATATGGGCCGTCGCCGCGACGAGGCCGCCATAGACGGCAAGCGCCAGGACGAGCACCGACTTGCGCCCGACAAGCCCGCGTACGGAGCGTGCATAGCCGTTGGAGGCCTTGTCGAAGCCCCGGTTGAAACCGCCCGCGAGCCGATTGCCGATGCGCGCGAGCAGCGAGCGCGGCTGATGGTGCGGGTCGTGGGGCTTCAAGAGGAGCGCGCACAGGGCCGGCGACAGCGTCAACGAATTGAAGGCCGAGATGATCGTCGAGACGGCGATGGTCAGTGCGAACTGCTGGTAGAACCGCCCGGAAATGCCCGGGATGAACGCCGTCGGGATGAACACCGCCGACAGCACCAGGGCGATCGAGACGAGCGCCGTGCCCACCTCATCCATCGTCTCGTGCGCGGCATCGCGCGGCGACATGCCGAGGGCGATGTTGCGCTCGACGTTCTCGACCACGACGATGGCGTCGTCGACCACGATGCCGATGGCGAGCACGAGGCCGAACAGCGTCAGCGTGTTGAGCGAGAAGCCCATCAGCGCCATCACCGCGAAGGTGCCGACCAGCGACACCGGAATGGCGACGATGGGAATGATCGCCGTGCGCCAGGATTGCAGGAAGACGACGACAACGATGATGACGAGCAGGACTGCCTCAAAAAGGGTCTTGTAGACCTCTTTGACCGATGCCGCGATATATTCCGTCGGGTTGTAGACGATCGTGTAGTCGATGCCGGGCGGGAAATCCTTCTTGATCTCCTCCATCTTCGCGATGACGTCTTCCGATGCCTGGAGAGCGTTGGTGCCCGGGCGCTGGAAGATGCCGATGGCAACGGCCTGCTTGTTGTCGAGATAGGAGTTCGTCACGTAGTCGCGGGCGCCGAACTCCACCCGTGCCACGTCCTGCAGACGCACCAGCCGCCCGCCCTCGCCTGCCTTGACGATGATATCGCGGAACTGGCGTACGTCGCTGAAGCGCCCCTGCGTCTGTACCGTTATCTGGAAAGCCTGGTCCGCCGGCGCCGGCTGCTGGCCGAGCGCGCCGCCCGAGACCTGCACGTTCTGCTCGCGCAGCGCCTGCACGATGTCGCCCGCCGACAGGCCGTAGGACGACAGGCGGTTGGGATCGAGCCAGACACGCAGCGAATATTCGCGCACGCCGAAGACGGTAATGTCGCCGACACCTTCGAGGCGCAGAAGCTGGTCACGCACCCGGATGAGGGCGTAGTTCGAGAGATAGAGTTCGTCGAAGGTGTTGTCCGGCGACAGGAGGTGCACAACCATGAGGAAGTTCGGCGAGCTCTTGCGCGTCGTCACGCCGAGCTGGCGCACCTCTTCCGGCAGCCGCGGCAGCGCGACGGACACGCGGTTCTGCACGAGCACGTTCGCCTGGTCGAGATCGGTGCCGATGTCGAAGGTGATCGTGAGCTGCATCGTCCCGTCGGCCGTCGAATACGAGGACATGTAGAGCATGCCCTCGACGCCGTTGACCTCCTGCTCGATCGGCGTCGCCACCGTCTCGGCGACTGTCTTGGCGTCGGCGCCTGGATATTGCGCGCTGACGACGATGGTCGGCGGGGCGATGTCGGGATATTGCGCAACCGGCAGGTTGGCGTAGGCGATGAAGCCGACGAGCAGCGTCACGATCGACAGCACGGAGGCAAAAATCGGCCGGTCGACGAAGAAATGCGGGAACTTCATCGCGGAGAACTCCAGCGGGAATGCGGGCGGCCGTGCCGGCGGCCGCGGCGTCAAGAGGGAACGTCAGCGCGTCGGCGGCAGCGTCGTCATCTCGGGCGCGACCGCCGCGCCGGGACGCACGCGCTGAAGGCCGTTGACGACGATGGTCTCGTCGCCCTTCAGGCCCTCCCGGATCAGGCGGTAGCCGTCGATGCGCGGACCGGGGCGCACGAGCTGCGCCTTGACCGTGTTGTCCTCGCCGACAACCCAGACGAGCCGGCGCTCCTGGTCGGTGGCAATCGCCTCGTCGGGCACGAGCACGCCCTGATAGGGCGGCGAGCCGGGCACCGAGACGCGGCCGAAGAGGCCCGGCGTGATGAACAGCTCCGCATTCGGCACGATGGCGCGCAGGCGCATGGTGCCGCTCGCCTCGTCGAGCCGGTTGTCGACGAAGTCGAGCTTGCCCTCGCGAGCCGGCTTCGTCTCGTCCGTCAGCGCGATCTGGACCGCGACCGGCTCGCCCGAGCCGTTGGACGCATCGAGGTTGAAAACACGGTTGTACGCCAGGAACGAGCGCTCATCGACGTCGAAATAGAAGTAGATCGGATCGAGGCTGACGATGGTGGTCAGCAGCGTGTCATTGGCGTTGACGAGATTGCCGACGCTGACAAAGCGACGGCTGATGCGGCCCGAGATCGGTGCCTTGACCTCGCTGAACTCGTAGTTGAGGCTCGCCTCCTGCATCGCCGCCTGAGCCCGGTCGAGCTCGGCCTTGGCAGTGAGAAAGTTCTGGCGCCGCTGGTCGAGCAACTGGTCGGAGATGTTGCCCGTGCGGCGCAGTGATTCGGCGCGCTCCAGATCGCTCTCGGCGAAGTTGAGCCGCGCCTGGGCGGACACGAGGGTTGCCTGAGCCTGGTCGAGCGCGGCCTTGTACTGCCGCCGGTCGATGACGAAGAGCACGTCGCCGGCCTTGACATTGGCGCCGTCCTCGAAGTCCACGCGCTCGAGATAGCCCGAGACGCGCGAGCGCACCTCAACCATGTCGACCGCTGCGAAACGGCCCGTGAAGTCGTCGCGCTCGACAACTTGCTTCACGACCGGCTTGGCGACCGTCACCGGGGGAGGCGGTGGAGCGCCCTGCCCGGCCTGCTGCCCGCCGGTGTCGGAACATGCCGCCAGCCCAGCGACGATGAGCGAAAGGAAAAGGGGACGCATCGCGCGCATGGAAATCCACCAGTTCAGCAAGGGGAGAAAGAGACGCTACCGCTCAAGGACGTTTGGCAGGAGCCTATATCGAGTGCACGCCCCGGGATAACAAGGGCAGCAGATGCAACATTCGCCACCGAATTGCCATGGTTGCTTCAATGCAACACCGAAATGATGGCGCGAAGACCGTCTTTCCGCCGCGCGGCAGCCTCATTCGCGCAGCAAACGGCCGTGGAGGCTCTTGATTCCATTCAGGGCGAAAAACCGCTATCGTGCTGATGATAGTGCGTTCCCGCCGGTGAGGATATTTTCCTCTGAACCGGGGCGGCCTCCGTCAAGGTGCGAAAGCCTAGCCTTCGACTGGACCGCCGCTCGCGATCCAGTCTTTGAAGCCGCCGCGATAGTGCTCGGACAGATCAAGGCCTGCTGCCCGGCTCAGCATCAGGGCCTGCTGGGAGCGCACACCCGCCGCGCAGGAAAACACGATTCGACGTCCCGCATAGGCGGCAAGAGCGCCGGGATCGAAGCTGGAAAGCGGCAGGGAAACGCTGCCGGGAATGTGCCCGGCGGCAAATTCATGCGGCTCGCGCACATCGACGAGCACGAGCGAGCCGTCGGCAAGTCCCGCCGCCACGGTCTCGCGATCGAGGTCAATCACCGTCGTCATGTCCTGCCCTCGCCGTCGCGCCCTTCCACCTCCGGAGATTCGGAGGCGGACGCGGAGATTGTCGCCTCCCGGCGGACAAGACAAGAGCGGTGATACGGGAGCGACCTGTCTCCCGACCGTGCCGCAAGACAGGTGCCAAGACGTTACGAGATCGGCGGAATGCGCAATACCTGGCCCGGATAGATCTTATCGGGATGGGTCAGCATCGGCCGGTTGGCCTCGAAGATCACGGTGTGCTTGGCGCCGTTACCCTTGCCGTAATGGCTTTCGGCGATCTTCCACAGCGTGTCGCCCTTAACCACGGTGTACATCGTCGCCTTGGGCGCTTCCTGCTCCACGATGAGCGCATCGTCCACTGCCGCGACGCCGACAGTGTTGCCGAGCGCCAGGATGACCTTCTCGGCCTCCTCCGTCGACAGGGTCTTGCCGGACACCTTCACGGTGTCGCCGGATACGGCGATGTCGAGCCCGTCGACCTTGAGGCCGTGCTTGGCGACTTCCTTCTTCAGTTCTTCGGGCGTCGCGGCCTTCGCCTCGCTTGCGCCGAAGAGCTTCTCTCCGGCTTCCTTGATGAAGCTGAACAATCCCATGACATCAACTCCCTCTTCAAAAAAACTTGGGCCCGCCCGATCCGCGGGGATCGACTGCATCAGCTGCCGCGGTAGGTGGCATAGCTCCAGGGAGAAACGAGCAGAGGCACGTGGTAATGGCCGTCGGGCTCGGCAAGGCCGCACCGCACCGGCACATCATCAAGGAAAGGCAGATCCGTCCCGCCGCGCCCGTCGCGCCGGAAATAGGCACCCACGTGGAATACCAGTTCGTAGCGCCCGGGCCGGTAGTCGGCCCCTGCGAGGAGCGGCGCATCGGTCCGCCCGTCGCCATTCGTCACGGCCTCGGTGACCGGCGTCCGTGTCCCGTCCGCCTCGATCCGGAAGAGCTCGATGCGAATGCCGGCGGCCGGGCGGCCGGCGGCGGTATCGAGCACATGTGTGGTCAGCCGGCCCATCGGCTCCTCCTGCCGGACGATTCTTCGGGCAAGGCGCTGACCGCGTCAACCATATCGGCGGCGACTAAAACCCGTCGAAAAACGTGCTTTGAAGCGGCCGCCGCGGCGTCGTTGGACAATTCATCCGCCATGCCTTAATGCCTGCAGCAGCCGGTGATGAGCTGCAACGGAGCCTGCCCATGAGCATCAAGCCTAGTGTCGTCGAAGCCATCGGCAACACCCCTCTCATCCGCCTCGCGCGGGCCTCCGAGATGACGGGCTGCGAGATTCTCGGCAAGGCCGAGTTCATGAACCCCGGCCAGTCCGTCAAGGACCGGGCGGCGCTGTTCATCATCAAGGACGCGGTGGCGAAAGGCACCCTGAAGCCCGGCGGCACCATCGTCGAGGGCACGGCCGGTAACACGGGCATCGGCCTCGCGCTTGTCGGCAATGCGATGGGCTTCCGCACCGTCATCGTCATTCCCGACACCCAGTCGCAGGAGAAGAAGGACACGCTTCGCCTCCTTGGGGCCGAACTCGTCGAGGTGCCGGCCGTCCCCTATGCCAACCCCAACAACTACGTGAAGGTCTCCGGCCGCCTCGCCGAGGAGATCGCGGCGAGCGATCCCCGGGGCGCGATCTGGGCCAACCAGTTCGACAATGTCGCCAACCGGCAGGCGCATATCGAGACTACGGGCCCCGAAATCTGGGACGCGACGGGCGGCAAGGTCGACGGCTTCATCTGCGCCGTCGGCACCGGCGGCACGCTCGCCGGCGTCGCCATGGCGCTGAAGGAGCGCAACCCGAAGATCACCGTCGGCCTTGCCGATCCCATGGGCGCCGCCCTCTACCACTACTACGCCCACGGCAGCCTCAAGGCCGAGGGTTCGTCCATCACCGAGGGCATCGGCCAGGGCCGTATCACCAAGAACATCGAAGGGGCGCCCGTCGACGTCGCCTTCCAGATCCCGGACGAGGAGGCCATTCCCCTCGTCTTCGAGCTGCTGGAGCATGAGGGCCTGTGCCTCGGTGGCTCGTCCGGCATCAATGTCGCCGGCGCCATTCGCCTTGCCCGGCATCTCGGCCCGGGCCATACCATCGTGACGGTGCTATGCGATTATGGCACGCGCTATCAGTCGAAGCTGTTCAACCCCAACTTTCTGCGCGAGAAGGGCCTGCCGGTGCCAGCCTGGCTCGATCGCGGCCCGCAGGTGAAAGCGCCGCTCGTCGCCGTATGATCGCCTCGATTTCCGAACGGGAGGCTGCCGCAGCGCCATGGAGAGCCAAGTCGAGGTCCGCCTGCGCCTCCTGCTGGGCCCGTCCATCGCCATCGGCCCCGGCAAGGCCGAGCTGCTACGCGGCATCCGCGAGACAGGCTCGATCGCCGCAGCCGGCCGGCGCATGAACATGAGCTACCGGCGCAGCTGGCTCCTGGTGCGTACCATGAACACCTGCTTCCGCGAGCCGCTCGTCGATGCCGCCAAGGGCGGCTCCGGCGGCGGCGGCGCGCGCCTCACCGACGCGGGCCTGCGCGTCCTCGTCCTCTATGAGGAGATGGAGCGCAAGGCGCGGCAGTCCATCGCCGGCGAAGTCGCCGGGCTGCGTGCCATGATGCGCGACGCACCAGAGGAGTGATTCCTCCCTTCCCGAGACCGGCCCAGCTCGTGCCGATACCGGAGGGGGATAGGTGCCGCCTATCCCCGATATGCCGCAGATATCATATCGGTTTCAAGGCACGACTGTGCATCATGGCACTTGAGGCACGGTCGCGCGGGAGCGACCGTGGCCGGATGAGAGGCCAGATTGCAGGGTTTAGATGAAGCATTGGCGGCGGCGTGGCGGCTGATCGTCACGGGTGACACAGCCCTCGTCGAGATTGTCGCCCTCTCGCTGAAGGTCAGCCTTACCGCCGTCTTCTGTGCCGCCGTGGTCGGTCTGCCGCTCGGCGCGGTCCTGGCGCTCGTCCGATTTCCCGGTCGCGGTCCCGTCATCGTCGTCATCGATGCCCTGATGGGCCTGCCGCCGGTGGTTGCAGGTCTCTTCGTCTATCTTCTCCTCTCCCGCGCCGGTCCCCTCGGCCCGTACGGCCTGCTGTTCACCCCGACGGCCATGGTGATCGCCCAGACCCTGCTGGTGATCCCGATCATCGCGGCGCTGACCCGGCAGGTGGTCACCGACCTCTGGGCGGAATACTGCGAGCAACTCACCTCCCTCGGGGCCGGCCGACTGCGGGCCGTGCCGACGCTTCTGTGGGACGCGCGCTCCAGCCTCGTCACGGCGATCCTTGCCGGGCTCGGCCGCGCCATGGCGGAGGTCGGCGCCATCCTCGTCGTGGGCGGCAACATCGACGGCGTCACGCGCACCATGACGACGGCCATCGCGCTCGAGACGAGCAAGGGCGACCTGCCCCTTGCCCTCGGCCTCGGCATCGTGTTGCTCGTCATCGTGCTCGCCATCAACGCCGCGGCCCACATGCTTGGCGCCACGGCCCGCCGCGCCGCGGGATGAGGCCGCCGATGCATGCCCGGGCCACCATCCTTCCCCTCAGCCTCGACCGGGTGACCTATGCGCGCGGCGGCGAGACACTCATCGACGGCATCTCGGTCACCATTGGTTCGTCGAGCCGCACCGTCGTCCTTGGCCCCAACGGCGCCGGCAAGAGCCTGCTGCTGCGCCTGTGCCACGGCCTGGTCGCGCCGACCGACGGCGCGGTGCGCTGGGCCGGCGCCGACGCCTTCGGACGCCGCGACACCGCCGGGCGGCAGGCGATGGTCTTCCAGCGGCCGGTGCTGCTGCGCCGCTCGGCCCTCGCCAACATCACCTATGCCCTGGCGCTGCAAGGCCGCCTCGAGCGCGGCGAGCGCGATGCGCGTGCCCGCGAAGCGCTCGCGAGCGTCGGTCTCGCCCATGTCGCCAAGCGGCCGGCGCGCGTGCTCTCCGGTGGAGAGCAGCAGCGCCTCGCGATTGCGCGGGCGGCCGCCCTTGAGCCGGACGTGCTTTTCCTCGACGAGCCGACGGCCAGCCTCGATCCCGGCGCCTCCCGCGCGATCGAGGACGCCATCCGCGCCATCGACGCCGCCGGCACCAAGATCATCATGACGACGCACGATCTCGGCCAGGCCCGACGCCTCGCCGAAGAGGTGCTGTTTCTCTGCCGCGGCCGGCTCATGGAGCATACCCCCGCTGGGGAATTCTTCGAGCACCCGCGCACGCCGCAGGCGGCCGCCTTCCTGCGCGGCGACCTCGTGGCCTGAACGATTGGGCCGGCGATGACAATGAGGCTGTTCGAAACGACCCGCCGCGCCGTCATCGCCGCGGCCGTGGGCGCAGCAATCTGGGGATTTGCGGCCCCGGCCGGGGCGCAGACGGCGGAAAGGCCCTTCATCACCGTCGCCTCCACGACCTCCACCGAGCAATCCGGCCTCTTCAAGCATCTCCTGCCGCAGTTCACCGGGAAGACCGGCATCGAGGTGCGCGTCGTCGCGGTCGGCACCGGCCAGGCGCTGAAGATCGGCGAGCGCGGCGATGCCGACCTGGTCTTCGTCCACGCCAGAAGCGCGGAGGAGGACTTTGTTGCCAAGGGCTTCGGCGTTGGCCGCTCCGACGTCATGTACAACGACTTCGTCCTCGTGGGGCCGAAGAGTGACCCGGCCGGCGTCAAGGGTAGTCGCGATGCCGTCAAGGCGCTGCAGGCCATCGCCCGCAAGAAGGCGCCCTTCGTCTCGCGCGGCGACGACAGCGGCACGCACCAGGCCGAGCTCGACCTTTGGCAACGCGCGGCGCTCCATCCCAAGGCCGACGGCAACTGGTATCGCGAGACGGGCTCGGGCATGGGGCCCGCCCTTAACACCGCGGCCGCCATGGACGCCTACATCCTCGCCGATCGCGGCACGTGGCTGAGCTTCAAGAACCGCGGCGATCTCACTCTCCTCGTCGAGGGCGACGACCGGCTCTTCAACCAATACGGCATCATCCTCGTCAATCCGGCGCGCCACGCGCATGTGAAGGAAAAGGAAGCCCGCACCTTCATCAACTGGGTCATCTCGCCCGAGGGCCAGGCGGCCATCGCCGCCTACAGGATCGAGGGCGAGCAGCTCTTCTTCCCCAATGCCCGCAGGAAGGGCGCCTGACCGTCCGACGGCAGCCTGCGCCGCAACGCCGCTTCCTGCGCCGCGCCCGAATCCGTCTATACTTGCGCAATGTTCGTATCGGGCGCAGCAGACACCTTCCTTCTCGGCGTCGACGGCGGGGGCACCCAGTGCCGCCTGCGCCTGCGCTCCGGCGACGGCGCCCTCGTCGGCGAGGCGAGCGGAGGGCCTTCCAATATCCGTTTCGATCCTGAGACGGTAGCCCGCGCCATCCTCGCCGGCTGCCACGCGATCCTCGACCGCGCCGGCCTTCCACGCGAGACGACATCGCTCATCCACGCCGGCTTCGGCCTCGCCGGGGCGGCGCAGACCTCCGCCCGCGAGCAGTTCCTGGCGAGCCGGCTGCCCTTCCGCTCGATCTCGCTCGATACGGATGCCTATGCCGCTTGGCTCGGCGCTTTCGGTGGCGAGAACGGGGCCATCCTCATCGTCGGCACCGGCTCCTGCGGCCTGTCGATCGTCAACGGGGAGCGAACCTACGTGGGTGGCTGGGGGGCCGAGATTTCCGACGAAGGCAGCGGGCTAGCAATCGGCCGCGAGGCGATCAGGCGGGCGCTCTGGGCCCATGACGGGCGGGCGACGATGACCGCGCTGGCAGAGACGCTGCTCGACGGCTTCGGCCGCAATCCCGAGATGATCATCGACTGGGCGCGCTCTGCCCGTCCGGCCGATTTCGCGCGCCTGGCGCCACTCGTCTTCGATTATGCGAACCAGCGTGATCCCTTGGCCATAAGCCTCGTGGAGACAGCCGCGCGTGATGTCACCCGCATCGCCGAGCGCCTTCTTTCCGCTGGCGCTCCACGACTGTGCCTCATGGGCGGCGTCGCCGGCGCGTTGAGGCCCTGGCTGCCGCCCTATGTCACTGACAGGATCGTCCCGGCGGCGGCCGACGCGACCGAAGGGGCCATCCTGATGGCCTGCCGGGCGGCTGGCGGCAACTGACCCTGCAGACTACGGTCAATAAGGCCGCTTTCTCTTTTACTAAAAAACTGATAAATTTTTACCGATCTCTAATGGAGGGGCGCGGCCATGTTACCGCTCATTCGGTCTCGTTACACCTTGGCGGCCTTGGCCGCAGCAGGTGCTTATGCCTTGTCTTTCGTCCCGGCCGGTGCCCAGCAGGCTCCGACGATCAACCTCGGCCCGTTCCAGGCCATCGTGTGCCAGCCTGTTCCGCCAAACACGGCTCCGGCTTTCGTGCTCGAGCGCGGCGGCCAGTGCCCCGTCGGATTCGTCGCCGTGGTTGCCGATCGGCCTGCCGCGATTGACGCGCCCTCTCCGCTTGCTGACAACTCGAGCAGCAGCGGCTAAGCCGGCAGAAGAAGAAGCGTAGACGAGACAGCGTTCGGCAGTTTCATCTGAAAACCCGCAGACCTTCTGCGGGTTTTGTTTTGCATCCAACCGTCCGCCCCGCCCGGACAAATTGCTCCTGAGCGCGGCCCCAGCGGCAGCCTTTCCCCTCCTTGCGACATTGCTCCGCCGGTCTGCACGGCTGTGGCTGGAGCCCCCAAAGGGGAACGCAGCCCCGGCATGAGGCCGGGCAGCCCGCCTGCCCCTTCCCGCAGAAAATCGTCCAGGATTCGAGGGCCAGGGCAGGAATGCTGCCCTCGATATCCCCTTGGATCGGCGACGCCGCGCGAGGACACGCGCGGCCGTCATGCCGCACGCCCATCGGCGCACTGAGGCCGGAGCCGGGGCCCCGCAAGGTAGAGAATACCTCGCCACTGAACGATTGAACGCCGCGCGCCTCGATCAAAGGCAACCACCAAACCTATAAAACCCTATGGTTAACAGTTACTTCAAATTTTACCATAAGTTGAATTAAGATTAGGACGATAATCTTCGACAATGAATACGTACAATTGCGCTTTTATCAGCAGGGGATATTTATAAGAAGGGACGCAGAATTGCCGCATTCGAAACAATAAGAGGCGTCCCACCATGAAGACCAAAGAGCTTGCCATTGCCGCAGCCGCAATGCTGTGCATGTCTGCGGCCCCAGCCATGACCGCCCCCTCTGTCGACCCGCTCGAGGAGGTTGGGCTCGGCACTTCGACGCACATCCACCTCGGAATGTCCGTGCCGATCCCCCAGGGCTATTACGAACTTTGCATCGCCCAGCCGTCCGTCTGTCGCCCGCGCAAGGGCCAGGCGGATGTCACACGCGACGGTCAGGTGGTCCTGTCGCGCAAGAGGCTGCAGCAGATGGTGGCCGTCAACGCCGCGGTCAACCGCAGCATGCGCGCTGTCGAGGACATCAACCGGCTCGGCGTCGCGGACAAGTGGAGCATTGGCGGTGCGTCGGGCGACTGCGAGGATTTCGCTCTGACCAAGCGCCAGCGCCTGCTCGCGCAGGGCTGGCCCTCCAGCGCCCTTCTCATCGCGCTTGTGCGCACGTCGTGGGGCCAGCAGCACGCCGTGCTGCTGGTGCGCACCGACAGGGGCGACTATGCCCTCGATAACCTCGTTCAGGAGGTCAAGCCCTGGCGCAGCACGTCCTATTCCTGGGAAAAGGTACAGTCACCGACGCAGATGTGGGTCTGGCACAACGTCTGATCTGGCGCCGGGCGGGCCTCACGCGCTCCCGCCCGGCTTTCGACCTTTGGCTGCATAGGGATAGTAGCTTCCCTCCCCCGATGCCGCAGCGACCCCGTTGAGCGCGACATAGACCGTCTCGCCCTTGACCCGGCGAAGTTCCTTGAGGCTCTGCAGCACCTCGCGCTGCGTCGTCGTCTTCCAGTGCACGACATAGAGCACCACGTCGGCATAGACGGCGAGCAGCAACGGATCGGAGACGACGGCCAGCGGTGGCGCATCGAGAATGATGACGTCGAAGGCCTTGCGGCAACCCTCGAGCAACGCCCGGAAACGGGCTGAATCGAGGATGCTCTCGGCCGGGAAGAACTGGGCATCGCCGCTGATGAAGGCCGACATGTCGCTGAGCGGGTCTATGACCCGCACATCGTTGACATGGGCTGTCGTGGCCCGGTCGGCGAGGATGTCGACAAGGCCCGTCTTGACGTCGACCTTGAGCAGGCGATGCACACTCGGCTTGCGCAGGTCGCAGTCGATGAGGAGCGTTCTGCGGCCTGCCAGAGCCGCCGCCCGGCCGAGTGCGACGGCCGTGACGGACTTGCCCTCCCCCGGCTTCGTCGAGGTGACGAGCACGACCTTTCCCCCCGCCTCGCCTTCGCCGGCGCTCATCAGGATGTCGAGCCCCAGGCGCAGGCGGCGGATCGCCTCGGCGTAGCCCGAGCCGGGCTCGCGCACCACCTTGTCCTGCACTGGCACGGCGGCTCTGGCCGACTCGACCTGCGGCAGGCTTGCGACGACGTCGAGCCCCGTCGCCTCCTCGACCTCGTCCGCCTTGAGGAAGCCGCGTCCAAAGGTGTCGCGAACCCAGGCGATACCGAAACCCGCACCGAAGGCGAGGAACAGCGAGGCGACGAGGATCGGCAACGTCGGCGGAAAGCTCGGCCGCACCGCGGCCATCGCCTCGGCGACGATGCGGCTGTCCGCCAGCACGAGGCCACGCTGCTGGCTCACCTGTCTAAGGCGACCGAGGTAGTTCTGATAGAGCGCGCGGTTCGCCGCCACCTCTTCGCGCAGCTTGTAGAGCTGGACCGACGCATCAGCCGGCAGGTCTGACGTGTTGACGAGCATGTCGAGGTCGCGGCGCACCTGCTGTGCGCGCTGCTCGGACGCATCGGCCGCGCGCTGCAGTTCCTCGGTGCGGGCACGGCCGAG
The DNA here is from genome assembly GCF_029309855.1 of Chelatococcus sp. XZ-Ab1. Taxonomy (NCBI): domain Bacteria; kingdom Pseudomonadati; phylum Pseudomonadota; class Alphaproteobacteria; order Hyphomicrobiales; family Chelatococcaceae; genus Chelatococcus; species Chelatococcus sp. XZ-Ab1. The sequence continues at coordinate 526,096 of NZ_JARKII010000001.1, read as the reverse complement.
CGCCACGATCCGGGCATCGATGGCAGCGATGCGTGTGCGCAGGGCTGTAACCCGCGCCGGCGGCAACCTTCCGGCCGACAGTTGCCGCTCGATCTCCCGGCGCTCCTCGGTGAGGGCATCGCTCTCGCCCCCTGCCAAGGCCCTTGCGATGCCGGTGGTGTCTGCGTCTTGCACCAGGGGCTCGAGCGTTCGCAGCCGCGCGAGCGCATCAGTCCGTGCGGCAATGTCCTCCTCGAGAGCCGTCCGGAGCGAAACCAGGCGGTTGCGGCCGTCCTCCCCCATCCGCTCCATCGCCTGCTCCAGCGTGAATCGGTCGAGTTCGGCTTCGGCCCGCCGCAGTTCCTCGCCGAGGTCGGTCACGCGGCTGGCGAGAACGCGCTCCGCATTCGCCACGAGCCGCAGCCGGCTCGCGATCTGGTCTTCAATATAGGCCTGGGCATAGGCATTGGCGATGCGGGCCGCCTTGTCCGGATCGCGCGAGGAGGCTTCGATGGCGATGATCGAGGTGACGCCGCGGCGGGCGATGTCGACGCGCCGCGCCAGCCGGTCGATGATGCGCCGCTCGACGCGCGGCGGAAGGGGCTGTCCCGGCTGCGCCTGCCCCTCGGACCCATCGACGGCGGCCGGCCACAATCCCGCGGCGATCTGGGTTAGAAGATCCGGCCGGTTAAATTCCTCGTCGTCCTGCAGGTTGAGCCGGGCGATGACGCGCCGCGCGATCACCGGCGAGGCCATGATCTCCACCTCACCGTCGACGGCGCCGATATTGGGCGGAGCGGGCGTAACGTTGTCGAGGCTGACCAGCCTCTGCTCCCGCGGGTCGATCATGACGAGCGTCGTCGCGGAATAGCGCGAGGGGATCTGCGACAGTACAAGGATGACGAGCCCCAGAACGGCGATGACCGTGACGGCGATGGTGAATCGCTGGCGACGCAGCAGGCCCGTAAGCGACTGGAGATCGAACTCGTTCAAGGGTGCCCCTCCTCCCGGCCGGTCGCCCCGTCGCGGGGCGGCACGGGACTCGTCGACCAGGGTATCGGCTTTCGGAAGAGCGCAGCGGAGATGGCGTTGCGCGGCGAATGCGGAAGACGCACGAACGCCATGAGCTCTCCTTATCCCCGAACGGGACAACTGACAGCAAAAAGGCTAGCACGCTGAAGGGGCGGGCGACAACGCGCACGACGACTGCCTATGACGTGAGAAAACGATACCCCCGCCCCTCGAGGCACAGGCACGACAGCACGTCCGAGGCGAAGGCTCCTGTGTCGATTCCGATGCGGTTCCGACAGACCTCGGGCGCCGCGACGATCGTATGGCCGTGAACGACAACCTTCTCGTAGACCTCTGCCGCATCCAGGAACGGCCGGCGGATGCCGACGAGATCCTCCGGACGCTGCTGCGCGAGTGGCACCCCCGGCCTGATGCCAGCATGCACGAAGAGATAGTCGCCGACGACATGCGTCAGCGCGCAGCGTCGCAGGAAATCGACATGACCCTGCGGCATGTGCCGCCGCAGGACATCTGGCAGTTCCGGAAAGCCGCGCTCTGGCGCGAGGTTGCGCCAATCGATACCGTAGGATGCGAGCGTCGCGTCGCCGCCGTTCGTCAGCCAGGCCATGGCATCGCCGCTGCCCATCAGCGCGGAAAGGAGCATGACCTCATGGTTGCCGATGAGCGGATGGAAGGCGGCGCCCGGTAGCGGCCCGGCCGCCAGCATCTCAAGCACCTGCGCCGAGTCCGGCCCCCGGTCGACATAGTCCCCGAGCGTCACCAGCGCCACCTCTCCGCCATGGCCTCGTGTGTCCTCCGCGATGGCGGCAAGCACGCGGGCGAGCAGATCCGCCCGCCCGTGGACATCGCCGACGCAATAGACGCGCAGCCCCTCCGGCACTGCCGCAGCGCCGAGGCTGACGGTGCGCAGCCGGCGGCGCGCCGAAAACATCCCCGACCATCGTGCGCGTCGCGCCGCGATCATCCCGTCCTCCCCGCCGCCCTGCGCCACACCTGCACAAGCCGTTCGATGAAGACCGCGCTGTCGAGATCGGCCGTATGGCGCACCGCCGCCGCTTCTCCCATGCGCCGGCGCATCTCCCCGTCGCCGATGAGCACGGTGAGCGCATCGGCAAGCGCACCCGCGTCGCCCACGGGCACGAGCCGGCCCTCGACCCCGTCATGGAGGATCTCCGGGACAGCTCCGACCGGGGTCGCCACAACCGGCTTGCCCGCCGCCATCGCCTCCACGATGCTCATCGGCAGGTTCTCGGCCCGGGACGGCAGGACGACGATATCGGCCCGCCCCGCCAGCATCTTTGCCGCGCCCGCATCGAGCCAGCCGGGAAAGGTGACGAGCCTCGACAGGCCGAGGCTTTCCGCCCGCGCGCGGAAGCGCTCCACAGCTCCGTTGCCGGCGATCGTGCAGCGCCAGCCACCAACGCTGCGCCCGCGCAACAGGGACAGCGCGTCGAGCAGCACGTCGGTGCCCTTGCGCTCGCCGACCTCGCCAAGCACGACGAGATGTACGCCGCCATCCTCATGTTCCGCCGCAGCCGGGACGCGTGGCACGGCATTGTAGACGATCGCCGTCGCCACCTCCGGCCCGGCGATGCGCGTGACGAAATCCCGCCAGTGATTGCCAAGCACCACAACGCAGGTCGCACGGCGGAACAGGGTGCGGATCGCCGCCTGCATGAAGGAGCCGCAGGCGGCGTAGTAATCGTCGAAATTGGCTCCGTGCAGATGCACCACGACAGGAACGCCCACGAGCGACAGGACGCGCTCCATCAACGCCTTGCGCAGCACGCTGCCACGAGTGGCGAGATTGAGATGCGCCACATCCGCCCCGCCGCTGAGGCCGAGAGCAAGGCAGCGCGCGAGCGCACCGGCGAAGACAAGGGGCGACAGGAGCTTGCCGAGGCGGCCCCGCGTCGTCACGCAGATGAGCCGCACATCCTCCCCGCCCCTGTCGGCGAGCGCTGCGGCCATCGCCTCGACGACCCGGTCCATGCCCCCGTCGATGCCGAGGCGGGTCACGATAACGGTCAGGGTCGGCCCGGCGGCTGCGGCTGTCATGGCACGGCCTCTCGCCCTGCGGACGCGGGCAGGAAACGCAGAAGTCGCGGCATCGCTGCGGCGACGATGGCGTGTTCCGCCGCCGGCAGCCGCCGCGCCCGGCCGAGCACCACGGCAAGGTGCACGAGCGCCGCCAGCGCCGCGACGAGGATCTGCATGGCCGGCATCACATCCGCCGCCATCAGACGCGCGCCCATGCCGACAATGAGCGCGCTCGCGACGACGACGAGGAGGAAGGGCAGATCGCAGATGCCGCGCACGCCGCTCCTCCTGAGGCTCGCCGCGAGCAGGAGCAGACGCGCGCCGATGTCGAGAATCGGGATGACAAGGGCAGCAACGAGCGGCATCACCAGACCGGTCAGGATGAGCATCCCGAGCCAGAAGAGGCCGATGGGCAGGACGGCGGCAAGGGCCTGTCGGCGCGCCAGCACGGCGGCCGCTGTCTCCAGGCTGCGATAGAAGCCGTAGAGCGGCGGCAGGACGAAGAGCACCGGCAGCACCCAGTCGAGACCCGCAAAACGCCCGCCGGCGAGCAGCGCCAGCACCGCCGGCCCGCCGGCAAGCAGGCCGACGACAGCCGTGGAGAAGACGACGAGGTCGAGCTTGAACACGAGCGACAGCGCCGCCGCCATTGGGGCCTGCGAGCCGGCGCGCGCCGCATGGCTCATCACCGCCGGCTCGATGAAGGGCGACAGCACAATGCCCGATGTCAGGCGCAGGAAGCTCAACATTAGCCCCTGCATGAAGGAGAAGGCCGCGAGGAGTTCGACCGGCATCGCCCCCGACACCGCCAGACGCACTGCGGGCGGGCTCATGACCATGGCGCCGGCCGTGCTGAGATAGCTCGCGCCGGCAAGCGCCACGAGGTTCTGCCGCGGCGTCTGCCCGCTCCCGGACATCGCGCCGAGCCGGGCAACACCCACCGCTGCCGCGCCGACGAGGGCGAGCCCGGCAAGGGCTGCGGTCGCGGCGCAAAGCATGACGACGGTCGCTGCCTCCACGGGCCAGCCGAGCCCAACGGCCGTCACGAGGGCGGCGAGCCGTACAAGTGGCTCGCCGACGGCGACGGCGCGGCTCAGCCGCTGTTGCCCGAGGATCTGGCAGATGCTTTCGGCGTCGCTCGCGAGGAGGAGCCCCGCCGCCCAGACCACCGCGGCGGTGACCAGCACGCCGTCGGCCGATGCCGGCAGGAGGCCGCCGACCGACGCCAGGAAGGCGGCGAGGGCGAACAGGGCGAGCACGCCGAGCCGCATCGCCGCGACGCGGCCCAGCAGGCGCCGCAGGCCGGGACCGTCGCCCGCGTGATGACGCGCGCTCGCCTCGTAGGCGAGCACCGTCGGCACGCCGAAGAGCAGGAGCGACTGCGCCAGGAGGGCTGCCGCCATTGCCACCGCATAGCCGGCATAATCGGCGAGCGGCAGCACGCGTACGACGAGGAGCTGGAAGGCAAAGCCGAGCGCGACGGCGGCGAGGCGCCCGCTGGCGAAGATGAGGAGGCTGCTGCCGAGGCTCACGGGCGCATGCACAGATCAGTCCCCCGCGACGTCCGACGGCACCGGCCGACAGTCGAGACCGATGACGCGGAAGAGGCCTTGATACACCGCCTCGGGCGAATGATGACGCTCGACATAGGCGAAGGCGGCAGCCCGGCAGGCGGCCCTCTTCCCGTCATCAGCCAGGAGCGCCTCGATGCGGATGGCGAAGGCCTCGCCGTCCGCGGCCTCGAGCACGCAGCCCGCGGCCTCCTCCTTCAGGCCGGCGCGCGCAAGCGGGCTCGCCACCACCGGCAGGCCGTGCGCCAGATAGTCGAGGAGCTTGACGTTGAGCCCGCTGCCGATGCGCTGCGGCGCGATGGCGAGTGCCGCGCGCGACAGGTACGGTGCAAGATCGGCCACGGCGCCATGCCGCTCCACCCCCCGCGGCAGATCGGGGAAAGCCGTGCCGATGGCGCCGACGACATCGAGGCGAATCTTCGGCCGCCGCCCCTGCAGGCGCGGCCAGACGTCGCCCAAAAACCATTCGAGGGCATCGACATTGGCCGGATTGTGCGAACCGACGAAGACGAGCCGATCGGGATCGGCGGCCGCCTGCGCAACACGCACCGCCCTGCGCGGCATCGAGGCGACCAGCACGGGCGGGGCAGCGGGATGGGCCGAGAGCTGCCGCGCCTCCTCCTCCTGGATCGCCACGGCGGCATCGAGGCCGCTGACGAGCCCCACCTCCTCGTTGAGCGTCATCGCCGGCACGTCAGGCAAACGCCCCTGCTCCACGAAACGGTGGTGGCGCAGCGACATGAGATCGTGAAGATAGACGATGCCGCGCGCGCCATGTGCCATGGCAAGGCGGGCAAGCGGCGCAAGAAAGACATAGTCCGCGATGACGGCGCGGCATGGTGCACGCGCCAGCTCGGCCTCGACCGTTGCGATCTCCCCGGCCGTCACGGGCAGGGTGGCCGGCCAGACGCCGGGCGAGCCCCGCCCGCTGCGCAGGATCCGCCCGGCGATCGCTCCGATGGCGCCGATCCACGGGCCGGGCCGCGTCGCGACGACCCACCGGCCCAGCCGCAGAGCCTGCGCGCAATGGAGGCGGTCGAAGCTGCCAGCGGGTAGGTCGATGCGCATGGCCGGCCGCCGCCCGAAGGCGCGCGCAGAGACGACGAGGAGGTCGACGCGCGCCCCTCGGTCCCGCAGCGCTTCGGCCAGCGCGACGAGAACGGCCGTGTTGCCGACGCGCGCATGGGTCGGCACCCGCCGCATGACGATGAGGATTCTCGGCCCCGCCTGCCCCAACGCATCTCCTCCGGCGTGGGACGCCTCCGCGCCCGCCCGCCGGCATCATTGTCGGGCCGGCCTTGCTCGGCCGCAAGGGGCACACTGCCGCCCGCCATGGACCGGTGCGGCAGACCTGAACTAGGATCGCGGCGCGGGAAGATCACGGGCAGGCGACCAAACAGCCATGACAGCAAGCGTTGCCAGCCATCCGGAAGGGGACCGCACGATCACGGCGCCGCAGGCCGTCCTCTCCACCCCCGCGCGCCTTCTCATCGCTGCCTGGGGCATCTTTCTCGGCCTGCTGCCCCTGCCGCTCGCGTCGAACCGTCCGCTGTTCTGGTGCATCAACGCTGTCGTTGCGGGCTGCTTCGTCGCGGCCGTCGCCCTGCTACGACCAGCGCCCACGCGCTTCGATGGCCTGATTCGCACCGGCCTTGCCCTGAGCGCGCTGCTTGCCACCGCCCTTCTCGGCTGGATGCTGGTGCAGGCGCTGATGCCGCTCGCACTTGGCTCTCCCCTTGCTGATCCGATCTGGGCGGCGGCTGCGGAGGCCCTTGGCGAGCCGCTGACGGCCCGCATCACCGCGGCGCCCTGGCAGACGCTGCTCGCGGCGCTGCGCTTCGCCACGGCCGCCGCCGTCTTCTGGGTGACCTTGCGGCTCGCCACGCACCCGGGCGGCGCCGCGGCCCTCCTGCGCTGGCTCATGTGGGCGAGCGCCGCCTATGCGCTCTACGGCCTGGTGCTCAACCTCATGGGGTCCAGCACCATCCTCTGGTTCGAGAAATGGGCCTATCGCGATTCGCTGACCGCCACCTTCGTCAACCGGAATGCCGCCGCGGCCTATTTCGGCATCGGCCTTCTCGCCGCGCTCGCGGAAGCGATCTGCGCCGTCCGGCGGCGGTCGGCGACTTCGCTCGCCTATCTGCTTCTGCTCCTCGTGCCGCTCGCCATCCTGGCCAACGCCATCGTCCTCACCGGCTCGCGCTCCGGCGCGGCCGCAACGGCCCTTGCGGCGGGCGTCGGCCTGCTGCTCCTCGTCAGCGTCCGGCGCGCGCCTGTCCTGATCGTCCCGCTCCTCGCCGTCATGCTCGTCGGCCTGGCGCTGGCGACCCTGCATGTCAGCGGCGCCCATCTGATGGCGCGCATCGAGGCCGACGGTGGATCGGGCCAGTCACGCCTGTGGCTCTACCGCACGGTCGCCGAGATGATCGCGGCCCGGCCGCTCACCGGCATCGGCGCCGGCACCTTCCAGCTCGTCTTCCCGGCGTGGCGCGAGCCGGGGCAGGAGATGTTTCTCATCTGGGCTCAGGCCCATAACATCTACCTGGAACTCGCCGTCGAGCTCGGCCTGCCGGCCGCGGCGGCCATGCTCCTGCTCGTCATGCTGCTCATGCTGATGTGCGCCCGCGCGCTGCGCCGCTCCGAGAGCGACTGGCACGTCGCGCTCTTCGCCCTGACGAGCTGGCTCCTGCTCGCGGTCCAGGGCCTCGTCGATTTCGCGCTCCAGTACCAGGCGATCACCTTGACCGCCGCCGCCGCCCTCGCCATGGGCATCGTCAGTGCGGCCAAGCCGGCGAGCGAACCAGCACGACCACGCCAAAGCCGATAAAAATCAGCTTCTTGCCTGCCGTTCCGGAATCACTTTCTGCGCACGGCGCAGGCCGTTTTCCCTGACCTCGCGCAGAAAGAGAAGCATCAAGGGCAGGAGCGAACCGGCATAGCGGCGCCAGAGGCGACGCGGCTCCTGCAGGAGGCGGTGCAGCCATTCGAGCCCGAGCGTCTGCATCAGCGCCGGCGCCCGCCGCTTGCGGCCGGCAAGAAACTCGAGCGCCGCCCCGATGCAGAAGGCCGTGCCGCAGCTGCGCCCCTCCTCCAGAATGGCAAGCGCGAGCCGCTCCGACTGCGGAGAGCCGACGGCGAGGAAGACGAAGCGCGCGGGATGCTCCGCCACGAAATCGAGCGCAGCCCGCCACGCCAGCGGGTTATGGGCCAATCCCATGGGCGGGGCATGGAAGTGCCAGCGGTACTGTGGAAAATGCTGCTGCAGCGCCTCGCCGAGCGCGGCATTCGCGCCAACCACGGCAAGCGTGTCGCCCGGCACGAGCACCTCGGCGAACAGCCTCTCCATCACGTCGGTGCCGTTGAGATGAGGCAGGTCGAGCCCCACGAGCTTGCCGAGACGCTCGATCTGGTGGCTGTCGCACCAGCACATCCAGGCCGCCTCGTAGGCGCCCAACAGGTCCGGCTGGCGGGACAGACGCACGACATGATCGACATTCGGCGTCGCCACATAGGCGAAGCGGTCTGCCGGGCTGCAGGCCTTCAGCCGGTGGAGCACCGCATCCTTGGGCAGAAGATCGAAGGGGGCGCCGAGGAACTTGATCCTTGGCGCGGCGAGCGGCTCGCGCGCCGCCTCAGCGGGACTTGCGGATCGGGCTGTCGGCACCTTGGCCCTCTGTCTTGCCGATCGATTTGCGAGCCGTCTCGCCGGCCCGCCGGCCTTCCCGCTCCTTCATCATCGCGGCGGTGCGCGCGAGGGCAGAAGCAGCGATGTCAACCTCGCCGAGACGCTCGGCAACGTCGTCCGGCCCACCAGCGGCCGCGTGGCGCACAGCACCGCTGCGCTGCGAATGCGCCAGCTCTAGCAGCAGGACGAGCATGAGGCCTCCGTTGAAAGCAAGGACGGCCGTTCCGGCGCCGGCCGCAAGGCCGGACCATCCACCGGACGCGCCGCCCGCAATGCCGCCTGCGACCGCGGCGAGAAAGGATCCGCCGGCCCAGGCGACGGCCTTGCCGCGCCGACCGGCGACGAGACCAAGGACCAGTGCCCCGAGAGCGATGGTGATCAGCATGGCGATACGTTCCACGGTTCTGGGAACGGAACATTGGGGCAGGATATCCCTGCCGGAGCGCATTCAGGCCTCTGATTGAATCGACAAGACCTTACCATTGTCCCGAATGCAGCTCCAGTCTCGCGCCCGACTGCTAAGAAGAGGTTTCGTTCCACATCGACCGCGGCCAGAAGGATCGGCGGCATGTCACGTCCCCGACCCGGTCCAGAACTCCCGCGCGGCCGTCACAACGAGAATGACGAGATCGAGCAGGAGGGAATAACGACGGATGTAGGCAAGATCGCAGATGACGCGCCGCGTGGCGTGCGTCGGGTCGGTGACCGCACCCCGCCAACCGGCCAGCTGGGCAAGGCCCGTCATGCCGGGCCGCACCAGATGGCGGAGCGGATAGGCAGGAACCACGGTTTCGTAGCGCTCGCCATTGACCAGCATACCGACGGGATGGGCGCGCGGCCCCACAAGCGACATGTCGCCCCGCAGCACGTTGATCAGTTGGGGCAGTTCGTCGAGGCTGCGCTGGCGCAGCACGGACCCGAGCGGCGTCACGCGCGGATCGTTGACAACGGTGTGTTTCACGCCCGTCGGATCGCCCCTATCAGCGTACATCGTCCGGAATTTCAACATGAAGAACGGTCGGCCGCCAAGGCCGACGCGCGGCGAGCCGAAGAAGACCGGCCCCCGGCTCGTCGCCTTGATGAGAAGCGCGATGACGAGGAGGACGGGCAGCAGCAGCAGCAAGCCGCCGAGCGCGCCGGTGATGTCCATGCCGCGCTTGCATGCCCGCGCGGTTCGTGGCCAGCGAACGCCCCGCTCCGAAAGGTCCTCGGCAAGCGCCGCAAGGTCGGCCGCTTCGTACCCGCCGCACCTCGCGGCCAGAAACCGATCCAGCCAGGACGGCGTCTTCACGCCACCTCCCGACGGTTTCTGCCCCAGCGTCGCCCTCTGGGCGCCGCTCCACGTCGACAACCGCATGAAGCAACTCATCATGCCATACGAACCGACGCCAATCCCCCACGGGACGGGCCCCTGCTCTTAGAACGACAGTTTAGATGATCTCCAAACAGGATACTACGGAAAGTTCTTGCCGTCGCGCGATCCTGAACCTTTGACGAATATCGTTAACATGAATGGAATAATGACGCAGAGCAACTTCAGCGGTCGCCTTATCGACAAGCACAGGTCCATTCGTTACCGCTCGTCCCGGGAACTGGGTTCACGTTGAAGAGAGTAACGCGCCTTTCGGCCGAATTCGGCGGCTCGCCGTTGCACCCGCGTTCACCTTCCGATTCAATTTGACTTGATATCTTCTTTCCGTTCGGGCCCAATTCGAGCACGACGGTCACGGCCGGACGGGGCGTCCCATGCGTCATATCGATATCGCTGACCGCTTGCCCTCCCGCGCATCGCGCACGGCCCTCGTCACGGGTGGTGCAGGCTTCCTCGGCTCCCATCTTTGCGAGGCGCTACTGCACAAGAAATACAACGTCATCTGCCTCGACAACTTCTTCACCGGTGACCGCAGCAACGTCGAAGGTCTGCTGCACAGCGACAAATTCGAGATCGTGCGCCATGACGTGACCGTGCCGGTCCAAATCGAGGCGAACGAGATCTACAATCTCGCCTGCCCGGCCTCGCCGCTGCACTATCAGGCTTCGCCGGTGGAAACGACGAAGACGAGCGTCCTCGGCGCCATCAACATGCTGGATCTCGCCCGCCGCCTTGGCGTCCGGATTCTCCAGGCCTCGACCTCGGAGGTTTACGGCGACCCGACCGAGCACCCGCAGCGGGAAAGCTACTGGGGCAATGTCAACCCCATCGGCTCGCGCGCCTGCTATGATGAAGGCAAACGTTGCGCCGAGACGCTGTTCTTCGATTATCACCGCGCCCACGGCGTACCGATCAAGGTGGCCCGCATCTTCAACACCTACGGGCCGCGCATGCATCCCAACGACGGGCGCGTGGTCTCCACCTTCATCGTGCAGGCGCTGACCGGGCAGGATCTGACGATCTTCGGCGACGGCACCCAGACGCGCTCGCTCTGCTACGTCGATGATCTCATCCGCGGCCTTGTCGGACTGATGGAAACCGACGGCAATGTCACCGGCCCCATCAATCTCGGCAATCCGGAGGAGGTGTCGATGGCGGAACTGGCGGAACTCGTGATTTCGCTCACCGGCTCGCGCTCGCATATCGTGCGACGCCCGCCGGCAGCGGATGATCCCCGCCAGCGCCGCCCCGACATCTCGCTGGCCGACGAGGTGCTCGACTGGCGCCCTACAGTGCCGATGAAGGTCGGCCTCGGCCGCACCATCGAGTATTTCGACGCCCTCCTGTCGCAGCGTGCGCCAGCGGTCTTTCCGTAACGACCGCCCGGCGCAGGCGCTCAGAAGGTGCCCGGATAGGCACCGCCGTCCATCAGCCAGTTCTGGCCGGTGATGTAGCCGGCGTGCACGCTGCAGAGGAAGGCGCAGGCTGCACCGAACTCGTCCGCTGTGCCGAGGCGCCCGGCCGGATTGGCCGCTGCCATGGCCGCGATCTCCTCTTCCAGCGTCCGTTCGCTCTGGGCGGCGCGCGCCGCAGCCGTACCGCGCAGCCTGTCTGTTTCGAACGGTCCTGGCAGCAGGTTATTGATGGTAACGCCGTACCGCACTGTCTTGCGCGACAAGCCGGCGATGAAGCCTGTGAGGCCGGAGCGCGCGCCGTTGGAGAGGCCGAGGATGTCGATCGGTGCCTTCACCGCGCTCGAGGTGATATTGACCACGCGGCCGAAACCGCGCTCCATCATGCCGTCGACCGTGGCCTGTATGAGCGCGATCGGCGTCAACATATTGGCGTCGAGCGCCTTGATCCAGTCCTCGCGCGACCAGTCGCGGAAGTCGCCGGGCGGCGGACCGCCGGCATTGTTGACGAGGATGTCGGGCGCCGGACAGGCGGCAAGCGCCGCCTCGCGCCCCTCAGCGGTCGCGATATCGCCCGCGACCGTCTGCACCCTGATGCCCGGCGCGGCGCGGCGGATCTCGTCCGCCGTCCTCTCCAAATCCGCAGGCGTGCGCGCCGTGATGGTGACATTGACGCCTTCGCGGGCCAGAGCAAGGGCGCAGCCCTTGCCGAGACCCTTGCTCGCCGCACAGACGAGGGCGTTGCGCCCTGCGATGCCGAAATCCATTGCTTTTTCCCTCGTGGTCGGTCCGCTCAGCGGATGAACTGGTCGATGTAGTCGGCGCCGAGGCCGTTCTTGGAATAATGCGCCCGGCACTTGTCGATGCGCGTGAAGACGTCGTCATAACCCACCGTCCTGCCGTCCGGATCGACGTAGATCATCGCCCCGTTGACCTGGAACAGGGTGATCATCTCCTCCACATGCGGGTCGACGACGAGCGTGTGCGTCTCGCCCGGCGCCTCGTAGGCATAGGAGCCCTCGCGCGCCACCCAGTCGTGCTCCAGATAGCGCCACTCGCCCTTCAGCACGAAGGCGTGCACCGGCTGCGGATGGCGATGGCGCGAGAGCACACCCGACTTGCGCACCTTGAGCAAGTTCATCCAGTAGCCGCGCGAGGCGGCCATCAGCAGCGGCCGGAACCAGACGTTCTCCTCCACCGGCACCCAGATGCGTTCGTCGTTGGGAATGGCATTGGGGATGACGAGCTCCGGCGGCGATTCCCTGGGCTGCGGATGGCGATAGGGCAGCCACTTCTCATCGATGCCGCTGGCGGCGGGATCTTGCCCGTTCATGTCTTGTCCTCCCGAAATCAGACCGTGAGATAGCCGCCATCGATGGCGAGGATGGCGCCGGTGATGAAGCGTGCCGCGGGCGACGCGAGGAAGACGGCGCCGCCCGCCACCTCCTCCGGCGTGCCCCAGCGCCCCATCGGCGTGCGGGAAAGAATGGCGCCGCTGCGCTCCTTATCCTTCTGCAGCGCCTCCGTCAGCGGCGTCGCGATCCAGCCGGGCGCGACCGCGTTGACGCGGATGCCGTCGGCGGCCCAAGCGGCAGCGAGGCTCTTCGTGAGCTGCGCGATGCCACCCTTGGAGGCACTGTAGGCCGGCACGCGCGGACCGCCGAAGAAAGACAGCATCGAGGCGACATTGACAATGGCGCCGCCGCTTTGCGCGAGCTTCGCCTTCGCACCGGCGCACATGCGCATCGTGCCGTTGAGATTGATATCGACCACGTCGGCGAAGACCTCGGGCTCGAACTCGACATCGCGGCGAATGACGCCGGCCGCATTCACCAGCACGTCGAGGCGCTCGAAGCCCGCAAGGAGGCCACTGATGGCTTCATTGTCGCGCACGTCGAGCGGCACGAAGGTGAGCCGCTCCCCGCCAGCCTCCGCGGCACGCTCGCATTCGGCGGCCGTCGCGCCCGTCGCGACGACGCCCGCGCCAAGAGTCGCAAAGGCCCTGGCGCAGCCGAGGCCGATGCCGCTCGTGCCACCCGTGACCAGCACGGACCGGCCGGCGAAGAGATCGGACGCGAAAGCCTGAGTGATCGCCGGGCCCGAGCCCGGTGTCGTTGCCGTCATGTTTCCTCCAGGCCGCGCCGCCGGCGCGGAAGCCTCTTTGGGCCGATTGTTGCGCGGGCTCGCAACCCTTGCCCTACCATCGACCATGTTGACGCCGAACGCCATTCGCGGGATGCAGGCGCGGGTTGTGCTGGCGCGGCAGCTCGCCCGTTGCCGCGCTCCCGGCGCTTGGCTTGCGCCGGTCTAGGGCGCTTGCCAGAATTCCATGATGCTTGCCGGCCTCCGCCGACGGGGCTATCGACCGGGACATCGCATGGGGACGGAACTCTCGCCGCGCCTGCGCGCCATTGTGGATGCCCTTCCACTGTCCAATGGCCTTCGCGTACTGGAAATCGGCTGCGGGCCCGGCGCGATGGCCCGCGCCATCGCGCAACGCATCGGCGACGGGCATGTGCTGGCGATCGATCGCTCGGCCAAGGTCATCGCGCAGGCACGAGCGCTCTCACAGGAGGAGATCGCTGCGGGGCGCCTGAGCCTGCGCCAGATGGCGGCCGAGGAATTCGAACGCGCGCCCGGCGAAGCGCCCTACGACATCGCGGTTGCCATTCGTGTCGGCGCGCTGGACGGCCGCTACCCCGAGGCTGGCCGCAGGATCAGGCGCCGCCTCGTCGCGGCCCTGTCGCCGCAGGGGCGGCTGTTCATCGACGGTGGCGATCCCCTGCGTGAGATCGCGCTCGACGATTGATCCTCTGTCTTTGCTAGCGATACGGTTGCTGACCGTCAGTCATGGATGGGAAGAGTCTCGCGCCCTCTCCCCCGTAACCCGGAGAAGCGACCTGGTCTCGCGACGGGACCGGTCATATCGCCTGCCGCCGCAGCCGCGGAACGGACGACATCCTTCCGTCGCCCATTGGGCCGGCAGCGCCCGCTTCTCCGCGCCGGAACGTCAGCCGGGCAAACGGGCGATGAACGGTACCATCGCAGAAAGTTTCAATTTCACTGAGTTGATGGTGGGCGCACTAGGGCTCGAACCTAGGACCCGCTGATTAAGAGTCAGCTGCTCTACCAACTGAGCTATGCGCCCATCAACATGCCGCACCAGCCATTGCCAGCGGAACGAGCGGGGAAGTAGCAAAGACCGCGGGGCTTGTCCAGCAGGTCCTGTTCATTTTTCCGTCACGGCCACGCGGCTGTGGATAGCCGCGGGCCGGGACAGGTGCGGCCCGGCAATGCCGGGCCGCCTTTCCTTATTCGGCGGCGTGGGCGTGCAGCCGCTCGCCGCGCATCAGCAGCTTGTTGAGGGCCGCGAGATAGGCGCGCGCCGAGGCGACCAGCGTGTCGGGATCGGCGCCCCGGCCGGTCACGGACGAGCCCTGCGCCGAGAGCCGCACCGACACCTCGGCCTGGGCATCGGTGCCCTCGGTCACCGCGTGCACCTGATAGAGGTCGAGCACGGCCTCGTGCGGCACCAGCGCCTTGATGGCGTTGAAGGTGGCGTCGACCGGGCCGTTGCCCTCCGCCTCCTCGGTGCGGATCTCGCCGCCGACGTCGAGCTTCATGGTCGCCCGCTGCGGGCCGCGCGTGCCGGCGATGATTGACAGCGACACCAGCTTGACGCGGTCGTGCGCCGTCAGGATCTCCTCGTCGACGAGCGCCTCGATGTCCTCGTCGTAGACGTTCTTCTTGCGGTCGGCGAGGTCCTTGAAGCGGCGGAAGGCATCCTCCAGCGCGTTCTCGCCGAGGTCGTAGCCCAGCGCCTTCAGCTTCTCGCGGAAGGCGTGGCGGCCCGAATGCTTGCCCATCACCAGCGACGTCTTGTTCACGCCGACGGATTCGGGCGTCATGATCTCGTAGGTGGAGGCGTTCTTCAGCATGCCGTCCTGGTGGATGCCGCTCTCGTGCGCGAAGGCGTTCCGCCCGACGATCGCCTTGTTGTACTGCACCGGGAAGGACGTGACCGCCGAGACGAGCTTGGAGGCCCGCGTCAGCATCGTCGTGTCGATGCCGGTCTCGTAGGGCAGAATGTCACGGCGCGTCCGGATGGCCATGACGATCTCTTCCAGCGCCGCATTGCCGGCGCGCTCGCCGAGACCGTTGATGGTGCACTCGACCTGGCGCGCGCCGCCCTCGACACCGGCCAGCGAATTGGCGACCGCGAGGCCGAGGTCGTCGTGGCAATGCACCGAGAAGATGGCCTTGTCGGCATTCGGCACCCGTTCGCGGATGGTCCGGAACATGGTGCGGTATTCGTCGGGCGTCGCGTAGCCGACCGTATCCGGCAGATTGATGGTAGTGGCGCCGGCTTTGATGGCGGCCTCCACGCAGCGGCACAGGTACTCGACCGGCGTGCGCGTCGCGTCCATGGCCGACCACTCGACGTCCTCGACGAGGTTGCGCGCCTGGGCCACCGTCGCGGCGATGATCTCCAGCACCTCCTCCTCGGACTTGCGCATCTGATGGGCGAGGTGGATCGGCGAGGTCGATACGAAGGTGTGGATGCGGCCGCGCTGCGCATGGCGCACCGCCTCCCCCGCCCGGGCGATGTCGCCGGGGATGGCGCGGGCGAGGCCGGCGATCACGGCGCGTTTGGTGCGCCGCGCGATCTCCGATACGGATTCGAAGTCGCCGACCGAGGCGATGGGGAAGCCCGCCTCGATGACGTCCACTCCCATCGTGTCGAGGAGTTCAGCGACCTCCAGCTTCTCCTCGAAGGTCATGGAGGCGCCGGGGCATTGTTCGCCGTCGCGCAGCGTCGTGTCGAAGATGATGACGCGGTCGCTCGCCTTCTTATCGGCGTCGGTCGTGGGATGGGTCATGGTGAACTGTCCTCTTCGGGCAGCACGGCACAGCGGCCGGCGCGTCGTCGAAATTCGTCGATGATCGAGATCTTCGCGTCATCCCCTGAGTGCCCAGGCATGCGTGCCCAGCCGGCGCTCAGGGGCGGCTAAGGAGAAGAAGCAGACCGGAAAGACGAAGAACGCCGAGCGCGCGCGACGATGCGGCGGCGGATGCCGCGTCTGCCATCGTCATGCTGGAGCCGGAAATGACCACGGCCCGTTCCCCTCGCGCTCGCCCAGCGCACCCGATGCGCTGGCGACATGTCCAGATTGCTTCTAAACGACGACACCCCGTGCTGACAAGCAACACTTTAGCGGCGAATGCACGGCAGGGCCCGTCGATCCGGCTCTTGCCATTGACGCGTCCCAATTGCCCGCCAAGGCTGCCGTGTCGCGATTCCACACCACAATGGAGAGGTTGAGACATGACGATCCGCGCGCTGCCGACGCTTTTCGGCGCAACCGTGCTGGCACTTTCCCTCGCCGCCTGCAACACGACGGGAGGCACGCCGGTGCCACAGCAGGCCGCCGCCACCCCGGCCGTGCCGCAGTTGCCGGGCGACAGCGCCTGCGCCCGCGAGATCAACACCTTCCGCGAGATCACCCGCCGCGACGTGGACACCGGCTATCTCAGCCCCACCGTCTACGCCAAGATGACGCCGGAAGTGGACAAGGCCGCGAGCACCTGCACGAGCGGCGCCGACCGCGACGCGGTCGCCATGCTGGCCGCCACCAAGTCGCGCTACGGCTATCGCTGAGCCGGACGACCGGCGGCAGGCTGCGCTTCGAACCTGCCGCCTGCTGCCCGCTTCCTCACCGCGGGCCGTCCAGCAGATGCTGCAGGAAGACCTGCGTGAAATAGGGCATTCGCTCCGAATCGATGTCCGCCGGTGCCCGCACGACGTGCATTCCCGCCAGTTCCGGCTGCTCCTGCCGCGCCAGCCACGCATCAATCTGCGCGCGAAGCACGTCTGCTGGCAGGGGCGAGCGCACCGGGCGCATCAGTGCGGTGCGCGCGCCGTGAAACACGGCTGTCCACGTCTCCGCGATGACGACATCGTCCTCGCCGAGCCCGGTCTCCTCGAGGAGTTCCCGGCTGACGCTGCCGGCGAGGTCCACGCGCCGGTCGGGCAGGATATCACCCGGATCCGGCGTCCCGGCGGGGAAGTAGATGCGTCCGGCGTTCGCCGTATGGTCGCCCATGATGCCGAGCAGATAGGGTCCGTCGGCTGCCTGCAGCGCCGCCATGGCGAAGCAGTTGCCCGCGCTGCCGGGAGGAAAGTCGAGATCGCGCATGGCGAGGAAGCTCGCATAGTCGCTTTCCCGGTAGCGCACCTTGAGGATGCCGTCCTCTACCCGCCGTTCGCAGCAGATCAGCACGCGCCCGTTGTAGAGCGCCGGGCTCTCGGCCGTCCGGCGCGCCCAGTGCGCGTCGATCGCCGCCCTGTGCTCCTCGGCCCAGGGCCAGGCCCCCTCTTCGCACCAGGCCTCGACGCCGGCGAGCGGCAGGATCATCGGCTCTTCGATCACAGGAACAGCGCTCCCTCGCTGACGACGACGGCCGCGCCGCCGATGGCGGCCTTGACAAGCGTCCCGCCCTCGACCGTCAGCGTCAGCTCGATCTGGGAGGGGCGCCCCATGGCATAGCCCTGCTCGATGACGAGGATGTGTTCCCCGTCCGCCGGCGTGTCGTAGTCCATGACCGCGCCGGCGAAGGCCGCCACCGCCGAGCCCGTCGCCGGATCCTCTCCGATGCCGAGGTCCGGCGCGAACATGCGGGCATAATAGGCATGGCCGGCGTCCACCGGCTCGCGGCAATAGATGAAGGCATTGGCGCGTGGCCCGTCGCCGAAGGCGGCATCCCAGGCGGAGACCCGCCGCCGCGCCCGGTCGACCGCCGCCCGCCCCGCCACCGGCACGATGGCATAGGGCACGCCGGCCGAGTATTTGGCCGGCTGGTGCATGCCGAAACCGATGTCCTCGACGGCGAGGTCGAGCGCCGCGGCAAGGGCTGCGGGCGAGGCAAGCTCGCTCAGCCGCTCCGGCAGGCGCGGCAAGGTGAAGGTCGCCCGCCCATTGCCCTTGCCGGCGATCTCGACGGCGCAGGGGACGAGGCCCACCTTCTCCTCGAGCGTAAAGGCGAGGGCACCGGGGCTCGGCCCGTGGTCGATGAGCCCGAGCAGTACCGCGGTGCCGACGGTGGGATGGCCCGCGAAGGGCAGTTCCGCCGTCGGCGTGAAGATGCGCAGGCTGGCACGATGGTGCGCATCCTCGGGCGGCAGCACGAAGACCGTCTCGGACAGATTGAACTCCTTGGCAATGGCCTGCATGCCGGCATCGCCGAGCCCCTGCCCATCGAGCACGACGGCGAGCGGATTGCCACCGAGCGCGGTGTCGGTGAAGACGTCGAGCGTGAAGAAGCGGCGTCCCATCGTCTCAATTCCTATGCTTGCGTCGGGTTGCGTCGGGCCGGCAGGTCGATCCCGACGACGAGCGGACAATGATCGCTCGCCTTCGGCCGGTCCCAGCCGACACGAGGATAACGATCGCAGGAGGTCGCAAGTGCCGCCAGCGAGCGATTTTCCTGCCGCGGGTCGAGCGGCACGCGATAGGGCAGCCCGCGGCGCACGATCTCGACCTCGGGTGCCGGATTGGCCGCGGCGAGCGCAGGCGACAGAAGGATGTAGTCGAGCTGCATGTGCCGCTCGACGATGTGCCCCTCGCTCTCCGACCATGCGCGGCGGAAATGCGTCCACCGCTCGTGCGCCGGCAGGTCGGCGAGCGGATTGACGGCAAAGCCGTGCGTTAGCGGCTCCAACCCGCTTTCCCCTTCCGCGATCACGCGGGCACCGGGACCGATGGTCTCCTCGCAGCCGTTGAGATCGCCGATAATGAGCCAGTTCGCCTCGGCGACGGCGGGTCCAAAACGCGCCTCGACGAGGCGGCGCACGGCCCGCGCCTCGGCTCGCCGCAGAGGGCGCGTGGCGATGCGCCCGTCGTCGCGGCCGTTGCTCATGGACTTGAAGTGACACACGAAAAGCGTGAGCGTCGCCTCCCCGAGATCGACATCGACCATCAGGCAGTCGCGCTGGAAGAGCCGGTCCGTCTCGAGGCGCCCCATCGCGGCGAGGTCGTCATCGAACACATCGAGGTCACGGAAGGTCAGCTCGGCGTGCGAGGTGGCGCGCACGGCGCCCGGCCCGGCGACGAGATCGCGCCGCATGGCGCAGGCCACATCGATGCCGCGCACGTCATTGCCGTGCCTGAGGCGGAAATGGCCGTAGCGCTTGTCGGCGAGACGATGCACGTAATTGGCGAAAAAGGCTTCCAGCACCGAGAGGCTGTCCACCTCCTGCAAGCACAGGATGTCGGCATGAGCCTCGGCGATGGCAAGCGCCGTCATCTGCCGCTTGTCGTCCTCGAGCGCCACCGCCACAGAGCGCTCCACCGCCTCGCGATGTTCCTTGGAGGAGAACTCGAACAGTGACATGGCGGCCGCCGTCTCGATGCGCGCCGCCGTGCCGAAGCGGTGGCGCGCAATGAGGTTCTCGACATTGAACGTCGCCACGCGCAGCCGCATCCGCCCAAATCCTCGTCCTGTCGGCCTCGCCCGGCGACGCTGCCGCAGTGTCCTATTAGGCGCCCGGCCGCGCGAGGTGTGAAGCCCCTAGACGGCCTCCACCGGAAAACTGTGGCTCGGCGTCACGAACTCGTCCTGCGCCGCGACGGTGAGGATCTCGCGCGAGCCCGCCTCCTGCGTCCGTTTGAGCAGACCATAGACGGAGGCCGCCGCCGCGCCGAGGGCCTTCGCCGCCGAGCGGCTCCGCAGGAAATGGACGAAGAACAGCGCCGCGATCGCATCGCCCGCCCCGTTGATACCCAGCGACAGGCGCGGCGTGCGCACGCGCCAGGTGCCTTCCCCGTCGGCCGCCAAGAGGTCGATGGCGTCTGCCGGCGTCTCCTCGGTATGGAGGGACGTGACCAACACCACACGCGGGCCGGCAGCGCGCACGGCCGAAACCGCCGCCTTCGCGTCGGCGAGCCTCGCCGAGCTGCGGCCGGAGAGGAAGTCGAGCTCGAATTGATTCGGCGTGACGATGTCGGCCGCCGGCACGGCGTGCTCGCGCATGAACTCGGGAATGCCCGGCCGCACGAAGATGCCGCGCCCCACATCGCCGATGACCGGATCGCAGCAATAGAGCGCGGCCGCATTGGCTTTCTTCACCCGCCCGACGGCTGAGAGGATGCCGTTGCCGATGTCGGCCGAGCCCATGTAGCCGGACAGGACGCCATCGCAGACCGGCAGCACGCCGCGCTCGGCGATGCCGTCGACGAGTTCCTCGATCATCGGCGCGTCGAACACGCGCCCTTTCCAGGCACCGTAGCCCGTGTGGTTGGAGAACTGCACCGTATGGATCGGCCACACCTCGACGCCCAGGCGCTGCATGGGAAAGACGGCCGAGGCATTGCCGACATGGCCGAAGGCGACGTGCGACTGAATGGAAAGAACGTTCATCCCGAGCCCTCCCGAGCGCAGAGCCTCGGTTTAGCGGCGCAGGACGCGAAGGAGAAATGAAAAGGCGTGAGGAGTGCCCCACGCCCACGAGATGGATCGAGCGGTTGCTCCTTGTCCGGGCCTGTCATTGCAAGTCGGGCTTGCCCGACTTGCAACAGGTTGAAGCACGCCGCGGCCCCGTCACTTCAGCTCGATCGTCTCCTCGATGACGTGGTCGAGCGGCACGCCCTCGGCCGTGAGCTGCATGCGCAGCTTCAGCCGGCCGCCGGGCACCGCCCCCTCGCGCACCACGCGCTCGATCTCGCGCTGCGACGTGACGCCCACCTGCTTCAGGAACTTGCGCAGGGCCATGTTGAACTTCTCTTCGTCCATGGCTGCCTCCTCTCCTACGCCCCGGCTCAGCTGCCGCCGGCGGCCTTCTTCACGAAGGTGTCGGTGAAGGTCTTCGACAGGTCGACATTGGCCTTGGCGAGTTCCTCGTCGAACTGCGTCAACATGCCGAGCGCGCTCTTCATGCCGTCCTCCGGGATGATACCGGTGCGCGAATAGGTCTCGCGCGAGGCCTCGACGGCGCGCTCGTAGAGCGCCCGGTCGCCCAAATAATACGCCTCCGGAACGGTCGCGACGATATCGTCCGTACTGGCCGTCTCCAGCCACTTCAGCGACTTGTGGAAGGCGTTGACGATCGCCTGCACCGTCTTCGGATTCGCCTCGATGAAGTCCTGTTTCAGGTAGACGACGGCGGCCGGATTGGAGCCGCCGAAAATCTCCTTGGTGCCCTTCTCCGTGCGCGAATCCGCGATGACGACGATGTCGCCGTCCGCCTCGAGCTTGGAGATGACCGGGTCAAGGTTCGAGATGGCCTCGATCTCGCCCTTCTTCATGGCCGCAACCGCGCCCGCGCCGCCGCCGACGCCGATATAGGCCGCATCCTTCGGATTACCGCCCGCCTTGGCGATGAGATAGTTGACGAAGAAGTTGGTGGACGAGCCGGGCGCCGTGACGCCGACCTTGGCGCCCTTGAGGTCCGCCGGCGACTTGATGGCGTCGGCCTTCTCCTTCTTCACGGCCAGCACGATGCCCGGAAAGCGCCCGAGCTCGATGACGGCGCGGATGTCCTGGCCCTTGGCCTGCATGCGGATGGTGTGCTCATAGGCGCCGGTCACGACGTCCACCGACCCGCCGACGAGCGCCTGCAGCGACTTGGCGCCGCCGCCGAAATCGTTGATTTCGACCTCGAGCCCCTCCTCCTTGAAGAAGCCCTTCCGCTCAGCGATGGTGAGGGGCAGGTAGTAGAGCAGCGGCTTGCCGCCGACGCCCAACGTCAGCTTCGGCTTTTCCACGTCGGCCGCATGGGCCGCGCCGCCGGCAACCGCCAACAGGGCCGCTGCCGCGATCGTCTTCCAGAATGTCATTGGTTTCCTCCCACCTGTTGTTCTGTCCCGTAATCACCCCTGCGCCGTCGCCGCCCCGGTGCCCGGCTGCCAGACGGTGAGCCGTTTCTCGATGGCCGTGACGAAGGTGTCGATGACGATGACGAAGACGGCGAGCACCAGCATGCCCGAGAACACGCCGGTGACGTCGAAGACACTCTCGGCCTCGTGGATCTTGTAGCCGAGCCCGGCCGAAGAACCGAGATATTCGCCGACGACGGCTCCGACGAGCGCAAAACCGACAGAGGTGTGCAGCGAGGAGAACATCCAGGTGAGCGCCGCCGGCCAGTAGACGTGGCGCAGGAGCTGCCGTTCGTTCATGCCCAGCATGCGGGCATTGGCCAGCACCACGGGGCTCACCTCGCGCACACCCTGATACACGTTGAAGAAGACGATGAAGAAGACGAGCGTGAAGCCGAGCGCCACCTTCGACCAGATGCCGAGGCCGAACCACAGGGCGAAAATCGGCGCCAGGACCACGCGTGGCAGGGCGTTCGCCGCCTTGATGTAGGGGTCGAACACACTGGCGAGAATCTCGCGCCGCGCGAAGAGGAAGCCGAAGGCGATGCCGCCGATGGCGCCGAAGGTGAAGGCGAGCACCGTCTCGGTCAGGGTGATACCGAGATGATACCACAATTCGCCCGAGACGAGATCCTTCCACGTGCGGGCGAGGACATCGAGCGGCGTCGAGAAGAAGAAGGGATCGAACAGCGGCTTGCCGCCGCTCACCGGCACGGCGGTGAGGAGATGCCAGACGAGGAGGAAGGCAAGCCCGACGCCCACCTGCATGGCAAGAAGCGTCGTGCGTCTCATGCGTTCGCCCCTTCACCCTGCGCGTAGGCCTTTTGAACCTCGACACGCAGGGTCGCCCAGATGGCCTTGTGGATGGCGTGGAAGGCAGGATCCAGGCGGATCTCCGCGATATCGCGCGGCCGCGGCAGGGAGACGGGATAGTCGCCGACGATGCGGGCCGCGGGTCCCGCCGACATCACCACCACCCGGTCCGCCAGCGCGATAGCCTCCTCGAGATCGTGCGTGACGAACATCACGGCCTTTCGATCCTGCGCCCACAGGTCGAGCAGCAGGTTGCCCATGATCTGACGGGTCTGTGCGTCGAGCGGCCCGAAAGGCTCGTCCATCAGCAGGATCTGCGGGTTGCGGATCAGCATCTGTGCCAGCGCGACACGCTTGCGCTGGCCGCCGGACAGCATGTGCGGATAGCGGTCGGCAAAGGCGGCCAGGCCGACACGGCCGAGCCATTCCCGGCCCCTCGCCAGCGCCTCGGCCCGCGGCACACCCTTCGGCTCCAGCGCCACGGCGACGTTGTCGATGGCTGTCTTCCAGGGCATCAGCGCGTCCTGCTGGAAGAGATAGCCGGCACGGGCATTGAGCCCCGACAATCGCTCGCCGAAGATGTCCGCCCCGCCCGCCGAGGGCTTGAGCAGCCCGGCCGCCGCGTTGAGCAGGGTCGACTTGCCGCAGCCCGTCGGCCCGACGATGGCAACGAACTCGCTGGCACCGACGGTAAGATCGATGTCGCGTACAGCCTGGTAGGTGCCGCCGCCCTTGAGCGCGAAGGTGATCGCCACCTGCGACAGCCGCACCGCCGGGCTGTCCGCCTCCTTCACCTGTGCCGGAGCGTGCATGCCCGTCCTGTCATCGCGCGTCCTCGATTCCTTGTCTTCGTTCGAAGCAGGAAACGTTAACCGATACGGCCTGCGACGCAACCGCCGCGGCTCCGTGACGGCGCCTGCCCTCTGCCACTTGCACTATCCCGTTGCCTCCCGACATATGGAGCCGTTCCTTCCACCCGGGCCCCTGATGACCTTTGACAATTTCGTTTCCGGCACCGTGGCCTTCGTCCGTGACCATGGCGAGTGGGCCCCGGCCATCGTGTTCGGGCTCGCCTTCGCGGAATCCTTTGCCTTCATTTCGCTGCTGGTGCCCGCCTGGGGCATTCTCGTCGGCATCGGCGCCCTCATCGGCGTCAGCGGCCTCGAATTCTGGCCGATCTGGCTCGCGGCCGCCGCAGGCGCAAGCCTCGGCGACTGGGTGTCCTACCTCATCGGCTTCCATTTCAAGGATGCGGCGACGCGCGTATGGCCCCTGTCACGCCACCCGCAGATGGTGGAGCGCGGCCATCGCTTCTTCATGCGCTGGGGACCCTGGGGCATCTTCATCGGCCGCTTCTTCGGGCCGCTGCGGGCTGTCGTCCCCCTCATCGCCGGCATCTTTGCGATGCCCCGGTTCCTCTTCCAGATGGCGAACGTCTCCTCCGCCATGGTCTGGGCCTTCGTCCTGCTTGCCCCCGGTGCCTTCGCCTTTCACAGGCTGCTGTAGAAAGGCCCCGGCACGGTGCACCGGGGCTCTGATGGGGAGCGCAAGCAGAACCAGCTCGCGCAGTTTTGTGGACGAATTCCCTTCACCGTCATGCCGGGGCTTGTTCCCGGGGTATCCACGGATGCCTGGCAGCGCCAGGCTGAAAGGTTTGGATGGCCGGGATGAGCCCGGCCACGACGGTGGCGGCCGGGATGCTCAGTTCTTGGACTTGTCGACCAGCGCCTTGGCCTTGATCCAAGGCATCATGGCGCGCAGCTTCTCGCCGACTTCTTCGATCTGGTGAGCATTGACGCGCGCGCGGGTCGCCTTGAACGAGGTCTGGTTGACCTTGTTCTCGAGCATCCAGTCGCGCGTGAACTTGCCGGACTGGATGTCGGTGAGCACGCGCTTCATCTCGGCCTTCGTCTCCGCCGTGATGATGCGCGGGCCGGTGACGTACTCGCCGTACTCGGCCGTGTTGGAGATCGAGTAGTTCATGTTGGCGATACCGCCCTCGTAGATGAGGTCGACGATCAACTTCACTTCGTGCAGGCACTCGAAATAGGCCATCTCGGGAGCGTAGCCCGCTTCGACCAGCGTCTCGAAGCCGGCGCGGATGAGCTCGACAAGGCCACCGCACAGCACCACCTGCTCGCCGAAGAGGTCGGTCTCGCACTCTTCCTTGAAGGTCGTCTCGATGATGCCGGCGCGGCCACCGCCAATGGCGCTGGCGTAGGAGAGGCCGAGATCGTGGGCATTGCCAGAGGCGTCCTGATGGATGGCGATGAGCGAAGGCACGCCGCCGCCGCGCTGGTATTCCGAGCGCACGGTATGGCCGGGGCCCTTGGGCGCCACCATGAGCACGTCGAGGTCAGCGCGCGGCTCGATGAGGTTGAAGTGCACGTTGAGGCCGTGCGCGAAGAGCAGCGCGGCGCCGTTCTTCATGTTGTCGGCGAGGTGCTCGCGGTAGATGTCGGCCTGCAGCTCGTCCGGCGTCAGCATCATGATGACGTCGGCCCACCTGGCGGCCTCGGCCACCTCCATAACCTTGAAGCCCTCGGCCTCGGCCTTCTTCGCCGAACCCGAGCCCTTGCGCAGGGCGACCGCCACGTCCTTGACGCCGCTGTCGCGCAGGTTGAGCGCATGGGCGTGGCCCTGGCTGCCATAGCCGACGACGGCCACCTTCTTGCCCTTGATCAGATTGAGATCGGCGTCGCGATCGTAATACACACGCATGATGGGCCCTTTCCTTGGCAAGGTGGTTATGATGGCACGCTGACCCCGACCATCCTGCGCGGCGCGGGTCGTGTCGTGGAACGTTTCTGTGACGGCGGTAAAGCCCGAGAAGCGCTGTGGGTCAAGTAAAATCCGGCACGGGGGACCAAGAGAGTTCCGACATTCGTCCTAACGATCCGTAATATGGAACAATCCGACAGGGAGGTTGCACCATGATTGCAGCGAATGCCGCGGAGATTATCGCCTTCTGGCGCGAGGCCGGCTACGAGCGCTGGTTCTCGCGCGACGAGGCCTTCGACGAAGAGATCCGCGCACGCTTCCTCGCCACCCATGAGGCAGCCGCCGCCGGCGCGCTGAACCGGTGGGAGGAGACGCCGGAAGGCGTCCTCGCCCTGCTGATCCTGCTCGACCAGTTTCCCCGCAACCTGTTTCGCGGCACGCCACGCGCCTTCGCCACGGACGCGCTGGCGCGCACCATCGCCGACCGGGCATTGGCGCAAGACTTCGACCGGAAAGTGCCATCGGAACTGAAGGGCTTCTTCTACCTGCCGTTCATGCATTCGGAGAACCTCGTCGACCAGGAGCGCTGCGTTGCCCTGTACGAGGCCGCGGGCGACGAGAAGGGCCTGCCCCATGCCGTCGAGCACCGTGACATCATCGCCCGCTTCGGCCGCTTTCCGCATCGCAACCCCATCCTCGGCCGTGCCACGACGGAAGAGGAGGCCGCCTTTCTTGCAAACGGCGGCTTTTCCGGCTGACGTTCACGAACGCCCGGCGAGCACCCTGCGCAGGATCCCCATGAGCGCCTCACGGCGCTCGGCTCCGCGCGGCTGTTCGCGTCGCTGCAGCGCGGCGCCGACGGAGGCCTTCGGGCTCCCGGTCCCGAGCTCATAATCGTAGCCGTCCCAGGCATCCTCACGAAAGGAGTAGAAGGCCCAGTGCAGGCCCGCCTCCTCGAGGAGCGAGACGACATCGGCAAGATAGGCGTCGCAGCCCTTGTTCCAGCGTACGCAGCCGAATTCGCCGACCATCAGGCGCGAGCGCGGCACGTCCTTCGCCTCGGCCCACTCCAGGAAGGGCGACAGGTGCTTCGCGAGCCTCTCCCTGTCCCAGTATTCCGCCCGACCATGGGCCCGCACCACGCCAGGATAGGTGAAGCGTCCCCGGTTCTCGTGGCTGGTGAAATCGTAAGGCGCGTAGAGATGCACCGCGTAGATGAGATTGTCGTCCGCGATCGGCGCAAGGCAGCGCACCGCCGCCGGCTGGCCATAGGACCCGGTGTCGAGGACGATGGGTATCGTAGCATCGACGACGCGGATGGCCGCAACCATGTGACGATAGAAGGCATCGAGGTCGCGCGCCGTGCCCTTCGCTGCCGCGCACCAGCGGTCACGTTCGGCAATGTCACCCTCGGGAAGCCGGTAGCCATTCTCCGGCACCGGCTCGTTGACGATGTTATAGGCCACAAGGGCGGGATGGCCCTTGAAGGCCGTCGCTATGTCGTGCCAGTACGCTGCGGCCTGATCCCAATAGACCTTGTCGCGCCAGAGTCGGCCGTCGTGGCGGCGGCCGTTGAGTTGCACCCAGCGGGCGCCCGGTAGCCCGAGCGGCGTCAGCACCACCTTGACGCCCGCAGCGGCAGCCGCATCGAGAACCCGCCCGAGCCGCGCCAGATCGGCCGGCACGAGCCCCGCATAGACATCGAGACTGCCGGCGAGGAAGTCGCGCCGTTCGCCCCGCCACTTGTCGAAGGTCAGGCGCACGAAATCGACGCCGAAGTTCTTTGCAGCATCGAGGCGGGCGCGCGTCTCGACCTTGTTGAAGAAATTGGCGCCACGCCGCTGCTCCCCCCAAAAGCCTCCTGCCTCGCCAGCGGCGGCCGGCAGGGTGAAAAAGCCGGCAGCAAGCACGGCCGCCAATGTCGGCCGCGCCCATACCCGACGGCTGAAGCTCCCACAGCCTGCGCGCCGCACCTGTCTCACATCGACTCGGCGCCGCGGCCGATGGCCGCGATGCCGGTGCGGGCCACTTCCGTCAGCCCGCAGGCCGTCATGAGACTGATGAAACGCTCGGTCTCGTCGCTGGTCCCTGTCAGCTCGAAGATGAAGGACGAGAGCGTCGCATCGACCGTGCGGGCGCCGAAGGCCTGAGCAAGACGCATCGCCTCCACGCGAGCTTCGCCCTTGCCCACTACCTTCACGAGCACCAGCTCGCGCTCGATGGCGTCGCCGTTGACCGTCAGGTCGTCCACCCGGTGCACGGGCACGAGGCGCGAGAGCTGAGCCTTGATCTGCTCGATAACGTGCGCCGTGCCCGTCGTCACGATGGTGATGCGCGACAGATGCTTCTCGTGCTCGGTCTCGGAAACCGTGAGGCTCTCGATGTTGTAGCCCCGGCCGGAGAACAGGCCGGCGATGCGCGCCAGCACGCCCGGCTCGTTGTCGACGATCACCGCGAGCGTATGGCGCGCGATGGGCTCGGCAGCGGGAGCATCTGAATAGTGAGACTTCATCGGCGGACCTGCAAAGGGGGGCTGAACATGCTGCATGATTGTCCTCACGCACTCTTGCGATAATTCGCGATGGGCTCGGCGTCCACCTCGTCCTCGGCGACGATCCAGGGCTCGGCCAGCGCATCTTCGCGCCATGCGCGGAAGGCCGGCAGGTCGAGCACCGCGTCCATGTAGGCGCGTGTCGCCGCATCGACGGGGAAGGAATAGGTCTCGAGGCGGGTGACGACCGGCGCATACATTGCATCGGCTGCCGTGAAGGCGCCGAACAGGAAGGGGCCCTCGGCGCCGAAGCGCTCCCGGGCCTCCCGCCAGGCGAAGGCGGCGCGTGCCACGTCGCGCGCGACCTGCGGGCCGAGGTCCATGGCAGCATACTTCTTGCCGAGATTCATCGGGCAGGCCGAGCGCAGCGCTGAGAAACCGGCATGCATTTCGGCGGCCAGCGACCGCGCCATGGCCCGTGCCGCCCGCTCGCGCGGCCAGATGGGCAGGTCGGGATGCATGTCAGCGAGATAGTCGATGATGGCAAGCGATTCCCAGACGACGATGTCGCCGTCGACAAGCGCCGGCACCTTGCCGGCCGGCGTATAGCGGGCGATCTCCGCCTTCCACGCCGGATCGTCAAAGGTCGGGCCGAAGGGCACCTTCACCTCCGCGAAGGGAATGCCGAAGTGGCGCATGACGAGCCACGGGCGCAGCGACCAGGAGGAATAGCACTTGTTGGCGATGACGAGCTTCATGGGCCTTCGTCCGGTTTCGACTGTGGGGCGCCGAGACTGCCGCGGCAACCGGCGCCGGTCCAATCAAGGCATGTGACGCAAACGATCACGGTTGACGCGCACGCGGCGCACCCTCCCCCTGAGGGGAAGGGTGCGGTGCCCAGCCTCACACCAGCATCTTGCCCTTGGCGTCGATGACCGAACCAATGTCCTCGGCCACGTCGCCCAGGATCATCTCGTTGTGCGCCTTGCCCGAGGGGATCATCGGGAAACAGTTCTCCGCCTTGTCGACCACGCAGTCGAAGATCACGGGTCGGGGCGTGTCGATCATCTCGCGGATGGCATCGTCGAGTACGTCCGGCTTGTCGCAACGGATGCCGACGCCACCATAGGCCTCGGCCAGCTTCACGAAATCCGGCAGCGAATGCGAGTAGCTCTCCGAATAGCGCCCGCCGTGCAGCAATTCCTGCCACTGGCGCACCATCCCCATGTATTCATTGTTAAGGATGAAGACCTTGACCGGCAGGCGGTACTGCAGGGCGGTCGACATTTCCTGCATGTTCATGAGGATGGAGGCTTCGCCTGCGATGTCGACGACGAGCGCATTCGGATGCGCGAGCTGCGCCCCGATGGCTGCCGGCAGGCCGTAGCCCATGGTCCCGAGACCGCCGGAGGTCATCCACCGGTTCGGTTCCTCGAACTTGAAGAACTGGGCGGCCCACATCTGGTGCTGACCGACCTCCGTGGTGACATAAACCTCCCGGTCCTTCGTCAATTCGTACAGCCGCTCGATGGCGTACTGAGGCTTGATCACGTCGCTCGACTTGCGATAGGCGAGGCATTTGCGATCCCGCCAGCCGGCGATGTTGTCCCACCAGCCTTTGAGCGCCACCTTGTCCACCTGCGGCGCCGTGGAGCGCCACAGGCGCACCATGTCCTCGAGCACGTGGGCGCAGTCGCCGACGATGCCGATGTCAACCTTGACGTTCTTGTTGATCGACGATGGGTCGATATCGACGTGGATCTTGCGCGAGTGCGGCGAGAAGGCATCGAGCCGGCCCGTGATGCGGTCGTCGAAACGCGCGCCGATGTTGATCATCACGTCGCAGCCGTGCATCGCGAGATTGGCCTCGTAGGTGCCGTGCATCCCGAGCATGCCCAGGAACTGCGGGTCGGAAGCCGGATAGGCGCCGAGGCCCATCAGCGTCGAGGTGACGGGAAAGCCCGTCAGGCGCACGAGTTCACGCAGCAGTGCCGCAGCTTGCGGTCCGGCGTTAACGACGCCGCCGCCGGTATAGAACACGGGCCGCTTGGCTGAGGCCATCAGCGCGATCGCAGCCTTGATCTTCTCCATGTCGCCCTGCACCTGCGGGCGATAGGTCTTGTGCTGGTTGCTGGCCGGGCGCGCATAGGTGCCGCTCGCGAACTGGATGTCCTTCGGCAGGTCGATGACGACCGGACCGGGCCGGCCGTTCGCCGCGACGTAGAAGGCCTCGTGCATGATGCGCGGCAGGTCCTCGATGCGCTTGACGAGATAATTGTGCTTCGTGCAGTGGCGTGTGATGCCGACGGTGTCCGCCTCCTGGAAGGCGTCCGAACCAATGAGATGCGTCGGCACCTGCCCGGTGAGGCAGACGATCGGGATCGAATCCATCAGCGCATCGGTGAGGCCGGTGACCGCATTGGTCGCGCCCGGGCCCGACGTCACCAGCACGACGCCGACCTTGCCGGAGGAGCGCGCATAGCCCTCGGCCGCATGCACGGCGCCCTGCTCGTGCCGCACGAGCACGTGCTTGACCTTGTCCTGGTGGAACAACGCGTCATAGATCGGCAGCACGGCGCCGCCGGGATAGCCGAAGATGTGTTCGACTCCCTGGTCCTGCAGCGCGCGAACCACCATCTCGGCGCCGGTCATCGTCTCGCTCATCGTCTTCTCCGTTTCCTCGTCGGCGTGGCCGGACGGGTCGGACCGGGGCAACAAAAAAGGGCCCCGAAGGACCCTGCATGCGCCACCAGCCGGACCTGCGGATCATCTCCGCTCCGTCGATGGCGCCCCCGTTACAATAAGAATTGCGCGCATAAGCCGCACGTTCCTTCCACGTCTGTGGCGGGCACGCTAGCCGAGGCCCGCCGGGCGGTCAAGCGGAAGATCGCTCCTGCACGTCGCCCGCGGCGGTCCGCAGGGCCTCGCCGATCGCCTCATGAGCGGCTTCCGGGGCGAGCCACGAGAAATCCGGTAGTTGGTGGCGCACCCAGGTGAACTGCCGCTTGGCATAGTGGCGCGTGTCGGCCTGCGCCTTCTCGATCGCTTCCGCAAGGTCGATCTCCCCGCGGATATGGCGGATGAGCCAGGGCACGCCATGGGCCCGCATCACCGGCAGCGCGGGATCGAGCCCCCGCGCCGCGAGCGCCCTCACCTCCTCGAGCGCGCCCGCCGCCATCATCGCCGCAAAGCGGCTGTCGATGCGGGCGAAGAGCGCCGCCCGTTCCGGCGCGAGGAAGCATTTGTGGAGGCGCCAGCCGGCGAGAAGCGGCCGGCTGCGCCGGCCGTGAAAGCTCGCGATCGGCTGGCCGGTCGCCGCGAAGACCTCCATGGCGCGCAGGATGCGCAGCCGGTCAGTCGGGTTGAGCCGGGCCGCCGTGATGGGATCGCGCGCGGCAAGATCGGCATAAAGCAGCGGTGTCCCCCGGCCGTCGGCGGCGGCGCGCACGGCCGCCCGCACCTCGTCCGGCACCGGCGGGATCTCCGACAGCCCCTCGCAGAGCGCCTTGAAATAGAGGCCCGTGCCGCCAACGAAGATGGGCAGCCTGCCCTTCGCCTCCGCCTCGGCGAGCACCGTTGCGGCATCTGCGAGGTAGCGCCCGACGGAATAGTTCACCGCCCCGTCCACGTGTCCGTAGAGCCGGTGCGGCACCATTGCCTCCTCGGCCGCAGACGGCCGCGCGGTGATGGTGCGCAGGTCGCCGTAGACCTGCATGGAATCGGCATTGACGACGATGCCGCCATGCTCCTGCGCGAGCGCGAGCGCCAATGCGGACTTGCCGGAAGCCGTCGGCCCTGCGATGAGGACGGCTCGCATCCTTTCCGTCACGATCTTCTCCGGCAATGACTGAGACCTTGACCCACGTCGCTACTCTCATAACCAATCCGGCCACGCCCGTCCTCAGCCAAGATCTGGTCGCGGCGGCGGCCAGAAGTCTCGAGACGGCCTCGGCGCCGGTCTGGCTGGACGAAGGCGTGGCGGCCGACATCAACTTCACGCCCCGCGAAGGCGTGTCTGCCCGCGAAAGACTGCGCGCGACGCTGAGCGATGCACCCGTCGACATCGTCGTGCAGCCCCTCGCTGGCCGGCGCAAGCGCCTGTTCCTCGCCGACATGGACTCGACCATGATCGGGCAGGAGTGCATCGACGAGCTCGCGGATCTCGTCGGACTGAAGGCGGAGGTCGCGGCCATCACCGAGCGCGCCATGCGCGGCGAGTTGCCCTTCGAGCCCGCGCTGCGCGAGCGCGTCGCCCTCCTCGGCGGCCTGCCGGTCTCGGTGGTCGACCGCATCATCGCCGAGCGCATCACCCTGACGCCGGGCGGCACCGAACTCGTGCGCACCATGCGCGCGAAGGGAGCCTATACCTGCCTCGTGTCCGGCGGCTTCACCCTGTTCACAGGCCCCATCGCCGCCCGCATCGGCTTTCACGAGCACCGTTCGAACCTCCTCGTCACGGAGAACGGCACCTTCGCCGGGCGGGTGGAGGAGCCCATTCTCGGGCGCGAGGCCAAGCTGGCAACGCTGCACGAGCTGCGCGCGCGCTTCAACCTCGCCGGCAGCGAGACGCTGGCGGTCGGCGACGGCGCCAACGATCTCGCCATGCTCGCCGAAGCGGGCCTCGGCGTCGCCTACCATGCCAAGCCGGCAGTGGCCGCGGCTGCCCATGCCCGCATCGACTATGGTGACCTGAGCGCCCTGCTCTACGTCCAGGGCTATCGCCGCGCTGAATTCGTGACCTGAGCCCGCCGGCAAACAGAAAGGGCGGCCCGGGGGCCGCCCTTCCTCACGCCGTGCGAGACGGTTCACTGCAGGCTGAGGGCCACGAAACGCACTTCGCCCTGGGCGGAAGAGACGAGCAGAAGCACGGACTTCTTGCCCTCCTTCTTCACGGCGTCGATGCGCTTGGTCACGTCCTGCGGGCTCGCTACCGGCTCCTGATTAACCTCGACAATGACATCGCCAGCCTGAATGCGCTTGTCGGCTGCGGCCGAATTGGGATCGACACTGGTGACGACGACGCCCTTGATGTCGTCCTTGATGTTGTAGCGCTGGCGCAGCATGCCATTGAGCGCCGACATTTCGAGGCCGAGCGCCTGGCTGACCGCCGGCTTGTCGCTCTGACCGCTCTGGCCGGGCGTCGCATCGTCCGTCGCCTCCTCGAGGCGGCCGAGGGCGATGCGCTTCCTCTCTTCCTTGCCCTTGCGGATGATGACGACCTCAACCTCCTTGCCGACGGGCGTCTGCGCCACCATCAGCGGCAGGTCGCGCGATTGCGCCACCGGCTTGCCGTCGAAGGAGACGATGACATCGCCGACTTCGATGCCGCCGGCCTTGGAGGGGCCCTTGTCGTCGACACCGGCAACGAGCGCGCCGCGCGCCTTGTCGAGGCCGAGCGCCTCGGCGGTGGCATCGTCGACGTTCTGGATGCGCACGCCGAGCCAGCCGCGGCGCGTCTCGCCGAAGTCGATGAGCTGGCGGATCGTCGGCTCGGCGAGCGAGGACGGCACGGCGAAGCCGATGCCGACCGAGCCGCCCGTGGGCGACAGGATGGCGGTGTTGATGCCGATGACCTCGCCGTTCATGTTGAACAGCGGACCGCCCGAATTGCCCTTATTGATGGCGGCATCGGTCTGGATGTAATTGCCGAAGGCTGACGAATCGATGTCGCGCTTGTTGGCCGAGACGATACCCGCCGACACCGAGCCGCCGAGGCCGAAGGGGTTGCCGATGGCGAGCACCCAGTCGCCGATTCGCAGCGCCTCGGAATCGCCGAAGCGGACGGCCTTGAGCGGCCGATCCGGCTTCACCCTGAGCACGGCGAGGTCGAGCTTCGAATCCTTGCCGACGATCTCGGCCTTGAGCTTGCTGCCGTCGGTGAAAACGACCGTGATATCGTTGGCTTCGCCGATGACGTGGTTGTTGGTGACGATGATGCCGTCGGCATCAATGACGAAACCCGAGCCGAGCGAATTGGAGCGGCGCTGCTGGCGCGGCGCGTTGTCGCCCTGTCCGCGGCGGTTGAAGAATTCCTCGAAAAGGTCCTCGAACGGCGTGCCGGGCGGCAATTGCGGGAACGAGGGGCCGCGCGCCTCCACTGTGGTCGAGGCCGAGATGTTCACCACGGCATCGATGACCTCCTGGGCGACATCGGCCAATGATTCCGGCCCGCGCGCCAAGGCAGCGGTAGGGAGCTGGACGGCCATGACGGCCGCCACCGCAAGGGCCGAGAACGCGCGCCTCAGCCCCGAGCCGCCGATAGCGCGTGGAATGGGCGGAAGAAATGTCATTGTGATCCTCGTTCCCTGGAGCGCAGGCCCGCGCCCCCGTGTCGCTGGTTGCCCCGGCAGCGGCCCGCACCGCGGAACCTTCCGGTCTACCGAGGTTTCATTCTTCAAATGCGGCGGAACGGCGGCTCGCACATGCAACTGTGCGTGATCGTGCCTGCTGCCGCAAGGCGCCCCGCGCAGAGCAGGGTGCCGAAACGGACGGCCGCATCGGGCGGCCCCGCCTCAGGCGCCGCCCCAGCGCACGTACCAGATGATGACGACACCCACGACCGCCGAGACAACGCCGACGAGCCGCATGCGCTCCACGGGCGCCTCGGACGCCTCCGCCAGCGCCCGTTTGGCCGCGGTCGGAAAGGCCGCGAAGATGAGCCCTTCAATGGCCAGCACGAGGCCGAGCGCCGCGAGAAAATCCGTCATACGCCAGCGCCCCCCTCGCTCGCGCCGTCAGGGCGTCGCCAGGCTCGACTGCGGCCCCGGCGCAGGTTGCTGCTGCGGCGCGGGCGGCCGGTCACCTCCGGCCGGAGCCGAGTTGCGCCCGAAGGCGTTGCCGAAATAGCGGAAGAAGTCCGTCTCCGGCGCCAGGACGAGCCGCGTGTCCGAAGCCTGCAGGCTCGTCTCGTAGGCCTGCATGGACCGGTAGAACGCGAAGAAATCCGGGTCGCGCCCGTAGGCCTCAGCGAACACACGATTGCTCTCGGCGTCGCCCTCACCGCGCAGTTCCTGCGCCCTCCGGTCGGCATCGGCCTTGATCACCGTCACGTCGCGATCGGCACGCGCCCGAATGCTCTGGGCGATCTGGGATCCGTTGGCGCGGATGTCGGCTGCCTCGCGCTGACGTTCCGTCTGCATGCGCTGGAAGACCGCCTGGCTGTTGGCCTGCGGCAGGTCGACACGGCGCAGCCGCACATCGACGACAGTGATGCCGAAGCCCTGAGCCTGCTTGTTCACGTCGTCGCGGATCTCGCGCATCAGCCTGGCGCGCTGTTCGCGCACGATGTCGGTAAAGGTCGCATCTGCCAGCACGGCGCGGGCCGTGGAATTGACGATGTTGCCGAGCCTCAGGTTGGCGCCGGCGACATTGTTCACCGTCTGGTAGAAGCGCACCGGATCGGTGATGCGGTAGCGCGTGAAGGCATCGACGACGAGACGCTTCTGATCGGCGGCGATGACCTCCTGCTCGGACAGGTCGAGATCGAGCACGCGCTTGTCGACATAGACGACGTTCTCGACCAACGGCACCTTGAAGTAGAGCCCCGGCTCCATGACGACCTTGCGCACGCCGCCGAAGCGCAGCACCAGGGCGGACTGCGTCTGATAGACGATGAAGGTCGAGGCGTAGACAAGGATAAGCGCCGCCGCAACAAGGATGAGGCCGCCCATTTTCCAGACGTTGCCGTTCATCGGGCCGCTCCCTGCTGCAGGTTGCCGCGCGACTGCTGCGGCTGTTGCGGCTGTGGCCGCATGAGCTCGTTCAACGGCAGGTACGGCAGCACGCCTTGCCCGCCCCCCTTCTGGTCGATGATCACCTTGTCCATGCCGCCGAGCACACGCTCCATGGTTTCGAGGAAGATGCGCTCGCGCGTCAGCTCGGGCGCGGAGCGATAGGTCTCGTAGACCTGCGTAAATCGGGATGCCGCACCCTGGGCCTCGGCGACGACTCGTTCGCGATAGGCCTCGGCCGATTGCAGGATCTGAGCTGCCTGGCCGCGGGCTTCCGGTACGATGCGGCTTGCGTAAGTCTCGGCTTCGTTGCGCATGCGGTCCTGGTCCTGCCGAGCCGCTTGCACGTCGCGGAAGGCGTCGATGACCTGCTGCGGCGGGTCGACCTTCTGCAACTGCACGAGGCGGACCTGCACGCCCGCTCCATAGCTGTCCAGCGTCTCCTGCATGAGCTGACGCACCTCGCCTTCGATGGCGACACGGTCGGTCGTCAGCACGGTCTGGATGTTGCGCCGTCCCACGACCTCGCGCATGGCGCTCTCGGCCACGGCCTTGATGGCAGCATCGGGATTCTGCAGGTTGAAGACATAGTCCTCGGGCCTGGCCGGATCGATCTGCCACTGAACGGCGAAGTTGATGTCGACGATGTTCTCGTCGCCCGTCAGCATCAGGCTTTCTTCCGGCACCTCGCGAGCGGCCGCGACACGGCGCGTCGTGTCGCCGGTGCGCATGCCTACCTCGATGGTGTTGACCGTCGTGACCTCGGGCTTCACCACGGTGCCGATCGGATACGGCAGGTTGTAGCGCAGGCCCTCGTTCGTCTTGCCGACATATTTGCCGAAGATGAGGTTGAGGCCGACCTCGTTGGGCCGCACGGTATAGAAGCCCGTCGCGAGCCAGAGCAGCACGGCGCCGAGCACGATGAAGGCGACCCCTCGCCCGCCCATGCCGCCGCCGGGCAGCATGGTCTTCAGACGGTCCTGGCTGCGCCGGAGCAATTCCTCGAGGTCCGGAGGCGTGTTGCCTCCCCCGCCCTGCGGTCCTGTACCCCACGGGCCGCCGGGCTTCTGGCCCCACGGTCCGCCGCTCTGGTTGCTCCAAGGCATGCTTAGACGTTCCTCACCTGTTTCCGGGCGGCCGCAGCCGCAGCGTTGCAACGATCCGCCAGCGTTGATGGGTTGTCCATCCCCGGCCTGTCAAGGTCGGAAGTGGGGAATGAAGCGCTGAACGTCAACGGTTTTCGACGGTTGGTGCCCCCGGCGACCGTTCACGTTTGCGCTTGTAGTTGATGAAGGTGAACGCGTGCTCGTCCTCGGCGCCGGCCGGGTGCGCCTCGCGGCTCGCCTCCGCGAAGATTTCCGGGTTGATCGCCGGGAACACGGCATCGCCGGCGGGAGCGGCATGGACGCGGGTGAGCAGGATCTCGTCCGCAAGCGGCAGGCACTCGGCGTAGACCTGCGCGCCCCCGGCGACCATCAACCGCCCGACACCGAGGCGGCGCGCCGCCTCCCGCCCGAGCGCCAGTGCCTCGTCAAGGCTCGATGCCCGCACGATGTCCGGTGGCAGTTCGCCGCCCCCGCGCGTCAGCACGATCGTCTCGCGGCCGGCGAGCGGCTTGCCGATCGATTCGAAGGTCTTGCGCCCCATCAGCACGGGATGGCCCATCGTCAGGCTGCGGAAGCGCCGCATGTCCGTGCGCAGCCGCCAGAGCAGCTGGTTGTCCCGGCCGATGACGTCGTTATCCGCGGCCGCAACGATGATGGCGAGCGCAACGGGTGCGCCACCCCCGCTCACGGCGCCTGCTCCGCCAGTTTCGCCAGCGCTTCGCCCGTGACGCGGCAGACGGTCCATTCATCCATCATGCGTGCGCCCTGGCGCTTGTAGAAGCCGATCGCGGGCTCGTTCCAGTCGAGCACCCACCACTCGAGCCGCCCGAGCCCCTCATCGACGCAGCGCCGGGCGAGATGGGAAAGGAGAGCCCTGCCGATGCCTGCGCCACGGAAGGCCGGACGCACGAAGAGGTCCTCGAGATAGAGGCCGTGCCGGCCGAGAAAGGTGGAGAAATCGTAGAACCACAGGGCAAAGCCCGCCGGCTCGCCCCGCCACTCGGCGATGTCGCAGAAGACGCGCGGATTGGCACCGAAGAGCGCCGCGCCGAGATCGCCCTCGGTCGCTTCGACCTCGTGGGCCAGCTTCTCGTAGTCAGCAAGCTCGCGCACGAGCGCCGCGATGAGGCCGAGATCGGCCGATTGTGCAGGACGGATGACGAGGGACATCGCGGGTCTTCTTCGGTGAGCCTTCCGGGGCGGGAGCCCTCAAACGGCGACGGGCGCCTTGATGGCGGGATGGGGATCATAGTCCTCGATGACAATGTCCTCGAAGGTAAAGTCGAAGATCGAGCGCACCGCCGGGTTGAGCACGAGGCGCGGCAGCGGCCGCGGCGCGCGTGCAAGCTGCTCGCGCGCCTGGTCGAGGTGATTGAGGTAGAGATGCGCATCGCCGAAGGAATGGACGAAGTCGCCGGGCACGAGACCCGTGACCTGCGCCATCATCTGCGTCAGCAGGGCATAGCTCGCGATGTTGAAGGGCACGCCGAGGAAGACGTCCGCCGAGCGCTGGTAGAGCTGGCAGGACAGGCGCCCGTCGGCGACATGGAACTGGAACAGGCAGTGGCAGGGCGCCAGCGCCATCCTGTCGATCTCCGCCGGATTCCACGCGGACACGACAAGGCGCCGCGAATCGGGGTTGCGGCGGATTTCGTCCACCACCCAGGCGATCTGGTCCACCGTGCGCCCGTCGGCACCTTCCCACGCGCGCCACTGCTTGCCGTAGACCGGGCCGAGATCGCCGTTCTCGTCCGCCCACTCGTCCCAGATGCTGACCTTGTTCTCCTGGAGATAGCGCACGTTGGTGTCGCCCTTCAGGAACCACAGCAGCTCGTGGACGATGGAACGCAGATGAAGCTTCTTGGTCGTGACGAGCGGAAAGCCCTCGGCAAGGTCGAAGCGCATCTGGTGGCCGAAGACGGACAAGGTGCCCGTCCCGGTCCGGTCGCTCTTGCGCGCGCCCTCGTCGAGCACGCGGCGCAGCAGGTCGAGATAAGCGCGCATCGTCGCCTCACGTGATTCCGTCCCGTCGAGGCATAGCATCGGCAGCGGCGCCGGTGAATGCCTCCGGCGCCGGCGAAGGCGGGTTGCGGGCCACGAAAGGACGAGCGCAGACGTTCATCCGCCTGCGCCCGGAGGCAACCGACTTTCACAATGAAGCCGTGGCGCCGCAATACACGAATGGCCGCCACGACAACGACCTGGTCAGAACAAAATCGTATGGTTATTGTTGTTTAATCATACACACATAATGCCAAAAAAGCACCCAAATAATGCTTCACACATCTCTCATTTCAACAAATATAACTTTAATAACTGAAATTTATTCATAAAATAAATAGCGACAACATATCTTCTCACGCGCGGTCTCGCAATGGCTGCAGGGCTACAGCCCTGTCGGGAGGGCGTGGCAAGCTGCCGTTCGGATGGCATGTCGCCGGCCCTCCCTTGCCTGTCGGCAACTGCGCGAGAATGGCGCTCAAGGCCTTCCATCGGGCCGAGAAGGCCCCTATATTCTGGATGCCGTCGCAAGGCGGCTATGGCGATAAACGGCCATCGCAATAAACCCATCGGACCCGGGGGCGGTACCCGGCGCCTCCACCCAAACGCGAGCGGGCCTCGCGTTTCGGCGGGGGCGAAATAGGATCGACGAGGGTGTAAAGGGTGCGCTTTCGCTCGGCATGGTTCCGCCGTTATCGGGCCGAACTTATAGTTGCCAACGACAACTATGCTCCGGTCGCCGCGGCTGCGTAACGCAGCTTAGGTTACCGATCCAAAGTCCTGACGGTTAGCCCCGGCAGGCGGGGTTCGGAGGCACCTGGCAACAGAAGCCTCCACTTCCTTCTCAATCGCCGGCTCAGAAGGCATCGCTCCGGAACACATGGCGAAGGATCTCATCCGCTACGACCTGCTCGTCCAGGAGGCGCTCAGGGGCGTTGTGCGCAAGCTGCTGGCCGATGCCGTGCGCGACGGCCTGCCCGGCGACCACTATTTCTACATCTCCTTCCGCACCGATCATCCCGGCGTACGGCTGTCGAGCCGCCAGCGCGAGCGCTATCCGCACGAGATGACAATCGTGCTGCAGCACCAGTTCTGGGATCTTGCCGTCACGGACCAGGCCTTCGAGGTCGGCCTGTCGTTCCAGGGCGTGCCCGAGCGGCTGATGATCCCCTTCGAGGCCGTGGTCGGCTTCTACGACCCCTCGGTCCAGTTCGGCCTCAAGTTCGGCCAGGATGGCGAGACCGGCGAGGCCGAAGGCGGGGGACCGACACCGGCTGCCGCAGAGGTGCGCGACGCCCCCGAGCCGGCCGAGGTGATGCCCTCCGCGGAGAGGATCGAGACTCCGGCCGCAGAGGCGCCCAAGGCGGGGGAGAAGGCGACCGCCGCCGAGACACCGGTCGTGGAGCGCGTGCCCCAGGACAACGCGGACGGCAAGGGCGCCCAGGTGGTTAGCCTCGACGCCTTCCGCAAGAAGACCTGATGGGCCGGGCCGCTCCCGCTGCACGGTACCTCCGGCCGCTGCCACGCGAACTGCGCCTGTTCGCCCTTTGACATGAAAGGCGACTGCCATGTCCGACTCATCCGGCAAGATCGCATCCGGCACGTTTTCCGAAGCGGAGAGCGCCGTTCGGCAGGAGGAGGACAGCTTCGGTCCCATCGCCGTTCCGGCCGCCCGGTACTGGGGCGCCCAGACCCAGCGGTCGATCCAGAATTTCCGTATCGGCGACGAGCGCATGCCGCTGCCGCTCATCCATGCCCTCGCCCTCATCAAGCGCGTTGCTGCGGAAACCAACGGCGAATTGGGCCTTCTGGAGCCGCGCCTCGCGCAAGCCATCGCCGCCGCCGCCGACGAGATCCTCGAGGGGCGGCACGACGAGGAGTTTCCCCTCGTCGTCTGGCAGACCGGCTCGGGCACCCAGACCAACATGAACGTCAACGAGGTCATCGCCGGTCGCGCCAATGAGATCCTCGGCGCCGGCCGCGGCGGCAAGAGCCCGGTCCACCCCAACGACCATGTCAACCTCGGCCAGTCGTCGAACGACACCTTTCCGACGGCGCTCCACATCGCAGCGGCGACCGAGATCGAACGCCATCTGCTGCCGTCCCTCGCCCATCTCGGCGGCGTCATCGACGCCAAGGCCCGCGCCTTCGCGGACATCATCAAGATCGGCCGCACCCACCTGCAGGATGCGACGCCGGTGACGCTCGGTCAGGAATTCTCCGGCTATGCGGCGCAGATCGCGCTCGCCATGGATCAGATCCGCGCAGCGGAGCCGGGCCTCCTCTCCCTGGCCCAGGGCGGCACCGCCGTCGGCACCGGGCTCAATGCCCATCGCGACTTCGCCATGCGGTTCGCGGCCCGCGTCGCCGAGCACACGGGGCTCGCCTTCACCTCGGCACCGAACAAGTTCGCCGCCCTCGCCGGCCATGAGGCCGCCGTTTTCGCCCACGGCGCCCTGGCCAGCACCGCGACCGCCCTGTTCAAGATCGCCAACGACATCCGCCT
The DNA here is from genome assembly GCF_029309855.1 of Chelatococcus sp. XZ-Ab1. Taxonomy (NCBI): domain Bacteria; kingdom Pseudomonadati; phylum Pseudomonadota; class Alphaproteobacteria; order Hyphomicrobiales; family Chelatococcaceae; genus Chelatococcus; species Chelatococcus sp. XZ-Ab1. The sequence continues at coordinate 484,766 of NZ_JARKII010000001.1, read as the reverse complement.
GCTCGGATCGGGGCCGCGCTCGGGCCTCGGCGAGCTGTCGCTGCCCGAGAACGAGCCTGGTTCCTCGATCATGCCCGGCAAGGTCAACCCCACCCAGGCCGAGGCCATGACCATGGTCTGCGCCCAGGTGCTGGGCAACAACACCACCGTCGCCTTTGCGGCGAGCCAGGGACATTTCGAGCTCAATGTCTTCAAGCCGGTGATCGCCCATGCCCTGCTGCAGTCGATCCGCCTCCTGGGCGACGCGGCGACGAGCTTTGCCGACAATTGCGTCGCCGGCATCACCGCCAACGAGGCGCGCATCGGCGAGCTCATGGGCCGCTCGCTGATGCTTGTCACGGCGCTCGCACCGCATATCGGCTATGACAACGCGGCGAAGATCGCCAAGGCAGCCCACAGGAACGGAACGACGCTGCGCGAGGAGGCGCTGGCCTCCGGCCTCGTCCGCGCCGAGGACTTCGACCGCTGGGTCGACCCGTCGGGCATGCTCGGCCCGCGATAAGGAGGGCGTCATGGCCGACATCGTGAACCTGCGCATGGCCCGCAAGGCGAAGTCCCGCAGCCGGAAGGAGGCTGAGGCCGACGCCAATCGCGTCCGCTTTGGCCGGCCGAAGGCCGAGCGTCTCAAGACCCAGCGTGAGCAGGAGAGGTTGGCGCGAGCGCACGAGGGCCACCGGCTGACGACGCCGGACGAAGACGCATGACGCCCCCCGGCCGCGCCGGCATCGTCAAGCGCTCGCTGGTGATCGCCGGGCACAGCACGAGCGTGTCGCTGGAAGAGCCGTTCTGGGCAGCGCTCAGGGAGATGGCTGCGGCGCGCGGCATGTCCGTCGCCCAGGCGGTCGCCGCCATCGACGAGGAGCGCGGCGGACGGAACCTGTCCTCCGCCATTCGCGTGGCGGTGCTTGCCTTTGTTCGGGACGCGGCGCGTGGCTGAGCTGTGTCAGCGGGCCGTCGGCCGGATATCGAGCGGCCCGCCCTGAGGAGGCGGCGCGCGGACGGCTGGCGCCGTCGGAGCTCGGGGCGAGGCGTCACTGCCGCCCATGGGCGACACCGCCGTCGCCCCTGCCCCATCCGGCTCAAACTCCGGCAGGCGATGGATAGCTGGAAGCTGAAGCTGTGTCGGCCCGCGCCCCTCCTGCGACTGCGGCTGCAGGCGGAAAGGGGTTTCGGATGGGACAGGCGCCTGCTGCCGCTGGCTCTCCTCGCGTAGCAACTCCTCCAGCCGCCTCTGATCCTCCCGGCGCTGCAACTCCTGCTGCCGCTGCGCCTCCTCCTCGCGCCGCCTCGCTTCCTCTGCCGCCCGGCGCTCGGCCTCGCGGGCCCGCTGCTCGCGCTCCGCCCTGAGGCGGCGGTTGTGGAAGGCGCGCTCGCGCGCATCGGCCTCCATCGCCTCGATACGTTCGAGCTCGCGCACGATGCCGATGGCGGCAAGGCCATTGGCGAGGCTGCCCGCATCGAGGCTGCGCACCGGCGCATCGACCGGCCCCGACCAGACGGCCATGGCCTGGGGCGCCGGCCCGGTCCAGCCCTTGGGTGACGTCGCCGCGATGACGGTCGCGCGCAAGTCGACAGTGAGGCTGCGCAGGTCAAGCGTGCCAGAGAGCGTCCCTTCGGCCACGCCGGCTTGCGCCGGCATCGTCAGAGGGCCGAAGCGCAGGACGCCGCCCGACAGGCTGACGGGGCCAGACAGCTGCGGCAAAGGCCATGCGCCCGCGTCGAGCGCCTCGGCGAGCGCCGTCGTCACGGCCGGCAGGTCCGGCCGCAGCGTGTCGGCGGCGAGTGCCTGCGCCACCATGCGGGAGACGGCTGACGGATCGAGCCCCGAGATGGACGCATCCGCCAGCGACAGGGTGGCGCCGCCGGCAAGATTGGCCACAAGCCGCGCCGGGCTTTCCCCGGCCGTGCCGATCTCGAAATCGCCGCTGAGGGTACCGGGAAGCCTCCGCCCGACGATGGCCGAAAGCGGAATGGCCGTGAGCTTACCGCGCGCCGATATGGCGGCGAGGGAGCCTTCCCGGCGCATCGTCATACTGGTCTTGATCCGGCCGCCCGATAGCTCGCCATTGAGGTCGTCGATGGCGAGCCCGGCCGGATGCAGCGACAACCGCAGCGTCGCATCGCGCAAAGTGAGCGTCGGCGTCAGGACCAGACGGCCGACGGTCAACGTCAGGACACCGTCGGCAGGCGGGGCAGCGGCACCAAGGCGCTCGCCAGACCATGCGCGCCCGTCGGGCGCCATGGGCAGGGGGCCTAGCGCGAGCGTCGCGACATCGGCGAGCGCCAAACGCTCGAAATGGACCGCCCCCTCAAGACGACCGCCCTCGTCCACCGTCAGGCGCCCGTGCAGCGGAACGCCGCCCGCCGTCGCCGCAAGGTTGACGAGCGACAACCCCTTGCTGCCGAGCGTCGCATCGGCGGTCAGTTCGAGCGGCAATGCCCCCGCGCCCGGCAAGGGCCGCGCCAGCACCTCCGCGAGCCGACCGAGGTCGCCCGCCTTCATCGTCACCCGCCCCGCGAACAGCGGCGCCGTCTCGGAAAAGCTGAAGGTTCCCTCGCCGGACAGGCTGGCCCCGGCAGCCGCGAGCGAGAAGCGCCCGGCCATGTCGTCGAGCGAAGGGCCGCGCGCCGAAACCGACAGGCGCCCGCCCTCGCCGTCCGGCAGGGGCAGGACATCGAAGCCGAGTTGCCCGAGCAGCTGCGCCCCGTCGCCGGCCCCGAGGCTGATCTCAAGCTCCGCGCCGACCCCTGAAGCGGGCGGCAGCGACAGCCCCATGTCCACCTCGGTGTCGCCGATCCTGCCGTCGGCCTTGACGAAGAGCGGCGCACCCGCATCCACGCGCCCCGCTTCGAGCCTGAGGCGGAGCGCCCCGCCGTCCGCGACCGCGCGCGTCAGCGCGGCCGCGGCGCGCGCCGGCAGGAAGCGGGCAGCGAGCGCGGCGAGCGCCTGCGGACGGTCGGCGTCGATGGTCGCGCCCAGCCTCCCGCCAGCGGCATCGATGCGCCCTTGCGCCTCGATCTGTGCGCCGCCGAAACCCGATGCATTGAGATATTCGACCACGATGCCCTGCGATCCGGCCTCCACGAGGGCACTGAGGCGACCGAGTGCATCGCCGCCGGACGCACCGAGCCCAAGGTCGCGCGCATCGAGCGACAGGCCGATGTCGGCGCCGGAAGCCAGGGCGAGCAGCCCGTCGAATTGTGGCAGGGCGGCGATATCGACCCTGCTCGCCGTCACCTCGGCCTCGTAGCGCGGGCGCCCGCCGCTGCCATCCGCGGGCATGAAACGGATCGCGCCGCCGACCTCCGCCTCACCCGCCTTCACGGCGATGTTGCGCGCGCCGATGCTGCCGTGATCGAGCGCGAGCTCGGCGCTGGCGGACAATCGCGGCAGGCCCGCGAGCGCTTCGGCCAGCGACTGCGGCGCCCCCATGCGCACCAGCGCCCGCGCGAACACCAGCGGCTGGCCGCTGTCGAGCGAAATGGACCCCGTTCCCGAGATGTCGTGCTTCGGCCCGCCGAGCGGGATGAGCCCCTCGCCGCGTGCCGCGATGCGGGTTTCCCCCGGCAGCCCGAGATCGAACCGGGACAGGGCGAGGACGTCCCCGTCGCGATGCAATCCGGCCGTGAGCGGGCCGAACTCCTCGCCCGCGATCGCCAATGCCTCGAGCGACAGGTCGAGGTAGAGCGGCAGTTGCGCAAGCACGGTGGCCGCGTGAAGCCCGAGCGCGCCGTCGTCGATCCGCTCGCGCAGCACGTCGAGGTCGACGCGCCGGCCGCCGAGGCTCGCCCGGAGGGCCGGCCGGCCGCCGAGGTCGAGCGTCGCCGTGCCCGTCAGTGCAAGGTCCTTGTTGCCCTCGCCGTGGGTGACGTCAAGCGTGAGGTCGCGCGCCGAAAGGCTGCGGATGTCGCCTTCCACGGCGCCGGAGAGCATGATCTGGCGGGGCTCTCCGGTGCCGGCCAAGGGTTCGGCGTATCGCACGGTGGCCGCAAGACCGGGCAGCAATCGCCCGCTGAGCCCCTCGGCGAGCTTCAGCAGGCCATCGACGTCAAGAAGGCCTCCACCCGCGGCACGGCCCAGCACGGCCTTGAGCCGCATGTCGCCGCCGTTTTCGCGCACCCCGGTCGCGATGCGCAGCGGCACGCCCTGCACCTCGCCCTCGATTCGCCACGGCCCCGCGAGGCTCGCCGCCACGACCTCAGCCTCGATGTCGCCGATGCGCGCGATCTCGCTGCCGGTTGCAGCTTCCACGCGGATCTCGCCGCGCGAAATGCCGAGACGCTCGATGGCGATCTCCACGTTTGCAGCGGAGACGGAGCGCGGGCGCGGCACGGCGAGTGCCCCGTCCTCCCCGACACGCACCGTGAGTACCGGCGCATCGAGCGCGGCCTCGATCACCCGCACCTCACCCTTGACGAGCGGCATGGGCGCGACCTCGACCGATACGCTCCGGGCGGAGAGCCGGGCCCCGCCGCTCTCGCCGAGGCTCACGTCGCTCAGCATGATCTCCGGCGTCGGCAGCAGACGCAGCTCGATGGCACCGCCCGTCCGCACTGGCAGCCCGAGGGCCTCGCCCAGCACGCCCTCCACCTCGCCGCGATGCGCCTCCCAGTCGATGAAATAGGGCACCGCGAGAGCCGCGCTCAACACAAGGATGAGGAGGATGGCAAAGACCGTCAGAAAGTCGCGCACGCTCGTGGGCTCGGCTGATCGAGGTTTTCACCTCACTTTAGCGGATTTGACGGCGCGGCTATGGCGAGCCTTGCATCGCCAACCGCGGCTCGGCCCTTCCATCTCTGGCACGACAACGGGGCAAGCTCAATGGATCGGACGCCGGCCTATGATTTCGCCAGCGTCGCCGGGCAGCAGCCACCGCCTCGCCGCGTCTCCCGCCATGAAGCGGGCGTGGCGCGCAGCAAGCGCGGCGAGCGCTTCGCCGGATCCCGGTTGCGTCTTCCCGGCTTCCTGCACCTTCCACATGTGCACGCACCGCCAGCCCCCGCCCGGCCCCCGACGCAGACGGCGCAGGCTGCGGCCGGAGAAGACGGTGCCCCGCAGGTCGCGGACGACGGGCAAAGCCTTGCCCGGCGCTGCCACGAGATCGACCAGCCACAGCTCATCACCTGCATCGAAATCCGCTTCGACGAGTTCGCGCCCGCCCGTCAGGATCCCATCGGCCGCCTCTCGCGACAGATAGGCCCAGGTGGCGAAGGCCTGCGGTTCCCCGTCGGCAAGGTAGAATTTGATCTGCCCGCGTGAAATGGCCGGCACGAGGCGCCGCTCGATATCTTGGAGGCGCATGTCGCGATACCGTGGCGAGCGCGGCAGCAGGGAAATCGCGGCGCCGAGCGCCTGCTGCTCCCAGAAACGGGTTGCCTTCATCTGAAAACGATCTTGCTTTGAAAATAGAGAGGCGATCACAATGCGCGCCTCTATAGCCCAACCCGATCGCATAAAGAAGAAGCAGAATGTCGGGTCCCGGCCTTGTGATTGCCGTCGGGGCGGGGCGGAGAAGCAATACGCCTCCCCACACCGGGCCTTCACGAGCGCGGCGGCAGCGTCTTGCCGGGATTCATGATGTTGAGGGGGTCAAGCGCGGCCTTGAGCGTGTGCATCACCGCGAGCGCCGGCGCGCCATGCTCCTCGACGAGATAGACCATCTTCTTCTGACCGACGCCATGCTCGCCGGTGCAAGTGCCGCCCATGGCGATGGCGCGACGCACGAGCCGGTCGATGAAGCCCTTCACCCGCTCCACCTCGTCCGCATTGTCGAGGTCGAGGAGAGGCTGGCAATGGAAATTGCCGTCGCCCACATGGCCGGCAATTGGCGAGATGAGGCCGCTCACCTCGATGTCGCGCTTCGTCTCGTCAACACATTCGGCGAGGCGGGAGATCGGCACGCACACGTCGGTGGCAACCGAGCGTGCGCCGGGCCGCAGCGCCAGCGCCGCCCAATAGGCGTCGTGCCGTGCCTGCCAGAGGCGGGAGCGATCCTCGGGCTGGGTCGCCCAGTCGAAGGCGCCGCCTTCGAACTCCGCCGCGATCTCGCCGAAGCGCTCCGCCTGCTCCTTCACGCCCGCTTCCGTGCCGTGGAACTCGACGAAGAGCATCGGCGTCTCCTGGAGGCCAAGCTTGGCGTGCAGATTGACGCCGCGAATCATCACCTCGTCGAGCAGCTCGATGCGGGCAACCGGCAGGCCCATCTGGATCGTGGCGATGACGGCGTCGCACGCGGCCTTCACGGAGGGGAACGGGCATACGCCGGCCGACACCGCCTCGGGAATGCCGACGAGCTTCAGCGTGACCTCGGTGATGACGCCGAGCGTGCCCTCGGAGCCCACGTAGAGCCGCGTCAGATCATAGCCGGCTGAAGTCTTGCGGGCGCGCGTCGAGGTCTTGACGATCTCGCCCGCCGGCGTGACCACCGTGAGCGCCAGCACATTGTCCTTCATCGTGCCGTAGCGGACCGCATTGGTGCCGGAGGCCCGCGTCGCCGCCATGCCGCCGAGAGAGGCGTCCGCCCCCGGATCGATGGGGAAGAAGAGCCCCTGGTCGCGCAGGTGCTCGTTGAGCTCCTTGCGCGTGACGCCCGCCTCCACCGTGCAGTCGAGGTCCTCCGCATGGACGGCGATGATGCGCTTCATGCGGCTCATGTCGATGGACACGCCGCCGTAGGGAGCATTGACATGGCCTTCGAGCGAGGTGCCCGTACCGAAGGGGATGACGGGCATGCGATGCGCCGCGCATAGCCGCACGATCTCCGCGACTTCCTCGGTGTTCTCGGGGAAGACCACGGCGTCAGGCGGCTGGTTAGGGATCCACGTGAGGGTATGGCCGTGCTGCTCGCGCACGGCCTGACTCGTGACGAGGCGGTTGCCGAAGCGCTCGGCGAGCGCGGCGACGACGGCCGCCACGGTCGTCTCGTCCGGTCTTGCCGGCTGTTCTGCGGCGGAGGTCATGCGCGAATCCTCGGGCTATTGCTCATGGGCTCGAGCGCATCTTCTATGCCCTTGCGCCGCGCACAAGTGCGCATTCGTCGCAAGGCGACACGATTCGTTAGGTTTGCATTCAGGTTGGAATGCTTAAACTTTGATCCTGGGGTGCCTCGCCCGGCGCCCGGCAGCCAGCACGATCCGGAGAGGTTCCTTGCGCAACCCGGCAGACGCACCGGCCCTGTTCTTTGCCCCCTTCGTCTCCTCGACCATGCGGGCGGAGGCGCACTGGATCGACTATAACGGCCACCTTAACGCCGCCTACTACAACGTCTTCTTCGACCGGGCGGTGGACGAGGCGTTCGGGCTCGTCGGCCTCGGCCCCGGCTATGTCGAGGAGCGCAAGGCCTCCTTCTTCGTGGTCGAGAGCCATATCCGCTACCGGCGCGAGCTGCGCGAGAACGACCCGGTCCGCGTCACGCTGCAACTCCTCGCCTTCGACGAGAAGCGCATCCACTATTTCATGGAGCTGCATCACGCCGCCGAAGGCTGGCTGGCGGCCTCCTGCGAGAACCTGTCGCTGCACGTCGACATGCGCACGCGCAAGGTAGCGGCCTTCCCGCCGGACATCCTGGCGAACCTCGCCGTCATGCGTGCGGCGCATGCCCGTCTTCCGCATCCGGAAGACGCCGGCAGGTCCATCACCATGCCGGAGCGGGGCGAGGACGAGTACGAGCCTCAGATCGCCTCCGGCACCCGCCACTGAGCGACATCAGCAGCGCGGGCATTCCATCGTGCGCAGGGGCTGCTGAAAGCGGTCGATCTGCTGCTGCTGCCGCATCTGGTTGAATTCGAACTGCTGCTGCTGCCGGTCCTGCGAACGCTGCAGCTCGCGCGTCACATCGCGGTCAGACTGGCGATATTGCCGCTCTACGCGGTTGAGGGCCCCTTCCTGGCCGTGCGCCGGCAGCGGACCGGCGGCGAGGCCGATCATGAGCGCCGCGCCCGCGGCAAGGGCCGGCGCGAGCAACACCATTCTGCGGGGCATCCTGTCCACTCCTCTCATCATGCCCCCTATATAGGGGCCGCATGCCTCCCCTCCTAGGCCGGCGAGTGACCGCGACACTCGACGCCGTTCGCCTTTTGGTCCATGGTCCGACCGATGACTCGCGTACCCACACAGGGCCCTGCGTCCGGCCCCGACGATCTCGCCCACACGCCCCGCCCCGGCTCGCTCGCCGCCCGGGCGCGCGCGGCCGCCGCGCCGACGCCCTACCTCTCCGGTCTCAATGCCGAGCAGCGTCGGGCGGTGGAGGCGACCGAAGGCCCGGTCCTCGTGCTCGCGGGCGCCGGAACGGGCAAGACGCGCGTCCTGACGACGCGCATCGCCCATCTCATCGCGACCGGGCTCGCCTGGCCGTCAGGCATCCTCGCCGTGACCTTCACCAACAAGGCCGCGCGCGAGATGAAGGAGCGCGTCGCCCACCTCGTCGGCCCCGCGGCGGAGGGCATGCCCTGGCTCGGCACCTTTCACGCCATCGGCACCAAGATCCTGCGCCGTCACGCCGAGCTCGTCGGGCTCAAGTCCGACTTCACCATCCTCGACGTCGACGACCAGATCCGGCTGCTGAAACAGGTGCTGCAGGCCGAGAACATCGACGACAAGCGCTGGCCGGCCCGCCAGCTCGCCAGCCTCATCGACGGCTGGAAGAACCGCGCCCTGCAGCCCGCGAAGGTACCGCACGGCGAGGCCGCCGCCTTCGCCCACGGGCGCGGCGCGGAACTCTATGCGCTCTATGAGGAGCGGCTGAAGATCCTCAACGCGGCGGATTTCGGCGACCTGCTGCTGGAATCGATCCGGCTCTTCCAGGAGCATCCCGACGTCCTCGCCGACTACCAGCGCCGCTTCCGCTACATCCTCGTCGACGAGTACCAGGACACCAACGTCGCCCAGTACCTGTGGCTGCGCCTCGTTGCCCAGGCACACCGCAACCTGTGCTGCGTCGGCGACGACGACCAGTCCATCTACGGCTGGCGCGGCGCGGAGGTGGACAACATCCTGCGCTTCGAGCACGACTTCCCCGGCGCCACCGTGGTGCGGCTCGAGCGCAACTATCGCTCCACCGGCCATATCCTTGCCGCCGCTTCGCATCTCATCGCGCATAACGAGGGTCGCCTCGGCAAGACCCTGCGCACCGAGGACGAGCCGGGCGAGAAGGTCACCGTCACCGGTGCCTGGGATTCGGAGGAGGAGGCCCGCCTCATCGGCGAGGAGATCGAGGCCTTGCAGGGAAAGGGCCATCCGCTCTCCGAAATGGCCGTGCTCGTGCGTATCTCGGCGCAAATGCGCGAGATCGAGGACCGCTTCGTCCAGCTCGGCCTGCCCTACCGCGTCATCGGCGGCCCGCGCTTCTACGAGCGCATGGAGATCCGCGACGCCCTCGCCTATCTGCGCTGCGTCGTGCAGCCGGCCGACGACCTCGCCTTCGAGCGCATCGTCAATACGCCGAAGCGCGGCCTGGGTGATGCCACGCTGCAGGTGCTGCACGCCCATGCCCGCGCTGCGCGCATCCCGCTCATGGAGGCGGCGCGCTTCATCGTCGAGACCGAGGAGTTGAAGCCGAAGCCGCGCAGGACGCTGCGCGACCTCCTCGCCAATTTCTCGCGCTGGTCGCAGAGCCTCGGGGCGACGCCCCACACCGAGCTCGCCGAGACGGTGCTGGAGGAATCGGGCTATACTGAGATGTGGCAGAAGGACCGCTCGGCCGAGGCCGCGGGCCGGCTCGAAAACCTCAAGGAGCTCGTCCGCTCGCTCGAGGAATTCCCCGACCTGCCGAGCTTCCTCGAACATGTCTCGCTCGTCATGGACGCGGTCGAGAGCGACAGCGACGACCGCGTCAGCATCATGACCCTGCACGCCGCCAAGGGGCTCGAGTTCGACACCGTCTTCCTGCCCGGCTGGGAGGAAGGGCTGTTCCCGAACCAGCGCGCCCTCGACGAGAGCGGCCGTGCCGGCCTCGAGGAGGAGCGGCGCCTCGCTCATGTCGGCCTCACGCGGGCGCGGCGCCGGGCCAAGCTCTATTTTGCCTCCAACCGCCGCATCCACGGCCTGTGGAATTCGACCATCCCGAGCCGCTTCATCGACGAATTGCCGGAGGCGAGCGTCGAGGTGACCGAAGCGCCGGCTGCCTATACCTACGGCAGCTACGGCCAGAGCCGCTTCGACATGGCCGAGCCCTTCCGCTCCTCCTATGCGACGCCGGGCTGGCAGCGCGCGCAGGCCAACAGCGCCGGCTGGGGCGGTGGACGCGGCGGCCAATCCGGCAGCTTCGCGTCGGGGCGCGGCGCCGGCGCGAGGCGTGGCGGACCGTTGATGATCGAGGGCGAACTCGTCGCCAAGTCGACGGGAACAGCCTCGGCCTTCGGCACGGGCGACCGTGTGTTCCATCTCAAGTTCGGTCCCGGCACGGTCGCGGCTGTGGACGGCAACAAGCTCACCGTCGATTTCGACAAGGCCGGCCGCAAGATGGTGCTCGACAGTTTCGTCGAACGCGGCAGCTGAGGGGAGACGAGCCAATGAGCTTTTGGAAGGGACTTTTGGGCGGGCTCTTCGGCGGCGGGCGAGAGGCCTCGCCCGAGGATGCGCCTGCGGGCGAGGCCGTGGAATACAAGGGCTTCCGCATCCGCCCCGCGCCCTACCCCGCCGGCGCCCAGTTCCAGACCGCCGGCATCATCGAGAAGGAGATCGGCGGCGAGACGAAGGAATATCGCTTCGTGCGCGCCGAGACCCACGCGAGCCGCGGCGACGCGGAGAATTTCGCGCTCACCAAGGGCCGGCAGATCATCGACGAGCAGGGCGAGCGCATCTTCAAGGATTGAGATCGCTTGCATCACTTTTGTTCAAGACCGGCCTCGAGCGCTTTCGCGTATGATGGCGGCATGGATACGGTGACTCAGGAAGAGGCTGTTGCGGCGACGCCGCTCGCGGATGACGAGCGGGCGCGTTTCTTCGCGGCTTCGCCCTTCGGCGGGCTGGAGTGCCTGACCGCCACCTTCCGCTTGCATCGCTACGCTCCGCATGCGCACGAGACCTATGCCGTCGGCGCCATCCTCGCGGGCTGCGAGACCTTCTCCAGCCGCCGGGGCCGCGGCTATGCGGGACCGGGTGAACTCGTCTTCATGAACCCGCACGAGGTTCACGACGGCGCCCCGCACGACGGCGGCTATGCCTACCGCATGAGCTATCCGTCCATCGAGACGCTGGGCGCCGTCGCCGCGGAAGTCAGCGGGCGCTCAGACGTGGGCATCCCCTTCTTCCCGCAGCCCGTGGTGCACGATCCGGCCGGCTTCGCCCTCTTCGTGGAGGCCCATGTGGCCCTCCAGGAGGATGAGGACGCCCTCAAGGGCGCCGAACTCCTCTACAGGTTCCTGTCCCTCGTCATCGTGCGCCATGCCCGCCTGCCCGCGCGCGAGCCCGGGCGTGAGCACGGCCCCGTCGCGCGCGTCAAGGCGCTGCTCGGCGAGCGTTTCGCCGAGCCCCTCACGCTGGAAGACCTGGCAGCGGAGGCGCGCCTGTCACGCCATCATCTCATCCGCGCCTTCGCGCGCGAGACGGGGATGACCCCGCACGCCTTTCTCGTCAATCGCCGCATCAATGCCGCCGAAACCCTGCTGCGCGCCGGGCTTTCGCCGGCCGAGGTGGCGCAGGCGACGGGCTTTGCCGATCAGAGCCACCTCACCCGCGCCTTCAAGCTGCGCCGCGGCGTCACGCCCGGCGCCTACCGCATGGCCTTTGCCCGATGAACAAGCCCTTTGCGCCCTCGGCGCCGGTCGACATGGCGCGCGAGCGCGCGGCCGGCATTCGCGACATCATGCCCGTGATGGTCGCCGCCGCCCCCATCGGCCTCCTGTTCGGCGCCCTGTGCGCCGGCAAGGGGCTGAGCCCGGCCGAGGCCGGCCTCATGTCCGTCCTCGTCTTCGCCGGCGGAGCCCAGTTCGCGGCGCTCGAACTGTGGACGTGGCCGGTGCCCATCGCCACGCTCGCCTTCTCGACCCTGCTCATCAACGCCCGCCACATCCTCATGGGTGCCTCGCTGGCGCCGAAGATGCGCAGCTTCTCCCTCGGCCAGAAGCTCGCCGGCTTCTACGTCCTCACCGACGAATCCTGGGCGCTGGCCGAGCGGCGGGCGAAGGACCGGCCGCTCACCCCGGCCTACTGGTTCGCAGTCGCGGGACTGCTGCCCCTCTCCTGGGTGGGCGCAACCATCGCCGGGGCCGTCCTCGGCTCGTTCCTGGGCGATCCGGCGCGCATCGGCGCAGATTTCGCTTTCACCGCGCTTTTCATCGGCCTCATCGCCGGCTTCTGGAACGGCCGCGTCAGCGCCGCCGCCATCGGCGCGAGCGCCGCCGTCTCGGCCGCCACCTATTTCGCCTTCGGCCCGCCGTGGCACGTGGCGGCCGGCGCACTCACCGGCATCGCCGCCGCCTATGTCGCCGCCCCCGCCGGCGAGGAGCCTCCGGAGGCCGCATGACCATCGACCCGACCACGCTCGCCGCCATCCTCGCGATGGCGGTGATCACCTACCTCACGCGCATCGCCGGCATCTTCCTCGTCGGACGGCTCGCCCTCTCCGGCCGCGCCAAGGCGGCCTTCGACGCCATCCCGCCGGCGGTGCTCGTCGCCGTCATCGCACCGACCGCGCTCGCCACCGGCTGGCCGGAGACGCTCGCCGCCCTCGTCACCGCCGTGGCCGCGACGCGCCTGCCCCTCCTCGCCACCATCGCCGTAGGTGTCGCGAGCGTGGTCCTGCTGCGGATGATCGCGGGATAGGCACGGCAGCCGCGATTTTCAGCCATCATGCCCGCGCTTAGCACACGAAAACGGGGAACAGCGGCGCGCAACCTCCTCGCCCGCCTTGGCCGGGCTTGTCCCAGCCATCCACGCCTTTCGGCCGAGTGCAAGCAGCGTGGATGCCCGCGACAAGCGCGGGCATAACGGAAAGCCCGCGCTCAGCCCCCAACCGTCCGTGTCGCCTCTACCAGCCACGCCCGGTCCGCGCCCTCGAGCGCCGGCATCAGCGCCTCGCGCACGCGGGCATGGTAGGCGTCGAGCCACGCACGCTCTTCGTCGCTCAGCAGCGAAGGCTCGACCAGCGCGAGGTCGATGGGCGCCAGCGTCAGCGTTTCGAAGCCGAGCATCGGCCGGTCGGCGCCGGGCATGTCCCGCTCCTCGACGAGAACGAGGTTCTCTATGCGGATGCCGTATTCGCCTTCCTTGTAGTAACCCGGCTCGTTGGAGAGGATGACGCCCGGCTCCAGCGGCGTCGTGCCCAACTTGGAGATGCGGTGCGGCCCCTCGTGCACCGAGAGGAAGGCGCCGACGCCGTGGCCCGTGCCGTGGTCGAAGTCGAGCCCCGCCTCCCACAGCGGCCGGCGGGCGAAGCTGTCGAGCTGCGCGCCGCTGGTGCCCTTGGGGAAGACCGCCGTGGCGATGGCGATATGACCCTTGAGCACGCGGGTGAAGCGCTCCCGCATCTCCGCGCTCGGCGTGCCAACGGCGAGGGTGCGCGTGATGTCCGTCGTGCCGTCCTCGTATTGCGCGCCGGAATCGATGAGGAAAATGCCTTCACCGATGCGGCGGTTGCTCGCCATCGTGACATGGTAATGCGGCAGGGCCGCATTCGGCCCGGCGCCGGCGATGGTGTCGAAGGAGATGTCGACGAGCGCGTTCGTCTCGGCGCGGAAATTCTCCAGCGCGACCGCGGCGTCGATCTCCGTGAGGCTACCGCCGGGCGCCTCGCGGGCAAACCAGGCGAGGAAGCGGGTGACCGCCACGGCGTCGCGGCGCTGTGCGGCACGGGCGCCGGCCTTCTCCGCCTCGTTCTTGACCGCCTTCATGAGGCTGATCGGATCATCGCCCACATCAGCCGTGCCGCCGGCGGCGCTCACCGTCTCGCGCAAGGCCGCCGCCGCCGTCGCCGCGTCGAGCCGCACGCGCCGCCCGCCGGCGGCCGCCGTGGCGAGCGCGGCGAGCAAAGTGTCAGGCGAGGCAATGTCGGCGAGCGGCGCCAGCGCCTCGCGCAGCTCCGTCCCGATCTTGTCCTCGTCGATGAAGATTGTTGCCCGGCCGCCGCGCGGCACGAGCGCATAGCCGAGGGCCAGCGGCGTATGGGCGACGTCAGCCCCCCGCAGGTTGAAGAGCCAGGCGAGATTATGCGGATCGCTGACGACGAGGGCATCGCTGCGCGCCTTCGCTAGCTTCTCGTTGAGCTGCGACAGCTTATCGGCAGCGGAGACGCCGGCGAAGATGAGCGGATAGGGCCGCGCCGGGGCTCGCGGCGGTACCGGACGGTCGCTCCAGATGGCATCGACGGGATTGTCGGCCACCGGCACCAGCGTGCCGCCCGCGTCCTCGGCCGCGCGGGCGAGCCTGTCCACCGCCGCGGGGGTGTGCAGCCATGGATCGTAACCGAGCTTCGCCCCCTGCGGCAGGTTCTCGCCGATCCAGGCCGCTGGCGGCATTTCGTTGCTCGCAACCGGTGCGAAAAGCTCGGTGTCGACCTGCTCGCGCACCTGCAGCGTATAGCGCCCGTCGACGAAGATCGCCGCCTTGTCCATAAGCACCACGGCCGTGCCGGCCGAGCCGCCGAAGCCCGTCAGCCAGGCGAGCCGCTCCGCATGGGGCGGCACGTATTCGCCCTGGTGCTCGTCGGCGCGCGGCACGACGAAGCCGTCGAGGCCCCGGCGGCGCAATTCATGCCGCAGCGCAGCAAGATGCGGCCCGCAGGCGGCCGGGTCGCGATCGTTGTCGAAGGCCTGAAAGCGGCTCTGCCTCATCAGCTTCGGGCTCCCTCATGCAAATGTTTCATATGTAACCGGTTTTTGGCATCGCGCGCCCAATGCGGCGGCAGCGTCGCACAATTGTCATGCACCTCACGCTGCTCTGGCAAGCATCCCGCAAACAGGCCCGCTCAGCATGCATAGGTCATATGCGCTGACCCATCTTCTTCGCACATGCAGCATTCCCTATATTGCGACCATAAACACGCGAGGAAGCGTTCCCGGGGCTGTCCTCCAACGTGCGGAGATGGACCCATGGCTTACGTTACGACCGACATCGCTTATGTAGCGCCCAAGAAGACCGGAGTCTTCAAGCGCATCCTCAATGCCCTCGTCGAGGCGCGCATGCGCGCTGCCGACCGGGAAATCCGCCGCCTGGAGGCGATCTACGGCCCGCTGACCCTGAAGGACGCGGACCTCGACAAGGTCAGCCTCGGCAAGTCCGGCGCCCTGCCCTTCGCCCGCTGAGGCGAGGGACCGCGCAGCCGGTTCACATCGATCGAAAGGCAACAGACATGTTCATCGTGACCATCCTGAGGGCAATCGGCCGTTTTACGGTCACGATGGCCGAGATCGTCGCTGAGGCGCAGGACATGCGCCGCGAGATGCGTCGCCGCTACCCGGCCATCGATTACTGACAGCGGCCTTTCATCGACGCGGGCGGGGGGCAGCGCCTCCCCGCCTCAGAACCAGCGTCGCCCAGCCTTCACGCTCGGCACGCCTGACGAGCGCCAGCCCCTGCGAGGCATAGGCGCTGACGACCCCCGGCACATCGCGGATCAGCAGCCCCGAGAGCACCAAGGTGCCCTGCGGGGCAAGCACTTTGCGCAGGGACGGCGCGAGAAGCCTGAGCGGCCGGGCAAGGATATTCGCAAAGACGAGATCGTAGTGACCCTTGCGGGCAGCGAAATGGTGCTGCACGCCCGGCGCTGCGTAAAGCCGCACGTGGTCGCGCGCGCCGTTCAGTCTCGCGTTGGCGCGCGCGACCGCGACGGCCACCGGATCGATGTCACCCGCCACGACCGGCCTGTGCAAAGCCCGCGCCGCAGCGATGGCAAGGATGCCAGTGCCCGTGCCGACGTCGAGCACATGGCGGGGCCGTCCGCGCTTCAGCTCCGCGACGAGTTCCAGGAGACAGCCGAGCGTCGTGCCATGGTGGCCCGTGCCGAAGGCGAGCGCCGCGTCGATCTCGACGGCGATGTCATTCGCCCGCACGACGGCCCGGTCATGGCTGCCGTGCACGAGGAAGCGCCCCGCCCGCACCGGCTTCAAGCCCTCAAGGCTCGCCTTCACCCAGTCCTTCACCTCGATCGGCGCGAAGACCGCGCCGTCCACCGCATCGCCGACGATGGGGCGCAGCAGGTTCAGGATCGCCGCCTCGTCCGGTGCGCTCGAGAAATAGACTTCCAGATGCCAGCGCCCGTCCGGAGCTTCGAAGGCTGCCACCGCCGTCTCGGCCGGATCGAAGAACTCCCCGAGAAGCTCGACCATGGCCTGGGCAGAGCTCTCGTCCGCGGCAAGGCGCATGGAATGGGTGGGCTTGTGCGGCGGCAGGCCTTCGAGCATGGGGCTGGCTTTCAGTAACGAATGGCGCGTGTCTTAGACCGTGTCGCCGCCCGGGGAAAGGGCGGGAGCGGTTCACGCCCCAACGAGCGTGAACCAGCCGTCCTCGTCGATGACCTCCACACCGAGCTCCTGCGCCTTGGCGAGCTTGGAGCCAGCGCCCGGCCCGGCCACCACGAGGTCGGTCTTCTTCGATACCGAACCCGCTACCTTGGCGCCGTAGCGCTCGGCCATGGCCTTGGCCTCGTCGCGAGACATGCGCACGAGCGTGCCGGTGAAAACCACCGTCTTGCCCGCGACCGGACTCTCGATAGTCACCGTCCGTTCCATCTCCTGCGGCGTCACTTGTGTAAGCAGCGCGTCCAGAGTCGTCTCATTGTGCGGTTCGGCGAAGAACTGCACCAGCGCCTCCGCCACCACCTCGCCGATGCCGTCGATGGCGTTGAGCTCCGCCCAGGCTTCCGATGCGCGGTCGCGGGCGGCGATCAGGGCCGCCCGCAGCGCCTCGAAGGTGCCGTAGTGGCGGGCGAGGAGCTTCGCCGTCGTCTCGCCCACATGGCGGATGCCGAGCGCGAAGATGAAGCGGTTGAGTGGCACCCGCCGGCGCGCCTCGATGGCCGCGAAGAGGTTGCGCACGCTCGTCTCGCCGAAGCCCTCGCGGTCCTTCAGCTTCTTCAGGCTCGCCGCATCGCGCTCGGCCAGTGTGAAGATATCCTGCGGGCCGTGCACCAGTCCCTCGCGGAAGAAGAGCTCGATCTGCTTGTCGCCGAGGCCGTCGATGTCGAGCGCGTTGCGCGACACGAAGTGCTTCAGGCGCTCCATGGCCTGCGCCGGGCAGGTAAGCCCGCCCGTGCAGCGCCGAACGGCGTCCTCCCGCCCCGTGCGGGGGTTGATCTCGCGCACCGCATGGCTGCCGCAGGCCGGGCATGTGGCCGGGAAGCGGTAGGGTTCGGAGCCGGCCGGGCGCCTCTCCATAACGACGCCGAGCACCTGCGGGATGACGTCGCCGGCGCGTTGGATCTCGACCGTGTCGCCAATGCGGATATCGATGCCACCGCGGATCGGCTGGCCGTCGCCGCCGATGCCGCGGATGTAGTCCTCGTTGTGCAGCGTCGCGTTGGCGACAACGACGCCGCCCACCGTGACGGGTTTCAGCTTCGCCACGGGCGTCAGCGCCCCCGTCCGCCCCACCTGGATCTCGATGTCGAGCAACTCGGTCATCGCCCGCTCGGCGGGGAACTTGTGAGCGATGGCCCAGCGCGGCGACCGCGAGACGAAGCCGAGGCGCTCCTGTAGAGCCAAACTGTCCACCTTGTAGACGACGCCGTCGATGTCGTAGCCAAGATTGGCCCGGTCGGCCTCGATGGCGTGATAGCGGGCGAGCAGATCCTCGACGCTGTGGCAGCGCTTCATCAGCGGGTTGATGGGAAAGCCCCAGCGCCCCAGCGCCTCAACCACCCCCATCTGCGTGTCGGCCGGCAGGGCCGACACGTCACCCCAGGCGTATGCGAAGAAGGCGAGCGGCCGGCGTGCGGTGACTGCCGGGTCGAGCTGGCGTAGCGAGCCCGCCGCGGCATTGCGCGGATTGGCGAAGAGCGGCTTCCCGGCCTCTGCCTGGCGCTGGTTGATGGCCGCGAAATCCGCATGGCGCATGTAGACCTCGCCGCGCACCTCGAACACCTCGGGCATGTCGGCGGCGTCGATCTCCTTGGGGATGGCGTCGACGACGCGGGCATTGGCCGTCACGTCCTCCCCCTCCTCCCCGTCGCCGCGCGTCGCGGCCGTGACGAGGCGACCCTTCTCGTAGCGCAGGCTGATGGACAGGCCGTCGATCTTCGGCTCGGCGGTGATGACAAGCGGCGCGTCGGGGGCGAGGCCCAGAAAGCGGCGGATCCGCACGACGAACTCCGCGACGTCCTCGTCGGCGAAGGCATTCGACAGCGACAGCATGGGCACGCGGTGGCGCACCTTGGCGAATTTCTCGCTCGGCCGGGTGCCGACCTTCTTCGTCAGGCTCTCGTCGGTGGCAAGGTCGGGAAAGCGAGCCTCCAGCGCCTCGTAGCGGCGCCGCAGGGCATCATAATCGGCATCGGAGATGGTGGGCGCATCCTCGCCGAAATAGCGGCGGTCGTGCTCGGCGATCTCGGCGGCGAGGGCCGCGTGCTCGCGCTTCGCCTCCCGCGGCGTCAATACCTCGACGGCGACGTCGCGCAGGGAAGCACCCGCTGTGGAGGACGAGGAACGTTCGGACATGGGCGTCACGCTCAGGGATTCGGGGAGCGCAGACTATATGACAAAGCCGGCCGTCTTCACCTACCTCGTCATCGCCACCCGCCCTTCGCCATCCAGTCCGCCCGCAGGACCATTCGCAGTGCTCGACACGCATATGGGGATAGGCCCCGTTGCCTCTGCGGAGCGATGCGGGCAGCGTCGCGGGCGCGAGGATTTCGTGGCCCCCGTCAGGGAGGCCACCGGCGGCCGCGGCGGCGAGGCGGCCTTTCCCCCTGTCGCTCGACTGCCTGCGATGCTTCGGCACCGTCACGGAGCCGATCGCGTCCTTCGACATGATGCACGAGGGATTAAAGGAGCTCCGCGCCTGGCCTTCAGGCGCTCAGCCTTCCGTCTCCAGCAGCCGCGCCGCGGCGGCGCGCGCCTCGTCCGTGATGGTTGCCCCAGCGAGCATGCGGGCGATCTCCTCCTGGCGCATGCGTTCGGCGAGTGGCGTCACGCGCGTCGCCACCTTGTCCGCGGTTGCCGCCTCCTTGGCGATGAGGAGATGGTTCGCGGCGCGCGCGGCGACCTGCGGGGCGTGGGTGACCGCGACGACCTGCACCCGCGCCGCGAGGCGCTTCAGGCGCTGGCCGATGGCATCGGCCACGGCGCCGCCGACACCGGTGTCGATCTCGTCGAAGATCAGCGTCGGCGCCGAGCCCTTGTCCGCCAGCACCACCTTGAGCGCCAGCATGAAGCGTGACAGCTCGCCGCCGGACGCGACCTTCATCAGCGGGCCCGGCCGCGTGCCCGGATTGGTCTGCACCCAGAATTCCACCCGGTCGAAGCCTTCCGCCGCCTCGGCGCTGTCGTCGCTGTCGATGCGCGCGATGAAGCGCGCCCGCTCCAGCCTGAGCGGCGGCAGTTCCGCATTGACGGCTGCTTCGAGCTGCGCCGCGGCCTCGGCCCGCCCGGCGCTGAGGTGCGCCGCCGCTGCGCGATAGACCGCGCTCGCCTCGTCCACCGCGGTGGAGAGCCGATCGAGTTCCGCCTCGCCGGCATCGATAGCGGCGAGATCGGCGAGGAAGCGCTGGCGTAGGGGCGCGAGGTCGTCCGCCGGCACATCATATTTGCGCGCGGCGGCCCGAAGCGCGAACAGCCGCTCCTCCACGCGCTCCAGTTCACGCGGATCGAAGGCCGCCGCGCGCAGCGCCTCCTCCAGGGCGGCGCGCGCATCGTCGAGCGCGACGAGGGCCGCGTCGAGCGCCGCGACACTGGGCTCGACGAGGCTCGGCGCCTGCTGCGCCCGCCGCTCCAGCCGGCGCACGGCGGCCGACAGGACCGGCACGGGCGAGGCATTGCCGGCAACCGCGTCGAAGGCCTCGTTCAGGTCGCTCGCCACCTTCTCCGCCTGCATCATGAGCTGGCGCCGCTCAGCGAGCGCCTCTTCTTCGCCGGCGTCGGGATTGAGCGCCTCAAGCTCCTCCGCCGCATGGCGCAGGAAATCGGCCTCCTTGCGCGCCGCCTCAATCCGAGCACGATGGCGCACGAGCGCTGCCCGCGTCTCGCGCAGGCGCGCATGGGCCGTCTCCACCTTCGCAGCCTCCTGCTGCAACTCCCCGAAGACGTCTAGGATGGCGCGGTGGGTGGCCGCATCGACGAGCGCCCGGTCGTCGTGCTGGCCGTGGATTTCGACGAGCGTGGCGCCGATCGTCTTCAGCGCCTGGACGCTGACCGGCTGGTCGTTGACGAAGGCGCGCGTGCGCCCGTCCGCATGCTGGAGGCGGCGCAGGATGAGCGCGCCATCCTCGGCGATGCCGAAGCTGCGTGCCGCCTGCCAGGCGGGATGCTCGCCCGCCACCTCGAAGACGGCGGTGACTTGCCCCTGCGCCGCGCCGTGGCGCACAAGGCCGCCGTCGCCACGTCCGCCGAGGGCCAGCGCGAAGGCATCGAGCAGGATGGACTTGCCGGCACCGGTTTCGCCGGTAAGGACGCTGAGGCCGCGATCGAAGGCGAGATCGAGCCGGTCGATCAGAACGATGTCGCGGATGGCGAGCTGGACGAGCATGCCGCCCGCGCCGCGATCAGCCGCCGAGGCCCACGGACCGCGTGAAGCCGCGGAAGGTCCGGCTGATCCACGAACCCGTGTCCTCGCGCGGCTCATGCCCGCCGCTCTGCAGCAGCTTGTACGCGTCCTTGTACCAGGGGCTGTCGGGGAAGTTGTGGCCAAGCACGGCCGCAGCGGTCTGCGCCTCGCTGACAACGCCGAGAGCGAGATAGGCCTCCGTCAGGCGCTGTAGCGCTTCCTCCACGTGCCGGGTCGTCTGGTACTTGCTGACGACGTCGCGGAAACGGTTGATGGCGCCCGTGTAGTTCCGCCGCTGAAGGTAATAGCGGCCGATCTCCATCTCCTTGCCGGCAAGCTGGTCGCGCACCACCTGCAGCTTGAACTTGGCATCTTCGGCATATTCGGAGCGCGGATGACGCTCGACGAGTTCCTGGAAGGCGGCGAGCGCCTTCTCGGTGCGCTCCTGGTCGCGCGTCACGTCCGGAACTTCGCGATAGTACGACATCGCCAGCAGGTACTGCGCGTAGGCCGCATCCTCCCCGTTGGGATAGAGCGTCAGGTAGCGTCGCGCGTCGTTGACCGATTCGCTGAACTCTCCGCCCTCGTAGGAGGCGTAGGTCTTCATGATCAGCGCCTTGCGCGCCCATTCGCTGCGCGGATAGGTCTTGTCGATCTGGTCGAACTTCTTCGAGGCGTCCGGGTACTCGTTCTTGGCCATCAGCGCGAGCCCCTCGTTGTAGAGGTTCGCGGCCGGCACGTCGGGGACGAGCTCGGGCTTGTACTTCTCGTCCTTCTCGAAGGGATTGAGCGAGGAGAGCGTGTCGCACGCCGTCAGAGAAAGGCCCAGCGCCGCGCATGCGAGCAGCCTGCCGATATTCGGCATCAGCGCGCCGGTCCGGGCGGTCTTGGACGAAAATGCAGAGCGCATTACCTCACCTTCCTCCACTGCGGCCCCACGGCCACGGCTCACCATCGCTCGACGGTTGGGCTGTTTAACCCAAAGCCACCGCTTCCGCCAAGGTCTGGAAAAGCATTGCGAGCCGATTTCGACGGCTGCAACCTGCGGGGCGGAAAACGGCGTTTCGATGGCCCCGCAAGCGGACGTCAGTGGATGTCGGGCGCGTAGGCCGGCACGGCGATGCCGCCCGCGATCTCCGCATGGCCCTGCTCGCGCCGGGGCTCGCCCTCGACGATCGCGTAGTTCGCGCGATCAGCGAACAGAGCATCGAGAACCATGAAGTTCAAACGGTGCCCGCCGCAATAGGAGTGATAAGCGCCGATCAGCGGCAAACCGGACAGAGCAAGATCACCGATTGCGTCGAGCAGCTTGTGGCGAACGAACTCGTCGGGATGGCGCAGGCCCTCCTCGTTGAGGATGCGGTCCTCGCCGAGCGCCACCGTATTCTCGAGGGAGGCGCCGAGGGCAAAGCCCGCCTTCCACAGCCGCTCCACGTCGCGCATGAAGCCGAAGGTGCGGGCATTGGCGATCTCGCGCCGGTAGACCGTCGCCGACAGGTCGACGATCTTGCGCTGGCGGCCGATCAGCGGCGTGTCGAAATCGATCTCGACATCGAGGCGGAAGCCCTTGTCGCGCGGCCTGAGCTCGGCGAAGGCCTTGCCCTGCTGCACGCGCACCGGGCGCAGTACCTTCACGTAGCGGCGCGCCGCCGACTGGGAGGCGAGGCCGACGCGGTCGAAGGCCTCGACGAAGAGGGCGGCGCTGCCGTCGAGAATCGGGATCTCCGGACCGTCGACCTCGATCAGCGCATTGTCGATGCCGAGGCCGGCGAGCGCCGACATGAGATGCTCGATGGTGGCGACCGCGCCCGAGTCGCTTTCGCCGATGACGGTGCAGAGTTCCGTCGCACTCACCGCGATGTGGCGCGCCTCGATCAGCCGCTCCCGCCCGTTGGCAAGCCCAGTCCGCAGGAAGACGATGCCGTGGTTGACGTCCGCAGGATGGATGGTGAGCCGCACAGGTTTCCCGGAATGAACGCCGTTGCCCGTCAGGGTCACGGTATCACGAAGCGTCGTCTGCCCGTTGGCTTTCATTCTTTCGGTCCCGTCGCCCGGAGCGGGCGGATGCACCCAAGACAGTGCAAGGCTTGCGGCCCTTGCCAAGGCACGTGATTCGCGACATCGACGTTTCGAATCCCGCGCGAGTTGCGTGGACCATAGTCGCGCCGCCAAACGCGGCCAAATCACGCTTTCTTACTGTCTGTTACACTGATCGTCGGGCCCTCACGATACATGTAAACCTTTGAAAAATATTAACGAAAGAAAAACCCCGGAAGCTCGTGCCCCCGGGGTTGAGTCATGGCCTCGAGAAGGCGGCGCTCAGTTGGCCTGACGGCGCAGGAAGGCCGGGATCTCGAGCTGGTCGTCGTCGATCGTGCGGCTCGGCGCCGGCGCGCGGCCGTGCGGGTCGAGCGCCCCCTGTGCCGGCCGGTAGCCCTGCGCCTGCGGGCGCTTGGCATATTCGGCGTGCACCGGCGACGGCGCCGGCTGCGGCGCCTGCTGGCGCACCGGCTGTGGCGCGGGCGCCGGGGCGGCCGGCTGGTGGTCGTCGCGGCGGCCAAGGCCGACGGAGGCGATGCGCTGCAGCAGGGACATGCGCTTGTGGTCGGCGCCGTGGTCCTGATGCTCCGGCCGCGCGGCGCGGATCTGGTTCTGCACCGGCAGCGGCAGCTCGTCGACGCGCGGCATGCGCGTCGGGCGCACCACGGCCCGCTCGGGCTGGGGCGGGATGAAATGCTCCTGCATCTCATGCGGCGCCGGCTCGTGCATGACCGGAGCCGGAGCTGCGGCCATCGCCGCCGCCGTGGCCGCGCGCGGCGCCGCGGCCGGCGCGATCATGACGTCGTGACGCACGTGTTCCGCACGCGGCATCTCCTGGCGAACCGGCGCAGCGACGGGAGCCGAAACCGGGGCAGCGACCGGCGCTGGCTCGGCGACCGGAGGGACGAACTCGGCGGCGGGAGCCTGGGGAGCCGGCATCGGCTCCACTGGCGCCGCGACGGGAGCCGGGGCAGCGACCGGCGCGGGAGCTGGCATCGGCTCGGGCGCGACCGGCGCGGCGGCGACACGCGGCGTCGTCTCGATGGCCACGGGGCGCGGCGCCACGGGCGGATGCGCCGCCCGTTGACGGGCCTCCGAGCGCAGGCGCTCGGCGACTTCGGCGATGCGCTGCTCCGTCAGCGACAGGTCCTGCGCGTTGTGGATCAGTTCCTGGTCGATGCCGGTGGCGACGACAGAGACGCGGATCGTGCCCTCGAGGCTTTCGTCGAAGGTGGCACCGAGGATGATGTTGGCCTCGGAATCGACCTCCTCGCGGATGCGCGTCGCGGCTTCGTCCACCTCGTAGAGCGTCAGATCCGGACCGCCCGTGATGGAGATGAGCAGGCCGCGTGCCCCCTTCATCGACACGTCGTCGAGGAGCGGATTGGCGATGGCGGCCTCGGCCGCCGTGATGGCGCGGCCGTCGCCGGAGGCTTCGCCCGTGCCCATCATCGCCTTGCCCATGCCCCGCATGATGGCGCGCACGTCGGCGAAATCGAGGTTGATGAGGCCTTCCTTCACCATGAGGTCGGTGATGCAGGCGACGCCCGAGTAGAGCACCTGGTCCGCCATCGCGAAGGCATCGGCGAAGGTGGTCTTCTCGTTGGCGACGCGGAAGAGATTCTGGTTCGGGATGACGATCAGCGTGTCGACAGCCTGCTGCAGCTCGCCGATGCCGGCCTCCGCCACCCGCATGCGGCGCTGACCCTCGAAGTGGAAGGGCTTGGTCACGACGCCAACGGTCAAGATGCCCATGTCGCGCGCGGCGCGGGCGATGACGGGGGCCGCCCCGGTGCCGGTGCCGCCGCCCATGCCGGCGGTGATGAACACCATGTGCGCGCCCGACAGCTGATCGCGGATCTCGTCGATCACCTCCTCGGCGGCCGCGCGGCCCACCTCCGGCTGCGAGCCGGCGCCGAGGCCTTCCGTCACCTGCAGACCCATCTGCACGATGCGCTGGGCGCGGGCGCTGGTGAGCGCCTGGGCATCGGTGTTCGCGCAGACGAACTCGACGCCCATCAGCCCCGACTCGATCATGTTGTTCACGGCGTTGCCGCCGGCGCCGCCGACGCCGAACACCGTGATGTGGGGCTTCAGTTCCCGGATGTCCGGGGCTTGCAGATTGATCGCCATGGTCGTGGCCTCTTCTTCTCAAACGGCGCCCGGCTGCGCGCCCCTCTCACTCCGGTTCCAGACTGTCGCGGCCGCCGCGCCGCTCCAATCTCAGAAGCTCTCCCTGAACCAGCGTCCCATTCGGGACAGGTAACCATCCGTGCCTGTCGCGAGCATGGTCCGGGCCGCCTTGGGCTCGAAATGCTCGATATGGGCGACCTGCGGGTAGACCAGCAGACCGACCGCCGCCGCGAAGGCGGGTCCCTTCGCGGCTTCCGGCAGCCCCTTGATGCCGAGCGGCCGGCCGATGCGCACCTGGGCCGAGCCCTTCGGGCCAGCGAGGATGCGCCTGGCGACTTCCGGCAGGCCCGTCAATTGGGAAGCCCCGCCGGTCAGGATGACGCGCCGTCCGTCGGCCGGGGCAAAGCCCGCCGCCTTCAGCCGGTCGCGCACCAGCTCCAGGATTTCCTCGACACGCGGGCGGATGATCCGCACCAGGTGCGACTTCGGCATGTGGTTCGGCACGTCCCGCTCGCTCTCGTCGACGAGCGGCACGGAGATGATCTCGCGCTCGTCCGACGCGGAGGGGAGCGCACCGCCGTAGAGCGTCTTGAGGCGCTCGGCCGCAGCGAGGTGCGTCGACAGGCCCCGCGCCACGTCCATGGTGACATGATGGCCGCCGACCGCGACCGCGTCGGCATGGACGAGATGGCCGGCGAAGAACGCGCCGAAGCTCGTCGTGCCGCCGCCGAGGTCGACGACGAGCCCGCCCATCTCCGCCTCGTCGTCGACAAGCGTGGCGATACCCGCCGCATAGGGACTCGCTACGATGGCCTCGACGTCCAGATGGCAGCGCTCGACGGCCAGCATGAGGTTGCGTGCGGCGGAAGCTTCGCTCGTCACGACGCTGAGGTCGACGCCGAGATTCTCGCCAATCATGCCGACCGGGTCGAGCACGCCCTTCTGCCCGTCGAGCGCGTAGCCCGTCGGCAGGGCGTGCAACACGACGCGGCCCGGCTTCAGGCTGTGGGCGCTCGCGGCATCGAGCACACGGTGCACGTCCGCGCTCGTCACCGTGCCGCGCGTCGCGACATTGGCGGCGAAGCTTTGCGCCGCGAGCCGCCCGCCGGTCAGGTTGACGATGACCGACTGCACTTCGACCTTCGCCATCCGCTCGGCCGCGTCGACCGCTTGGCGGATCGCCTGCTCCGCGGCCTCGAGGTCGACGACGATGCCGCCCTTGAGGCCGAGCGAGCGCTGGTGGCCGATGCCGAGCACGCGCACCTGGTGGGTGCGGCGGCGCAGCACGTCGCTTTCGCTCGCCGGCAGCAGCTGGGCGATGAGGCAGACGACCTTGCTGGTACCGACGTCGAGCACGGACAGAAGCGTGCTCTTGCGGGCGGACAGGGGCTTCAGGCGCGGCGTCAGGCCATTGCGCAAGGAGCTCATATATCCGCCTCCCTGGCGCTCGTCGGCTTCTTCTTCGCCGCCTCGGCACGGGCGGCTGCGGCCTCGACGCCGAGCCGCATCACGACCCTGTCGGACTGGCGCATGTCGATGACGAGAATGTCCCGCTCCAGGATGCGGTCGCTCTCCTCGAGCTCCGCCAGCCGGGCGACCGCCGCCGTCGGGTTCGCCTCCGGCAGGCGAACCTCGAGGCCGTTGTCGAAAATGAGGTTCCAGCGCCGGCCGGCGATGAGCGAACCCGCCCTGATTCGCTCGCGCAGCGGACCGGCGGCGTCCAGGAGTTCGAGATAGTCGGCCGAGTGCACGTTGGCGCGGTCGCCGACGACGAGCGGCAGGCGCGTGTAGCGCGCATCGTTGAGGAAATCGATCACCGTTCCGTCGGCGGCCACGACGAAGACCTCTCCGTTGCGCTGCCAGAGAGCAAAGGGCTCCCGCTCGGTGATCGTGATGGCGAGCTCGTTCGGATAGAGCTTGCGCACCGAGGCCTCGCGGATCATCGGCACGGCCTCGAGGTTCTGGCGCACCGCGGCGGGATCGATGAAGAGCACCGAACTGTTCGGCGAAATGCCGCCCGCGGCGAGTATCTCCGCCGGCCTGAGCTCCGCGAGGCCGGATATGACGACCTGCCGGATGCCAAAGCCGAAGGCGCGGGCGACGGCGTCGCTCAGGGTGCCGTTCTCGGCCCTGAACCGGTCGACGTGCCCACCGGCGAAGGCGCCGTAGAGACCGATGCCGGCGAAAAGGGCGAGGGTGAGCGCGCTACCGAGCCCGCGCGGCAGCCGTCGGCGGCCGCCGACGCGGACGTAGCCGCGCCGGCGCCATCCCCGGAACAGCCGAAGGCGCGGCCATTCCGGCGCGGCAAACAGCGCGCCGGCGGGCATGGCCGCAGCGGCCGAGACAGCCCCGCGGGGGCTTCTCGTTCCTACCGGTCGCAGGAGGCGTCCTCCACCATCCATCGCATGAGCTCGCCGAATGAATACCCCGCATGCGCGGCCAGTTCGGGCACCAGGCTGGTCTCGGTCATGCCGGGCTGCGTGTTGACCTCGAGACAGACGAGCTTGCCAGATCCCTCTGGCCGGTCGTCGTACCGGAAGTCGGCGCGGGAGACGCCACGACAGCCGAGTGCTTGATGCGCCGTTAACGCCAACTCTTCGATCTGTTGGTAAATTTTTGGTTTAATTTTTGCCGGGAGGATGTGGATCGAGCCACCTTTCGCATATTTCGCATCATAGTCGTAAAAGGCGCCCGCCGCGGGCCGGATGTCTATGACACCCAAGGCTTTGCCGCCCATCACGGCACAGGTGAGCTCGCGCCCGGCAATGTACTCCTCGGCGAGCAGCCAGTCGGTGTGCGGCCAGTCGGGCCGCGTTAACTCTTGCGGCGGGTGCGAGCGCTCCTCGCGCACGATGATGACGCCGACCGACGAGCCCTCGTTGACCGGCTTCAACACGTAGGGCGGCGGCAGCACGTGGCGCTCGGCTGCCTCGCGCCGGTGCACCACGATGCCATGCGCCACCGGCACGCCGGCCGCTGCCATCACGAGCTTGGCCCTGGCCTTGTCCATGGCAAGCGCCGACGCGAGCACGCCGGAATGGGTATAGGGCAGGCGCATGATCTCGAGGATGCCCTGGATGGTGCCGTCCTCTCCCGGGCTGCCGTGCAGTGCGTTGAAGACCACGTCGGGCCTCAAGCGGTCGAGCACGGCCGCGATGTCGCGGCCCACGTCGATGCGCGTCACGCGGTAGCCCTCCGCCTCGAGGGCGTCGGCGCAGGCCTTGCCCGAGTTGAGGGACACTTCGCGCTCGGCGGACAGGCCGCCCATCAGCACCGCAACGTGTTTGGTCATGTTCCCGCATCCTTATCCAACGAGGTGCGGCACCGGCTCGCCAAAGGAGCGCCGGGCCGCGGGCCGGCGCGGCGTCAGGCCACGCCCACCCGCTTGATCTCCCACGCGAGCATCACGCCGGAGTGTGCCTGCACACGCCGACGAACTTCCTCACCGAGATTCTCGATCTCCGTCGCCGTGGCGCCACCGAGATTGACGAGGAAGTTGCAATGCATCTCCGACACCTGCGCCTGGCCGATCCTGAGCCCGCGGCAGCCGGCGGCGTCGACCAGCTGCCACGCCTTCGCCCCGTCGGGGTTCTTGAAGGTGGAACCGCCGGTGCGCGTGTTGACCGGCTGAGTGGCGGCCCGGGCTTCGGTGATCTCGTTCATGCGGGCGAGGATTTCCGCCGGATCGCCGGGCCGGCCCTCGAACAGCGCCTCGACGAAGACGAACTCCTCCGGCACGCCGGCATGGCGATAGGAGAACTGCATGTCCGCACAGGAGAGCACGTGTCGCCGGCCCTTCCGGTCGAGCGCCCGCGCCTCGACGAGCACGTCCTTGACCTCCCCGCCATAGGCGCCGCCGTTCATGCGCAAGGCCCCGCCGACGGCACCGGGAATGCCGCGCAGGAAGGCGAGCCCGTCGATGCCGGCCTCGGCGGCGGCCCGCGCCACCTTGACATCTGGCGCTCCCGCTCCGGCCCGCACCCGGTTGCCTCCCTCCACGCTCACCTCGGCGAAGGCCTTGCCGAGGCGCAGGACGACACCGGGCACCCCGCCGTCACGCACGAGGAGGTTCGAGCCGAGGCCGATGACGGTGAGCGGCACTCCCTCAGGGAGATTGGCCAGAAAGAGCGCCAGATCGTCCTCGTCCGCCGGCGTGAACAGCACTTGGGCCGGCCCGCCCGTGCGGAACCAGCTGAGCGGTGCAAGCGGCGCATTGGCCAGCAGCGCGCCACGCAAGCCCGGCATAGCGGCGGCAAGCTCGGCAGTGATGTCGGGAAAGCTCATGGCGTCGCCTCGTGCAGGTCGTGGACAAGGCGCTTCCCTGTCACGCGCCCTCCCCTGCTTCGAGTTCGCCGGGCAGGGCATAGGCCCAGTTGGTGATCGTGCCGGCGCCGAGACACACGACATAGTCGCCCGGTTTGACGAGGCGGCGCACGATAGCGGCGAGCGCCTGCGGCCCCTCAAGAGCGATCGCCTGGCGGTGGCCGCGGGCCTTGAGGCCGGCCACGAGATCGTCACGCTCGGCCCCCGCGATCGGCTGCTCGCCGGCGGCATAGACAGGGGCGACGATGACCGCGTCGGCATCGTTGAAGCAGGTGCAGAAGTCGTTGAACAGGGCCTTGAGCCGCGTGTAGCGATGCGGCTGCATGACCGCGATCACCTGCCCCTTCGTCGACGCGCGGGCGGCGCGCAGGACGGCGGCGATCTCCACCGGGTGGTGGCCGTAGTCGTCGAAGATGTTGACGCCGTTCCACTCGCCCGTGCGGGTGAAGCGCCGCTTGACGCCGCCGAAACCGGCGAGCGCTTGGCGGATCGCCTCCGGACTCATGCCCAGCTCGTGCGCGACGGCGATCGCCGCCGTGGCATTGAGCGCATTGTGGTGGCCGGGCATGGGCATGACGAGATCGGGGATCACCGTCTCCGCGCCCGTCTTGCGGTCGCGGATCAGCACCTTGAAGCGGCTCTTGCCGCCGTTGAGGTCGATGTCGATGAGGCGCACGTCCGCCTGCGGGTTCTCGCCATAGGTGATCACGCGCCGGTCCTCGATCTGGCCGACGAGGTCCTGCACCGTTGGGTGGTCGATGCACATCACCGCGAAGCCGTAGAACGGCAGGTTCTCGACGAAGGAGCGGAAGGCCGCCTTGATGGCGTCGAAGGTCTTGAAATGGTCGAGGTGCTCGGGGTCGATGTTGGTGACGATGGCGACATCAGCCGGCAGCTTGAGGAAGGTACCGTCGGACTCGTCCGCCTCCACCACCATCCAGTCACCGGCCCCGAGGCGGGCGTTGGTGCCATAGGCGTTGATGATGCCGCCGTTGATGACGGTCGGGTCGAAACCGCCGGCATCGAGCAGCGTCGCAACGATCGAGGTCGTCGTCGTCTTGCCGTGCGTGCCGGCGATCGCGACGCAGGTCTTGAGCCGCATCAGTTCGGCCAGCATCTCGGCCCTGCGCACCACCGGCAGGCGCTTTTCGCGCGCGGCAGCGAGCTCGGGATTATCGCGCTTGATGGCGGTGGACACGACGACGACTTCGGCATCGCCGAGGTTCTCGGTCGCATGCCCGATGGAAATGGATGCCCCCTTCTCGCGCAGGCGCTTCACATTGGCGTTGTCGCTCGCATCCGAGCCCTGCACCGTGTAGCCGAGGTTGAGGAGCACCTCGGCGATGCCCGACATGCCGATGCCGCCGATGCCGATGAAGTGGATGGGACCGAGCTCGCGCGGCAGCTTCATGGTGTCGTCTCCGTTTGCGAGGCTTGTTCTTGGGCGAGTTTGCCGATGCGTATGACGAGCGCGGCGAGACGCTCCGCCGCGTCGACGATGCCCGCGCTCTTGGCTGCTTCGGCCGCCCGCGTCAATGTCTCGGGCGCATCGAGGCGCGCCTCGATCTCCGCCGCGAGGCGGGCGGGCGTGAATTCGCCCTGCGCAATGACGCTGGCCGCGCCGATTGCCCCGAGGCTCGCGGCATTGGCCGCCTGGTCCTGGTCGAGCGCGCCGGGCAGCGGCACGAGGATGGACGGGCGGCCGATGACGGAAAGCTCGGCGACCGTGGAGGCGCCAGCGCGCGAGACCACAAGATGCGCCGCGGCCATGCGGCGCGGCAGGTCGTTGAAGAAGGGCTCGATCTCGCAGGAGACGCCGAGGCGCGCATAGATGCCGCGCACCCGCTCGAGATCCTCCGGCCGGGCCTGCTGCACGATGTGGAGGCGCGCGCGCGCCGCTTCGCCGAGCTGCTCGACCGCAACTGGCACCACGTCGCTCATCACCCGCGCGCCCTGGCTGCCGCCGAAGACGAGGAGCGACAGGCGCTCGCCGGCCGCAAGCGGCCGGAAGGGCGCGGTCGCCGCCTCGATGACGCTGGGGCGCACCGGGTTGCCGGTATGCGTCGTCTTGGCGCGCGCCGCCTCGCTCAGGCCCTTCACCGCGGCGAAGCCGGTGGCGATGGCCGTGACGCGGCCCATGAGGAAGCGGTTGGCGCGGCCGACGACGGCGTTCTGCTCGTGGATGACGCTCGGCACCATCGCCATGGTGGCGGCGAGCACCGGCGGCACCGTCGGATAGCCGCCGAAGCCGACGACGACGGCCGGCCGGCGCTCGCGCATCAGGCGGCGCGCCCGCCAGACGCCCCGCGCCAGCGTGACGAAGGACTGCACGGCGGCGAAGGGCGAGCGCCGCGACGGCGTTGCCGAAGGGATGACGAAACGCTCGCTGGCCGGGAAATGATGGGCATAGGCGGCCGCGCGCTCGTCGGTCGCGAGCGCCACCGCCACGCCGCGCCGGCCGAGCGCCGCCGCCAGCGCCTCGGCCGGGAAGAGATGGCCGCCGGTGCCGCCGGCGGCGAGGAGGACGAAGCCTTCCCTGCTCATCGCGTCTCGCCCCACCGGCGCGGCCCGGCATCGTAGATTTCGGCCCGCGGCCTGCGGCGCGTCAGGGCGATGAGGAAGCCCATGCCAATCGCCAGGGAGAACAGCGAGGAGCCGCCGTAGGAGATGAAGGGCAACGTCATGCCCTTGGCCGGCAGAAGATGCACGTTCACCATCATGTTGATGGAAGCCTGGATGCCGAAGAGCGTCGCAAGCCCCGTCACCGCGAGGCGGCAGAAGGGATCGTCGTCGCGCTGGGCGAGAACGAGGCTGCGGATGACGATGAAAGCGAACAGCAGCACGATGGCGATGCACACGACGATGCCGAATTCCTCCGCCGTGGCAGCGAAGATGAAGTCGGTGTGCGCATCGGGCAGGATGCGCTTGACCGTGCCCTCGCCCGGTCCCTTGCCCAGCCAGCCGCCCTGGGCGAAGGATTCCATCGCCATGTCGACCTGGAAGGTGTCGCCGACGTCATCGTTGAGGAAGCGCTCGATGCGGCCGCGCACGTGCGGGATGAACTCATAGGCGGCGACGAGCCCGGCAAGGCCCATGCCGCCGATGCCCGCCACCCAGAAGATGTGCAGCCCCGCCGCGAAGAACACCGCCGCCCATACCAGCGTCACGAGCATGGTCTGGCCGATGTCCGGCTGCAGGATGAGCGGCACGATGGTCGCGGGCAGGATGAGGATGGCGAAGATCGTCCCCGGCATGTCCCTGCGGCGCCCGCCTTCCGCAAAGAGCCACGCGATGAGCACGACGAAGGCCGGCTTCACGAATTCCGACGGCTGTACGGTGATGCCGGCAAGCGAAATCCAGCGGCGAGAGCCCTTGACCTCTGGGCCGACGTAGAGCGCCGCGACGATGAGCGCCATGCCGACGATGAAGACGAGGAGCGCGACGCGCCTCACCTGGCGTGGCGTCAGCAGCGACGTCGCGATGAGCATGAGGATGGCCGGCACCAGATAGAAGACCTGCCGGTTGACGAAGTGGAAGGTCGGCAGCCCGAGCCGCTCGGCCACCGGCGGCGCGCCGCCCATGAGGAAGACGATGCCCGCCACCATGAGCACGCCGAGCGCGCCGAGAGTGAAGCGATCGACCGTCCACCACCAGTCGGCGAGCACTGTCCGTTCTGCGCGCGACACCATGGCTCACTCCTTCGCGAAAGGCTCGAGGCCGGGCAGGGCCAGGACGAGATCGCGGAACCTGTCGCCGCGAACCTCGAAATTGCGGAACTGGTCATAGGAGGCACAGGCCGGTGACAAGAGCACCACCGGCTCGGCATGTTTGGAAATGGCCGCATCCTCCGCCGCCCGTGCCACGGCGACTTCGAGCGTGCCGCAGCGCTCATAGGGCACTCGGCCATCGAGCGTCGCCGCAAAATCATCGCTTGCCGCGCCGATCAGGTAGGCCCTGGCGATGCGCGGGAAGAGCGGGGCGAGCGGCGTGATGCCGCCCTCTTTGGCCTTGCCTCCCGCGATCCAGTGGATGCCGCCGTCGAAGGCGCAGAGCGCCTTTTCCGCAGCATCGGCATTGGTCGCCTTGGAATCGTTGACGAACAAGACCTTGCCGGCCCGTCCCACTTGCTCCATGCGGTGGGCGAGGCCGGGAAAGCGCGCGAGTCCCGCGCGGATGACGCCGAGATCGATCCCCGTCGCCATCGCAGCGGCTACGGCCGCCGCGGCATTCTGGGCATTGTGTGCCCCGCGCAGGGAGCCGATGCCGGTAAGGTCGATATGCGCAGCCACCGCAATGGCATCATCGGGGCCTGCCACCCGCAGCGTCAGGCCATGCGGCTCCCAGGACCAGCCCTCCTCTAGCCTGCGCTCAACCGAGATGGTCTCGAGCGGCCGGCCGAGCGCGACGCGCCGGCCCGCAATGGCGCGACAAAAGTCGTCGTCCACGCCGATCACGGCAAGCCCGGAGCCGGCGACGAGCCGCTCCTTGATGGCGGCGTAGTTCGCCATCGTGCCGTGACGGTCGAGATGATCGGGCGTGATGTTGAGAAGGATGCCGACGCTCGGTGCGAGCGAGGGCGCAAGGTCGATCTGGAAGGACGAGCACTCGACGACATAGGCGCGGCCGGCCTCGAAAGGCTTCAGCGCCAGCACCGGCGTGCCGATGTTTCCGCCCATTTGCACGTCGAGCCCGCCGACCTTGAGGAGGTGGGCGACGAGCGCCGTCGTCGTCGACTTGCCGTTGGTGCCGGTGACGGCGATGAACGGCGCCTCCGGCATGTGCCTCGCCCGTTCGCGGCAGAAGAGCTCGACGTCGCCGATGATCTCAATGCCGGCCGCACGCGCGAGCGGCACCGTCCAGTGCGGCTCGGGATGGGTCAAGGGTACGCCCGGCGAGAGCACGAGCGCGGCGACGCCGTCCCAGGCGATGTCGTGCAGGTTCTCGACGGCGATGCCCCTCGCGGCCGCGGTGACGCGCGCCATCTCCCCGTCGTCGTAGGCGACGACGTCGGCGCCGCCCGCCACCAGCGCCTCGGCCGTGGCGAGCCCCGAGCCGCCGAGCCCGAAGAGCGCGACCCGCCTGCCGGCGAAGGAGGTGACGGGGATCATCGCCTCACCTCAGCTTCAAGGTCGAGAGGCCGACGAGCGCGAGCACCACCGAGATGATCCAGAAGCGGATCACAACTTGCGGCTCCGTCCAGCCGAGCTGCTCGAAGTGATGGTGGATCGGCGCCATCTTGAAGACGCGCTTGCCCGTGAGCTTGAAGGACGCGACCTGGATGATCACCGACAACGCCTCCACGACGAAGAGGCCGCCGACGATGGCAAGCACGATCTCGTGCTTGGTCGCGACCGCGATTGTGCCGAGAAGGCCGCCGAGGGCAAGCGAGCCCGTGTCGCCCATGAAGATCTGCGCCGGCGGGGCGTTGAACCACAGAAAGCCGATGCCCGCCCCCATTACCGCACCGCAGATGACGGCGAGTTCGCCCGTGCCCGGCACGAAATTGATCTGCAGGTAGTTCGAGAAGATGGCGTTGCCGACGAGATAGGCGATGAAGCCGAAGGTCGCGGCCGCGATCATGACCGGCACGATGGCGAGGCCATCGAGCCCGTCGGTGAGATTCACCGCGTTGCCGGCGGCAACGATGACGAAGACACCGAAGGCGATGAAGAACCAGCCGAGGTCGAGGAGCAGGTCCTTGAAGAAGGGGATGGCGACGGAGGTGGCGAGAGCGTCCCGCGTCGGCGGCAGATCCCCCCGCGCCACGAGGACGATGGCGATGCAGGCGATGCCGGCGATCAGCGCCTCGATGGCGAGACGCGAGCGGCCGGAAAACCCCTTGTGGGACTGCTTCGTGACCTTGAGATAGTCGTCGTAGAAGCCGATGGCGCCGAAGCCGAGCGTCACCAGCAGCACGATCCAGACGTAGGGATTGGCGAGATTGGCCCACAGCAGGGTGGAGACGACGAGCCCGGACAGGATCATCAGGCCGCCCATGGTGGGCGTGCCCTTCTTCGTCAGGAGGTGCGACTGCGGCCCGTCCTCGCGGATCGGCTGGCCCTTGCCCTGCTTGATGCGCAGGGCCGCGATGATGGCCGGGCCAAACATGAATACGAAGAACAGCGCCGTCGCCGTCGCGGCGCCCGTACGGAAGGTGATGTACCGGAAGACGTTGAGCCCGGGGATGATGTCGCTGAATTCGGCGAGCCAGACGAACATGCTCTTGTCTTCTCCGCTTACATGTCCGCTTCGGCTCGCGCCGCTTCACGGGGGTAGCGATCCTTGAGGGTGGCGACGATGCGCGAGACGTAGGTGCTCTTGGAGCCCTTGACCATGACGACGTCGCCGCCGCGCAGCGCGCCGACGAGTTCCGGCTCAAGCTCCGCGGGTGTCTGCGCATAGCGCCCGCGCATCTCCTGCGGAAGGGCCTGCCACAGGTTTTTCATCAGCGGACCGCACGCGAAGACGAGACTGACGCCGCTTTGCGCCACGAACTCGCCGAGAGCGCGGTGCAGCGCCGGGCCGTCCGGCCCGAGCTCCAGCATGTCGGCGAGAACCGCGATGCGCCGGCCGCGCAGCCCCGCGTCCGCCTCGGCGAGTGTCTCGACGGCCGCCCGCATGGAGGCGGGGTTGGCATTGAAACTCTCGTCGACGAGCGTGATGGTGCCGCCCGGTCCCTTCATCAACGTACGCTCGCCGCGGCCAGCGATCGGCTGAAGCTCGCCGAGGCCGAGTCCGGCGAGGGCGATGTCGGCCCCAAGCGCCTTGACAGCCGCCATGACGGCAAGGCTGTTGAGCGCGACGTGCCGGCCCGGGCTGCCGAGCCGGTAGGTGATGGCCTCGCCGAAGACCCGGGCCTCGACGATCGTCATGTCGGACTTGAGAAGGATGCGCTCGGCCCGGACATCCGCCCCCTCGTGCTCGCCGAAGGAGACGATGCGGCCGGCGGGAGACGCCGCCGCATGCAGCTTCAGCCGCTCGAAATGGGGATTGTCGCGGTTGATGATAGCCGTGCCGCCGGGCTCGATGCCGGAGAAGATCTCGCCCTTGGCATCGGCGATGGCTTCGACTGAGGGAAAGAATTCGAGATGCACGGGCCCGACGGTGGTGATGATGGCGACGTGCGGGCGCACCAGCGCCACGAGCGCGGCGATCTCGCCGGGCGCGTTCATGCCGATCTCGAAGATGCCGTAGGCGCTGTCGCGCGGCATCCGCATCAGCGTCAGCGGCACGCCCCAGTGGTTGTTGTAGGAGGCGACGGCCGCATGCGTCCTGCCCTGCTTGCCGAGGGCGAGGCGCAACGCCTCCTTGGTGCCGGTCTTGCCGACGGATCCCGTGACAGCGACGACCTGCGCCTTCGTGCGCGCGCGCGCCGCTCGCGCAGCCGCGCCCATGGCGGCAAGCACGTCGGGCACCACCAGCAGCGGCCCGAGATGCGACAGGGCATCGAAATGCGCCTCGTCGACGAGCGCCGCTGCCGCGCCCTTGGCGAGCGCATCGGCGACAAATTCGTGCCCGTCGCGGCTGCCGGCGAGCGCGCAGAAAAGATCGCCCGGCGCGAGCGTGCGCGTGTCGATCGACACGCCGGAGATGGTATCGGCCAGGCCGCCGTGCGCCCGGGCTCCGAGCGCGCCGAGGATTTCGAGGCCTGTCCAGAGGGCGTTGTTCATCGTTCAAGGTCCGCAACGGCCGCGAGCACGGCCTCGTGATCGGAAAACGGTATGGTCGTTGACCCGACGATCTGGCCCGTTTCATGGCCTTTTCCGGCGACGACGAGAACATCCCCAGGTCCGAGCTCGGCAACCGCCGTGCGGATCGCCTCGGCGCGGTCGCCGATCTCGCGCGCATTGGGGGCCGCAGCGAGGATGGCGGCACGGATCGCCGCGGGGTTCTCGGAGCGTGGATTGTCGTCGGTGACGATGACGACGTCCGCCTTCTCGCTGGCGATGGCACCCATCATCGGCCGCTTGCCCGGGTCGCGGTCGCCGCCCGCACCGACGACGACGAAGAGCCGCCCGGTGGCATAGGGCCGCAGCGCATCGAGCACATGGGCGAGCGCATCGGGCTTGTGCGCATAGTCGACGACGACGAGCGCGCCGTTGACCTCTGCCACCCGCTCAAGGCGCCCCTTGACGCCGGCAATGCCGGCAAGCCCGTGGATGATGTCCTCCATCGCGCAGCCGGCCGCGAGGGCGAGCCCGGCCGCGACGACGGCATTTGCCGCCTGGAAGTCGCCCGCGAGCGGCAGCAGCACCTCGTGGAAATGGCCTTCATGCGCCAGCTTGAGCCGCTGCGAGAAGCCCTCGCGCGCAACATCGGCGATAGCGATGTCGCGGCCGGCCCGGCCGACGCTGATGAGGTCGAGCCCCCGCGCCTCGGCAATCGTCTCGATCCGCGCGGCCTCCGGCGCGTCGGCATTGACCACGGCGATCGCCCCTTCGGGCAGGAGGCGCTCGAACAGCCGGAGCTTGGCCGTGAGATAGGCCTCGACGGTCGGGTGATAGTCGAGGTGGTCACGGCCGAGATTGGTGAAAGCGGCGGCCGCGAGGCGCACACCATCGAGCCGCCGCTGGTCGAGCCCGTGCGAGGACGCCTCCATGGCAAGGTGCGTCACCCCCTCGCCGGCGAGACGATCGAGCGTCCGGTGCAGGGCGATCGGATCCGGCGTGGTCAGGGAGCCGTAGTGGGCACCCGACGGCGCGACCACGCCGATGGTGCCGAGGCTCGCGGCCTCGTGGCCGCAGGCCGCGAAGAGCTGGCGCGTGAATTCGGCGACGGAGCTTTTGCCGCTCGTGCCCGTGACGGCGACGATCGTGGCTGGTTGGCGGGGAAAGACCCGTGCTGCGGCCAGCGCCAGCGCCCGGCGGGCGTCGATGACCGAGCCGAAAATCACCTCCCGCGGAAAGTCCTCTGGCCGACCTCCCTCCGCCACCACGGCGGCGGCGCCGCGCGCCAGCGCATCCGTTATATAGCGCCGGCCGTCCTCGCGCGCGCCCGCGAGCGCGACGAAGACGTCGCCCGGCTGCACCTTGCGGGAATCGAAGGCAAGGCCTCGCACGCGCACGGTTGCATGGAGCGTGCCGGCGAAGGCATCGGGCAGAATTTCGCCGAGTGCAAAGCCGTCCGTGCGGGCAGCGTCCGTCATTGGATACCCCAGGCACCAGCCTGCGCCATGGCCGGGAATGGCCGGTACGGCTTCTCGAACCGCGGCGGCAGGCCGAGCAGCGGCGCGACGCGCTCGATCACCTTGCCGGTCGTCACGCCTGCATTCCAGGCGGCGGTGGAATAGCCGTAGGTCTCCGGCAGGCCCTGCGGCTCGTCGTACAGCACCACGAAAAGATACTTCGGGTCGTCCGCCGGCGCGATGGCCATGAAGGTGGTGAAGTTCTTGTTGCGGTCGTAGCGGCCGTTGATGACCTTTTCGGCGGTGCCGGTCTTGCCGCCTACGTAGTAGCCGCGCACCGCCGCCTTGCGGGCGGAGCCGCGCTCGGCGTTGAGCCGCATGATATAGCGCATGGCCTCGCTGGTCTTGGGGCTCACCACCTGACGGGCGCCCGCGAGCGCCTCCTCTTCGTTACGCTTGAGGAAGGTCGGCGTGATGAAATAGCCGCCGTTGACCAGCGCCGCCGTGCCCGCCGCTGCCTGGATCGGCGCCACAGCAAGGCCGTGGCCGTAGGAAATGGTGATGGTGTTGAGCTCACCCCAGCGCGGGGGAAGGATCGGCTCCGCGCTCTCCGGCAGTTCCGTACGCAGGCGTTCGAGTTGGCCGAACTTCCTGAGCGTCGCCTTGTGGCCCTCGACGCCGACAGTCAGAGCCATCTTGGCCGTGCCGATGTTGGACGAGTGGATGAAGATCTCCGGCACGCTGAGGATTCGGTTCTGGCCGTGATAGTCGCGGATTGTGAAGCGGCCGTAGCGCATGACGCCGCGGGCGTCGAAGGTGGAGTTGATGTTGACCTTGCCGGAATCGAGCGCCATCGCCGTGGTGATGGCCTTAAAGGTCGAGCCCATCTCGTAGACGCCGACATTGATGCGGTTGATCCGGTCGGGATCGAGCGCCTCGACGGGATTGTTCGGGTCGAAATCCGGCAGGGAGGCGAGTGCGACGACCTCGCCCGTCTTGACATCGAGGATGAGCCCGGCAGTGGCCTTGGCCTTGAACTTCTCCATGCCCTTGACGAGTTCGTCTCGCAGCGCGTGCGTCGCCCGCAGGTCGATCGAGAGCTTGATGGGCTCGAGGTCGGTCGCCTGGGTCGCAAAGCCCGCTCCGGCCAGCGCCCGCAGGCCGAGGCCATCGATGTATTTCTCGATGCCGGCGATGCCCTCGTTGTCGACATTGGCGAAGCCGAGTACGTGCGCGGCGATCGGCCCGTTCGGATAGACGCGCTTGTTCTCGGTGAGGAAGCCGACACCGGGAATGCCGAGGCGGTGCACTTCGGCCTGCTGGCGCGGCGTGATCTCGCGCTTGACCCAGACGAAGCCGCGCCGTGTGCCGAGCTTCTCGCGCAGTTCCCGGGCGTTGAGGTCCGGCAGCACCGCCGTCAGCAGCTCTGTCGCCTCGTCCTTGTCAATGATGTTGCGCGGCTCGGCATAGACCGACACGGTTTTCACGTCGGTGGCGAGCAGGATGCCGTTGCGGTCGACGATGTCAGGCCGAACGATGGAAATTTCGGCCGAGGCGCGACGCAGGTCGCCCGGTGCATCCGGCGCCACCGCCAGCATGACGAGCCGGCCGGCGATGACGGCAAACAAGCCGGCGAAGGCGAGCGTCACGACGCCGACCCTCGCCTGCGACTTCTCCGCCCTGAGGCTGAAGACACCCGCGATAAAGCGGCGCAGGCGCGCCGCCCGTGTCTCGGTGGAGGAGCTCACGAGGGGCTTCTGATGCGGAGCGGTCGGATCCGTGTCGTGCATGGCATCCATCACCGGCTGGAGGTCGAAGGCGTGCGCGCGTCGGCATCGCCGGCGCCGGGGGTCGCGGTCGGCGCCGAGAGGCCGAGATCTTCGAGCTTGCGCCCGATGGCATCGACCTGCGCCTTGCGCTCCGGCACATCCTGCAGGCGCACGATTTGCTGCACCTGGAGTGGCTGCAGATCGAGATGACTGGCGGCAAGCGCCTGCACGCGGTCCGGCCGGCTAAGCAATTGCCATTCCGCGCGCATCACGGCAATCGCATCCTTTTCGCGCTGTACCTGAGCCTTGAGCTTGGCCACCTGCTCCGACAGGTAGATGGTGTCGTACTTGATCGAATAGGCGTAGCCCGCCGAGGCGACGAGCGCACCGATGGCGGCGATGTGCAGAAACCGGACAATCATCGCCCGCCCCTCCGTTTCGGTGCCGGCAGGCGCGCGAGCAGCGCAAGCGCCTCGTCCTCGCCCTGCGCCGGTGCTCCCGTCCGTTCCCCCGCGCGCAGCTTGGCCGAGCGGGCGCGCGGGTTCGCGGCCACCTCGG
The DNA here is from genome assembly GCF_029309855.1 of Chelatococcus sp. XZ-Ab1. Classification (NCBI taxonomy): domain Bacteria; kingdom Pseudomonadati; phylum Pseudomonadota; class Alphaproteobacteria; order Hyphomicrobiales; family Chelatococcaceae; genus Chelatococcus; species Chelatococcus sp. XZ-Ab1. The sequence continues at coordinate 444,187 of NZ_JARKII010000001.1, read as the reverse complement.
ACGCCCCGGGCACGACGGCACCGCGCGCCACGAGCGTGAAGGACGGCTCCGGCCTGGCGAGCCCCGGCACGTGCCGCGAGCCGCCGCCGGCGCGGCCGCTGCGCCGCGCCAGGAACTGCTTGACGATGCGGTCTTCCAGCGAATGAAAGGTGACGACAACGAGCCGGCCGCCCGGTTTCAGGATGCGCTCGGCCGCGACGAGCGCGCGCACAAGTTCACCGAGTTCGTCGTTGACGGCGATCCTGAGCGCCTGGAAGGTCCGCATCGCCGGGTGCGGGCCATGGGGATCGGCCCTGACGACGCCGGCGACGAGTTCGGCGAGCCGGCGCGTTGTCTCGATGGGCGCGCCTGTGCGCGCCGCGACGATGGCCCGCGCCACGGCGCGGGAGCGCCGCTCCTCGCCGTAATGATAGATGATGTCGGCGAGCACCTGCTCGTCGGCCGTGTTGACGATGTCCGCCGCGCTCTCCCCGCTCTGCTCCATGCGCATGTCGAGAGGGCCGTCGAACCGGAAGGAGAAGCCCCGCCCGGCCTCGTCGAGCTGCATGGAGGAGACGCCGATGTCGAGGACAACGCCGTCGGCCGGCGCAAAGCCGGCGTTCTCGGCCAGCTTGTCGAGCTCGCCGAAACGGCCATGGGCGAGCACGAGCCGCCCGCCGCTGGCCGCCACGAGATCGGCCCCGCCGGCAATGGCGTCGGGATCACGGTCGATGCCGAGAACGCGAACGTCGGGTGCCGCCGCCAGAAGGGCGCGTGTATAGCCCCCCGCCCCGAAGGTGCCGTCGACATAGGCGCCGCCGCCGCGCGGCGAAAGATGCGCCAGCACCTCCCCCAGGAGCACGGGAACATGACGGGCCGGTCCGCCAGCGGCGTCGGCCGAGCCGTCGCCGCGGCCCGTCATCACTCCCGTGCTCCGGGAGGCATGCCGCCCGGCCTCGATGCGAGAGGCGTGGCCAACCCCCTCGCCGCGCCGAGCGACTTCTTGAGATCCCGGACCTTGGCGCGCGCCTCTTCGAGATGCGCACGGAAGCGCTCCGGCTCCCAAAGCTGAAACTTGTGCCCATGGCCCACGAAGGTGACCATATCGGCCAGACCCGCATGCTCCCGGAGCGTGTCGGTGAGGATCACGCGCCCCTCCGGATCGACCTTGAGCACCTCGCTGGTGCCCAAGAGTGCGGTCGAGAGATGGTCGCGCTCCTCCGAATAGGGCGAAAGCGTCGACAGAAGCCCGTCGATCTCCGCCAGCAATGCGTTGCCACCCGCATCGAGCGCCGGCGCATCGAGCGCCGGATGAACGTAGAGACCCTCGAAACCGTCCCGTGCCAGCACGGCCCGGAACGACGCGGGGATCGACACACGCCCCTTCGCGTCCACCCGGTTCGTGAAATTGGACACGAAGCGGTCCATGGCCCCCTGCCCTTGCGGCACCGTTCGCTTCCACCGGAGCTGCAGCCGCCCCGCCGCACTCCAACCCGCCGCCACCGCTGAATCCGATCGGCCGCGAGCCCCGCACCGCCCTGGCGCCGGCCCCGCGAAGCTCGAAACAGACGTCCAGCGACGGGATGATTTGGGATAGCATGGGAAATTATGGTCGTCAACGGAATCGGACGCCTCGACGGTAAGCGTCGAAGCAGCCACGATGACAGCGCGACATGGTTAACGAAGGGTTTCGGGCGCCCGGATGCCACCGCCTCAGCCCGCGAATTTTCGCAAACGGGGCAACGGCTTCCGCAAGATGAGGCACGCGACGGCAAAGCCGGCAGCCACGCCAGCGACAAGTGCAGATACGGCAAAGGGTCAGCAGCCGTTGCCCGGCGCCCATGCGCGCGGCGCGCCGTCGGACAGCCACGCGGCAACAGCCGGGATGTACTGCCGGCGCCATCCGATGCCGTTGATCGATTGAGAGGAAAGAAGTGCCAGTCGGCCTGTAAGCCGGGTTCTGTATGGCCCGGGTCGCCCCGGACGTGACGGCCATTCATCTGGGACGGTCGTTGCCGACCGCCTCGAGCAACCAACCCGGACGACCGGCCTGGAAACCGGCCCGGACGCTTGCGCGCCCCGTCGTCCCTATTCGGTTTTGCTCCCGGTGGGGTTTGCCGTGCCGCCGACGTTACCGCCGACGCGGTGCGCTCTTACCGCACCCTTTCACCCTTGCCCTTCTCCACCGGGGCTTCGAAGGGCGGTTTGCTTTCTGTGGCACTGTCCCTGGGGTCGCCCCCGCCGGACGTTATCCGGCACCGTGTTTCCTCGGAGCCCGGACTTTCCTCCGCACACGGGTCACCCCGCCTGCGGCGGCCGTCCGGCCGACTGGCGCACCCGGCATATGGGATGGCGCCCGCCGGGGTCAAGCGTCACGCGCAAGACACCCGGCGGAATACATCGCGAGAGCGCAGGACAGGCGAGCGATCAGGATTCCTGCGAGCCGAGGCTCGCGACGATCGTGCGCACCTTGGAGCAATAGGCGCGGTTCGCGCCATTCATGCGCTTGGCGTAATGGCCGCTCTGATAACGCATCACCGTGGCGCAGGTGTCGCCGCCCGACATCTGGTAGGCCTGGGCGAGATACTTCACCGCATAGCGCAGGTTGGTGTCCGGATCATAGAGCCCGGCCGCCGACCCGCCGTAGCCGAGGCCGCGGGCAGTCTGGTGCTTGATCTGCATCAGGCCGTAGGCGCCGCCGTTGTAGGCACGCGGATTGTAGCGGCTCTCGACCCGCACGACCGCATCGACGAGAGCGAAAGGCAGACCATGCGCCTTGGCGTGCTTGGCGATGAGGTCACGGTACCGCTCGCGGCTCGCATGGACATAGCCCAGCGCGCGCCCGTTCTTGACTACCTTGCCGCGCTCGGCCTCAACCGGCGCCTTGTCCCGCGCAGCTTCGGCCCGGGCGACCGCGGCCTCGTGCGAGCGCGCACGCGCCTTGACAGTCTTCCGGGCAGCTTCGCGCGAAGGCTCCGACGCAGTCTGCTCGATCTTCGTGATGTCCGTGCGCGGCTGGAACAGAACCTCGTACTGGTCGGACTGATCGGCCAGAGCCGGCGCGGCGGCAACGATGAGGATGGAAGAAACGCCGAAAACGGCGGAACGCAAACTCTTCAAAACGCGTACTCCTTGACCCTTACACACACAAAAGGACATCCCGTCCGGGGCAGGCACCCCGGCCACGCTTCACTCGGCACTGTTTCGGGATACGTCCGTTACCGGCTCGTCCTGCTGTTTCTCCTCAAGATCGAGCCGCCAACAGGGGTCGCACCCTGGCGCAATAGCGCCGCGCGGCAGTCGTCATCGACCGGGCGCGATGGCCGGCCTGATAACGCAGGATCGTGCCGCAGGTGTCCCCGCCCGCGAGGCGATAGGCCTCGGCGAGATAGCGAATTCCGAAGGTCAGATTGGTCTCGGGGTCGAACAGTCCCTCGCGGGCACCGCCGTAGCCATAGGCCCGCGCCGTAGCGAAACTGATCTGCGTGAGCCCCAGGTTGCTGCCGTTGCGCGCCTCGGGATTGTAGTTGCTCTCAAGCCGGACGACGGCATCGGCAAGATCGGCCGGGACACCTCGCTCGACCGCGTGGCGGGCGATCAGCGCGCGAATGCGGTCGCGGCCAGCCGGCGCTGGCAGGGCCCGCGCGACCTTGCGCCCGCCGACGCCCGTCGGACGCGGAACCGGCATGACAGACCCGGCAACGGCCTCACCCGCCGTCCCCGCTGCGTCACCTCCCGTTTGGGCACAGGCCGAGGCCGACATCGCCAGCGCGACGCAACAGACCGCCAGTCGTCCCACCATGATGGCCCCCATCCCTGAGGCAACAGCCATTGAATAGATGGACGACTTCACCCAAGAATGAGGCACATATCGGGCAATGTCAGGGAATTTGAATGTTAAAGTAAACCATATACACCATTCACGAGTCATGAATTGCTGAATACATGGATATGATATACTATTATTTGCTATAATAAGAAATTATCAACAGGAAATCATGCGCACACACGGCGAACAAAGAAACCGCCGCGTGGCGAGCAGAAATTGTCGTGGCAGCCTACCGCGCGTAAAATGGCATTCTTGGCTGCGCCGCCAGACGGCGAGCCCAGTGGAACAGGAGCAAAATCATGAAGCGTCATCTCAGGCAGGGTGCCGTACTTGGGCTGATGGCGCTCGGCCTCGCAGCCTGCAACACACCGGAGGAACGGGCGGTCGGCGGCGCGCTGATCGGCGGCGCGGCTGGTGCGGCCATTGGCGGCGTGGCGACCGGCGACGTCGGCGGAGCGCTCGTCGGCGGCGCTATCGGTGCCGCCGGAGGTGCCGTGGTCGGCGCAGCCACCGCTCCGCGCTGCGACTACTATTACTATCGCGGTCGCCGCTATCGCGAGTGCTACTGAAGGTCTGCGCGCGGCCCTGCCCGGCCGCGCGCACTTTCCCGTCGCTTCAGCGCCTTGCCAAGGCCCTCACGCCTCGCTAGCTCTCTCGTGCCTTTGCTGATGAGACCGGCGTCGAGCCATTGGGGCGCGAAACGGACGTGCGGGCGCGGCATCGGAGCGGCAAGAGCAGGGAAGCGGTCTCGACCCATGTGGGGCAAACTCGGCTGGGGCAAGCTCGGCGGCGCCAGCATCGGCCTGGCTATCGGCGGCCCCCTCGGCGCGCTGCTCGGCGCTCTTGCAGGCCATCTCCTCATCGACGACGCCAATGCGCTGTTCCGGCCGCCGCCGCGGCAGGTGGTGTTCACGACCGGACTCGTGGCGCTCGCCGCCAAGATGGCGAAGGCGGACGGCGTCGTCACGGGCGCCGAGATCCGCGCCTTTCACGCCATCATCGAAGCGCCGGCCGAGGAATTTGCCCAGATCGCCCGCCTCTTCAACCTCGCCAAGGCGACCACGGCCGGCTTCGAGGCCTATGCCCGCCAGTTGGCCACGCTGCTTGCCGACGAGCCGGCGCTGCTCGAAGACGTGCTCGACGGCCTCTTCCTCATCGCCGCCGCCGACGGCGCCCTGCACGATGACGAACTTGCCTATCTCGCGACCGTCGCCCGCATCTTCGGCCTGAGCGAAGCGGACTTCGCGCGCATCGAGGCCCGCCACGTGCACCGCACGGACGATCCCTATGTCATCCTCGGCGCGGACCGCGGCATGAGCGACGCGGAGCTGCGCCGTCTCTACCGCCGGCGCATCGCCGAGAGCCATCCCGACCGGGAGATCGCCCGCGGCCTGCCGCCCGAGGCCGTGCGCATCGCCACCGACCGCACCGCCGCCCTCAACGCCGCCTGGGACGAGATCGTGCGCCAGCGCCGGATAAACGAGAAAGAGTCCGCGAAGGTCACGTCATGAGCGAGCAGCCCAAACCCGACAGCCCCGTCGCCGCCAAGGTCTTCCCCTCCCCGAACCACGGCGAGCGCTTGGGCGCGGACGGCACGCCGCGCCGTCCCGACATGCTGGTACTACACTACACCGGCATGCCCGATGCGGGCGACGCGCTGCAGCGCCTGTGCAACCCCGCGGCCGAGGTCTCGGCGCATTATTTCGTCTTCGAGAACGGCCGCGTGCTGCAGCTCGTCCCGGAGGGACGCCGGGCCTGGCACGCGGGCAGGGCGTCATGGGCCGGCGAGCGCGACATCAACTCGGCCTCGATCGGTATCGAGATCGCCAATCCTGGCCACGAAGGCGGCCTGCCGCCCTACCCTGCGGCGCAAATCGCCGCCGTCATCGCACTGAGCCGCGACATCGTCTCCCGCTGGGCGATCCCGGCGGATCGCGTGCTCGGCCATTCCGACGTGGCGCCCGAGCGCAAGCTGGACCCCGGTGAACTTTTCCCCTGGGAGGAGCTCAATCGCGCTGGCATCGGCCATTTCGTGCGCCCGGCCCCGGTGCGCGGCGGGCGCTTCCTCAGCCCCGGCGAGAGCGGCCAGCCGGTCGAGGCGCTGCAGGCGATGCTCGCCATGTACGGCTACGACATTGCGCTCACCGGCCGCTACGACGAGGCGACCACCGCCGTCGTCGCCGCCTTCCAGCGCCATTTCCGCCCCGAGCGCATCGACGGCATCGCCGATGCGTCGACCATCACGACCCTGCGCGATCTCATCGCCAGCCGGCCGGCGGCAACCGTAATCGTGTGAGTGGGCATGCGAAATAGCTGCCGGTAGCACAAGACCCACACGGCGTTGGTGCTTCCAGGCTGCCCCTTTCCGTCGTCATGGCCGGGCTCGTCCCGGCCATCCACGCCTTTGAGGTTGCGCGACATGTCAAGGCGTGGATGCCCGCGACAAGCGCGGGCATGACGACGAGGAGCGATGCTTCTGGTCTGCTGATTACTCCGCCGCCTGGCGCGCGTAGGTCGCCGGGTCGTAGTTGAGGATAGGCGCGAGCCAGCGTTCCACCTCGGCGATCTCCATGCCCTTGCGCAGGGCATAATCCTCCACCTGGTCGCGCTCCACCTTGGCGACGCCGAAGTAGAAGGCATCCGGATGGGCGATGTAGAGTCCGGAAACGGATGAGCCCGGCCACATGGCGAAGCTCTCGGTCAGCTTCACGCCGATGCGTCGCTCCGCCTCGAGCAGGCGGAAAAGCGTGCCCTTTTCCGTGTGATCCGGCTGGGCCGGATAGCCCGGCGCCGGGCGGATACCTGCATATTCCTCCCGGATGAGGGCCTCGTTGTCGAGCGCCTCGTCCGGGGCATACGCCCAGAACTCCTTGCGCACACGCTGGTGCATGCGCTCGGCGAACGCCTCCGCGATGCGGTCGGCAAGCGCCTTGACCATGATGGAGGCATAATCATCGTTGGCCCGCTCGAAGCGCCGGGCGATGCGCTCTTCCTCGATTCCCGCCGTCACCACGAAGCCGCCGACATAGTCGGGCTTCACCCCTTCGGGTGCGACGAAATCGGCGAGCGCCACATTGGGCCGTCCGTCACGCCGCGCGAGCTGCTGGCGCAGCGTGAAGAAGGTGGCGAGCTTCTCCTGCCGGCTCTCGCCTGTATAGAGCGCGATGTCGTCGCCGATGGCATTCGCCGGCCAGAAGCCGATGACCGCCTTCGGGTTGAACCAGCGCTCCTCGACGATGCGCTTCAGCATTGCCTGCGCATCTTCGTAGAGCTGGCGCGCCGCCGCGCCCTGCTCCTCGTCCTCGAGGATCGCAGGGAAGCGGCCCTTCAGTTCCCAGGTCTGGAAGAAGGGCGTCCAGTCGATGCAGCGGACGAGTTCCCCGACGTCGTAGGAGCGGAACACGCGCGTGCCGAGGAAGGTCGGCTTCGGCGGCGCATAGCCCGCCCAGTCGATCTTGACCGCATTGGCGCGGGCCTTCTCCAGCGGCACCCGCTGCTTGTCGGCCTCGCTGCGCGCGTGGGCATTGGCGACCTTGGCATATTCGCCGCGCACCGTCTCGATATAGGGGCCGCGCTGCTCGGCGGACAGAAGGGCCGAGACGACGCCGACGGCGCGGCTCGCGTCGTTGACGTGCACCGCCTGCCCACGGGCATAGTTGGGGTGGATCTTCACCGCCGTGTGCACGCGGCTGGTCGTCGCGCCGCCGATGAGGAGCGGGATGTCGAAGCCCTCGCGCTCCATCTCCGAGGCGACGAAGCACATCTCGTCGAGCGACGGCGTGATGAGGCCGGAGAGGCCGATGATGTCGACCTTCTCCTTGCGCGCGGTGTCGAGGATCTTCTGGGCCGGCACCATGACGCCGAGGTCGATGACCTCGTAGTTGTTGCACTGCAGGACGACGCCGACGATGTTCTTGCCGATGTCGTGCACGTCGCCCTTCACCGTCGCCATCAGCACCTTGCCGGCGGCCGGCCGGTCGGTGATGCCCTCGGCCTCCTTCTCCTGTTCCATGTAGGGCATGAGATAGGCGACCGCCTGCTTCATGACGCGGGCGGACTTCACTACCTGCGGCAGGAACATCTTGCCCGCGCCGAAGAGGTCGCCGACGACGTTCATGCCGGCCATCAACGGGCCTTCGATGACGTGCAGCGGCCGCGCGGCGGCAAGGCGCGCCTCTTCGACATCCTCCTCGATATAGTCCGTGATACCGTTGACGAGCGCGTGCTCCAGCCGCTTGTCGACCGGCCAGGTACGCCAGGTGAGGTCCTGCTCCTTGGCCTGCTTGCCCTTGCCCTTGAAATTCTCGGCGAGCGCCAGCAGCCGTTCGGTCGCATCCTTGCGGCGATTGAGGACAACGTCCTCGCAGGCCTCGCGCAACTCCGGCTCGATCTCGTCATAGACGGCGAGCTGGCCGGCGTTGACGATGCCCATGTCCATCCCCGCCCCGATGGCGTGGTAGAGGAAGACGGCGTGCATCGCCTCGCGTACGGGCTCGTTGCCGCGAAAGGAGAAGGAGAGGTTCGAGACGCCGCCCGAGACATGCGCGTGCGGCAGGCTCTCACGGATGCGGCGCGTGGCGTTGATGAAATCGACGCCGTAATTGTCGTGCTCCTCAATGCCCGTCGCTACGGCGAAGATGTTGGGATCGAAGATGATATCCTCAGGCGGGAAGCCAACCGTCTCGGTCAGCAGCCGGTAGGCCCGTGTGCAGATCTCGACCTTGCGGTCTTCCGTGTCGGCCTGGCCCGTCTCGTCGAAGGCCATGACGACCACGGCTGCGCCGAAAGCCCGGCAGGTGCGCGCCTCGGCGAGAAACTTCTCCTCGCCCTCCTTGAGCGAGATGGAGTTGACGATAGCCTTGCCCTGCACGGATTTGAGGCCGGCCTCGATCACCTCGAACTTCGAGGAATCGATCATCACCGGCACCCGGGCGATGTCGGGCTCGGCGGCGATGAGGTTCAGGAACTCGACCATGGCCTTCCGGCTGTCGAGCAGGCCCTCGTCCATATTGACGTCGATGACCTGGGCGCCATTCGCCACCTGGTCGCGCGCGACGTCCAGCGCCGCGGCGTAGTCGCCGGCCGTGATCAGCTTGCGGAACCGAGCCGAGCCGGTGACGTTCGTGCGCTCGCCGACATTGACGAAGGGAATGTCGGGCGTGAGCACGAAGGGCTCGAGCCCGGCAAGACGCATGCGCGGCGCGATCTCGGGGATGGCACGCGGGGCCTTGCCGTCGACCGCCTCGGCGATCGCCCGGATATGCGCCGGCGTCGAGCCGCAGCAGCCGCCGACGAGGTTGACGAGGCCGGCCTCGGCGAATTCCGCGATCATCGCCGCCATCGCTTCCGGGCTCTCGTCGTAGAGGCCGAATTCGTTGGGCAGGCCGGCGTTCGGATAGGCGCAGACGAAGGTGTCCGCGACCTTGCCGATTTCCTGGATGTGGGCGCGCATCTCGCGCGCACCGAGGGCACAGTTGAGGCCGACCGAGAAGGGCTCGGCATGGCGCACCGAATGCCAGAAGGCCTCCGGCGTCTGGCCGGAGAGCGTGCGACCGGACAGGTCCGTGATCGTGCCCGAGACCATGACAGGCAGATCGACACCTTTCTCGGCGAAGACGCGTTTGGCTGCGACGATGGCCGCCTTGGCGTTGAGCGTGTCGAAGATGGTCTCGATGAGGATGATGTCCGAGCCGCCGTCGACGAGGCCCCGCATCTGTTCGGCATAGGCGTCGCACACCTCGTCGAAGGTGACGGCCCGGAAGCCGGGGTTGTTGACGTCGGGCGAAATGGAGAGCGTGCGGTTGGTCGGCCCGACAGCGCCGGCGACGAAGCGGCGCCGTCCGTCCTCCGCCTCGGCGATGCGGGCTGCCGAGCGGGCAAGGCGCGCGCCTTCGACGTTGAGTTCGTAGACGATCGCCTCCAGCGCGTAGTCCGCCTGGGCGATCGAGGTGCCCGAAAAGGTGTTCGTCTCGACGATATCGGCCCCGGCCCGAAAATAGGCGAGGTGCACGTCGCGTACCGCGTCCGGCTGGGTGAGGATGAGGAGGTCGTTGTTGCCCCGCAACTCCCGGTTGTGGCCGCGGAAACGGTCGCCGCGAAAGTCCTCCTCCGAGAACCTGTAGGCCTGCAGCTCGGTGCCCATGGCGCCGTCGAGCACGAGGATGCGCTGGCGCGCGGCTTCGGTGAGGGCCTTGCGCACCTCGGCGCCATCGGCGGGGCGAACGTCTGTCATGTCACAACGACCTTTGAATGGGTTACGCCACCGCCGCGGCTGCCACGGGCTCGGCCACCGCCGTCCCGGCCCTGAGGCCGAGCAGGTGGCAGATGGCATAAACGAGGTCGGCGCGGTTCATCGTGTAGAAGTGCAGGTCCGTCACGCCGCGGTCGACGAGGTCAATGACCTGCTCGGCCGCGACCGCCGCCGCGATGAGGCGCCGCGTCTCCACGTCCTGGTCGAGGCCGTCGAAGCGACCCGCGAGCCAGGCCGGGATGCTCGCCCCCGCGCGTGCGGCGAAATTGGCCGCCTGCTTGAAGTTCTGGACCGGCAGGATGCCGGGCACGATGGGGATGTCGATGCCGCGCGCCCGCACCTTCTCGAGGTAACGGAAATAGACGTCGTTATCGAAGAAGAACTGGGTGATGGCCCGCGTCGCGCCCGCATCCACCTTGCGCTTGAGAAGCTCGATATCGGCGTCGATGGAGACGCTCTCCGGGTGCTTTTCCGGATAGGCCGAGACCGACACCTCGAAATCGGCGACGGCGCGGATGCCCGCAACGAGCTCGGGCGAGCCGTCATAACCTCCGGGATGGGGTGTGTAGACGGCGCCGATGCCCTCGGCCGGGTCGCCGCGCAGGGCCACGATGTGGCGCACGCCCGCCGCCCAATAGGCGCGTACGACGTCGTCAACCTCCGCGCGCGTCGCCGAGACGCAGGTGAGATGCGCGGCCGGCGCGAGCGGCGTCTCCTCGACGATACGCTTCACCGTGGCATGCGTGCGCTCGCGTGTCGAGCCGCCTGCTCCGTAGGTGACGGAGACGAAATGGGGCCCGAGCGGCGCCAGTCGTTCGATGGAGGCCCACAGCGTCGCCTCCATCTCCGCCGTCTTCGGCGGGAAGAACTCGAAGGAGACGCGCACCGGGCACGCGCCGCGACGGCTGGGGCGGAAGGGAGCGTGCGACATCAGGCCACCTCTTTCTCGGGTGCTTGCAAGGGCCAGTCAGTGACGACGCGCCTGTCGCGCGCCAGCCACAGGCAGACGGTGAGCTTGTCGGTGTCGCTGCGCGGCGGCTTCAATTCGCGCGTTGCCACGAGATCGAGCCCCGCTTCCGCGAACCACTGGGCGATCTGCTCATGGGCAAAGCCGAGGCGGCGGTGGGCGTGCTCAGCGCGCAGAAACTCGAGCTCGTGTGGCGCGAAATCGACCACGAGCAGGCGCCCGCCCGGCGCCAGTACCGCGGCCGCCTCGCGGATGGCCCGCGCCGGATCGTCGAGGTAGTGCAACACCTGGTGCACGAGCACGAGGTCGAAGGCGTTGCGCTCCACCGGCAGGGCGTAGATGTCGCCCTGGCGCAGCTCGATGCCGGAGAGCCCGGCCCGCTCGATATTGGCCCGGGCCACCGACAGCATGGCATGGTTGGCATCGACGGCGACCGCCCGGCGGGCGAGCGGCGCGACGAGCTGCAGCATGCGCCCGGTGCCGGTGCCGAGATCGAGGAAGGCGTTGAGCGGCTTCTCCCCGATGGCCTCGCGCACCGCTTCCTCCACCGCCTCTTCCGAGACGTGCAGCGAGCGGATGCGGTCCCAGTCCGCGGCAAGACGCGCGAAGAAGGCCTGCGCGCTCTCAGCACGCGCCTTGCGCACGGCGGCGAGCCGCGCCCGATCGGCAGCGAGTTGCTGGTCGTCGTGGTCGAGGCTCTCCAGAACCGCCCGGATCGCCGCCGCGGCCCCGTTCCGGTGATCGAGGCGAAAGAACGCCCAGGCGCCCTCGCGATGGCGCTCGACGAGCCCCGCCTCGGTGAGCAGCTTCAGATGCCGCGAGATGCGCGGCTGCGACTGGCCGAGGATGTCGGTGAGATCGGACACGTTGAGCTCGCCGTCCGCCAGCAGCGCCAGGATGCGCAGCCGCGTCTCCTCCGCCGCGGCCTTGAGCCCGGCGAGCAATGTCGTGAATGGCAGTGACAGCGGCTGGCGCATCGCTCTCGTCCGGCAGATATAAACATATGTTTATATGAACCTGAGAGAGATGCAAGAATGAACGTCTTCGGTGCAGACAAAACGCATACGGGCGGCAAGCAAGGGCGGCCGCGATCCTCCCCCGCGCTGAGGGTGGCGGCGCCGCGAAGCGGTGACGGAGGGGGCCGTACGGCTGAGATTGCGAACACCGTTCCCGGCCCTCACCCCCACCCGTCTCGGTCCTGCGGACCGATCCACCCTCCCACGGACCTCGGGCTTGCCCGAGGTCCGCACTTATGCGCAAGTCGGGAACACCCGACTTGCGGAGGGGAGGGATCAATAGCGCTCTTTCACGTGCGATAGCCCTTCCCTCCCAGGATACGGTCATCAGCCCGGTTGCGCTTCAACGCCATCCCGGCCTCATCACACCGGCACCGGCGCCTTCATCCTCGCCGCCATCGCCCGCTCGTCCTGGGTTCGGCCGCCGTAGCCATAGGCGAAGCCGCAGGCCTCCATCACGTGAATGTAGCTCTCCTCGTGCAGCGGCCCGAGCAGGCGGCCCATGGCAGCGAAGGTCGCGGCAATGAATTCGGTCATCTCCGCGCGCGTGTTCGTGCCCTCCGTGATGCGGATGGACAGCCAGAAGCTCGCAAGCCCGCTCTCGGCGAGCGCATGGCCGCCGCAGAACCAGTCCTCCGCCGCGATTTCCTCCACTACCACCGCCGTGACGGTGGGAGACTTGCCCAGAACGTCGGCCGCAAGCGCGCTCGCCGTCCCTGCAATCTCGCGCCGCGCGACGTGGCGCCCCGGCGCAGCGGCAAACTTCACCTCGATGATCGGCATGGCCTTGTCTCCTGAAATTTCGGATGCAGCAGGCTACTGCGGCGGCATTGATTGAAGAATCGCATCATTAGCGATATCAATGATTTCGATCTGAAATGAATTGCGAGATCACCATGGCGTCTCTCGACATCGATGCCGTCGAAGCCTTCGTGCTCACGGCCGATCTGCGCAGCTTCACCCGCGCTGCCGAAGTGCTGGGCACCACGCAATCGGTCGTGAGCCTGAAGCTGCGCCGGCTGGAGGAACGTCTCGGCCGCCGCCTGCTGGAACGCACGCCCCGACTCGTCCGCCTCTCACCCGACGGCGCGGCCTTCCTGCAGCCGGCGCGCGACCTGCTCGCCGCCCACGAACGCGCCCTCGCCTGCGAGGCACCGCAGGAGCGGCGCCTCGTGCTCGGCATCAGCGACCATGTCGCCGGGCCGGACCTACCCCGCCTCCTCGCCCGCCTCGGCGCGAGCGACCCGGCTCTGCGCATCGAGATCCGCTCAGGCTTCTCGCGGCCGCTGCTTGAGGCCTTCGATAAGGGAGAGCTCGATGCCGCGATCGTGCGGCGCGAGGCGGACCGGCGCGATGGCGAGGCGCTTTTCACCGACGATTTCGGCTGGTTCGCCGCCGGAAGCCTTGCGAGCAACGCGCCGGTGGAGCCCCTGCCGCTCGCCTCGCTGGCGCCGCCCTGCGGCGTGCGGGGGCATGCGCTGCGCCTGCTGGACGCGGGCGGGATCGCCTGGACCGAGGCCTTCGTCGGCAGCGGCATCGCCGCCGTCACCGCGGCCGTCGAGGCCGGCCTTGCCGTCGCGCCGCTCGCCCGCCGCATCGCGCCGCCGGGCGCCGTCGATATCGGGCCGAACTGGGGCCTGCCGGCCTTTCCCTCCTCGCCCGTCATCCTGCACAGCCGGTCTAGCGATTCCCGCACGCGCACGGCCCTGCGCACCCTCGCCGCGGCCTTTCGCGCGCGCCGTTGACGGGATCAGAGCATCACCACCGGCGTCGCATGGTCGGCGATGGCGACGCGGCAATGGCCGCCGCAATGGGCGGCGACGAGGGCGCCGAAATCCGCGACCGCCGCCTCGAGGTCACCGACGCCGTTCGCCTGGATGGTGGCGACGGCGCGCGTGGTGGTTGGACCGATGCCGGTGCGCGCATCCTGCCGCCAGTTCCAGCGCCGGCACAGCACGTGGCGGGCATCGGCATAGACCACCTCGCCTGGCTTCGGCGGATCTTCCGGATTCTCATCGGGGGCGGCTGCCGATCCTCCGCCGGCCATGTCGCGAAAGCTGTCGCCCTCCCGAGCGTAGCGGAAGGCGAGCGGCGGGGCGAGCTTGTCGCGGTCGTCCGCCCCGCAACAGAAGACATGGGTCAGCGATACCGCGTTGTAGAGGTCGACGAAGCTGTTGACGGCGGGCAGTCGTTCGCCGGCGATGACGCGCTTGACGAGCCGCTCGACCGACGAGCGGTAGCTCGTCTTCTTGATGCCGAAGCCCTTGTAGGCCTCGCGCCAGGCGGCAATGCCCGGCACCTGCGACAGTTCTAGATGACCCCAGCGCTCCCGGCACGCCGCCTCGCGCTCGGCGATGAGCGCATCGAGCGCCTGCGGGCGCGCATCGGTGATCGCAAGATCGTCGACCGCCGCCACCGCCACGCGGAATCTCGGAAAATCCGCTGTGATGTCGGCGATCGACAGTTGCACGGTAGGCCTCGCTGCTCGTCGGGGGCCGCGAGCTTGCACCAATGGCCACAGCCGAAGCCATGCCGGTGGCGCATCGCGGGTCTGCGTGGAATCAGCGGAAGGGGGGCTCGTCGAAGCTGCGCAGCTTGCGTGAATGCAGCTGCGCCCGCTGGCTGCGCAGGAGGTCAAGCGCCTTAAGGCCGATCTCGAGATGCTCCCCTACCGCCCGCTCGTAGAAGGCGTTGGCGGCGCCGGGCAGCTTGATCTCGCCGTGCAGCGGCTTGTCGGAGACGCAGAGCAGGGTGCCGTAGGGGACGCGCAGGCGATAGCCCTGGGCGGCGATGGTGCCGCTCTCCATGTCCACCGCGATGGCGCGCGAGAGATTGATGACGCGCCGCTCCTGCGACCAGCGCAGTTCCCAGTTGCGGTCGTCGTTGGTGAGGACGGTGCCGGTGCGCAGGCGCCGCTTCAGCGCCTCGCCCTTGTCGCCGGTCACGATGGCCGCCGCCTCCTGCAGGGCGACCTGCACCTCGGCGAGCGCCGGGATCGGCACATGCGTCGGCACCGCTTCGTCGAGGATGCGGTCCTGCCTGAGATAGGCGTGGGCGAGCACGTAGTCGCCGATCATCTGCGACTGGCGCAGGCCGCCGCAATGGCCAATCATCAGCCAGCAGTGCGGGCGCAGCACGGCCAGATGATCGGTGATGTTCTTGGCATTGGCCGGTCCGACGCCGATGTTGACGAGGGTCACGCCATGGCCGTCGCGCGCCACGAGATGATAGGCCGGCATCTGGAAGCGGTGCCAGGCGACGCCGGTGACGCGCGCGATGGCCTCGTCCTCCGCGAGCCCGCGCGGGATGACGACATTGCCCGGCAGCACCAGCCGTTCGTAGCGGTCGTCGTCGTTGAGCCGCGCCAGCGCCCAGCGGACGAACTGGTCGACGTAGCGATGGTAGTTGGTGAGCAGCACCCAGGGCTGGATGAGGCGCCAGTCGGTCCCCGTGTAGTGCACGAGCCGCCTGAGCGAGAAATCGACGCGCACGGCATCGAAGAGGGCGAGCGGGCGCGCCCTGCCCTCCTCGACATCCCACAGCCCGTCGGCGATCTCGTCGCCGACCGCTGCCAGCATGGGCGTCGGGAAGAAGCGCGCGAGTTCGGCCGCGCTCACGCCGTGTCCTGCGAGTTCGTCCCCCCGGTCGACGATGTAGGGATAGGGAATGTCGAGCCCGCTGACACCCACCTCCACCCGAGCGTCGAAATCCTGCATGAGAAGGCCGAGTTGCTCGACGAGATAGGGCCGGAAGGCCTCGGGCTGGGTCACCGTCGTCGAATAGACCCCCGGGCCCTGGAACTTGGCATAGGCGCGGGCCGAGACCGGCATGACGCCGTCCGGGCGATAGGTCACGCGCACTTCCGGGTAGCGGAAGGTAGCGCGCTCGGCCGGTGTCGGCGGCTTGTGCTCCTTCAGATAGCGTTCGAGCGCGCCGCGCAGGGACTGGCAGGCCGCCCCGTGCAGTGCTGCGAGCCGATCGACCGCTTCGCTAGCGCTCGCAACCTGCTCGAACCCGCCTGCCTTCATCACGTTCACGCGCCGTCTCCCTTGGCCCCGGTCCGCACCAGTACCGTGGCGCCTCCTCATCAAGGTGGCGCTTGCGCACCCGCTCGTCCAGCCGGGCGACCGGATTTGCCCGAACCGGGCATCTTTTGCCGAGCTCGCTGCCGTGCTATTTGAGAGCATATCTGTAGCGGCGCGTCGCGCCGAGGGGGGCGTATCATCTTGCACAATGTGTTGCGACTGACGTCGGCAGCAGTGCGTCGTGCGCCTGCCCGTCTGGGGTGTATCCTTCTGGCCGCAGCCGGGTTTCTCCTGTCGCCGGCCGCGCCGCGGGCGCAGGACGATGTCCGGATCCCGGCCCATGCAACGGCAGCGGATGCAGGCACGGCCTGCGCTGCCCATCAGCCGATGCTGAAGATCAACGACACGCTGGAGCGCACGGCCGAGCGCATCGCGACCGGAGCGCCACTCACCATCCTCGCCATCGGCTCCTCGACCACGGCCGGGGTCGGCGCCTCGGCTCCGGGCGCCGGCTACCCGCTGCAACTCGAACGGCTCGTCGAAGCCGCCCTGCCAGGCATCGAGGTGCGCATGCACGTCTCCGGCGTGGGCGGCGAGACAGCGGCGCAGACGCTCGTTCGCCTCGAGCAGCAGCTCGCCATCGTGCAGCCCGACCTCGTGCTCTGGCAGGTCGGAACCAATGACGCCCTGGCCGACGTGCCCGAAGATGCCTTCCGTCAGCTTGTCGAGCATGGCGTCGCAAGCGTTCTCGCCACCGGTGCCGACCTCGTCCTGATCGACCAGCAGTTCTATCCCACCATCTCGCGACCCGCGCGCTACGAACGCTTCGTGTCCATCGTCGACGACGTGGGCACCCGCATGAAGGCCTGCGTCTTCTCCCGTTACGGCCTCATGAAGACCTGGGCTCTGCAAGCGCCCGGCGGCCTTCGTCCGATGCTGGCGGCAGACGGCTTCCATATGAGCGACCGCGGCTACGCCTGCCTTGCCAGCAGCCTCGCCCGTGAGATCATGGACGCGGCCCGCAGGCCGCACGTCGCGGCGGATGTCCGCATCCGGCCGGCCCTTGCCCCCCAGATCCTCCTGACCGCCGGTGGTGCGAGCGGTCTCTGAAGCATCCCGGAGCACCTTCGGAAACAAGTCGGCGCTCGAATTGTTAGCCGGTTATGATATATTCGATTCGTTCGGTTTCCGTTTCGCTTCCGCAGCAAACTTGCGGCAGGCGCGAGCATAGCAGCCGTAGCCGACATGACAGTCCGCACAAAGGGGCGTATGACTGTCATGGCGCCGCTATAAGCGCTGCTTGCTCCCGCCGCTTCGATCGAGCAGCGCCCCTTCGCGAAGGGGCGGAGTTTTCGTTTTGCGGAGTGGCACAAGCCGGGCAGGCCCGGTAAGACCAGCGAGGTTCACGACAAGAAGCGATGTATCAGGAGCCCATGGGCAAGTCCCGCCGCAAGCAGTTCGGAGCCATCCCGGTGCGTTTCACGCCGGAGGGCCAGCTCGAGATCATGCTGATCACTTCGCGCCAGACGCGCCGCTGGATCGTGCCCAAGGGCTGGCCGATGAAGGGGCTCGACGGCCACGACACGGCGGCGCGCGAGGCGTTCGAGGAAGCGGGTGTGGCCGGCTCCATCGCAGCCCAACCGATCGGCTCCTATGTCTATGCCAAGCGCTTGAAGCGCAACGCCACCGTCGATTGCGAGGTCGAACTCTTCCCGCTGACGGTCGAGAAGGAGCGCCGCCGCTGGCCCGAGATGGATGAGCGCGAGCGGCGCTGGTTCTCCCCCGACGAGGCGGCCCGGCTCGTCGACGAGGAAGATCTCGCCATCATCATCGAGAGATTGCCCGATACCCTGGCTCCCGGCCGGTCCGGCTGACGCTGACCTCGCTCAGCCGTAGCGGCTCATGGCGAGGTCCGCCGTCTCGATATCGGCCTTGCGGCCACTGATGATGTCGGCGATGACGCGGCCGGAGCCGCATGCCATCGTCCAGCCGAGCGTGCCGTGGCCGGTGTTGAGGTAGAGATTGGACAGACGCGTTGGCCCGATCACCGGCGTGCCGTCCGGCGTCATCGGCCTCAGTCCGCACCAGAAGCTCGCCTTCGTCAGATCGCCGCCGTCCGGAAAAAGGTCGCCGACGGAGTGATCGAGCGTTGCGCGCCGGGCCGGCCGCAACGTCATGTCGTAGCCGCAGACCTCCGCTGTGCCGCCGACACGGATGCGATCGCCGAGCCGGGTGATCGCCACCTTGTAGGTCTCGTCCATCACCGTCGACACCGGCGCGGCTGCCTCGTCGATGATGGGCGCGGTGATGGAATAGCCCTTCACCGGATAGACCGGTATGGACAGGCCGAGCGGCCGCAGCAGCAGCGGCGAAAAGCTGCCCAGCGCCAGGACATAGGCATCGGCGGTGAGAAAACCCGCATCGGTCGATGCGCCGGCGAGCCGCCCGCCCTCCACCGACAGGGCCTTGATGTTGACGCCCTGGCGGAAGACCACGCCCATATCCGCGCACAGGGCCGCCAGCTTCTGCGTGAACAGGTGGCAATCGCCCGTCTCGTCGTCGGGCAGACGGAAGCCGCCGACGAACTTCTCGCGCACCCGCGCAAGGGCCGGCTCGGCCCGGATGCAGCCTTCGACGTCCAACACCTCATGCGGGACGCCTGACTCGGCAAGGATGGCCGCATCCTTGGCCGTCGCCTCCAACTGCGCCGCCTCGCGGAAGAGCTGCAAGGTACCGCGGCTGCGCTCGTCATAGGAGATGCC
The DNA here is from genome assembly GCF_029309855.1 of Chelatococcus sp. XZ-Ab1. Taxonomy (NCBI): domain Bacteria; kingdom Pseudomonadati; phylum Pseudomonadota; class Alphaproteobacteria; order Hyphomicrobiales; family Chelatococcaceae; genus Chelatococcus; species Chelatococcus sp. XZ-Ab1. The sequence goes on along the minus strand of NZ_JARKII010000001.1, from coordinate 425,359 downwards.
CGTCTCGGCGCGCAGAGCCCGCAATAGGTCGCGGCTGTATTCGGCGAGTCGCACCATGCGGGCTTTATTGACGGCATAGCGTGCGCTCGTGCAGTTGGCGAGCATCTGCGCCATCCAGATCCACATCGCGGGATCGAGCCGCGGCCGCACAACGAGTGGTCCGTGCTTCATCAGGAGCCACTTCACCGCCTTGACCGGCACGCCGGGCCCGGCCCACGGCGCGGAATAGCCGGGCGAGACCTCGCCGGCATTGGCATAGCTCGTCTCGAGCGCAGGCGCCGGCTGCCGGTCGACGACCGTGACCTCATGCCCAGCCTTGGCGAGGTAATACGCGCTGGCGACGCCGATCACGCCGCTGCCGAGAACGAGCACCTTCACGACATTCCTCCGCTCACGAGCCCAGCGCCGCCGCGTCATCCGCCGGGCGTTGCCTCAGGCGCAGGATACACGCAATGATCACCTCATTTCCTTGCATGATGTCGAATTATATGCGAATAATGGCCTGATTATTGCAAATTATATTGAGGTTTTCGGAGAAAATTGCATGCGCGAACTTGATGCGACAGACCTGCGCATCGTGCGTCTCCTGCGCCAGGACGGCCGGATGAGCAACGCCAAGCTCGCCGCAGAGGTGGGCCTCTCGCAGTCAGCCTGCCTGCGGCGGCTGCATCACCTCGAGGAATCCGGCATCATCCGCGGCTACACGGCGATCGTCGACGAGGGGCCACGCAGCGACGCGACCGTGGTCATCGTGCAGATATCGCTGGAGCGCCAGACCGAGGAATTCCTGCGCCGTTTCGAGGCCGCAGTGCGCCGCTGCCCCGAGGTGCAGGAATGCTACCTGATGACGGGCCTCGCCGACTATCATCTGCGCGTCTCGGCAAAGGACGCCACCGATTACGAGCGCATTCACACGGACGTTCTGTCCCGCCTTCCCGGTGTCGCGCGCATCCAGTCGGCCTTCGCCATCCGCAGCGTCGTCCGCGCCGCCCGCCTTTAAGAGACGACCGCCTACAGCACGCGGGCGAGCTTCCAGGCCAGTTCGACCTGGCTGGAGGTGCCGGTCTTCTTGAACAGGTTGTGCAGATGCACCCGCGCCGTATTGGCCGTGATGCCCATCATCGCGGCGATCTCGTTCAGCCGCAGGCCCGAGCAGAAGAGCTCGGCAAAGCGCGATTCCTTGTCCGATAGGGAGAACAGGCAGGCGAGTTCCTCGTGGTTGGCGCGCAGCCGGCTCTTCAGGTCGATGATGAAGACATAGGCCGTGCCCATGCCGGTGCCCTCGCCACGCCCGCATGGCGCGATCTTGAGTGCGAAGCGGCACTCTCCGTCGGCATTGGGAACGGCGATGACGCGCGAAGGAGGCGTGGCGCCCGCAAGTGCGGCCTTCGCCATCTCGCCGACAGCGGCGGTGAGCGTGCGATCCACCACTGAGCGCAGGGCCCTGAGGCGGCCGCCGCGACCTTCGATGCCGCAACCGGCGACGATCGCCGCCCGCGCCCGCTGGTTGGCGAACAGGATGAATCCCTCCTCGTCGACCACCACATAACCCCAGGGCACGCACCGGTCCACGACCGAGGCGCTCATGAACGCTCCTGGCGGGCGTGGCGGTGTCACCTCCTGCCGGAGGGTATCCGCGATTCCCTGAAGAAGCGTCCCGAAGGCGCGACGCTCCTGCTCGAGGACGATGAAATCTTGCTGCGCCGGCAACAGGACCGAGGCCAGCGCGAACGCGGTCGGATCGGGAGCGATGCGCATGGTTCCCGTCAGCAGGCGTCCGTCGAGGAAACGCTCGAGGACGACCAGCGGCCCGTCTGAAGGCGCGGCCAGGAGGGAGGATTCACGAACGCCGACATCGCTCGTCACCGGCTGCAGGAGGGTCTGGCAATGGCTTGCGATGGCGCTCGCCTCGCGTCCTGCCACATGCAGCGGTGCTGCTGTCCGGCTCACCGCGTTGAGCTGCGCGGCGATGCTGCTCCGCGCGCCGGCGAGGCGGCAAAAGACGCCAACCATGCTGGTGATGATCTCGCGCCCGCGCTTCATGCCGCTCGCGGCGGATGGCTGTGGCAGTGCAGCGATACCTTCTGGCGCCCGCGCCGATCTTCGCTGCACTGTTTCCCGCCCTCCTCTGGAAGTTTGGCTTGAATGCATCGACGCCCTCGTTCTTGGTGTTTACTGACGATCACCTTCAACAGGACAAAAGCATCCCCCCACCGGCCGGAGAAGGACGACCAGTATCATTAAAAATACATTAAACAGAAAATTTTCGCAATATTTTTGATGAAAATTTTGCCTAATGCGAAACATTCATGCACTCGCCGATACCTGCGCGTGCAGGCCGCGGACGCCTCTTCACCTAGCGCTCCCTGAAGGCTCTCGCGAAACTGTCGGTCAGCGGCCGCAGCAGGTAGGCGAAGAAAGTCCGTTCGCCGGTCTTGATGAAGACTTCTGCAGGCATGCCTGGTGTCGGCCGGAACTTCGGCAGCTCGGACGCGGCCGCCTTGTCAAGGGAGATCCGGGCGATATAGGCGCTGCTGTGGGTCGTGCTGCGCTGCTCGTCTGGCAGCGCATCGGCGGAGACATAAATGACCTCGCCGGGGATCATCGGGGTGACACGCTGGTTGAGTGCCGTGAGGCGTACCAGCGCCTCCTGGCCGCTGTGCAGGCTGTCGATGTCCTGCGGGCGCACGCGCGCCTCGATGATCAGTTCGTCATTGACGGGCAGAAGCTCGAGGATGTCCTTGCCGGGGGCCACGACGCCACCGGCGGTGTGGAACATGAGCTTGACGACGATGCCCTTGACCGGCGCCTCGATTGTCACACGCTCGCTGACCCCTTCGGCCATCCGCATCCGCTCGCGCACATCGTCGAGCTCGCTCTGTGTGTTCCGCAGTTGCTCGGTCGCCGACTGGATGAGCTGGGAGCGCACATGCGCAATCTTCTGCTCCTCGCGGCTGATGCGCTCGCGCGCATCGCTGATGCCGGCGGTCAGCTGACCGATCTGCCCCTCGAGGCCCGCTTGGGCACGTTCGAGCGCCAGCACGTCCGGCTTGCGGACATAGCCTTTCTTCAGGAGCTCGCGCTTGCCCTCGAGCTCCTGCGCCACGAGGCCGAGTTGCACCTGGACGGCGCGGAGCTGTGCGCGCCCGCCGTTGATGCTTTCGCGCAGGGCGGCGATGCCCTGCTCGAGGATGGCCACCTCGCTCGTCACCCGCTCCCGCCGTGCCTTGAACTCGATCTTCTGCCCGTCGATGATCGCAGCGACTTCCGGGTCCGTGGCCCGGGCCAGCAGTTGGGGCTCGAACCGGACGTCCCCGGCCCCCGCCACCTCCGCCTCGAGGCGTGCCTGGATCGCGAGCAGGCGGTCGTGCCGCAGGGTGAGGCGCCGCAGGTTGGCCTTGGCATCGGTATCATCGAGCAGCACCAGCGGTTGCCCGGCTTCGACGATATCGCCCTCGCGCACCATGATCTTCGAGATGATGCCGCCCTCGAGATGCTGGATGATCTTGTTCTGTCCGGTGGCGACAAAAGTGCCGGAGGCGACCACTGCCCCGTCGATGGGGGCAACGCTCGCCCAGACGCCGAAGCCGAAGACTCCGAACACCAGGATCATTGAACCGAGCAGGAGCGGCCAGCGGGTGGCACGCGGCACCTCCTCGCACCATTCCTCGCCGGTGATGACCGCATGCGGCATCGCTCCCTCCCGAATGTCCCGGCCTATGCCTGCGTCTGGGCAGCAACGCCCGGCGCTGTTGCCGGTGCCGCAGCGAGCGCCTCGTCCTGCGTCTGCGCCATCAGGCGCGGCAGGATCTGGTCACGCTCGCCGAAGGCCGCCACCTGGCCCTCGCGCAGGATCAGGATCTTGTTGACGCTCTGCAGAACGGCCGGCCGCTGCGTGACGAGCACGATCGTGATGCCCTGGTGCCGGGCGCGCGCCAGAGCTGCGGCGAGGGCGCGTTCACCCATCGTGTCAAGGTTGGCGTTGGGCTCGTCGAGGACAATGAGCCGCGGATCGCCAAAGAAGGCGCGCGCGAGCGCGATCTGCTGCTTCTGTCCGCCGGAGAGCGGGCTGCCGTCCACGGCGATCTCCGTCTCGTAGCCGTCCTGAAATCCGGAAATCATCTCGTGCACGCCGGCAAGTGCAGCCGCCTTGGCGATCTCTTCGTCGGTCGCATCCTCCCGCATGCGGGCGATGTTGGCCTTGATCGTGCCCGGAAAGAGCTCGATGTCCTGCGGCAGGTAGCCGATACTCTCGCCAAGCTGACGACGGTCCCAGTTGCGCAGGTCCATGAAGTCGAGGCGCACGCTGCCGGCCGTCGGCGCGATGCAACCGACGAGCATGCGCGCCAGGGTCGACTTGCCGCCGCCCGAGGGCCCGATGATGGCGAGCGAATCCCCCGCCTCGAGCGTGAAGGAGACGCCGTTGAGCACCGTGCGCCTCGTGCCGGGCGGGATGTAGAGCAGCTTGTCCGCCTGCACCCGCCCTTCCGGCTTCGGCAGCAGCATGCGCTCGGTGTCGTTCGCCGGTGCGTCGAGCAGCGAGCGGACGCGGCGGTAGGCGGACTTGGCTTGCACGAAGCCGCGCCAGCCGTCGATGGCGCCCTCGATCGGCGCCAGCGCGCGGCTGGCAATGAGCGAGGCGGCGATCATCATGCCACCGGTCACGCTGCCCCGCACGGCGAGATAGGCGCCCCAGCCGAGAATGCCGATCTGCGTCACGAGGCGCACGTAGCGCGACACGCTGGCCAGATAGATGTTGCGATCATTGGCGTGGATCTGAGCCTTCATGGAAGCGGCGTTCTCCCGCCCCCACAGCAGGATGGCCTCCTCAAGCATGCCCATCGCGCCGATGACCTGCGCGTTGCGCGCCTGGGCCGAGGCCTGGATGTTGGCGCGCATGGCGAAATTGCCGGCAACGCCATAGTCCTTCGCCGTCATGCGTTCGTTCAGCACGGCGATGCCGAACAGCACGACGCCCGCTCCCGTCGCGATGACGCCGAGCGCCGGATGGATCAGGAAAACCGCCAGGAAATAGAGCGGCGCCATGGGCGCGTCGAACAGCACGAGCATCACCGGCCCGTTGATGAAGGAGCGAACCTGCTGCAGGTCACGCAGGGCCTGGATGTCTCGTGTCGCCCCGACATCCGCGGAACGAAGGGCGGCGGACATCACGGGGGCGCCGAGCAGACTCTCGAGCTGCACGGCGATGCGTGTCAGGACGAAGCGTCGCAGGGCATCGAGCACGACGAGCAGGGTCAGCGCGCCGATGGCGATGATCGACAGCATGACAAGCGTATCGATGCTGCGACTCGTCAGGACACGGTCCGAGAGCTGGAAGAGATAGAGCGGCACCGTCAGCATCAGAAGGTTGATGACGACGGAAAAGGCACCGACCTGCAGGATGCCGCGGCGGCAGGCGTGCAGGCCATTGCGGATGACGTCGGCCCGCGGCTGATAGGCGCGCCGGCTCGTTGCCTTGCCCGTGCCTGCTCCGCCTCCGCTGGCGCCGCTACGGCGCAGCGGTGCGATGACCTCGTCCTGTGTCTGCTGCCGCCCGGCAAGATCGACCGGCGATGGAGCCTCCTGGGAAGTGGCGCCGGTCCCGCCGGGCCGCCGCTCGCCGCAGCGGGCTTCAGCACTGCCCTTGCCGGACGTTGCGGCGGATGGTGGGCGCTCCGCGGTGAAGGCCGGCGGCCAGGTGGCGCGCGGCAGCCGCGGCGGCTCCCTGCCGTTCGTCTGACGGCTATCGCCCGGCTCCCGCACACGGCCGGCCGCGGCTCCGGAGGCAGTCATTTCGTCACGCGTCGGATCTCGCATCTGCCGCCTCCCGGCCTTCGTCCTGATGCCGTGGCCATTGCTGGTCAGCCCGTCAGCGTGTGCAGGGCATCGCCGCTCGATGCCGCTGGCGCCTGAGCCAGGACTTCCGCCAGTTCGTCGTGGGCTATCTGTTCGACGGCGCCGGCGACCTGGGTCACAACGTTGGTGTCCCCGTCGAAGAGGACGTTCTGCTGCACGATGACGTTGAACTCTGTGTAGTTACCGGCCACGACCTGGGCGCCAAAACCGCCGTTGTCGTCGATGATGACGGCGTGGTTGACGGTTGTGTTGCCGCCGGATCCCGCGAACTGGTCGAAATCGAAGGCGCCGAAGCCATCGCCCGAGAGGTTGTGCGCGCCGGTTGCCGTGGCATCGACGACATTGCTGTCGCTGTCGTCTATAATATTCACCTGCACGATCAGATTGATGTCGTGGTAGTCGCCGTCGACGAAGAGCACGTTGATCGGTTTGCCGTCGGCATCGACGAGTTGCATGACATAGGCGCCACCGGCGAACGGATTGGCCAGGAAGTCGAGCCAAGCCGCCGCGTCCCCGCACGCACCCTCTGCCTCCTGAAAGCCGAACATCGCCATGTTGATCTGGACGTTGCCGCCGCTCTGGGCGAACTGGCCGGAGATGGCGGCCGCGATTCCTTCGGGGCCAAGCAGGGCGATGAGGGCGTTGATATCGCCGTCGAACAGGATCGACGACTGGACGGCGATGAAATGCTCGCTGTAGAGCCCGCCGATCAGTTGCACGCCGCCGCCGCTGTTGGTGTCGATGATGGCGGCATCGTTGACCTGCAGGTTGCCACCGCTTGCCAGCACCTGCTGAGAGGACTGGCCCTCGCCAACGACCCCCTGCACGAAGGCCTGGTTGAGGTCGCGGTCGATGATCAGGTTGAACTGCAGGATGATGTTGTATTCGTAGTAATGGCCGCTGACGACGATGAGGTCATAGCCGTCGCTGCCGGAGACCAGCACGGCCTCGTTGCTCAGACTGTTGCCCCCGCTTGTCGTCTGCTGGGTCACCGAGCCCACACTGTCGGGCCCTGCCTCGGTCATGGACAGACGCGCCGCCTGCACGTTGAGGTCGCGGTCGGTCAGGCCGTTGATCTGCATGACAGCCGTCTGCGACAGCGCACCGCCCAGATGGCTGTCTACGGAGAAGCCGTGCAGCAGCTGCTGACTGCCCAGGCTATCGAACAAATGCTCTATCGGACCGGCGGTGTAAGGCGTCGACACGTTGCCGTTCGCTGCATTGTCGGCCGTGCCGGGCACGTCGATGACGACTTCGTTGATCTGGACGTTCTGGCCGCTTGCCACCGCCTGCCCCGCCTCCGCATCGGCAAGGTCGGGCAGGTCGGGCCGGGTGGCCAGGGGGGCGGGGTCGGCGTCGTCCACGGCCTCCATCGGGTCGGCGGGGCCGACAGTCCCGGACACCTTGTGTGGCGCGCCCGACGCCGTCGACAGCGCCAGCGACCCGGCGCCGTGCATCGGAGCGGCCGTTCCGCCGAAACCGGCATCATCGAGGTTGCCGGCCTGCGCTCCGGGATGCGTCGCGAGGCTGCCAGCCCCGACATGCGCATCGAGCCAGGAGCGGGGCAGGTCGACCGCGCCGGCGAGCAGATGAAGTCCACCCAGGAACGCAGGCTCGACCGGAAGGCTGCTCACCCTCGCGCCATCGATCTCGCCGATGCGGGCGGCGAAGACGGGGTCGGGGCCGAGTTGCACCACCTCCGGCTCCTCGCCGTCGGTGCGTACATAGGCGAGGGAGACGCTCGGCCGTTCCCCCTCATGCACGACAGGCACCCGAAGATAGTTCCACAGCAACTCGGTAATGCGATCGACCGGCATGGTCCCGTCCCCTCCGCTGGCGCCGGCAGTGCGGGCCCGGCTGGCCTGCCGGGTCCGCACCCCGTCCGCATCCGTCGGTTCGTCGGGCTATGCGTCGTCGATGGCGCTCGTGTTGCTCTGGCCGTTGCCGCCGCTGACGATATCCTGGTCAAAGCCGGCGAAGTTGAAGGCGAACGCCTGGGAGACGCTGGCAGCGTTGGTATTGCTGTCGTTGTCCATGAGGTAATTGGCCTGGCTGACGCTGTAACTGTCGTTGCTGTTGCCAAAGCCGCCAAAACCGCTGTCACCGATCCACGACGTATTGCTCTGGCCGTTGCCGCCGCTCGTGATGCTCTGGTCGATCGCGGCGACATTGCCGAAGCCGAGTTGTGCCACCACCCCGACATTCGTGTTGATGTCGTTGTCGAACATGATGTTCTGCTGGCCGACATCGAACTCGTCATTGTTGCTGCCGGCGCCGAAGCCGAGGCCAAAGTCGCTGATGTTGGAGGTGTTCGACTGTCCGTTGCCGCCGCTTACGATGCTCTGCCCCACGCCTGCGACATTCCCGAACCCGGCCTGCTGGATGGTGGTCAGGTTCATGTTCTGGTCGTTGTCGTAGAGACCGTTGAACTGGCTCACCTCATAGTGGTCATTGTCGCTGAAGGCCCCGAGACCGAGGCTGAAGTCGGAGATGTTGGAGGTGTTGGACTGGCCGTTGCCGCCACTGTCGATGCTTTGCCCCACTCCGGCGATGTTGAGGCCGCCGAACTGCGCGATACCGGCGCCGTTGGCGTTGGCGTCGTTGTCGTACATGTTGTTGGTCTGGCCGGTCCAGTAGCTGTCGTTGCCGTTGCCGAGGCCAAACGAGAAGCCCGTGTCGCCGATCCAGGTGCTGTTGCTCTGTCCGTTGCCGCCGCTCGTGATGCTCTGATCGACGCCTGCGAAATTCAGCCCGCCGATCTGCGTAATGTTGCCGACCTGCATGTTCTGGTCGTTATCGGCCATGCCATTGTACTGGTCCACCCGGTATTCGTCGTTGTTGTTGAACCAGCCGCCGGCGAAGCCGCTGTCCTGAATGGCGGACGTGTTGGACTGTCCGTTGCCGCCACTCGTCGTCTGTTGCGCCAGGCCGCCGAAGTTGAACAGCCCGGCTTGGTTGAGCGTGCCGACATTGGCGTTGGCGTCACTGTCGAGCATCTCGTTGTCCTGGTCGACGGAATAATAGTCATTTCCGTTGAACCAGCCGCCAGCGCCGCCGGCATCCGTGATCCAGGACGTGTTGCTCTGGCCGTTGCCGCCGCTGCTGATGCCCTGCACGGCACCGCCGAAATTGAAGAGGCCGACTTGGTTCGCCGTGCCGACATTCATGTTGAAGTCGGAATCGTTCAAGCCATTATTCTGGTCGACTTCGTAGGTGTCATTGTCGTTCAGGGGCATATCGTCTCTCCCTCGCAGAATAGAAACGCAGCACTTTTCTCTATGAATACGAGACAGGTTCGATTACACAGCGTCGACGAATGGCACCGAGGTTGTCGAAGCCCGAAGGTTTCAACCAAGCCATTGTGTCGCTTCTTCTTGACCCCGCGAGTATGTCATTCCGGGAGAGGAGGAGAAGCCTATCAACTAATGCGTTTCGATTAGCGCAGATGAAAGAAGCCCAATCGAGAGTTCACCGGCGCGGGTGCGAGAATGCGTTCCTCGAACGTCCGAGGCGGCACGACGTCCGCCCCTCCCGCAGGGAACGGCAGGCCGAGCGACAGAGCGGAAGTTGCTGATGGATCGCCGCTATCAGGCGCCGAAGGCCACCGCGCCCGCGGCCACGAAGCGTTCGCCCGCGCGGGCGATCTGCTCAAGCGTCATGCCCGGCTTGTAAAGGGCCGAGCCGATGCCGAAGCCGTCGGCGCCGGCCCGCGCGAATTCGGCCATGTTCTCCGGCGAGATGCCCCCGACGGGCAAGATCTTCAGATCCCGCGGCAGGACCGAGCGCAGCGCCTTGACCCCCGCCATGCCGACGACTTCCGCCGGGAATATCTTCACCGCCTCGGCGCCGGCCCGGCGTGCCGCAAAGATCTCCGACGGGGTCATGCAGCCCGGGAGCACGTCGAGCCCGCGCCCGAGCGCCATCGTCACCACCGCCTCGTCGAAATGGGGGCTGACGACGATGCGCCCGCCCGCGTCGGCCACCGCCTTCACCTCCGCAGTCGTCGTCACCGTACCGGCGCCGATCAGTACGCGCTCGCCGAAGGCCTGCGCGAGGCGCGCAATGCTGTCGAGGGGCTGAGGCGAGTTGAGAGGAACCTCGACGATGGAAAAGCCCGCATCGACCAGCACCTGGCCGACGGCAACGGCCTCGTCCGGCGCCACCCCGCGCAGGATGGCGATAAGCGGGCGGTTTGCCAGAGCTTCGACGAGACGCATCGCTTCCTCCCAGGGCCGGCTGCGGGGTCCGCCGCCTCATGCCGCTCCGTTTAGCGCAGACCGGCGCCGCGAGCCATGCCGATCAAGCTGATCATGCCGGCTCGCCATGCGCTGACATTTGCGCTTTCACGGATCTCCGGCCGGATCGGGCGCGTCGACGAGCCCGGGCTGCTGCTCGGCCTCATCCATGGGCTGGCGGGTGAAGCCGCGCACCGTCGGGCTCGTCTCCTCGGCATCGCGACGGATTTCGACCGGGCTCAGCACATAGGCCGTCAGCAGCTCGGCGATGGAGCGCAGCGCGTGCATGTGGATGCGCTCGTAGCCGTGCGAGGCGTCGATGCCGAAGGTGATGAGGGCTGCGCGCACATCATGCCCCGCGACCACCGCCGAGGCGGAATCCGACCTGTAAAAGCGGAAGATGTCCTTCTGATAGCGGATGTCGTTGTCACGGCACAGACGCACCAGCTTCTGCGTCAGGTGGAAGTCGAACGGCCCCGTCTGGTCCGCCATGGCGATGGTAACGCCGAACTCGTCCGAGTTCTGCCCCGGCCCCGTCGTCCCGTTGTCGATGGCGACGATCGATGCAACGTCGTTGGCGAGCGCCGCCGAGGCACCGACCCCTGTCTCCTCCGCGATGGTGAAGACGAAGTGCGTATCCACTTCCGGCTGCGCGCCTTCGGCCTTGAGGGCCTTGAGCGCAGCCAGAAGGATGGCGACGCCTCCCTTGTCGTCGAGGTGGCGCGAGACGATGAAGCCGTTGTGCAGGAACTCCGGCTGTGGGTCGATGGCGACCGTGTCGCCGACGTCGATGCCGAGATGGACAAGGTCGCGCGGGCTGCGGGCCAGCGCGTCGACGCGCAGTTCCACGTAGGGCCAGCCGGTGGGCTGGCTGTCGACCTCGTCGTTGAAGATATGGCCCGAGGCCTTGAGCGGCAGGATGGTGCCGCGATAGGCGCCCTTCTCGGCGAAGATCGTCGCGCGCGCGCCCTCGGCGAAACGGGCCGACCAGGTGCCGATCGGCACGAGCTCGAGCCGGCCGTTCTCCTTCAGCCGTTTCACCTGTGCGCCGAGCGTGTCGACATGGGCGATGAGGGCCCGCGCCGGCTTGCTCTCCCGTCCCGGCAGGACGGCGCGGATGGCACCGCGGCGCGTCAGCTCGTAGGACAGGCCGAGCCGTTCGATCTCGAGGCAGACCTCGCGCACGATCGTATCGGTGTAGCCCGTCGGGCTCGGGATGTTCAGGAGCCGTGCCAGCACGGCGGCGAGATAGGCCGTGTCGATGGTCAGGCGCTGCATCGGTCCCGCCCCTCGAGAAGCGCCGCCTGCCGCACCGCCGTCGGCACCGAGAGCGGGAACAGCAGGTCGACGAAACGTTCGGCCGTGGGCTGCGGCTCGTGGTTGGCGAGGCCGGGCCGCTCGTTCGCCTCGATGAAGGCATAGTCGGGCTCGCGCGGCGAGCGCACCATGAGGTCGATGCCGACGACGGGGATCTCGATGGCCCGCGCCGCCGCCACCGCCGCCGCAACGAGGCGCGGATGCACCTCGCCGGTCACGTCGTGGATGGTGCCGCCGGTGTGCAGGTTCGCGGTGCGCCGCACGGCGATCTCCTCGCCCTGGTCAGCGACATCGTCGAGACCGTAGCCGGCCGCCGCCACGCAGCGCTCCGTCTCGGCATCGAGCGGGATGGTGGATTCCCCGCCCGTCGCCGCCGCCCGCCGGCGGCTCTGGCGCTCGATCAACTCGCGGATGGTGGCGCGCCCGTCTCCCACGATCCGCGCCGGCCGCCGCACGGCGGCGGCGACGAGACGATAGTCGATGACGACGAGACGCAGGTCCTCGCCCGCGACGCGCTGCTCCACGAGCACGCGGTCGCAGTAGAGCTTGGCCGTCGCGATGGCCTCTTCGAGATGCTCCATCGTCGCCACACCGACGGCGATGCCCCGGCCCTGCTCGCCGCGCGCCGGCTTGACGACCAGCGAGCCATGCTCGGCGAGGAAGGCCTCCAGCGCCTCCCGGCCGTCGGCCTCGATCTGCGCCGGAACGGTGAGCCCCGCCCGCTCGACGACCCGGCGGGTAACGGCCTTGTCGTCGCAGATGGACATGGCGACGCCGGTCGTCAGCTCGGACAGGCTCTCGCGGCAATGCACCGTGCGCCCGCCGTAGGAGAGGCGGAAGAAGCCGCCCGGCGCATCCGTCACCTGCACGTCGATGCCGCGGCGGCGCGCCTCGTCGACGATGATGCGGGCGTAGGGGTTGAGCTCCGCCTCGGGCCCGGGGCCGACGAACAGCCGCTCGTTGATCTGGTTCTTGCGCTTCAGGGTGAAGAGCGGCACGCGATAGAAGCCAAGCTTCTCGTAGAGCGCGATGGCCTGCTCGTTGTCGTGCAGCACGGACAAGTCGGTGAAGGCGGCGCCGCGCGCCTTGAAATATTCGACGATGTGGCGCACCAGCGCCTCGCCGATGCCGGGCCGAGTCGCCTGGGGATCGACCGCGAGGCACCAGAGCGAGGAGCCGCGGGCCGGATCGCCGAAGGCCCGGCCGTGGTCGACGCCCATCACCGTGCCGATGACGTTGCCCGTAAGTTCGTCCTCGACGACGAAGCAGGTCACAGCACGGCTGTCGCGCTGCGACCAGAAGAAGTCGGGCCGCACGGGCACCATGCCGCGCGTCGCGTAAATGCGGTTGACCGCATCGGCATCGCCGGCTGAGGCGAGGCGCCGGATGAAGAAGCCGGCCGGGCGCCGGCGGGCCGTCTTGTAGGTCGCGAGGTCGAGCCGGTAGGTGTGCGAGGGATCGAGGAACATCTCCTGCGGCGCGAGCGACAGCACCACGTGCGGGTCGCGCACGTAGACGGCGATGTCGCGCCGCTCCGGCGCCTCGGCGCGCATCGTCTCGACGAGCGCCTCGGCGCTCTCGAAGGTCTGGCCGAAGAGGAGGCGCCCCCAGCCGCAGTCGACCGCGGCCCCTGTCTTCGTCTGTTGCGTATCGCTCTCGCGCCCCTCGCCGAAGGGCGGCACCATGGCCTGGTTGCGCATGCGCTCGAGGCGGTGGGCATAGGCGCCGCGCCCGCGCCGCGATGTCGAACCCGTCATGCCTGTCTCCCCGGTCAAAGCCCGTGCGTCTGCAGCCACATCTCGAGCAGGGCGACCTGCCACAGCTCGGAGCCCCGAAGGGGCGTGATGGCGCTCTTGGGGTCGGCGAACAGCCGCTCGAGATAGCGCTGGTCGAACAGGCCGCGCTCGCGCGCCTTCTGCGAGGTCAGCGCCGACTCGACCATCTCGAGCGTCGACCCTTCGATGTATTTGAGGGCCGGCACCGGAAAATAGCCCTTCTTGCGGTCGATGACCTCGTGCGGGATGACCTGCCGCGCCGCCTCCTTGAGGACGCCCTTGCCGCCCTGGCTGAGCTTGTGCTCGGACGGGATGCGCGCGGCGAGTTCCGCCAGCTCGTAGTCGAGGAAGGGCACCCGCGCCTCGAGACCCCACGCCATCGTCATGTTGTCGACGCGCTTCACCGGATCGTCCACCAGCATCACGGTGGAATCGAGCCTCAGCGCCTTGTCGACGGGATCGTCCGCGCCGGGCATGGCGAAGTGCTCTTCGACGAAAGCGCGTGCCTCGTCCCGCGTCAGGTGCCACTCGGGATTGAGATGCGTGCCGAGCCGCCCGTTGTCCCGGTCGAAGAAATGGCGGGCATAGTCGTCGACCGGCGCGTTGGAGCTGGCGAGCGGTGGATACCAGTGATAGCCGCCGAAGATCTCGTCCGCCCCCTGCCCCGACTGCACCACCTTGATGTGCTTCGCCACTTCCTGCGACAGGAGGAAGAAGCCGACATTGTCGTAGGACACCATCGGCTCGGACATGGCCTCGATGGTCGCCGGCAGCGCCTCCAGCATGCGCGTTGAGGGGATGAAGATCTTGTGGTGGTCGGTGTCGTAGTGCCGGGCGATGAGATCCGAATAGACGAACTCGTCGCCCTTCTCCCCGTTCGCCTCCTCGAAGCCGATGGAGAAGGTCATCAGCCCCTTCTGCCCCTCCTCGGCCAGAAGGCCGACGATGACGCTGGAATCGACGCCGCCCGAGAGCAGCACGCCTACCGGCACGTCTGCCACCATGCGCCGCCTCACGGCCTGCCGCAGGGAGGCGAGCACCATGTCGCGCCACTCCTCGGCCGAGCGCGCGACGTCCGCGGGCGTCCGCGTGAAATCGAGGCGCCAGAACTGCGTATCCTTCTGCGTGCCGTCCGGCTCGATCACCCGCACGGTCGCGGGCGGCAGCTTGCGCACGCCGTTGAGCATCGTGCGCGGCGCCGGCACCACGGCGTGGAACGTCATGTAATGCTGCAGCGCCACTCGGTCGATCGTCACGTCCACCTTGCCCGTCGCCACCAGCGCCGGCAGCGAGGAGGCGAACATCAGCGCGCCGTCCGCCTCGGCGAGATAGAGCGGCTTGATGCCGAAGCGATCGCGGGCCAGGACGACACGGCCGCTGTCGCGCTCGTGGATGGCGAAGGCGAACATGCCGTTGAAGCGCTTGACGCAATCGATGCCCCAGGCGTGATAGGCCTTGAGGATCACCTCGGTGTCGCCGTGCGAGAAGAAGCGGTAGCCGAGGCCGGCGAGTTCCTCGCGCAGTTCGGGGTAGTTGTAGATGCAGCCGTTGAAGGCAATCGTCAGGCCGAGGTCGGCGTCGACCATCGGCTGTTCGGCCTTGTTGGTGAGATCGATGATCTTGAGGCGCCGGTGGCCGAAGCCGACCGGGCCGCGCGCCACGACGCCGCCGGAATCGGGTCCGCGCGGTGTCATCACCCCCGTCATCCGCTCCAGCATGGCGATGTCCGCAGAGCGTCCGTCGAACCTCAGCTCACCACAAATTCCGCACATCGATCCGTCGATCTCCCCGATGACCGGCGCTTCAGGCCGGCGCCTCACGATAGATAATTTGATATCTAATCTTTACAAGGCGAATGTTTTGATGTCAAATCAATGGCGGAGCAAGCCATGAAAGTTGATGAACGTCAGACAGTCCCGGTGGGTTCCGGGCTGGGGGAAGCCGGATCGAGCGCCGGTGGTTCCATGCGCATCCTGCCGGCGCAGGACGACCTGCAGGCCCTGTTGAAGGCCATCCGCCGCATCGTGCATGTAATGGAGACGCGCTCGAAGGCGATCTCGCGCTCGGTGGGCCTCACCACGTCGCAGATCGTCATCCTGCAAGGTGTCGCCGACCTCGGCGAGGTGACGACGAACGCCCTCTCCCGCTATGCCGACCTGACGCCGGCAACCGTCGTCGTGACCCTGGAGAAGCTCGAGGGGCGCGGCCTCGTCGAGCGCTACCGCAACGTCGTCGACCGGCGCATCGTCCACACCCGGCTGACCCCGGCGGGGCGGGACGTGCTCGCGGCAGCCCCGTCCCTCCTGCCCGACGAGGCGGCGGCCATGCTCGCGGCCCTGCCCGCCGGTGAACGCGCCGGTCTCGTCAGCGCCGTGCGCAACCTCGCCGACATGATGGAGAAGACAGGGAGCGTGGTGCCCGCGCCCACCGGCTCATGAGCCCTTGGGCGCCCCCGGCGCGCTCACGCCCGGCGCCGGCGCAAGCGCCCTGAGCGCGTTCATGATGGCGGCTACGTCGATCACCTCCTGCAACAGCGCGCCCTGCACCGGCGCGAGGAAGCCGGCGGCGGCCGCGAGCATGCCGAGCCCTGACAGGCCGATGCCGACATAGACGCTCTGAAGCGCGATGCGCCGCGAGCGCTGCGCGATGACGAGGGCATCCGCCACCGGCGCAAGGCCTTCCACCAGCAGCACGACATTCGCCGCCTCGGCCGAGGCGCTCGCCCCACGGGCGCCGACCGCGATGCCGACATCCGCCTCCGCGAGGGCCGGCGCATCGTTGATGCCGTCGCCGATCATCATGACCGCGCCCGTGGCCCTGCGGCGCTCCTGCCGCACGATGCCGAGCTTGTCCTGCGGGGACAGGTCGCCGCGGGCCTCCGCCAACGGCAGGCCGGCGGCGATCTCGGCGACGATGTCGCTGCGGTCGCCGGAGGCGAGGACGAGCCGGGAGACGCCCTCCTGCTCCAGGCGCGCGAGCAGGCCCGCCGCATCCGGCCGCAGGAGATCGGCGAGCAGCAGCACCGCCGCGAGGCGCCCGTCCACCGCGACCGCGACCGCCGCCGTGCTGCCGTCCATGCCCTCGATCGGCGGCACGGCCCCGTCGAGATATTCGCCGACATAGGACAGGCTGCCGACGGCGACCGGCCGCCCCTCCACCCGGCCAGCGAGCCCCCGCCCGGCCGTCTCGCTCACCTCATGCGGCGCCGACAAGGCGAGGCCGCGCTCTCCCGCCGCCTCGATCAGCGCCTCCGCGACGACATGCGCGGAGGCCTGGTCAAGCGAGGCGGCGAGCCGCAGTGCCTCGTCGGCATCGACGTCATCATCCCCGTTCGCCCCGGCGAAGACCCGCACATCGACGAGGCGGGCGCGACCGAAGGTCAGGGTCCCCGTCTTGTCGAGCACGGCGGTGCGCGCCTGCGACAGGGCTTCCAGCGCCCCGCCGCCCTTGATCAGCACGCCGTGCCGCGCCGCCTGCGACAGGCCGGCGACCAGCGCGACGGGCACGGCGAGGATGAGCGGGCACGGCGTCGCCACGACGAGCACGGCGAGCGCCCGCACCGGGTCGCCGCTGACGAGCCAGGCGGCGCCGGCGAGCAGCACGGTCACGGCGAGGAAGGCGATGGCATAGCGGTCGGCGAGGCGCGCCATCGGCGCCTTGGCCTTCTGCGCCTCCTCGACGAGGCGGACGATGCCGGCATAGGTGCTCTCGGCCGCCGGCCTCAGCACGAGGAGATCGAAGGCAGCGCCGATGTTCGTCGTGCCGCTCAGCGCCTCCCGCCCCGGCAACAGCCGCACCGGAACGGATTCCCCCGTGATGGCGGACTGGTCGACCATCGCCGGCTCGTCGACGACGCGCCCGTCCACCGGCAGCACGTCGCCCTGGCGGATCAGGAGGCGCTCGCCGGGGTGGATGTCGGCGAGCGGCACCTCGGCGATGCGTCCCTCCCCGTCGTAGCGCAGGGCGCTGCGCGGCACGCGCGAGAGCAGCGCCCGCATCTCCCGCCGGGCCCGCCCCTCCGCGTAGAATTCGAGATACTGCCCGCCGGCATACATCAGCGCCACGACGGCGCCGGCGAGCGTCTCGCCGAGAACGAGCGCCCCCGACATGGACAAGGCGGCGACGATATCGAGCCCGACGTCGCCGCGGCGCAGGCTGGTGATGATCTCGACGACGAGCACCGCGAGCACCGGCGCCGTCGCCGCCGCCCAGACATAGGGCGCAGCCGCACCATGGCCGGCCATGCGCAGCGCGAACCCGCCGGCGAGCCCGAGCATGGCGAGGAGCACGAGGAACGGACGCAGTCTGGCAACGCTCTCGGACAAGGCGAAGGCCCGGCACTGCCGCACGGCGCGGCAGCACCACTATGCAGCGCGATGCATCAAGGACAAGCGCGGCAAACCGTCCGAACCGCAAGCTTTCTATCGGGAGACGAGCGGCGAAGAGCTGCCACGTATCACAGGCCTCCCTTCCGAACCCCTCTATCAACCGCTTGCTCACCTGGAAAGCAGATCGATGAGTTTACGGCCCAGATCACACCTTGTAGATTGCACATATGGCGCTCAAACGGATGGACAACGTAGGAATCGTCGTCGAAGACCTCGGCGGAGCGATCGATTTCTTTCGCGAGCTCGGTCTCGCGCTCGAAGGGCGGGCCACGATCGAAGGAGAATGGGCCGGACGTGTCACTGGGCTCGCCGGCCAGCGCGTCGAGATTGCCATGATGCGCACGCCGGACGGCCACAGCCGGCTCGAGCTATCCCGCTTCCTCTCGCCGCCTGTGGCCGCGGATCACCGGACCGCTCCGGTCAACGCTCTAGGCTATCTCCGCGTCATGTTCGCCGTGGACGATATCGACGAGACGCTTGAAAAGCTTCGCAACCGCGGCGCGCAGCTCGTCGGCGAAGTCGTCCAGTACAAGGACGCGTATCGGCTCTGCTACATCCGCGGGCCTGAAGGGCTTCTCATCGGACTCGCCCAGGAACTCAGTTGAGCGCGCCTGCAGTTCGCCGACCTGCGCTCCGTCTACCCCTCCAGCTCCTCGCGCAGCATCTCCAGCTCGAGCCAGCGCTCCTCCGCCGCCGACAGCTCGCCCTGCACCTCGGCGAGTTTCGCGCTCACCCGCGCGAAGCCGTCAGGATCGCGGGCATAGAGCGCCTCGTCGGAGAGCCTTGCGGCCAGTTCGGCGACCGTCTTTTCCAGTTCGGTGATGCGGGCGGGCAGCGTCTCGAGCGCGTGCTTGTCCTTGAAGCTCAGTTTTTTGCGGGGCGCCGGCCCGGCCGGCTTCTCGGCCGCCGGCTTCGGCGGCTTCTGGGCCTTCGCCTTCTCCACCGCGCGCGCGTCGACGCCGCTGCCGCGCTGGGCGACCATGTCGCTGTAGCCGCCGGCATATTCGACGAAGCGCCCCTGCCCCTCCGCCATCAGGACGGATGTCGCCGCCCGGTCGAGGAAATCGCGATCGTGGCTGACGAGGAGGACGGTGCCGGCATAGTCGGCCAGCATCTCCTGCAGCAGGTCGAGGGTTTCGAGGTCGAGGTCGTTGGTCGGCTCGTCGAGCACGAGGAGGTTCGAGGGGCTGGCAAGGGCCTTGGCAAGCAGCAGCCGCGCCCGCTCGCCGCCGGAGAGCACCTTGACCGGCGTGCGCGCCTGCTCCGGCGAGAAGAGGAAGTCCTTCATGTAGCTGACGACGTGCCGCGACTGCCCGTTGACGACGACGCTGTCGCCCGCTCCGTCGGTCAGCACCTCCGTCAGGCTCGCCTCCGGATCGAGGGCCGAGCGCGTCTGGTCGAGCCGCGCCATGGCGACGTTCGCCCCGAGCCGCACCGTGCCGGCATCGGGCGCGAGCCGGCCGGTCAGCATCTCGACGAGCGTCGTCTTGCCGGCGCCGTTCGCGCCGACGATGGCGACGCGCTCGCCGCGGAAGATGCGGATGGAAAAATCCTCCACGATGCGGCGCTCGCCATAGGCCTTGGCGATGTGCTTCGCCTCGATGACGAGGGTGCCCGACAGCTCCGCCTCGCTCACCGTCATGTCGACATTGCCGAGCACGCGGCGCTGCTCGCGCCGCTCCCTGCGCATCGCACCGAGTTCGCCGAGGCGCCGCTGGTTGCGCTTGCGCCGGGCGGTGACGCCGTAGCGCAGCCAGTCCAGCTCCATGGCGATCTTGCGGTCGAGCTTGTGGCGCTCGCGCTCCTCCTGCTCCAGCACCTCGTCACGCCAGGCTTCGAAGGCGGCGAAGCCCTTGTCGAGCCGACGGGTGATGCCGCGGTCGAGCCAGACGGTGGCGCGCGAGAGGCTTTCGAGGAAGCGCCGGTCGTGGCTGATGAGGACGAGCGCCGAGCGCATGTTCTTGAGCTCGCTCTCCAGCCATTCGATGGCCGGCAGGTCGAGGTGGTTGGTCGGCTCGTCGAGGAGGAGGATGTCCGGTTCCGGCGCGAGCACGCGCGCCAGCGCCGCCCGGCGCGCCTCCCCGCCCGAGAGGTTCGCGGGTGCCTCCTCACCGGTGAGGCCTAGCTGCTCGAGGAGATAGCGCGCGCGGTAGGGCTCGTCGCCCGGCGCGAGCCCCGCCTCCACATAGGCGAGCGTCGTCGCGAAGGCCGACAGGTCCGGCTCCTGCGGCAGGTAGCGGATCGTCGCCGTCGGCTGCGCGAAGCGCTCGCCCCGGTCCTCTTCGACCAGACCGGCGGCGATCTTGAGCAGGGTCGATTTGCCCGAGCCGTTGCGGCCGACGAGGCAGAGCCGCTCGCCCTCGCCGACGCTGAGCTCGGCGCCCGTCAGGAGCGGCGTGCCGCCGAAGGTCAGGTGGATGTCGGTCAGTTGCAGGAGCGGCGGGGCCATGGTGCTCAAATGCTTTCGGCGCGGGATGGTTCGGCCCGCCATCTAGCGCAGCCGGGCGCCGCTGCCAAATGCGGCCCTCAGCCGGCCCGCTCGCGGAAGAAGGCGTCGATCGTCACCGCCGCCGTGTCGAGATGGCCGAGGAGGACGGCCACGGCCCGCTCGGCATCGCGCTCGCGCGCCGCCGCCAGCATCGCCAGATGGTCCTCCTGGGCCGAGCTGCTGCCCGGTGAGCGCGAGCAGCCGCGTCCGCTGACCGTGCGGGTCGGCTCCGGCGAAGAATCGGTTAGACTCCGCCGAAGAGGCAGGACACGCACAGGAGGAAGACGCATGCGATCGACGCTGCTCGGGGCCGCACTCGCCGTGACGCTGGCCAGCCCCGCGGCCGCCTCGTTCCAGTCCTGCGTCGCCGGCCTCAAACAGGAGGCGGCACAGCAGGGCGTCAGCCGCGCCATCCTCGACCGCGCGCTCGACATCTCCGCCCCGGACGAGAAGGTGCTGCGCCTGTCAACCGTCCAGCCCGAGTTCAAGACGCCGATCTGGGACTATCTCGCCTTTCTCGTCGACGAGGAGCGTGTGACCCAGGGGCGCGCCATGATGCGCCGCTACGATAGCATCCTGCGCGCCGCCGAGCGCCAGTTCGGCGTTGACCGCTTCGTCATCGCGGCCGTCTGGGGGGTCGAGACAGACTTCGGCCAGGAAGCGGGCAGCTCTTTCCTGCCGCATGCGCTCGCGACGCTGACCTGTGCCAGCAACCGGCGCACGAGCTTCTGGAAGGGCGAGCTGATGGCGGCGCTCAAGCTCGTCCAGCGCGGCGACCTCTCGCTCGACAAGCTCTACGGATCGTGGGCCGGCGCCTTTGGCCAGACGCAGTTCATCCCCTCCACCTACCAGCGCCTCGCGGTCGATTTCGACGGCGACGGCCGCCGCGATCTCGTCAGCTCGGTCGCGGACGCGCTCGGCTCCACGGCCAACTATCTCAAGCGGGCGGGTTGGCGCCAGGGCGAGTCGTGGATGTTCGAGGTACGCGTGCCGGCCGGCTACAACGGTCCCACGGGCCGGCGCAACAAGGCGCCGCTGTCCACCTGGGCGCAGCGTGGCATCACCCGCGCCGACGGCTCGCCGCTCTCCGGCGGGGCGCAGGCCGGCCTGCTGCTGCCGGCGGGGCCGAACGGTCCCGGCTTCCTCGTCTTCCGCAACTTCGACGCCATCTATTCCTACAATCAGGCGGAATCCTACGCCCTCGCCATCTCCCACCTCGCCGATCGCATGGCCGGCTACCCGCCGCTGCGCACGCCCTGGCCGACGGACGATCCGGGCCTGTCACGGGCCCAGCGCCTGCAGCTGCAGAAGCTTCTCATCGCGCAAGGCTACGATATCGGCGAGGCGGACGGGAAGATCGGCCCGGCGACGCGCGAGGCGATCGCTGCCGCCGAACAGCGCCTCGGCATGCCGCCGACGGGCCGCGCCGGAAATAGGATCTACCGGGCTCTCGGCGGGCGCTAGAGACCGCCGTCCGCGCCGGCCTCTGGCGAGCGGCCGCATCGATGCCCACATCGGGAGAATGGAGAGCCTCGCCCCTTCGGACGATCGCGAGCCCCGCTTCCATGCCCCGCCCGTTCCGCTGACGGCCGATGGCCGCCCGCGCAGGGTCGGGGTGGAAGTGGAATTCATCGGGCTGCCGGTCCGCGCCGCCGTCGATGCGCTCGCCGCCGCATTCGGCGGCTTGGTGCGGGAGGAGGATGCCCACGCCTGGCATCTCGAGGCGAGCGCCATCGGCGACCTCACGGTCGAGCTCGATGTCCAGCATGTCCATCCGCATCGCGCGCAGCAGCACTCGCTGCCACGCCTTTCGCCGCCCGTTTCGGCGCGGCTCGGCGCAGCCCTCTCGCCCTTCGTGCCGCGCGAGCTCATCACCGCTCCCCTGCGACTCGACGCGCTGCACCTTGCCGATCGTGCCGTCGACGTCCTGCGGCGAGCCGGCGCTCGCGGACGCGGCATCACGCCCTTCGGCGCGCTCGGCCTGCACTTCAATATCGCCCTGCCGGCGCTTGGCCCGCACAGTCTGGTGCGGCTCCTCAAGGCCTTCCTCGTTCTCGAGCCGCAGCTGCGCGAAGAGATCTATTCCGACGTCGTCGCCCGCCTCTTCGCGCCGCCAGCCTATCCGCCGGCCTATGTGGAGAAGGTACTGGCGCCGGACTACTGGCCGGACGCGGAAACGCTGGCCGAGGACTACCTCGCCGACAATCCCACGCGCCGGCGCTCGCTTGACCTCCTGCCCCTCCTCCTGCACCGCGATCCGGAGGGCATCGCCCCTCGCCTGACGGACAAGGTGAGCAAGCGCGAGGTGCTGCACTACCGCCTGCCGCTCGCGTGGGTCGGCGAGCCAGGCTGGAGCATCGCAGCGGATTGGAAGCGCTGGGTCGGCGTGGAGAGGCTGGCCGCCGACCTCGCAAAGCTCGATGCCGCGTGCCGCAGAGCGCTGGCCGGCAGCCCCCTCCTTGCGACAGGCCCGTGAGCCTTAGGGCAGGTCGCCGCCGTCGATACCGATGACATGGCCGCTCACATAGGAGCTCTCATCGCTCGCCAGGAACAGCACCAGGGCGGCCACCTCCTCCGCCGTGCCGACGCGCCGCATGGGGTAGGGAGCGACCAGTTGCTCGGTCGTTACCTTCCAGTCGCGCCGCACCCGCTCCAGCATCGGGCTCTCGATCGGTCCCGGCGCAATGGCGTTGATGCGCATGTCGCGTCCATATTCCTGGGCAGCGGCGCGCGTCATGTGGATGACGGCGGCCTTGGATGCGCCGTAGGCAAGGATGTTGGGAAAGGCATGCCGCCCGCCGATGGAGGCCATGTTGATCATGGCCCCTTTCGCGCGCACGAGATGAGGCAGTTCGTATTTCATCGACAGGAAGACGCCGCGCAGGTTGGTGGCGATCTGGTCGTCGAAGCCGGCGATGTCGGTGTCGGCGATCGGGGCGGGCGGCAGGTCGATGCCCGCGTTATTGAAGGCAATGTCTAGACGACCGAAGCGCGCCACCGTGTCGGCGACGAACCGCTCCATCTGGCCGGCGTCGCGCACATCCGACCTCAGATAGACGACATCGCCGCCACTCGCGCGCACGCGCTGCTCGACCGCGCGGCCGAGGTCCTCCCGCCGGCCGTTGAAGGCGACCCTGGCGCCGGCTGCTGCCAGAGCACCCACGGTCACCGCCCCGATGCCGGAGGTGCCGCCGGTGACGATCGCCACCTTGCCCGCGAGCCGCCCGGCCACCTGCGCCGCCGCCGGTCCCGCGACAAATCCGCTGCCGCCGACGGCTCCGGCCGCCAGCATGCCGCCGAGCAGGCTCCGCCGTGGCAGCCCGCCTTCCTGTGATTGAATGTCCATGGGATGTTCCTCGCTTGAACACGGAGGAATCTACCGATGCGGATTAGCGCGAAAAATCCGGTTCAACTTTGTGAACCTTTAAGCAACGCTTTATAATTGGTCATGACCTCGTCGGATCCCTTCTCGGGCCTTGCCGCCTTCCTCGCCGTCGCCGAGGCTGGCGGCTTCACGGCTGCCGCCGCGAAGCTCGGCGTGTCGCCCGCAGCCGTGAGCCAGGCGGTGAAGGCCTTCGAGGCGCGGCTCGGCACACCACTCTTCCTGCGGACCACCCGGCGGGTGGGCCTGACCGAGACGGGCGCCGCCCTACTTGCCCGCGCCGGGCCGGCGGCGGCCGAGATCGCCCGGGCGATCGAAGCTGTTGGGGAGATGGGCGAGGAGCCGGCCGGCCTGCTGCGTCTCACCGTCCCCCGCATGGCCGTGCCGCTCGTCGTCGAGCCCGTCATCCCGGCCTTGCGGCGGGCCCATCCCAAGGTGTCCGTCGAGATCTCCGTCGAGGACGCGACGGTCGACCTGCCGGCCCACGGCTATGACGCCGGCATCCGCATCGGCGAATTCGTGGAACGCGACATGGTGGCGGTGCGCCTCACGCGCGACATCGCCTGGTCGGTGGTCGCAAGCCCGACCTATATCGCCGCCCGCGGCACACCAGAGTTGCCCGACGACCTGGCCGGGCACGAGGCCATCCGCTACCGGTTTCCGACATCGGGCGCCGTCTACCGCTGGGAATTCGAGCGCGAGGGCCGCTCAGTGACGATCGACCCGCCGGGCGGCCTCCTCGTCAACGATGGTGCCCTGCTCGTCGCCTTCGCCGCGGCCGGCCTCGGCCTCGCCTATGTCGCCGATATCGCCGCCGAGGCGGAGATCCGGACCGGCCGGCTGGTACCGGTGCTGCAGCCGTTCCTGCCCCGCAGCCCGGGCCTCTTCCTCTATTTCCCGCGCCGGGCCGGGACGCAACCGAAGCTGCGCGCCTTCATCGACGTCGCCCGCCGTGTGCTGCGGCCGGCCCAGCGGGCGGAAGGCGCGGCTGCGGCCCAACCTTGGTGTTGTCCCTCATCGCCGGCCTGCTATCGGTGACGGCCGCGGCGACGATCTTGATGTAGCTCACCACGGTGCCCGGGCTATCCCAGTGCTGGGCATCCTTCCGGCGCAACCATCCGGACGCGCGAACGGAAGGATCATCCGGGCTGTCCAGCTTGCCACGCCGGAGAGAAAAGGAATCACCTGTCGGTCCCGGTTCGGGACAGCCGCCACGGGGCGCGAGCGAATATCCTCGCCACCGTGCGTGGTGAAAGGGCCGAAGCCGGTCT
Source organism: Chelatococcus sp. XZ-Ab1 (assembly GCF_029309855.1). NCBI lineage: Bacteria > Pseudomonadati > Pseudomonadota > Alphaproteobacteria > Hyphomicrobiales > Chelatococcaceae > Chelatococcus > Chelatococcus sp. XZ-Ab1. The sequence continues at coordinate 400,647 of NZ_JARKII010000001.1, read as the reverse complement.
TGTCCACCAAGTCCCATAGGCGCGCAACGTCGTCATCGGCCATCGTTCAACGCCTTCGTTCGAAGACCGCCGGACGAAGACGGCAGGCGCGAGTTCCCTCCGGCCAGATCAGGATCGTCGCGGAATCTCGAGGCCCCTTTGCACGGCCGGACGCGCCAGACCCCGCTCGAGCCAGGCCGGCACATGTTTCAGCCCGTCGAAGCCGACGAGGTCCCCCGCACCATAGAAGCCGATGAGGTTGCGCACCCAGCCGAGCATCGAGATATCGGCGATGGTGTAGTCCTCGCCCATGATCCAGGCGCGGCCCTCCAGCCTCGTCTCGAGCACGCCGAGCAAGCGCCGCGATTCATGGACATAGCGCTCCAGCGGCCGCTTGTCGGCGATCTCGCGGCCGGCGAACTTGTGGAAATAGCCGACCTGACCGAACGTCGGCCCGATGGCGGCCATCTGGAAGAAGACCCACTGGATTGTTTCCCAGCGTCGTGCGGGGTGCTGCGGCAGGAGCCGCCCGGTCTTCTCGGCGAGGTAGAGCAGGATAGCGCCGGATTCGAACAGGCCGAGCGGGGCGCCTCCGGGGCCGTCGGGATCGATGATCGCCGGGATCTTGCCGTTGGGATTGAGTGACAGGAATTCCGGCGTCCACGTCTCGTTGGCGCCGAGATCGATGGCGTGCGCCTCGTAGGGCAACCCGGTCTCCTCCAGCATGATCGATACCTTCACCCCGTTCGGCGTCGGCGCCGAATAGAGCTGCAGGCGCTCGGGATGGGCGGCGGGCCAGCGCTTCGTAATCGGGAAGGCGCGCAGATCCGGCATCGTGGGCTCCCTCAGGAACGGACATCACCCCGCAACCGTAGCCGATGGAGGAAGGCGCTCAAGCCCGGCTGCAGCCATGAACCGACGGCCTCCGCCGCATGCGTGCCGAGGAATTGCCGGCCGACACCGCAGGCGCTATCCGCAGATTCAGGACCCGCCACTGCATGAGTTGAGGACGAATCACGATGCCGCCGACGGCCTTTCCGCTGAGGCAGCCGCGCCCGTCGAACGGTGAAGGACGGCCCGGGGGGCAGCGCGCGTGACCGGCCCAGTCGCACTCGCCCTCGTGCCCGTCGCCCTCATGATCGCGCTCGGCTACGGGCTGCGCCGTTCCGGCTTCATCGCCGAGGCGTTCTGGCCACAGGCCGAGCGGCTGTGTTATTTCGTGCTGCTGCCGGCCCTGTTCCTCAACAGCCTCGCGACGGCGGACATTGACGCCCTGCCCGTGCAGGAGTTGGCGCTCGTGCTCGTCGGTGCCACCGTCACGGTGGCCCTCATCGTCGTCCTCGCCCGCCCGCTGTTCCGCACCGACGGCGCCGCCTTCACCTCGATCTTCCAAGGCAGCATCCGCTTCAACAACTACATCGGGGTGAGCCTCGCCGCCGGGGTCTTCGGTGCGCCGGGCATCGCACTGGCCGCCGTGTGCAACGCGGCCATCGTGCCCACGGTCAATCTGCTGTGCATCCTCGTCTTCGCGCGCTTCGGCACGGCGCGGGTCGCAGCCCTCGGTGTCCTGCGGCTGATTGTCACGAACCCGCTGGTCGTCGCCTGCCTCGGCGGCATTCTGCTGCAATGGCTCGGCATGCGTCCGCCGGCCGGGATTGAGCCTGCGCTGCGAGCCCTCGGCGCCGCCTCCATGCCGCTCGGCCTGCTGTGCGTCGGCGCGGCACTCGACTTCGGCGCCGCCCGCTCTTGGATCGGCCCGGTCATCGCCTCTTCCGTGGCGAAATTCCTTGTCATGCCAATGGTGACACTGCTGGCCGTGCGACTCACCGGCCTCGGCGCACCGGCTGCGACCATCGCGCTGATGTTCCAGGCGCTGCCGACCGCCTCCTCCTCCTACATCCTCGCCCGGCAGCTCGGCGGCGACGCGCCGCTGATGGCGGGGATCACGGCCACGCAGACCGTGCTCGCGGCCTGCACCATCCCCGCTGTACTCGCCCTGTCCGCACTTGTTCCCTGACCGGCGACAGCGCTTCCGATCACATTATGGAAGAGAACAATTTCAGAAGGGCGGCGGAGCCCTATATTATTCTCGGGTGAGTCGGCAATCGATCGCTCCGGAGGTGTGATGTGACAGCCCGAAGGTGACTGCTGGGGCGCCCGCCGGTGCCCATTCCCGAAGAGGGAACAGTGGGTGTGCAAAATCGTTCACCCCGGGAGCAGGAGCCGATGGCCATCCCGTCGCAACAGACCGGGCCTGCCGCGGGAGAGCACGATGCAAAGGAGAGAATCCGACGTCTTCGATCTCTTTTCGGAGATTTATAGAAGTACGGCGCAGGAGGAGATGAGTCTGCAGGACTATCTTCTTGCATGCCGCGACGACAAGAGCATGTATGCCACCGCTCAGGAGCGGATGGTCGATGCAATCGGAGAACCGACGCTCGTCGATACGAGTGCAGACGAACGCCTCGGTCGCATATTCTCCAACAGAACGATCAAGATTTATCCGACCTTCGCCGACTTCTACGGCATGGAAGACACGATCGAGCGGATCGTGGGCTACTTTCGCTATGCGGCCCAGGGTCTCGAGGAGCGCAAGCAGATCCTCTACCTGCTCGGCCCCGTCGGCGGCGGCAAGTCGTCGCTCGCCGAGCAGCTCAAGAAGCTGATGGAGCTGCGCCCCATCTACACCCTCGCTATCAACGGTACCGTGAGCCCGATCTTCGAGTCGCCGCTCGGCCTGTTTCACCCCGAGCGCATGGCCGACCTCCTCGAGGACAAGTATGGCATCGCCCGACGGCGCCTGACCGGCCTCATCTCGCCCTGGGCGGCGAAGCGCCTCGATGAGGTCGGGGGCGACATCTCCAAGTTCAGCGTCGTCAGGCTGATGCCCTCGCGCCTGCGACAGATCGCCATCGCCAAGACCGAGCCGGGGGACGAGAACAACCAGGACGTATCCTCGCTCGTCGGCAAGGTCGATATCCGCCAGCTCGAGAACTACAGCCAGTCGGATCCTGACGCCTATTCGTACAGCGGCGGCCTCAACCGCACGACGCAGGGGCTGCTCGAGTTCGTCGAGATGTTCAAGGCCCCCATCAAGGTGCTGCATCCGCTGCTGACGGCGACCCAGGAGGGCAACTACAACGGCACCGAGAACTTCGGCGCCTTCCCCTATCAGGGCATCGTGCTCGCCCATTCCAACGAATCCGAATGGCTGCAGTTCAAGAACAACAAGAACAACGAGGCCTTCCTCGACCGCATCCTCGTGGTCAAGGTGCCCTATTGCCTGCGCGTGACCGAGGAACGGCAGATCTATGAGAAGCTGCTGCGCGAAAGCGCTCTCGCCAAGGCTCCGTGCGCGCCGGAGGTGCTGGAGATCCTGAGCCGCTTCACCGTCTCGACCCGGCTCGCCGAGCACGAGAACTCGCCGCTCTATACCAAGATGCGGGTCTATGACGGCGAGAACCTGAAGGATATCGACCCCAAGGCGAAGCCCGTGCAGGAATACCGCGATGCGGCCGGCGTCGACGAGGGCATGACCGGGGTGAGCACGCGCTTCGCCTTCAAGGTCCTGTCGGAGACATTCAACTACGACACCAAGGAGGTCGCGGCCGACCCCGTCCATCTCATGTACATCCTGGAGCAGGCCATCAGGCGCGAGCAGTTCCCGAAGGAGACGGAGACCGCCTATCTCGACTTCATCAAGTCCGAGCTCGCCACGCGCTATGCCGAGTTCATCGGCCACGAGATCCAGAAGGCCTATCTCGAATCCTACAGCGAATATGGCCAGAACCTGTTCGACCGCTATATCGCCTATGCCGATGCCTGGCTGGAGAACCAGGACTTCAAGGATCCCGACACGGGCCAGATTCTCAACCGCGAGATCCTCGACAGCGAACTGTCGCAGATCGAGAAACCGGCGGGCATCGCCAATCCGAAGGACTTCCGCAACGAAGTGGTCAAGTTCACGCTGCGCGCCCGGGCGAGGAACCACGGCCGCAACCCCGCCTGGACCAGCTACGAGAAGCTGCGCGAGGTCATCGAAAAGCGCATGTTCGCCCAGGTTGAGGACCTGCTGCCTGTGATCAGCTTCGGCTCCAAGAAGGACAGCGCCACCGAGAAGCAGCACGACGAGTTCGTGCACCGCATGGTCGAGCGTGGCTATACCAGGCGGCAGGTCCGGCGCCTCGTCGACTGGTACATGCGTGTCAACAAGGCAGGGTGAGGCGCCAATGGGCGAGGTCAGCGGATGCCGAATTTCATCGATCGCCGCCTCAACCCGAAGGACAAGAGCCTCGGGAACCGGCGGCGCTTCCTGCGGCGTGCCCACGAAGAGCTGAAGCGGGTCGTCAAGGAACGGATCAGGGCGGGCAAGATCGCCGATGTCGATGCCGAGCAGGGCGTGCCGATGCCCGCGCGCGGCACGGATGAACCGACCTTCCAGCCCGCTCGTACCAGCGGGCAGCGACAATATATCCTGCCGGGAAACAAGGAGTTCACGCCAGGCGACCGGATTCCGAAGCCCGGCGGAGGGACAGGCGGTGCCGGCTCCCGGGCCGGCCGCGGCCAGGCGGAAGACGACTTCCAGTTCGTGCTCTCGCGCGAGGAGGTGCTCGACCTGTTCTTCGAGGACCTCGAGCTACCCGACATGATCAAGCTCTCCCTCAAGGAGACCGTGTCGTACAAGCCGCGCCGGGCGGGCTTCGCGACGAGCGGTGCGCCGACGAACATCAACGTCGGCCGCACCATGCGCAACAGCTACGGACGGCGCATTGCCCTGCACCGGCCGCGGCGCGCGGATGTCGAGGCACTTGCCAGGGAGATCGCGATGCTCGAGACCGCCGCTCCCGCCGCCGGCCGCGGCCAGCGGCTCGAGGAACTGCGCGCAGAGCTGGAGCGGCTGGAGCGTCGGCGCCGGCGCATTCCTTATGTCGATCCCGTCGACATTCGCTACAACCGCTTCGAGCCGCAGCCGCTGCCCAACGCCAATGCGGTGATGTTCTGTCTCATGGACGTGTCGAGTTCCATGGGCGAGCGGGAGAAGGACCTCGCCAAGCGCTTCTTCGTGCTCTTGCACCTCTTTCTCAAGCGCCGCTATGACCGCATCGACATCGTCTTCATCCGCCACACCGACGAGGCGCGGGAGGTGGACGAGGACACCTTCTTCTATTCCACCCAGAGCGGCGGCACGGTGGTCTCCACCGCCCTCGAGGAGATGCTACGCATCATCGAGGAGCGCTATCCGGCACGGGACTGGAACATCTATGCCGCGCAGGCATCGGATGGGGACAATATCGCCGGCGATTCCGAGCGCTGCGCGTCCCTGCTCAACGGGCCATTGATGCGCCTTTGCCAGTATTACGCCTATGTGGAGATCATCGACGAACGCGAGACCGAGATCTTTGGCGCGACCGACAACGGCACTTCGCTCTGGCGGGCCTACCGCACTGTAAACGAGGCATGGCCCAACTTCCAGATGACGCGGATCGCGCGGCCGGCCGACATCTACCCGGTCTTCCGCAAGCTCTTTGCCCGCCAGCCCACGACGCCGCAGCGCAAGTGAACGGGGATCGGGATGACGAAACGGCCAACCTCACCGCTCCTCTTTTCCGGCTCCGACTGGAACTTCGCCACCCTCTCGCGCACCTATGACGCCATCGAGGCGATCGCGCTCGAGGAACTCGGGCTCGACGTCTATCCCAATCAGATCGAGATCATCTCATCCGAGCAGATGCTCGACGCCTATTCCTCGGTCGGCATGCCGCTGATGTACCAGCACTGGTCCTTCGGCAAGCGCTTCGTCTTCGAGGACCATCTCTACCGCAAGGGCCTGCGCGGCCTCGCCTATGAACTCGTCATCAACTCCAATCCCTGCATCAGCTACCTGATGGAGGAGAACACCATGGCCATCCAGGCCCTGGTGACGGCGCATGCGGCCTTCGGGCACAACCACTTCTTCAAGAACAACTATCTCTTCCGGCAGTGGACCGACGCCAACGCCATCCTCGGCTACATGGAATTCGCCAAGAAATACGTCACGAAGTGCGAGGAGCGCCACGGCACCGCCGCCGTCGAGGAGATCCTCGATTCCGCCCACGCCATCATGGACCAGGGCGTCTTCCGCTATCGCCGCCCGCCGCGTCTTTCCTCGGAGAAGGAGCGCGAGCGCGCCCGCGAGCGGCTGGAATACGAGGAACAGACCTACAACGACCTGTGGCGGACATTGCCGTCGTCTGCCGACAGCATCGACGGAGAGAACCTCTCCAAGGCCGAGCGGGAGGCAGCCGAGCGCAAGAAAGCCCTCAATCTGCCGGAAGAGAACCTTCTCTATTTTCTCGAGAAGAACAGCCTCATACTGGAACCGTGGCAGCGGGAAATCCTCCGCATCGTGCGCGTCATTGCCCAGTATTTCTACCCCCAACGCCAGACCAAGGTGATGAATGAAGGCTGCGCCACCTTCGTTCATTACTTCATCATGAATCGCCTTTACGATCAGGGAAAGATCAACGAAGGCACCATGCTGGAGATACTGCAGAGCCATTCGAATGTCGTCTTCCAGCCTGACTTCGACGATCCGCGTTTTTCCGGCATCAATCCCTATGCCTTGGGCTTTGCCCTGATGCAGGACATCGAGCGCATCGCGACGGAGCCGACGGCGGAGGACCGCGACTGGTTTCCCGACCTTGCCGGCAGCGGCGACTGGCGCGCCACGCTGATCGACGCCTGGGCCAACCACCGGGATGAGTCCTTTGTCCTGCAATATCTGAGCCCGGCGCTGATCCGGAAGTTCCGGCTCTTCCTCCTGTCCGACAGGGCGGGCGACAATTTCTGCGAGGTGGCTTCCATCCACAACGAGCGCGGCTACGAAGCGATTCGCGCCGCACTTGCCCGCAACTACGAGACCGGTGCCAACCTGCCCGACATCCAGGTGGTCGACGTCGACCTGCTCGGCAACCGGCACCTGCGACTCGCCCATTACATCAAGAACGGCATCCTCCTGGAGGAGGAGAATCGCGACGCCACGCTGCGCCATGTGCGCCGCCTCTGGGGCTACGACGTCAGCCTTTGCGGCATCGATGCGTCGACCGGCGAGACCCGCTACGAGCGTTCGACGGCGCAATTGTCCCAGTAGGCAACCTCATTGTGCGAAGAGGTGTCGCGCCATGAAGTCGACGAAGACGCGCAATTTGGGCGACATGTAACGGCTTGACGGCCACAGCAGCCGGAAGGTTCCTTCATGTTCCGTGTGCTCCGCGAGCACCGCGCAGAGTCGCCCATCGGCGAGTTGTCGGCGAATGGCGAAATCCGGCAGGCAGGCAATGCCAAGCCCCGCCTCTGCCATTGCGATCAGCGGCTCGATGGTGTTGGCGACGGCCGCCACCGGGATATCCGGCTCGCCCGGTCCACGCCGGAGCGGCCAGGGTTCGAGCTTGCCGCTCGTCGCATAGCGATGGTGCAGACAGGCATGGCCGGCGAGATCCGCGGGCGTGCGCGGCGTGCTCCTTTGCGCCAGATAGCGGGGCGAGGCAACGAGCCCGAGCCGGAAGCTGCCCAGGACGCGCATCATCAGGCGGGAATCGCTCACCGCACCGGCCCGCACCACCACGTCGAAGCCCTCCTCCACCACATCGACCAGCCGGTCGGTGAAGTCGAGGTCGAGCGCGATGGCCGGATGGGCCTGCATGAAGGCCGTGAGCGTCGGCATCATCAGCATGCCGGCGAGGGGCAGGCTCACGCGCAGCTTCCCGCGCGGCGTGCCCTGCGTCTGCGCCAGCTCCAGCTCCGCCGCCTCGATCTCGCTGAAGATGCGGCGGCAGCGCTCGAGAAAGCGCGCCCCTTCCGCCGTCAGCGTGATCGCGCGCGTCGAGCGATGCATCAGACGCACGCCAACCCTCTCCTCAAGCCGCGCGATCGCCTTGCCGATGGCGGACGAAGACACGCCGAGTTGCCGGCCGGCGACCGTGAAGCTGCGCGCCTCGGCGGCACGCATGAAGGCGTTGAAGGCGTGCAGGCTGTCCACGGGCGATTCCCCTATTTCGGACATTTTAGTCCGAAATCTTCGTCACTGAAGCCTGATTATTCTATCCTGCGAGCGGCTCTATAGCGCTTGCGACCGGCCGAGTGCGACCTCGGTCGAGGCGAGCAAGGAGTCCATTCATGTCACAGACTGCAGCAGTACCGCAGAAACACGGCCGCTTCCCCTATTCGGCCATCGTCGACCGCCCGCCCCTGCGCTGGCCGCACGGCGCGCGGGTCGCTGTCTGGGTCATCCCGAACATCGAGCACTTCCTGTTTGATCGGCCGGGCGCGGCGATCGTGCCGGCCACGACCGCCTTCGTGCCGGACGTGCTCAACTATTCCTGGCGCGACTATGGCGTGCGCGTCGGCATCTGGCGACTGATGGAGGTCATGGAGCGGCACGGCATTCGCGGCACGGCCGCCCTCAACGCCGACGTCGTTCGGCACTACCCGCGCATACTGGAAGCCGGCAAGGCGCTCGGCTGGGAGTGGATGGGGCACGGCACCAACAACTCCACCATGATCAACGCCCAGTCCGAGGAGGAGGAGCGGCACCTCGTCACGACGGTGCTCGACACCATCACCGAGGCCACGGGCACGCGGCCACGCGGCTGGCTGAGCCCGGGCCTGAGCGAAACCCACCGCACGCTCGACCTCCTCGCCGAGGCGGGGGTCGGCTACGTCGCCAATTGGGTCAATGACGAGCAGCCCTATCCCATGCATGTCAGGAACGGCAGCATGCTGTCGCTTCCTTATTCCGCCGAGATCAATGACTACGCAGCCTTCATCGAGCGCGGTCAGACGGGCGAGGATTTCGCGCGGACCATTCGCGACCAGTTCGACGGGCTCTATGAGGATGGCGCGGTGACCGGGCGGGTGATGGCCATCGCGCTGCACCCGTTCCTGATCGGCCATCCGCACCGCATGCGGGCCTTCGACAGCGCCCTCGCCCACATCACCGCGCGACAGGAGGTGTGGCTCGCCACCGGCAGCGAGATCGCCGACTGGTACGTGCAGCACCGTCAGGCGCGTTAAGTCCCGCTGCCCCGCACGCGCCACAACGTGAGCGAAGACGCCGCCCGCAGCCGATACACGCAACAGTGGAAATTGCGCCCGATCCGGCCGATGATCGGGGGGCGGCGCCTGTGCAGTTGCGTCGTCCCGATAGGCGGTGTCGCGATCGGACCGGGCCGGCGGCCATGGGCCCCGCGCCCGCGACGGTCGTGTTCTGGTAGTCCCGGCGAGCACATAGGCTTTCATGATGGACGACTTTCCCCCTCTCAGCCTGCACGTCCCCGAACCGGCAGTGCGGCCGGGCGGCACGCCAGATTTTTCCAACGTGCCGATCCCCAAGGCCGGCTCGGTGCCGCGGCCGCCGGTGGACGTCGATCCGCGCGACATTCGCGATCTTGCCTTCTCGATCATCCGCGTCCTGAACCGGGAGGGCGAGGCGGTCGGCCCGTGGAGCGGCCTGCTCTCCGACGAGGCCCTGCTCGAAGGCCTGCGCCACATGATGACGCTGCGTGCCTTCGACGCCCGGATGCTGATGGCGCAGCGCCAGGGCAAGACCTCCTTCTACATGCAGCACATGGGCGAGGAGGCCGTGAGCTGCGCCTTTCGCAAGGCGCTCGAGCCCGGCGACATGAATTTCCCCACCTATCGGCAGGCCGGCCTCCTGATTGCGGGCGGCTATCCGATGGTCGACATGATGAACCAGATCTTTTCCAACGAGGCCGATCCGCTGAAGGGGCGGCAGCTTCCCATCATGTACTCATCGAAGGAGCACGGCTTCTTCTCGATTTCCGGCAATCTGGGGACGCAGTTCGTGCAGGCCGTCGGCTGGGCAATGGCGTCTGCGATCAGCAACGACACCCGGATCGCGGCGGGCTGGATCGGCGACGGGTCGACGGCCGAGAGCGATTTCCACGCCGCCCTCGTCTTCGCCTCGACCTACCGGGCGCCGGTCGTGCTCAACATCGTCAACAACCAGTGGGCGATCTCGACCTTCCAGGGCATCGCGCGCGGCGGGGCCGGCACATTCGCCGCTCGCGGACTCGGCTTCGGCATCCCGGCGCTACGGGTCGACGGCAACGACTATCTCGCCGTCTACGCCGTCGCCCGATGGGCGGCCGAACGGGCCCGGCGCAATCTCGGTCCTACGCTCGTCGAATACGTCACCTACCGCGTCGGCGCGCACTCGACTTCGGACGATCCTTCGGCCTACCGGCCCAAGGACGAATCGGAGGCATGGCCGCTCGGAGACCCCGTCATCCGGCTCAAGAACCATCTCGTCCGGCGCGGCGTCTGGAGCGAGGAGCGGCACAGGCAGGCGGAGGCCGAGGTCATGGACAGTGTCATCATGGCGCAGAAGGAGGCCGAGAAGCACGGCACGCTGCATTCGGGCGGCAAGCCGTCCGTACGCGACATGTTCGAGGGCGTCTATGCCGAGATGCCGCCCCATCTCAGGCGCCAGCGCCATCAGGCCGGAGTCTGAGCCATGCCGCGCATGACCATGATCGAGGCCATCCGCTCGGCCATCGACATATCCATGGAGCGGGACGGCAAGGTCGTCGTCTTCGGCGAGGATGTCGGCTATTTCGGCGGCGTCTTCCGCTGCACGGCCGGACTTCAGCAGAAATATGGCAAGACGCGCTGCTTCGATACACCGATCAGCGAGCTCGGTATCGTCGGCACCGCCATCGGCATGGCGGCCTACGGCCTCAGGCCCTGCGTGGAGGTGCAGTTTGCAGACTATGTCTATCCGGCCTACGACCAGATCGTCTCGGAAGCGGCCCGTATCCGCTACCGCTCGAACGGCCAGTTCACCTGTCCCATCGTCGTGCGCATGCCGTCGGGCGGCGGCATCTTCGGCGGCCAGACCCACAGCCAGAGCCCTGAAGCGCTCTTCACGCACGTCTGCGGCCTGAAGGTGGTGGTGCCCTCGAACCCGCGCGACGCCAAGGGGCTACTGATCTCCGCGATAGAGGACCCCGACCCGGTCATCTTCCTGGAGCCGAAGCGGCTCTACAATGGACCGTTCGACGGCCATCACGAACGGCCGGTGACGCCGTGGTCCGGGCATCCGCTCGGCGAAGTGGATGCTGGCCATTTCACCGTCCCGCTCGGCAAGGCCGAGGTGCGCCGGCAAGGCAGCAGCGTCACGGTCCTCGCCTATGGCACGATGGTCTATGTGGCGGAGGCCGCCGCGCAGGAGACCGGCATCGATGCCGAGATCATCGACTTGCGGACGCTGCTGCCGCTCGATCTCGACGCAATCATCGAGTCTGTCCGCAAGACCGGGCGTTGCGTGATCGTGCATGAGGCAACGCTGACCTCCGGCTTCGGTGCGGAGCTCGCTGCCCTCGTCCAGGAGCATTGCTTCTACCAACTCGAAGCGCCCGTCGGTCGGGTCACCGGCTGGGACACGCCCTACCCCCACGCCCAGGAGTGGGACTATTTCCCCGGCCCGGCCCGCGTTGGCGAGGCACTGGTGCGAGCGATGGAGGCCTGAATGGGCGAGCGCATCGTCAAGCTGCCCGACGTCGGCGAGGGGATCGCTGAGGCGGAACTCGTCGAATGGCATGTGAAGGTCGGCGACCTGGTGCGCGAGGACGCCGTTCTCGCCGCTGTGATGACCGACAAGGCGACGGTCGAGATTCCCTCCCCCGTCGAGGGTGAAGTCGCCTGGATCGGCGCGGAGATCGGCGAGAAGGTGGCCGTCGGCGCACCGCTCGTGCGGCTCCGGACCCCGGGTGAGGACGACACCGACGCACCGGCGACGGCGGCAACCGGCCAGAGTGCGCAACCGGCTGAGCCGGAACCGTCCCGGTCGCCCGTGCCCGGGACGGTGGCGGAAGAGGCGGAGCCGAAGGCTGCCCGGGCCCCCGCAGCGCGCGCCACGCCCGCGTTAGGAGTGGCCCCGAGGCCATCGGGCGCGAAGCCGATCGCCTCGCCTGCCGTCCGCGGCCGTGCGCGGGAGGCGGGTATCGACCTGCGCCAGGTGCCGGGAACGGGCCCCGCCGGCCGCATCACGCACGAGGACCTCGACGCCTTCCTGAGGGAGGGGCCTGTCGGAACCCCGCGTTCAAGGCTCGCGCCGGACAATTCGGTCGAGGAGATCAAGGTCATCGGCCTGCGCCGGCGCATCGCGGAGCGGATGGAGCTCGCGCATGCCCGCATCGTGCCGATCACCTATGTGGAAGAGGTAGACGTCACCGCGCTCGAGGAGTTGCGGACCAAGCTCAACGCCGAGAAACGCGGCGACCGCCCGCGTCTGACGCTCCTGCCCTTCCTCATGCGCGCCATGGTCACGGCCATCCGCGAGCAGCCGATGATCAACGCTCACTACGAGGACGAGGCCGGGCTTCTCCGCCGCTTCGGCGGAATCCATATCGGCATCGCGACGCAGACCGATGCCGGCCTCCTCGTCCCCGTCGTCAGGCACGTGGAAGCCCGCGACATCTGGGACTGCGCAGCCGCGCTGAACCGCCTCGCGGAGGCCGCGCGCACGGGCACGGCGACGCGCGAGGAGCTCACCGGCTCGACGATCACCATTACCTCCCTCGGCGCCCTCGGCGGCATCGCCACGACGCCGGTGATCAACCGGCCGGAAGTCGCCATCATCGGGGTCAACAGGATGGCGGTCCGGCCGCTCTGGGACGGCAAGGAATTTGTTCCGCGCAAGGTCATGAACCTGTCGTCATCGTTCGACCATCGCATCATCGACGGCTGGAATGCCGCCGTCTTCGTGCAGCGCATCAAGGCGCTCCTTGAGACGCCTGCCCTGATCTTCGTGGAAGGCTGAGGAAGACGATGAACGAGATCGTTTGCTCGCTGCTCGTGATCGGCGCCGGCCCCGGCGGCTATGTCTGTGCGATCCGCGCCGGCCAGCTCGGCATCGATACGGTGATCGTCGAGAGCGGCAAGCTCGGCGGCACCTGCCTCAATGTCGGCTGCATTCCCTCCAAGGCGCTGATCCACGCGGCGGAAGAATTCGAGAAGGCCGTCCATTGGTCGGGCGCCTCGGCCCCGCTCGGCATATCCGTCTCTGCGCCAACCCTCGACCTGAAGAAGACGATCGCCTGGAAGGACCACGTCGTCGGCCGCCTCAACAACGGTGTCGCGAATCTCCTCAAGAAGGCTGGCGTGAAGTCCGTCCACGGCCGGGCCCGCTTCCGCGACGGCAAGACGGTCGCCGTTGAGACCGAGACGGGGGTGCAGGTCATCCGCGCGCAGGCGATCGTCATCGCCACGGGCTCCGAACCGGTTGCGCTGCCGAACCTGCCCTTCGGCGGAACGGTGGTCTCGTCCACCGAAGCGCTGGCCCTGACGAAGCTGCCAGAGACACTCGTCGTTGTCGGCGGCGGCTATATCGGCCTCGAACTGGGCATGGCCTTCGCCAAGCTCGGCACCGCCGTCACCGTGGTGGAAGCCGAATCCCGGATCCTGCCGCTTTATGACGCGGAGCTGACGCGGCCGGTCGTCAAGCGGCTGAAGGAGATCGGCGTCTCGGTGCTGACCGGCACCAAAGCGCGCGGCCTGTCGGGCAAGGGCGATGCGCTCATCGTCGAGACCGCAAGCGGCGAGAAGCGCGTCCCGGCCGAAAAGGTGCTGGTAGCGGTCGGCCGCCGCCCGGTCACCGACGGCTGGGGCCTCGAGGAGATCGATCTCGACATGGCCGGCCGCTTCCTGCGCATCGACGATCAATGCCGCACCTCGATGCGCGGCATCTATGCGATCGGCGACGTGACCGGCGAGCCCATGCTCGCGCATCGCGCCATGGCGCAGGGCGAGATGGTCGCCGAGATCGTCGCCGGCAGGCGCCGCAGCTGGGATGTCCGCGCCATCCCCGCCATCTGCTTCACCGATCCCGAGATCGTCGCGGTCGGGCTGTCACCGGAAGAGGCGCGCGCCGGAGGCCGCGAGATCAAGATCGGCCAGTTTCCCTTCAGCGCCAACGGGCGCGCCATGACGCGCCTCGGCGAGGACGGCTTCGTGCGCATCGTCGCGCGCGCCGACAACCACCTGGTGCTCGGCATCCAGGCGGTCGGCCAAGGGGTATCCGAACTCTCGACGGCCTTCGGCCTCGCCATCGAGATGGGCGCGCGGCTCGAGGACGTGGCCGCCACGATCCACGCCCACCCGACGCAGGGCGAGGCCTTCCAGGAAGCGGCCCTCAAGGCGCTCGGCCATGCGTTGCACATCTAGCCGGCCACCTTGCCGCCGCTGGCGTCTCAATGAGCAGGATCAGCCAGTATCTTGGGCACTCGAACACAACCGTCACTGAGCGCGTCTACACGAGGTTTGCCCCGGATCACTTGCGCGAGGAAGCCGGCATCCTCGACTTCACGCGCGTCCGCAGCGCAGGCCGATAGGTTCGATGAACCTTAGAGCAATCCGTTTTTGGGAAAGAAAATTCCGTTATTCCAAGACGTTAATTGGTGGGCCAGGCAGGACTCGAACCTGCAACCAGACCGTTATGAGCGGCCGGCTCTAACCATTGAGCTACTGGCCCGTCAAGGACGTGGCGCCGCCGGCACGGTGTGCGGCACAAAGACATTCCGCAGCGCCGAGCTTCCATGGCACAGGCGGCGGACGCTGACAATACCGTCCGCCGCTGCATGCATGCCATGGCCCGCCAGCTTCATTCGGCGATGCGCAACGCACCGATGTTGCGTGCGATCTCTTCGAAGACGGCGATGATCTCGTCGGGCGTGGCCGCGATATAGGCGAGCCGGTGGCTCGAATCCGTCGGGTCGACGGATGCGCAACTGGTCAAGAGCGAAAGGCCCGCCTTGCTGATGGGCGCATCGGGCGTGGAGAAGGCCACCGTATAGACGATGATGCCCTTCTCCTTGGCATTGGAGCAGGCCTCCAGCGTCTTGCCGTCCATCACCGTGGTGGCCTTGGCAGCAGTGGTCACCCCGCTCGCCAACCGGTTGTTCGTGTAATAGCCGAAGGGCGAGTAGATCGACCTGTTCAGCGTATTGCTCGCCGAGTTCCAAACATTGTCGCCGTCCGTCATCAGGATGATGATCTTGCGGTTGTTCTCCGTGCCATAGGCGCGGCCGTCGGCGAAGGGCGTGTTCGGCGAGATGGTGCGCCAGCCCCACATGAAGCCCTCGAACAGATTGGTATTGCCCGAGGCATTCATGCCATCGATGGCGCTGCGGATCGTCTGCGCGGTGCCGGTGAGGCGCGTCAGCTCGCGCGCGTCACAGCTCGCGTTGGGGCCGCGCGAGTTGCTGCGCTTCGACGAATTTCCACCGATCCTGTATTTGCACACGCGCTGCTGTGCATCGACCTCGGAGCTGGGCGACGACGGCTGACAGGCACTGTTGCTGTCATCGATGTAGCTGTTGGTAAAGCGCCCGCTGTAGATGGTGCTGGTTTGGTCCTTGGTCCCAGGTTCGTCCGGTGCGAACTGCGGCACGAAATAGCTGTTGCCGTCGCTCTGGCTGACCGGCGTGTCCTTGACCCCATGTTCACCGGGTCGTGTTTCGACACATCCAGCCCAATCGACGCCGAGTTCCTTGAAGAGCGCAAAGCGTGTCGCGGGGTTCCAGGCGCCCGACCTCGTGTCGAGCTTGATGTTCTCCCAATGGATCGACGACTTCGCCCCCAGATCCAGCCAGGAGGCCGAGGCCGACGGATTGGTCTTGTTGTAATACTGTGCCCCAACCTTGACCGATAGCGTGAAGGGCACCACCGACATCTTCGTGCGTTCGGCAATGGCCGGGCTGGCGTACATCGTATCGACCAGCTTCTTCGCCGCGTCCTTCGTCGCCGCCATCTTGGTGCGCCCTCCGACATAGGCCCCCATGGAGCCCGAGTTGTCCATGACGAGAGCGATCTCGAAGGTATCGTTGGAAATGACGGTACGGGTATAGGCGCTGATCGGGATGGGGTCCTTGCTGAGCCGCCCGATGTTCATGATGATCGGCGGGTAGGCTGCCGAGGTGTAGAGCTTCATCTCCGTCTGGGCGTTGCTGATCCATATGTCGTCGATACGCGCGGCCGAGCCGCCCATCTTGGCGAGATCCGGTCCCATCATCGCGGCG
Source organism: Chelatococcus sp. XZ-Ab1 (assembly GCF_029309855.1). Taxonomy (NCBI): domain Bacteria; kingdom Pseudomonadati; phylum Pseudomonadota; class Alphaproteobacteria; order Hyphomicrobiales; family Chelatococcaceae; genus Chelatococcus; species Chelatococcus sp. XZ-Ab1. The sequence goes on along the minus strand of NZ_JARKII010000001.1, from coordinate 384,592 downwards.
AAATAGGTTTGCGCAATCGCGAGCAGTTCCGCCTTCGATTTCTGTGAGGCGAGCGGGGCAATGGCCACGATCGTCGCGTCAGTGGCGCGCTGCAGCTTGGTGCGCAAGGTGGCGGCGCGCGAGTAGTCGACCGCGACGCCTATGGAAAAGACAAGCGGCAACAGGGCGAGCGCGAACCAGATGGCGATGTTGCCGCCCTGATCGGCCGAGAACCGGAACAGCAGGTTGGACTTGGACGTCATCCGCGAACCTCGATGGCAACAGGATGACAATGCCACAGAGCCGTAAAGTGCTGGTTTCGCCCGATCCGCGCGTTTCACCGAGCGGCTTAACCGGACGGTAGCGATATTGGCGCCTTTCGGCTCTGCAGGGGATGCGCGGCAGCCGAGCGTCCAGGCCGGTTGACAGGGCGCGAGCCATGCCGGCTTCTCGCGATCTGCATGAGGAAGGACCCACCATGAACGCGCACGGCGCGCCCGCACGGACAACCCGAACGGCGACACTGACCCTGCGCGGGGTCGTCGATGGCGCGCGCGAGATCGCGCCAGTCGCCATCTTCGTCATTCCCTTCGGCATCGCCTTCGGCGCCGCAGCCATCGAGAAGGGGCTATCAGCGCCCCTGTCCGTCCTCATGAGCACTTTCGTCTTCGCCGGCGCCTCACAGTTCGCAGCGCTCGACCTGTGGGCCTCGCCGATGCCCTATCTGATGCTGGCGCTGACGGTCTTCGCGGTGAATGCCCGCCACATCCTGCTCGGCGCGGCACTCGCCCCCTGGCTGCTGCACCTGCCGATGGCCAAGCGCTATGCGGTCCTCAGCGTGCTGAGCGATCCCAACTGGGCGCAGGCCACCCGTGCCCTGCAGCGGGGCGAAACCGACGCGGGGCTCGTTCTCGGCAGCGGGCTGCTCATGTGGATCGCCTGGATCATCGCCACCGCGATCGGCGCCGTGCTCGGCTCGAATCTAGGCGATCTCACCCGTTTCGGCTTCGATGTCCTGATGATCGCGTTCTTCGCCGCGGCCGTCGTCGGCCAGTGGCGCGGCCTGCCGGACCTGGTGCCGTGGCTGGTTGCGGCAACCGTTGCCCTCGCCGGCGCTTGGATACTTCCCTTCGGCTGGCACGTCGTCGCAGGGGCGCTCGCCGGTGGCATCACGGGAGCGCTCAGGCATGGTTGACGAGACGACCGCCCTTCTCGCCATCGCGCTCATGGCCACGGTCACGTTCCTGACCCGGATCGGCGGCGTCGTCATCATGAGCTTCGTGCCGATCACGCCGCGCATCGAGGCCTTCCTACGGCATCTGGCCGTGTCGGTCATCGTGGCGCTGGTGGTGCCTGCCGCCGTCAAGGGCGGACCGACGGCAATGCTGGCGGTGGCGACGGCGGGGCTCGTGATGGTGCTGACGCGCAGCGCCGTCGGCGCCATGCTGGCAGGGGTCGCCTGCGCCGCCCTGCTGAGGGCGCTGCCGATCTGACCTCTCAGGGCCGGTAGACCTCGACCGCGTCACTCAGGCCGTCGAGTTCATATTGGCCAAGCCGGCGTGGATCGGCCCAAAGGCGTTCGACGAAGGCGCGTGTCATCAGCAGGGGCTCGCCGAGCTGGCGGTTGAGCTTGGCGACCCGGCTCGTCACGTTGACGTCCCGCCCCACAACCGTGAAATCGAGCCGGTCGCCTGAGCCGACATTGCCATAGGCTGCCTCGCCATGGTGAAGGGCGATGCCGGCGGCGAGCTGGATGCGCAGTTCGCCCGCCTCATTGGCCGCGGCAAGACGGGCGAGCCCCGACTGGGCGGCATCGAGCGCCGACTGGGCAGCCGCGCCCGTATCGTCCCCCCGGTCGCGGAAGATGGCGAGAAGCCCGTCGCCCATGTATTTCAACACCTCCCCACCCTCGCTCTCGATGGGCGGCACGAGGCAGTCGAAGTAGCCGTTGAGCAGGTCGACCGTCTCCTCCGGCGCGAGATTCGAGGTCAGGCGCGTATAACCGCGCATGTCGGCGAACAGGATCGCCGAGCGGATGCGCGTCACCTCGCCACGCCGCACATCGCCGGACAGCACACGCTTATGCGGCTCATCGCCGATATAGGTGCGCAGCACGTGGCCAAGTGTGATGTAGCCGGCGGTGATCTCCATCACCGCGCCGATGGCCGGCATGACGGCCTCGATCAGCGCCCGGTGCTCAGGCGAGAAGCCTTCGGGGGACTTGGTGGCGAAGGCGATGCCGTTCGCATCGCCGTTGGCGAAGAACACCGGGAAGCACAGATAGTGCGTGTAGCCGGCCTCCTTCAGCTCCGGCACGATGCCGTAGCAGTCGTCCGCGGTCTTCGGCAGCCACAACTGCAACGGCCGGCGAGTCTGGTGCACGGCATGGAAGGGGCTGCGCCGATAGCCGTCGTGCGATTCAACCCGGTATGGGAACGCCTGCAGGGTGACGCCCGCCCCCTTGATCCAGGTGCGCGAAATGGCGGCGTGCAGCGAGTGCAGGGTCTTGATGGTGAGCGACACGCGGTCGATGGGCAGACCCGCGGCCAGCATGCGCTCGCACATGCCGGCGACGATGGCGACGGAATCGCGCATCTGCCGGGCCTCGCTCAAGAGCCAGTCACGCAGCGCGATGCTCGCCCTCAGACCGTCGGGCGACAATTGGCCGGCGAGCATGTAGGTACTGTCGCACTGCGGGCAGTCGAAGAGAGATTGCCCCTTCGGTCGGACGGCGATCTCCGCCTTCTCCATGGCGATCGGCACGCCCGCGCCGACCGGTGCCGCCACCTTTCCCGGCACGGCATCGACCATGGGGGAATCGGGCGCATCGACATGGGACGCCGCGAGAGGTGGGCGGGAGGTGATCTCTTCCGTGGTCATGGCTTCGTATATTGGGATCGGCGGGCGCTCGCGCCAAGGGGGCACGGCATCGAATTCCTCCCTTGCCGCAGTTTGTGCTTGGCAAGCGACGGCTCTGCGGCTAGCAACACGCCGCACCGCACAATAACGCGGCGCCGTAAGCGTCCGACGTCAGGCAACGCATCACATGAGCCGCCGCAGGCGGGGTGATGCGTTCGCAGACCCCTGATCGCCTCCGGTGGCAACCGGATTTCAGACCATGACCGAAACCACGCAACCGCGGCGCGTCAGGCTGCCCGCCCGTTACGCCGGAATCGTGATGCCTTTCGTGCTCTCGATCATCATGACCTTTATCGTCTCGGGCATCTCGACCCTGATGAACGTCGGGCTGCGACCGGAATTCCTTTCACTCTGGCCCGCCGCCTGGGGCCTGTCCTGGCTCGTCGCGTTCCCGACGCTGCTCCTCGTGACGCCGGTCGCACGCCGCATCGTGGGGCTTCTCGTCCATCCGCCGTCAGCCCCCTGACGCGGAAATGCCCGGCCCGCCTCCTCCGCGGAAGAAGCGCCGGACATTCCGCCGTCGCAGGTCAAAAGAAAAGGGCGGCCTTTCGGCCGCCCTTCTTCCCCGTCCGGGACGATCAGTTGTCGAGGAAGCTGCGCAGCTTGCGCGAGCGGCTCGGGTGCTTGAGCTTGCGCAGCGCCTTGGCCTCGATCTGGCGGATACGCTCGCGCGTCACCGAGAACTGCTGGCCGACCTCCTCGAGGGTGTGATCGGTGTTCATGCCGATGCCGAAGCGCATCCGGAGCACGCGCTCCTCGCGCGGCGTGAGCGAAGCGAGCACGCGCGTCGTGGTCTCGCGCAGGTTGGACTGGATCGCCGCATCGATGGGCAGGACGGCGTTCTTGTCCTCGATGAAGTCGCCGAGGTGGCTGTCCTCCTCGTCGCCGATGGGCGTCTCGAGCGACACCGGCTCCTTGGCGATCTTCAGCACCTTGCGCACCTTCTCGAGCGGCATGGCGAGCTTCTCGGCCAGTTCCTCCGGCGTCGGCTCGCGGCCGATCTCGTGCAGCATCTGCCGGCTGGTGCGGACGATCTTGTTGATGGTCTCGATCATGTGCACCGGGATCCGGATGGTGCGCGCCTGGTCCGCGATGGAGCGCGTGATGGCCTGGCGGATCCACCAGGTGGCGTAGGTCGAGAACTTGTAGCCGCGCCGGTACTCGAACTTGTCGACCGCCTTCATGAGGCCGATGTTGCCCTCCTGGATGAGGTCCAGGAACTGCAGGCCGCGGTTCGTGTACTTCTTGGCGATGGAGATGACGAGCCTGAGGTTCGCCTCGATCATCTCCTTCTTCGCCTGGCGCGCCTCGCGCTCGCCCTTCTGCACCATGGCGACAATCTTGCGGAACTCGAGGATCTCGAGCCCCGTCTCGGAGGCGAGCGTCTGGATCTCCTGGCGCAGGTCCTTGATACGGTCCTTCTCGTTGGCGACGAAGTCGCGCCAGCCGCGCGTGCCGAGCTTGGAGACGCGCAGCACCCATTTGGGGTCGAGCTCGGCGCCCTGGTGCTGGCGCAGGAAGTCCTCGCGCGCCACGCCATAGCTTTCGGCAAGGCGCATCAGCCGGCCCTCGAGGCCGATCAGCCGCTTGTTGATGTCGTAGAGCTGCTCGACCAGCGCATCGATGCGGTTCTGGTTGAGCGACAGCGACTTCACGTCGACGATGATGTCGTCCTTGAGCTTCTTGTACTTGCGCTCCTGGGAAGGCGACAGCTTCAGGTTCTGCAGACGATTCTCGATGTCCTGGTCCTGCAGGCGGCGCAGCTTCTTGTAGTTCTCGGCGATGTTGTCGAAGATCTCGAGGACGCGGGGCTTCAGTTCCGCCTCCATGGCCGACAGGGAGACGTTGTTCTCCATGTCGTCCTCGTCCATCTCGCCTTCCGCCTCGGCGATGGCGCTCTCGTCCTCGCCGGCCGCTTCGTCGCTGTCCTCGCCGTCCTCGGCGACGCGCGGGGCGCCCTTGCCTTCGGGATCGGCATAGGTCGCCTCGAGGTCGATGATGTCGCGCAGGAGGACGCGGCCTTCGACGAGTTCGTCGCGCCAGATGATGATGGCCTGGAAGGTGAGCGGGCTCTCGCACAGGCCGGCGATCATGGCCTCGCGGCCGGCCTCGATGCGCTTGGCGATGGCGATCTCGCCTTCGCGCGAGAGAAGCTCGACGGAGCCCATCTCGCGCAGATACATGCGCACGGGATCGTCGGTTCGCTCGGCGGGCTCGCTCTTCGTCTCGACCTTGGCCGGCAGGGCCGAGCGCGTCGCGTCGACGAGGTCGCCACCGTCGACCTCCTCTTCCTCGTTCTCGCCGCCCTCGGCGTTGGCGTCGTCCGCCTCTTCCGACTCGATGACGTTGATACCCATCTCGTTGAGCTGGGCGAGCACGTCCTCGATCTGCTCGGAGGAGAACTCCTCCGAGGGCAGGACCTCGTTCAACTCGTCATAGGTGACGTAGCCGCGCTTCTTGGCGAGCTTGATCATCCGCTTGACAGCGGCGTCGGTCAGGTCGAGCAGCGGGCTGTCGGTTTGCGTTTCCGCCGTTTCCTGCGTCTCGTCCCGTTCCGTCGTTTTCGTCGCCATATCTGACTGCTCCACTCGCCCCGGTCCATCGCGCCCGGCAGGCTCTCCAGCTGCAACAGACGAAAAGGCAGCGCCGGCACGGGCCGGGCCACCCGATCACTCATCTGCCGATCAAGCCAAAGATCGTTTGCCTAACCGTTAACCATCTCCCGGCTTCACCTGTCGACCACAACTTTCGTGGCCGGTGCATCTTGCCTGCGGCCCGCATCATGAGGTACGTCCCGGTACGAGGTTTCCCGCCTGCGTCCGGACCGCCTCCACCTCCGCCTCGGCACCGTCGAGCGATGTTATCTGCGCCTGCAGGTCGCACAACAGCACGAGGTTGGCCTCGCTGTCGTCCTGCGCCAATGCGCGCTCGGCCGCCTTCAACTCGCTATGTAGCGAGCGGCGGCGCCTTTGCAAGATGATGGCCTGACGCAGGGCATTCTCCACATCCGACAAATCGGCGCCAGATTCAAGTACCCACGCGTCACCGGGCCGCACCGCACGGCGGAACTGCTCGACAACGGGACCGAGCCCTGCCCGCTCCAACCGTCCGACGATGGCCGCGCCGTCGCTCGTTCCCTCGGCCGCCGCATCGACGAGCGCCGCCCTGAAGCGCGCCGCCTGGGCATCCGAAAAGTCGAGCGTCGCAATGGCCTCGCAGTGCTCCTCGAGCAGGCGCGGATGCACGAGGAGCGTCATGAGGATCAAGGCCTCACGCGGCGAAACCGCGGGTGCGCTGGCGGCGAACAGCGGATGCCGGGCGAGCAATGGGCTCGCCTTCGGCACGGACGCAACGGCGCCGCGCTGGCCCGCACCGCCGCGCCAGTGGCCGGGCGCGCGGCCGTAGCCGCGCTGCCCCCCGCCGTCACGGCCGCGCCAGGAACCGCCGCGACCGCCTGCTGCTGCCGGCATCGCGCCGGCGGGCGCCATCTCGCCGAGCCGCGCCATCAAATCTGCGCGATAATGCCGGCGCAACACTTCGTCCCGAACCCGGCCAAGCACCTCGCCGATGCGCCGCTCCAGCGCCGCCCGCCGCTCGGGCGTATCGAGCGGCCCGGCCTCCAGTTCGCGCGCCCACAGCATGTCGGACAAGGGCCGCGCCTGCGCCAGCACCGCCTCCATCGCCGCCGGCCCGCGGCTGCGCACGAGGTCGTCCGGATCCTGTCCCTCCGGCAAGAGGGCGAAGCGCAGCGACTTGCCCGGTTGCAGGGCCGGCAGCGCCACGTCGATGGCGCGGAAGGCGGCGCGCTGGCCGGCCTTGTCGCCGTCGAAGCACAGGATCGGCTCATCGGCCATGCGCCACAGGAGGGTGAGTTGCTCCTCCGTCAGCGCCGTGCCGAGCGGTGCGACGGCGTGGTGAATGCCTGCGGCGCTCAACGCGATGACGTCGACATAGCCCTCGACGGCGATGACCCCGCCCCTGTCGTGCGCCGCCTTGCGGGCCTGATGGTGGTTGTAGAGGAGCCGCCCCTTGTGGAAGAGCGGGGTTTCGGGCGAATTGAGGTATTTCGCCGGCACGTCGGCGCTCATCGCCCGCCCGCCGAAGGCGATCACCCGCCCGCGCACGTCCGCGATGGGAAACATCACCCGGTCGCGGAAGCGGTCGTAGGGGACGGCGACGTCCTCGCCCGTCACCAGCAGCCCCGCTTCGACCATCATCTCCGACGGCACGCCCTTGGCCGCGAGATGGTCGCGCAGCGCGAAGCGGTCGGCCGGCGCATAGCCGATGCGGAAGCGCCGCTGGATGTCGGGCCCGAGGCCGCGGCCGGCGAGATAGTCCCGCGCCTTCGCCCCCTCGCGCGCGGCGAGCGCCGCCTCGAAGAAAGACGCGGCGAGCTCGAGCACGTCGTGCAGGCTCTTGCGCTTCTCCTCCTCGGCGGCCGCCTCGCGCGAGACCTTCGGCAGCGTCACGCCCGCCTCGGCCGCGAGCCGCTCCACCGCCTCGGGGAAGGAGAGCCCGTCGACCTCCATGAGAAAGGTGAAGATGTCGCCGTGCTTGCCGGAGGAGAAGCAGTGATAGAAGCCCTTCTGGTCGTTGACGTAGAAGGAAGGCGTCTTCTCGGCGTTGAAGGGCGACAGGCCCTTCCACTCGCGCCCCGCCTTGATCAGGCGCACGCGCTTGCCCACCACCGCCGTCACCGGCAGCCGCGCCCTGATCTCCTCGAGGATGGAAGGCGGAAAACGCATCGTCCTGCCTTTGCTCTAACGCATCCTAGCCGAAAGCGCACCGCGTGCGTGTCACCCCGGCGCAAAGCAGTTGGCGGACGAGCTTATCAACGCAATCCACAGGCTTCTCCGAATCCGGGCCCGGGTTCAACCGGCTCGCCAGAGTATCACGCAGCGGCGCCCGCCCGGGCGGGGATCGTTTGACATGCCCCGTCAACCACTCGACAATTGGTCATGGCCGAGGGATCGGACAACATCATCCTGCGCTACCTGAAGCGCATCGACGAGAAGGTCGATGCGCTACGCGAGGACAATCGCGAGATCAAGCAGCGCCCCGGCCTTCTCGAGCAACGATACGGGCTGCTCGAGCAGCAATACGCCTCGTTGTCATCCCGCATCGACCGTATCGAGGCCCGCCTCGACCGTATCGAGAAGAGGCTCGATCTCGTCGAGGTCTGACGGCTCACCCCGCGAGCTTGGCCTTCACCATCGCGCTCGCCTTGGCGAAATCCATGCGCCCGGCATATTTCGCCTTCAGGGCGCCGATGACCTTGCCCATGTCCTTGATGCCGGCGGCCCCGGTCTCGGCGATGGCGGCGTCGATCGCCGCGCCGACCTCGGCCTCGTCCATCAGCTGGGGCAGGAAGGAGGCGATGACGGCGATCTCGCCCCGCTCCTGCTCGGCGAGTTCCGGCCGGCCGCCCTTCTCGTAGATCTCGGCCGATTCCTGGCGCTGCTTGATCATCTTCTGCAGCATGGCGAGGATCTCCTCCTCGCTCGCCTCGCCGCGGCCGGCGCCGCGGGCCTCGATGTCCTTGTCCTTGAGGGCGGCCTGGATGAGCCGCACGGTCGCGAGCCGCGGCTTGTCGCCCGCCCGCATGGCTTCCTTCATGGCTTCGGTGAAGCGTGCGCGCATGACGATCCTCTCGTTGTTATGGCTTCCATCACGACAAGTACATTGACGCCGGCGCCCGCGCTTCTTAGGTTCCGCCGCCAGTGGCGCGGACGGCCGCAAGCGGCCGGCCCGGTTTTTCATGGCCGGACGTGATGGCGTCGGCCGAGGGCTTAAACTGATCATGGCGATGCTGCAAGACGACGCAATGGCGGGCGGTTGGCAAGAGCCGCGCGCAACCGCTGTCCTCGTCCTGGCGGACGGCACCGTGCTCGAGGGCTTCGGCCTCGGCGCAACAGGCGAATCGACCGGCGAGGTCTGCTTCAACACGGCGATGACGGGCTACGAGGAAATCCTCACGGACCCCTCCTACGCCGGGCAGATCATCACCTTCACCTTTCCCCACATCGGCAATGTCGGCGTCAACGACGAGGACATCGAGACGGTCAACATGGCCGCCTCGGCCGAGGTGCGCGGCATCATCGTCCACGCCAACGTGACGGAGCCCTCGAACTGGCGCGCAACGCGCCACCTCGACGCCTGGCTCAAGGCCCGCGGCATCGTCGGCCTGTCCGGCATCGACACCCGCGCGCTCACCGCTCTCATCCGCGAGAAGGGCATGCCCAATGCCGTCATCGCGCATGATCCTGCCGGAGATTTCGACATCGAGCGCCTGAAGAAGCGTGCAGCCGAGGTACCATCGATGGACGGGCTTGACCTCGTGCCCCTCGTCGGCACCACGCAGCGCTACGAATGGGACGAAACGACGTGGGTGCTCGGCCAAGGCTATGGCCGACGCGAAGGCGAGGCCAGGCGCCATGTCGTTGCGGTGGATTACGGTGTCAAGCGCAACATCCTGCGCCTGCTCGCGGCCCGCGGCTGCAAGGTCACCGTCGTGCCGGCGACTGCGACCGCCGAGGACGTTCTCGCCCTCTCACCTGATGGCGTCTTCCTCTCCAACGGCCCGGGCGACCCCGCCGCGACCGGCGAGTACGCCGTGCCGCTAATCCGCACGCTGCTTGACAGGAAGGTGCCGACCTTCGGCATCTGCCTCGGCCACCAGATGCTCGGCCTCGCCGTGGGGGCGAAGACGGCCAAGATGCACCAGGGCCACCACGGCGCAAACCATCCGGTCAAGGACCACATGACCGGCAAGGTCGAGATCGTGTCCATGAACCACGGCTTCGCCATCGACCGCGACAGCCTGCCGGAGAATGTCGAGGAGACGCATGTCTCGCTCTTCGACGGCTCCAATTGCGGCATCGCGCTGAAGGACCGCCCCGCCTTCTCCGTCCAGCACCACCCGGAAGCCTCGCCCGGCCCGCAGGACAGCCATTATCTCTTCGACCGCTTCGTGGAGATGATGGACAGGCACAAGCCCGCCACCGAGCGGGCCTGAGGGAACCGGCGCCGGCGGTGCCGAACGGGCTCTTGCCGGACCGGCTGCGATCCGCGAGCCTTGTCGGCGCCACCGCTGCGCCGGCCATATGAGCGCGCGGCTCGGGCGCGTTCGCGCGCAGGGCGCACAACCCTTTCCACGTCGACGATTCTCGTCTAAGAGGGCCGGAACGTGGACGGAGCAAGCTCCCCGCCACGCACTCACGGGGACGCGCTCCGGCTCTCAGAAGGCCGATGGCGCGGCCTTTTTTTATGTGCCCGGCCGATCCCGTGCCGGGCGCCCCAGGTCACGACGAAGACGCGAGCGACACGCATGCCCAAACGCACCGACATCGCCTCGATCCTCATCATCGGCGCCGGGCCGATCGTCATCGGACAGGCGTGCGAGTTCGACTATTCGGGCACCCAGGCCTGCAAGGCGCTGAAGGCGGAAGGCTACCGCATCATCCTCGTCAATTCGAACCCGGCGACGATCATGACCGATCCCGATCTCGCCGACGCGACCTATGTCGAGCCGATCACGCCCGAGATCGTGGCGAAGATCATCGAGAAGGAGCGCCCCGACGCCCTGCTGCCGACCATGGGCGGCCAGACGGCGCTCAACTGCGCCCTGTCGCTCAAGAAGATGGGCGTGCTCGAGAAATTCGGCGTCGAGATGATCGGCGCCACCGCCGAGGCGATCGACAAGGCTGAGGACCGCGAGCTCTTCCGCGAGGCGATGACCAAGATCGGCCTCGACACGCCGAAGTCGCACCACATCGACAATCTCGCCGACGCCTTGAAGGCCCTCGACGACATCGGCCTGCCGGCCATCATCCGCCCCTCCTTCACGCTCGGCGGCACTGGCGGCGGCATCGCCTACAACAAGGAAGAGTTCATCGACATCGTCGAGCGCGGCATCGACGCCTCCCCGACCAACGAGGTGCTGATCGAGGAGAGCGTGCTCGGCTGGAAGGAGTACGAGATGGAGGTCGTCCGCGACAAGGCGGACAACTGCATCATCGTCTGCTCCATCGAGAACATCGACCCGATGGGCGTGCATACGGGCGATTCCATCACCGTGGCACCGGCGCTGACGCTGACGGACAAGGAATACCAGATCATGCGCGACGCCTCGCTCGCCGTGCTGCGCGAGATCGGCGTCGAGACCGGCGGCTCCAACGTCCAGTTCGCCGTCAATCCGGCGAACGGGCGCATGATCGTGATCGAGATGAACCCGCGCGTCTCGCGCTCGTCGGCCCTGGCGTCAAAGGCGACCGGCTTCCCCATCGCCAAGGTCGCGGCCAGGCTCGCGGTCGGCTACACGCTCGACGAGATCGCCAACGACATCACCGGCGGGGCGACGCCCGCCTCCTTCGAGCCGACGATCGACTACGTCGTCACCAAAATCCCGCGCTTCGCCTTCGAGAAGTTCCCCGGCGCCGCGCCGGTGCTGACGACGGCCATGAAGTCGGTCGGCGAGGCGATGGCCATCGGCCGCACTTTCCAGGAGAGCCTGCAGAAGGCCCTGCGCTCGCTGGAGACGGGCCTCACCGGCCTCGACGAGATCGAGATCCCCGGCCTCGGCCAGGGCGACGACAAGAATGCCATCAAGGCCGCCCTCGGCACGCCGACGCCGGAGCGCCTCCTCAACGTCGCCCAGGCCTTGCGGCTCGGCGTCGATGCTGACCAGATCCACGAGACCTGCAAGATCGACCCCTGGTTCATCGCGCAGATGCAAGGCATCGTCGAGACGGAGGCCAAGGTCCGCAAATACGGCCTGCCGGCGACGCCCGGCGCCTTCAGGCAGCTGAAGGCCATGGGCTTCTCGGATGCGCGCCTCGCCGTCCTCGCCGGCAAGAGCGAGGAGGAAGTCAAGGCCCTGCGCCGCTCGCTCGGCGTGCGCCCGGTCTTCAAGCGCATCGACACCTGCGCAGCCGAATTCGCATCCCCAACCGCCTACATGTACTCGACCTATGCGGCCCCCTTCGCCGGCACCCTTGCAGACGAGGCGCGGCCTTCGGACGCGAAGAAGGTCGTCATCCTCGGCGGCGGGCCAAACCGCATCGGCCAGGGCATCGAGTTCGACTACTGCTGCTGCCATGCCTGCTTCGCTCTCGACGAGGCGGGCTACGAGACCATCATGGTCAACTGCAACCCGGAGACGGTCTCGACCGACTACGACACCTCAGACCGGCTCTATTTCGAGCCGCTGACGGCGGAGGACGTCATCGAGATCATCGACACCGAGCGGCAGAATGGCACACTGCACGGCGTCATCGTGCAGTTCGGCGGGCAGACGCCCCTGAAGCTGGCCCGCGCGCTGGAGGAGCACAAGGTGCCGATCCTCGGCACCTCGCCCGATGCCATCGACCTTGCCGAGGACCGTGACCGCTTCAAGCGCCTGCTCGACCGGCTCGGCCTCAAGCAGCCGAAGAATGGCATCGCCTATTCCGTCGAGCAGGCCCGGCTCGTCGCCGCCGAGGTCGGCCTGCCGCTCGTCGTGCGCCCGTCCTACGTCCTCGGCGGCCGTGCGATGGCCATCATCCGCGACGAGGACACCTTCGGCGACTACCTGCTCGGCACGCTGCCGGCCTTGGTGCCGCACGACATCAAGGCGCGCTATCCCAACGACAAGACCGGCCAGATCAACACCCTGCTGGGCAAGAACCCTCTGCTCTTCGACCGCTACCTGTCGGACGCCATCGAGGTGGACGTCGACTGCCTCTGCGACGGCAAGGACGTCTTCATCGCCGGCATCATGGAGCACATCGAGGAAGCCGGCATCCACTCCGGCGACTCGGCCTGCTCGCTGCCGCCCCGCTCGCTCTCGCCCGAGACGCTGGAGGAACTGGAGCGCCAGACGAAGGCCCTCGCCCTCGCCTTGGACGTCGGCGGCCTCATGAACGTGCAGTACGCCATCAAGAACGGCGACATCTACGTGCTCGAAGTCAATCCGCGCGCCTCGCGCACGGTGCCCTTCGTCGCCAAGGTCATCGGCGAGCCCATCGCCAAGATCGCTGCCCGCATCATGGCCGGCGAGAAGCTGGCCGCTTTCGGCCTGAAACCCAAGGAGCTGGCACATATCGGCGTGAAGGAGGCCGTATTCCCATTCGCCCGCTTCCCCGGCGTCGATGTGCTGCTCGGCCCGGAGATGCGCTCGACCGGCGAGGTCATGGGCCTCGACACCTCCTTCGGGGTTGCCTTCGCCAAGAGCCAGCTCGGCGGCGGCACCAAGGTGCCGAAGAACGGCACAGTCTTCGTCTCCGTCCGCGACGCCGACAAGGACCGGATCCTGCCGGTGGTCAAGACGCTCGCCGAGCTCGGCTTTGCCGTGGTGGCGACGAGCGGCACCCAGCGCTTCCTCGCCGAGAAGGGCGTTGCAGCCGAGCGGATCAACAAGGTCCTGGAAGGCCGGCCGAATGTCGTCGATGCCATCAAGAACGGCTCGATCCACCTCGTCTTCAACACGACGGAAGGCGCTCAGGCCCTGCACGACTCGCGCGAGCTGCGCCGCGCGGCCCTCTTGCATAAGGTGCCCTATTACACCACTCTTGCCGGTGCGGCCGCCGCCGCCGAAGGTATCAGGGCCTATCTCGCCGGCGACCTCGAGGTGCGAGCGTTGCAGGAGTACTGGCCGGCCGGCTCGAAGAGCGCCTAGGCGAGACGCAGGCCGCAACACGTCGAGTTTCATCACGCGTCACGGGGTACGATTGCGGCCCCGGACGGCGTCTTTGTTGTGAGAGAACGTACGCGATGGAAAAGATCCCGATGACCGCCTCAGGCTATGCGGCCCTCGAAGCGGAGCTCAAGCGCCGCCAGCAGGAGGAGCGTCCGCGCATCATCCAGGCGATCGCCGAGGCGCGTGCGCTCGGCGACCTCTCGGAGAACGCGGAATATCACGCCGCCAAGGAAGCGCAGAGCCTCAACGAGGGCCGCATCCAGGAGCTCGAGAGCCTCCTGTCGCGCGCCGACGTCATCGACCTCAGCAAGCTCAACGGCAAGACAGTGAAGTTCGGCGCCACCGTGACCCTCGTCGACGAGGACACGGAGGAGGAGAAGGTCTACCAGATCGTCGGCGAGCCCGAGGCAGACGTCCATTCCGGCCGCGTCTCGATCACCTCCCCCGTGGCCCGCGCCCTCATCGGCAAATCCATCGGCGACAGCGTCGAGGTGGTGACCCCAGGCGGCGGCAAGTCGTACGAGATCATCAACGTCCGCTTCGGCTGATCCGCATTCGGAGGCCTTCCATGGCAACGGTGTCGCGTCGTCACCTGCTCGGCATGGCCGCGCTCGCCGGAACGCTGGCGCTCGGCGCCTGCGTTGCGCCGGCAACGACGCCGCTGCCGGCGGGCGAGGCCGGAGCGCTGCGCCTCTCGGCCATCTCGGTCGACATCTCGGCGCTGGTCGCCCAGGGCCAGGGCCCCTTCGCGACGCTCGTCGGCGACAGCCTGTCGGATGCGCTCACGAACGCCTTCGCCGACCGGCTCGCGCCGCGCGACCGCACGGCACCGCGCCTCGTCGTGCGCCTGAAGAGCCTCACCTTGTCGGCCTGGTCAGGAGGCTCCTCGATCCGCATCGACGGCAGGGATTTCGCCGAGGGCGGCTCCGACAGCGACTATCTCGACGGCGAGGCGCTCATCGTCGGCCGCCGCGGCGAGATCGAGGCGCGCTACCCGATCCTCTTCGCCCTGCCGTCGAGCTATTCCGGCCCGTGGTATCTCGCCGACAACGAACAGCGCCGCGCCGCCACCATAGCCCAGCTCTACGCCGACTGGGTCAAGCGCAAGATCGTCGGACGGTAGGCCCGGGCGCCTCTCTGGCACACCGCGACATCGCGCCGGTCGAGCCGATCCAAATAGCGCCCGCAGCGCTCGTTCGATCCTCACCGTCGTCATGCCCGCGCTTGTCGCGGGCATCCACGCCTTAGAAAATTCCTGCAAAGTCAGAAGGCGTGGATGGCCGGGACAAGCCCGGCCAAGACGGCGGGGGATGCCGGGCCAGCGATCCCGATGCCGACTGATCGATAACCCGACCCTCCAGCCCGCCGATCCGCCCCTACCCCACCCTCGATCCGTCCGCCATGGGTACAATCGGCTCGTCCTTGACGAGGTCGAGCGTCAGCGCCGTGCGCACGTTGCGCACGTTCGGCATTGCTGTCAGTTCCAGCACGAAGGACTGGAAGGAGCGCAGGTCTGGCGCCACGCATTTGAGGAGGAAGTCCGTCTCGCCCGACAGGGTCCAGCATTCGCGCACCAGCGGCATCTGGCGGATGCGCGCGGCGAAGGCCTCGAGGTCCGCCTCGGCCTGGCTCGCGAGATTGACCATGGCAAAGCAGGTGACATCATAGCCCAGGCGCCGCTGGTCGAGGATCGCCCGGTAGCCCCGGATGATGCCTGCTTCCTCGAGCGCCCGCACGCGGCGCAGGCAGGGAGGCGCGGAAAGTCCGGCGCGGCGCGCCAGTTCCACATTGGTGATACGGCCGTCTGCCTGGAGCTCCTTCAGGATCTTCCAGTCCGTCGCGTCGAGTTCCACGCGCAAGCGCGATTATCCTTCTCGCAGGTGCCGGACGATTGCGTCATGCGACGTGGCACGGGCACGGTGATCGCCTGATTTAGTATGATTCGGGCGCCAAATTCGCAAGAGAGTCTCACGATGTTGCACGCCGATAGCGCCTGGATTCTCACCGACGGCAAGGCGGGCGACGAAACCCAGTGCCTCGGCCTCGCGGCCGCGCTCGGCATCGAGCCGCAGTTGCGTCGCATCGCCCCCCGGCCGCCCTGGTCGTGGCTGATGCCTTGGGGGCCCATCGATCCGCGCGAGGCGTCCGGGCAGCCCGCGAGCCCCATCGCACCGCCCTTTCCCGACCTTGTCATCGCCTCCGGCCGCCGCGCCGTGCCTTATCTGCGCCACGTCAAGCACGCTTCCGGCGGACGCACCTTCACCGTCTTCCTGAAGGATCCCCGCACCGGAACCTCCGCCGCCGATTTCATCTGGGTCGGCGAGCACGACCGCCTGCGCGGCGAGAACGTCATGGCAACGCTGACGCCGCCGCATCGCATCTCGGCTGCGCGGATCGCCGCCGCCAGGGCTGCGCCGCCGGCCATCCTCGCTGCCCTTCCCCTGCCCCGCGCAGCCGTCCTCGTTGGGGGCGACAGCCGGCACCACACCTTCACGCCTGCCGACATCGCCGGCTTCGTCACAAATCTCAAGTCACTGCGGGCGAGTGGCGTCTCGCTGATGATCACGGCCTCGCGGCGCACGCCGCCGGCGCTGCGCACCGCGCTCGCTGATCTCGCCGAGGAGGAGAATGTCTATCTGTGGGACGGCCGTGGCGACAATCCCTATGTCGCCATGCTCGCCCTCGCGGACGCCGTGGTCGTCACGGCCGATTCGACCAACATGGCCGGCGAAGCGGCGGTCACGGGCCGGCCGGTGCTCGTCTTCGAGCCGAGCGGCGGCCATCCGCGCCTCAAAGCGTTGCTGGAAGGTCTCAGGGGCGCAGGAATTGTGCACGCCTTTCGGGGGAGACTTGAAGGAAGCGCATACCAGCCCTTAGATTCAACGCCGAGCATTGCAGAGGCTGTCGCCCGGGCCTACGAGGCCCATCGTAGGCGCTTCCTCTCTTCACCCCGCGACGCTCCTGTCGCAGACGCCTGAAAGGGCGAACAGTCGATCGGTCCGCCATGACGCACACGCATGCTAAGGTCCTCATCCTGGGCTCCGGCCCGGCCGGCTATACCGCTGCCATCTATGCCGCCCGCGCCATGCTGGAGCCGGTGCTCGTCACCGGGCTGCAGCAGGGCGGCCAGCTCACCATCACGACCGACGTCGAGAACTATCCCGGCTTTGCCGATGTCATTCAGGGGCCCTGGCTGATGGAGCAGATGCGCCTGCAGGCCGAACATGTCGGCACGCGCATCGTGAGCGACTATATTTGCGCCGTAGACCTGTCGCAGCGGCCTTTCCGTCTCACCGGCGACGGCGGGGACACCTACAGCTGCGATGCGCTGATCATCGCCACCGGTGCGCAGGCCAAGTGGCTCGGCCTGCCGTCGGAGGAGGCCTTCCAGGGTTTCGGCGTGTCGGCCTGTGCCACCTGCGACGGCTTCTTCTTCCGTGGCAAGGAGGTCGTCGTCGTCGGCGGCGGCAACACGGCCGTGGAGGAGGCGCTTTACCTTGCCAACATCGCCGCCAAGGTCACGCTGGTACACCGCCGCGACGAGTTGCGCGCCGAGCGCATCCTGCAGGATCGCCTGTTCCAGCATCCGAAGATCGAAGTGGTTTGGGACACAGCGCTCGAGGAGATCTGCGGCGAGGGTACGCCTCCC
Organism: Chelatococcus sp. XZ-Ab1; assembly: GCF_029309855.1. Lineage (NCBI taxonomy): Bacteria > Pseudomonadati > Pseudomonadota > Alphaproteobacteria > Hyphomicrobiales > Chelatococcaceae > Chelatococcus > Chelatococcus sp. XZ-Ab1. The sequence goes on along the minus strand of NZ_JARKII010000001.1, from coordinate 367,370 downwards.
TCGGTAACGCACGTGCGCCTCAGGAATCTCAAGACCGGCGCTGTCAGCCAGCGCCGCACGGACGGCGTCTTCATCGCCATCGGCCACAAGCCGGCGAGCGAGCTCTTCATCGGGCAACTCGACATGAGCCCGAGCGGCTACATCCGGACCGAGCCGGGCACGACGCGTACGAACGTCGAGGGTGTCTTCGCCGCTGGCGATGTCACCGACGATGTCTATCGGCAGGCGGTCACGGCCGCCGGCCTTGGCTGCATGGCCGCACTCGATGCCGAGCGCTGGCTCGCTGCCCGCGAGGCCACCCTCGAGGCGGCCGAATAACCAACGAGGAAACGCGACGGCGGCCCCCCGGGTGCTGCCGGCACAACAGGCGGAAGGCCAGCGGGGGCGGCCGTGGATTGGGACAAGATCAGGATTTTCTACACTGTCGCGGAGGCAGGCAGCTTCACGCGTGCCGGCGATGATCTCGGGCTCAGCCAGTCGGCCGTCAGCCGGCAGGTGAGCGCGCTCGAGCGCGAGTTGAAGGCCCCGCTCTTCCACCGCCATGCCAGAGGCCTCATCCTGACCGAGCAGGGAGAACTGCTCTTCCGCGCCGCGCGCGACATGACCATGCGGCTCGATGCGACACGGGCTCGCCTTGCCGAGTCGCGCGAGCGCCCGTCGGGCACCCTGCGCGTGACGACGACGCTCGGCCTCGGCACCAACTGGCTGACGCCTCGCATCGGCGAGTTCTTGGATCACTACCCGGACGTGCGGGTGGAGCTCATCCTGTCGGACGAGGAACTCGATCTTTCGATGCGCCAGGCCGACGTCGCCATCCGCCTGCGCCAGCCCGTGCAAGGCGACCTCATCCAGCGCCGCCTGTTCACGGTGCACTTCCACGTCTATGCATCCACCGAATATCTCAAGCGCTTCGGCCAGCCTGAGAAGCTGGTGGACCTCGACAACCACCGCATCCTGTCCTTCGGCGGCTCGATGCCGCATTACCTTCTGGCCGTGCACTGGCTGGCGACAGCGGGCCGTGATCCGAAGGATCCGCGCCCCTACCATCTCGTTGTCAACAATATCACGGCGCTGAAGAAGGCTGTCGAGCGGGGCGCCGGCATCGCAGTACTGCCCGATTACATCGTCGAACCTGGCCTCGGGCTCGTGCAGATTCTGACCGATGTCGAAATGCCTTCGCTGGAGAGCTATCTCGTCTATCCGGAAGAGATGAAGAACGTTGCGCGGGTGCAGGTCTTCCGCGATTTCCTGATCGGCAAGGCGCAGCGCTGGACCTACTGAACCGCTGAATCGGTGCGGGATATATTCAGGCTTTTGAAGCGGAATTATGACATATGACCTGCATAAACATGCGGCATCTGCATAGCTGACATGCCCCATGTTGCATTGCAAAAAGGCAGGAAAAGGCCGATATCAATCGTGGCTGAAGGCGATGGGCTCCGCACCTCCTCCCGGCGTAGAGCCCATTTCGGCCGTTCCCCTCTGGAAGTGTTCCGACCTTGGTCGGACATGACTTAGGCCGGGTTCCCTCAGGAACCCGGCCTTTTTTCTTGGCATTTGCCGCGAGCGACTCGTGCGCCGTGCCCCTGGACGATGCCGACGCTGGATGCATGGCTGACATGTCCCCGCCTGCGTTGCGGAAGCGCTGCCGAAGGACCATATCACTCATGGCTGAAGGCGATGGGCTCCGCACCTCCTCCCGGCGTAGAGCCCATTTCGGCCGTTCCCCTCTGGAAGTGTTCCGGCTTCGGTCGGACATGACTTCAGGCCGGGTTCCCTCAGGAACCCGGCCTTTTTCTTGTGCACCTCAAATCTTGCACAATCTTTGACGGCAAAGGGCGCAAGCGCATTGCATCTCCTGCGCGGGGACGCTCGCAATGCTGCAGGAGCGGATCCCGGTCCACCTAGAGGAAGAGTTTTTCGCCCACGAGGCCGCTATAGAGCCCGGCCACGAACGCGCCATAGCCGTTGTAGATCTGCGTGGGGAACATCTCGCCCGTACCGATCATCTCCTCTGCGGCCTGGCTCCAGCGCGGATGCGGCACCGCGGGATTCACATTCGCCCAGAAGCCGTATTCGGAGGGCTGCAGCGCCTCCCAGAAGCTCGTCGGCCGCGTCTCGGAGAAGGAAATGCGGTTGATCGATTTGATGGACTTGAAGCCGTATTTCCACGGCACGGCGAGGCGCAGCGGCGCGCCCATCACTTTCGGCAGTGGCTTGCCGTAGGCGCCAGTGACGAGGAAGGCGAGTTCGTTCGTCGCCTCGGCGATGGTCAGGCCCTCGGTATAGGGCCACGGATACCACGTTTGGCGCTGCCCGGGGGCGATCTTCGGGTCGTGGAAGGTCTGCATGACGACGTATTTCGCCGAACCGAGCGGGCGCGCGCGCTTCACGAAGGCGCTGAAGGCAAAACCCGTCCACGGCACAGCCATGGCCCAGGCCTCCACGCAGCGGTGCCGATAGAGCCGCTCCTCCAGCGGCATGGTCTTGAGGAGTTCGTCCAGGCCGATCTCGAAAGGCCGCTCGACGAGCCCGTCGACCTTGATGGTCCATGGATCGCTCACGAGCGCCTCGGCCCCGGCGGCGACGCGCTTGTGGGAGCCGAACTCGTAGAAATTGTTGTAAGCGGTGTTGATCTCCTCCGGAGTCACGCTTCGGTCGAGCACGAAACGCTCGTTGCGCGGCGCGGGATAGAGCCCGGCGGCCGCCTCTTGGGCCCGAGCCGTGCGACCGGCGCCCAGCATGACAAGGCCCGCAGCGCCGGCCAGGAAGGATCGGCGGTCGAAGAAGATGGCTTCCGATGTGGCCACCGATTCCGGCAGGCGCCAGCCGGGTTGTGTCCTGATCAGCATGGATGCGCTCCCGAGGCGGATCCGCCCGTCGTGAAAAGGGGTAGAGCCGTGCGCGGCCGGCGACAATTCACGCCTTCGGGAGCGCGCGCCGGATCAGGGGTGTCCGCCGGCCTGCGCCTCGTCCCTGAGGGCCCGGCGCAACACCTTGCCAACATTTGTCTTCGGCAGGCTGTCGCGGAAAACGATGCGGCGCGGCACCTTGTAGGAGGTGAGGTTCTCGCGCGCGAAGGCACGCAATTCCTCCTCCGTCAGGCTCTCGTCCCGCTTGACGATATAGGCGAGCACCGCCTCGCCCGAGTGCTCGTCCGGCTGCCCGACAACTGCCGCCTCCAGTACCTTCGGATGGCGGACGAGGACATCCTCGACCTCGTTGGGATAGACGTTGAAGCCGGAGACCAGCACCATGTCCTTCATGCGGTCGACAATGCGGAAGGACCCCTCCTCCGCCTCGACGGCGAGGTCTCCGGTGCGGAAATAGCCGTCGGCGGTCATCACCTTCGCCGTCTCGTCGGGGCGCTGCCAGTATCCTGCCATCACCTGCGGGCCGCGCACGCACAATTCCCCGACTTCGCCGAAGGGAACATCAGTATTGTCGAGGCTGCGGATGGCGACATCCGTCGACGGCAGCGGAAAGCCGATGGTACCGGTGAACTCCTCGATATCGAGCCGGTTCGCTGAGACGACCGGCGACGTCTCGGACAGGCCGTAGCCCTCGATGATTGGCTTGCCGCTGATGTCCTTCCAGCGCTTGGCCACCGCTGCCTGGGTCGCCATGCCGCCCGCGATGCACAATTGCACGGGCGAGAAGTCGACCTCCCCGATACCGGAATGATGGGCAAGCGCGTTGTAGAGCGTGTTGACGCCGCTGATCATGGTGAAGGGCCGCGATTTCAGCGTCTTCACGAAGCCGGCGATGTCGCGCGGATTGGCGATGAGCAAGCCGCAGGCCCCGATGCGCATCATCATCATGCAGCACACGGTGAGGGAGAAGATGTGATAGAGCGGCAGCGCCGTCACCATGATGTGGCGGCTTCCGTCGGTCTTCACCCAGCCCTCGAGCCAGGCCTTCATCTGCGCGACATTGGCCGTGATGTTGCCGTGGGTGAGCACGGCGCCCTTGGCGACTCCGGTCGTCCCGCCCGTGTATTGCAGGAAGGCCACGTCCTGCGGCGTCAGGGCAACCGGATCGGGCGCCCGCCGCCGCCCCTCGGCAAGGACCGCCGCGAAACGGACGGCGCCCGGAATGCTGAAGGGCTTCACTGCCTTCTTCACGTGCCGGGAGACGAGATTGACGATGGCGCCCTTGAGGCCCATCAGGTCTCCCGGCGTGGCGATGACGACCTGATCGAGCTTCATCTGCGGCAGCGCCTCGGCCACCGTGTGGGCGAAGTTCTCGAGCACCACGAGCACGCGGGCCCCCGCGTCGTTCACCTGGTGCGCCAGTTCGCGCGGCGTATAGAGCGGGTTGACGTTGACGACCGTGCAGCCGGCGATGAGCACGCCGAACATCGCCGCCGGAAAGGCGAGGACGTTCGGCATCATCAGGGCCACGCGATCGCTCTTGTTGATGCCGCGGGCCTGCAGCCACGATGCCATTGCCTCGGCGGCGGCGCGCAGTCCGGCGTAGGTGAGTTCCTTGCCGAAGCTCTCGAACGCCGGCCGGCCGGCGAAGTCGCGCGTCGCGTCGTAGAAGAGGTCGGCGAGCGTGCCGAGATGGCTGATGTCGATTTCCGCGGCGACTGTCGGCGGATAGGACCGCAGCCATGGCCGCCTCGCCATCAGTTGCTCGTTGGTCCCGTGTCGCGTCTCGATCGCCTCCACCATGACGTTCTCCCGCTCATGTTCCCGGCCGGTTGCACCGGCTCTTCGCGCATTGTCTTTCAGGCGGGAAAAACTGTCGATAGAGGCGGGATTCGGCGTCGAAATGCCCCCATGAAAGCGCCTGCAGCCGCCCACCGGCCGCATCGACGCGACCACGCAGCGCAGGAAACTGCGCAAAAGCGGGGAGAATCATCCCTCGCCCTTTTCGCGCGGGCGAAGAGGGCGAGGGATGATCGAACCTGCGCCTCCTCAGCCGCCGGTTGCCGCTGCGCGGGCCATGACGACCTGATCGGCCGCTTTGCCGCTGAGTTCCGCCAGATGGTCGAACCGCGCCGAGAAGCTGCCGACACCAGCAGTGGCCGAACGCAACTCGACGATGAGGTCATCCATCTCGGCCTCCGGGATCATGGCGTTCACCAGGTCCCAGCCGAGCCAGCCCGGTCGCCCGTCATAGCCGAGGATCTGCCCCCGCCGTGCCGAGATGATCGCCGTCGCCTTGGACATTGCCTCCGTCGGCACGGCGATCTCCACGGCCAGCATCGGCTCGAGCAGCACCGGCTTGGCATTCGGCAGCATCTCGGCCATGGCGAGTCTTGCCGCAGCGCGGAAGGCCATGTCGGAGGAATCGACCGTATGGTACGAACCGTCGGTGAGCGTCACCTTCATGTCGACGACGGGAAAGCCGAGCGGTCCCTTCTCCGCCGCCTCGCGCACGCCGATCTCCACTGAGGGAATGTACTGCTTGGGCACGACGCCACCGGTGATCGTGTCGGTGAAGACGATGCCTTCGCCGCGCGGCAGCGGCTCGACATGGAGCACGACGTCCCCGAACTGGCCGTGACCACCCGACTGTTTCTTGTGGCGCCCACGGGCTTGGGCCGCGTGGCGGATGGTCTCGCGATAGGCGATCTGCGGCTTGCGCACGTCGACCGTAACGCCGAAGCGCGACGCGAGCCGCGCGATGGCGACGCGCAGGTGCATCTCGCCCTGGCCGCACAGACGCATCTCGCCGAGGTCGGGCCGCTGCTCGAGCACGAGCGAGGGATCCTCCTCGACGATCTTTCCGAGCGCCGTCGTCAGCCGCACGTCGTCCTTGCGGTCGCGCACGAGGAGCGCCAGCGAGAAGACGGGATCGGGCGGAGCGACGGAGACGATTGCCGTCGGGCGTTCCTTGCCGACTGCGAAGGCATCGGAGGTCGCGACATTGTCAACCCGGGCGAAGGCGACCGTCTCGCCTTCCTCCGCCGTGGTCCGGCGGCTCTGCCCCTGGCCCTTCAGGTCGACAATGCCGGCAACGCGCGCCTCCCCCCCGCGCGACGATACGACCGTGTCGCCCTCGGAGATAGGGCCGCGCAGCACGCGCGCCAGCGTCAGCTTGCCGCCCTGGCCGTTGTGGCTCGTCTTCATCGCGAAGGCGAGCGGCGGCCCTTCCTCGGGCACGCCGAGGCGAGCCCGCGTCGCGGCGAGGCGCGGCGCTTCGTGGCGCAGCGCCTTGAGTAGGCGCGTGACCCCGTTGCCGCGCTCGGCCGAACCGAAGAGCACCGGCACGACATGCATGTCGCGCAGTTCGCGCGAGAGATCGTCGAACACCCTGTCGCGCGGCGGCTCGATCTCCTCGACGAGATCCTCCATGAGTTCGTCGTCGTAGTCGGCGAGCCGCTCGAGCATCGAGAAGCGCGCCTCCTTCTCGCGACCGACCTCGGTGACGGGAAGGTCGATCACCTCGCTCGCGGCATATTCGCGATAGACGAAGGCTCGCTCCAGGGCGAGGTCGATAAAGCCGATGGCTATGCCATCCTTCCATATGGGAATCTGGCGCAGCAGGAGCGGCGTGCGCGAGGCTCTCTGCAGGCTGGCGAGCGTCTCGCGCACGCGCCGGCTCGCCGCATCGATCTTGTTGAGAAAGAGGAAGCGCGGCACATCCGCCTCCTCGAGCTCGCGCATGACGAGTTCGAGTGCCGGCACCTTGCGGTCGTCCGCCTCGCAGACGACGACGGCTGCATCACAGGCCGGCAGGACAGTGCGCATGTCGTGCAGGAACTCGATCGAACCGGGGCAATCGACGAAGGTGAAGCGCTCGCCGAGGAAATCGCCGCTCGCGACGTTCGGCTCGATGCTCATGCCCTGCGCCCGCGCTTCGGGCGAGGCATCGCCGATCGTGTTCCGGTCCGCCACCTTCCCCTGCCGGTCGATCGCCCCCATGCGGGCGAGACAGGCCTCCATCAGGCTGGTCTTGCCACTCTGGTAGGGGCCGACGATGGCGATGCACCGGGGCCCCGCTCGTTCTCTACCGCTGGCATCCATGGCCGCCTCTCCCTCGCATGACGGCCACGAGGGCCGTCATGTGATCGTCACGCCGTCGGGCGTGCGAATCAAGGGTGGCGGTGAGGTGGCACCCGCAGCCGCTCGGGCGGCGACGCTCAACGCCAGGCGAGCAGGCGCTTTTCGACGGCCCCGATGACGCCGGCAACCGTCAGGCCGAGCAGCGAGAGCACGACGACCCCGGCGAGCAGGCGGTCAGACTGCATGAGATTGCCGGCGGCCAGCACTAGGGCGCCGACCCCCTCGTTGGCGCCGATCATCTCGGCGGCGATGAGCAGGACGATACCGATGGAGGAGGCGATGCGCATGCCCGACAGGATGCCGGGCAGAGCCCCCGGCAGGATGATCTTCGAGATGATGGCGAAGGAGGACAGGCCGAAGCTGCGACCCATGCGCACGAGCGAGCGGTCGACATTGTCCACGGCCCCATAGGTCGCGATCACCATGGGGAAGAAGGTGCCGAAAGCGATGGTCGCCACCTTGGAACTTTCGCCGATGCCGAACCACAGGATGAAGAGCGGCAGGAGCGCGATCTTCGGGATGGGGAAGAGCGCAGCGACCAGCGTCGCGCCAGGCGAGCGCACCAGGCTCGACAGGCCGATGGCCATGCCGAAGGCGATGCCCGCGGTGCCGCCGATGGCGAAGCCGCCCGCAAGCCGCACGAGCGAGGCCGAGAGATGGGTGGCGAGCTCGCCGCTGAGGGCCATGCGCCTGAGGGCGTCGATCACCTCGCCCGGGCTCGGGGCAAGGACCGGGCTCATCCAGCCGAAGCTGGAGGCGGCCTGCCACGTTAGGATGAGGGCGACGAGGGCGGCGAAACCGACGAGCCGATGGGTGCGCGGCAGGAAAAGCCCGCCGCGGAACGTGACGGGACGCTTGTCAGCCGTGGCCGCCGGGCACACGTCATGAGCCACATCAACCATTGATCGCCTCCCCATCGGCGAGTTCCCGATCCGCCTCGGCGGCATCAGCCCGGATCAGATCCCACAGCTCGCGGGCGCGGCGCACCAGTTCCGGATCGTCCGAGCGACGCGCCCGCCGGTCGCCGGCGATCGTGACCGTCTCGCGCACGCGCCCGGGGCGACGCGACAGGACGAGGATGCGGTCGGCGAGCCGCACTGCCTCGTCGAGATTGTGCGTGACATAGACCATGCCCAGCGCCTCGGCGCTGCCTTCAGCCGAGACGAGTTGCACGAGGTCATCCATCAGCAGTTCGCGCGTCTGCGCATCGAGAGCCGACAACGGTTCGTCCATCAGCAGTACCGCCGGCCGCGCCGCGAGAGCGCGGGCGATGCCGACCCGCTGGCGCATGCCGCCGGACAGCTGCTTCGGATAGGCCTTGGCGAAATCGGTGAGGCCGGTACGGGCGAGAACGTCGCGGACCGTATCTGCCACGACCGCCTGCAAAAGGCCATGCCCCTCCAGCACCAGGCGCACATTGCCCTCCACGGTGCGCCAGGGCAGCAGGGCGAAGTCCTGGAAGACGAAGGTCAGCGGGTTGAGCGAGGCGGCAGGCGGTGCGCCGGCGACGAGCGCCGCCCCCGCCTGCGGCTTCTCCAGTCCGCCGAGAATGCGCAGCAGCGTCGACTTTCCGCAGCCTGACGGGCCGACGATTGCGACGACCTCGCCCGGCCCGACAGTGAAGGAGATGTCGTCCAGCACCGGCAGGGGGCCGTAGGCATGGGCGATATGGTCGGCAATGAGCTGCATATCCGGTCTTTCAAACAATAGCTGCGGCGGGAGCACCGCCGCAGCTGGAACGCCGCACCTCGTCAGGCGCTTCAGTTGGCGTTGATGTGCCCGTCGATGAAGCTGAGGTCGAGGATCGACTTAGCGTCCACCGACGCATCGACGAGGCCTTCGTCCTTCAGCCATTGCACCTGGGTCAGGATGTCGGCGACGTCGAGCCGGGCCTTCTCGTCCACGAAGAAGGCCGCACCCTTGACCTTGGCGGCTGCCTGGGCCGACTCTTCCGACGGATAGACGTGTTTGGCGACGAGCGCGGCCGTCGCGTCGCTGTCGGGCGCATAGGCGATGTTGCCCGAGGCATCCTTGGCGAGGAACGCCTTGGCGTAGTCTGCGGCGCCTTTCTGGTACGCGCGCACGAACTTCTCGACCGTCGCCCGCTTCTCCGTAATCATCTTGGTGCTCGTGAACAGGCCGCCGAACTGGTATTCGGTGACGTCGGAGACGCGCCCGATCAGCTTCGCCTCGCCCGAGGCGACAAGCGGCTTGGCCAGATGCGGCGCGATGATGATGGCGTCGACCTGCCCGCTCTTGATGCTCGCCACCATGTTGGGCAGCGATTGCAGCGGCTTGAGTTCGACGCTCTTGAGCGCAAAGCCGTTGGCGGCGGCGATCTGCCCCATCTGGTAGTGGAAGGACGAGCCCACCTGCGTGATGCCGACCGACTTGCCGGAGAGCTTGTCGAGGCTCGTCAGCCCCTTCTCGTAAGCGGCGTTGGAGGCGAGCACGAGGTTGCCCTCGTAGCCCTTCTTCTCACGCGCCTGGGCGGCGATGACCTTGAGCGCGCCCTTGCCGGCGAGGTTGTAGAAGCCGGCCGTGAAAGCGGTGACGCCAAATTCGGTGTCGCCGGAGACGACGGCAAGCGCGATGGGCTGCGCGGCCTCGAAGAACTTCAGCTCGACATCGAGCCCCTCGTCCTTGAAATAGCCCTTCTCCACGGCGAGGAAGAGCCCGCCCGAAGAGACGAAGCGCAGCACGCCGACCGTCACCTTCTCCTGCGCCGCGGCGGACAACACGGATCCTGCGAGGCCCACGACGACGAAAGCCGCCACCGCGGCCTTGCGCCCGATCGATGCCAGGCACCAACGCGCCGACGGTCGAGAAGCAACCCCTGTCATTGAGCATACCCCGTTTGATGCGCCTTCGGCGCTGATGCGTTGGGCAAACCAATACGGGGCCGGCCGGCTGCCGTAAACAAGGAAAACCCCGGCTTGTGCCGGGGTTTGCTCCGGTTGTAGACGCGGCTTCTCAGCGAGCGAGTTCGAGCCGCATGTCGGCGACGCCGAGCGCGAGGTTGAGGCCGGTCTGGCCCTGCACCGAAAGGGGCTGGAGGCTGACGGCACGGTTGGAGCCGCCGACGAGGACGTTGGCGCCGACACCCGCGCCAACCGTCGCCTCGCCGCTCGCGCCGGCATATTCGCCCTGCAGGGCGCCACGGCCGAGCCGGCTCGTCGAGGCTGCGACGGCCCAGACAAGCACGCCGCCCGTCGTCGCACCGATGTCGAGCCCGAACTTGCGGATCGTGCCGACATACTGCTCCGTGCGGCCGCGGTTGTCCGTGAAGCGGCAGTTCAGAGCGCGCTGGGAGGTGATGATGAAGCCGACCCCGCCGGAGACGTTGCAGGCGAGGCGGCCCACCTCCGTCTTGGGTGACGCCCGCACCGGGCTCGATTGTGCGAAGGCATGATGCGCGCCGAAGACCCCTATGCCGACGATCGCGATGGCGGCCAGGGTTGTGGCCGCTGTGGGTCGCTTGCTCACGGCTTGGCTCCCATTGTCTGAGGACAGGATGGGACAACAACGCGCGGCCCGAGCGACTGTTCCCTCACCTGCCGCATGTGCTGAGCCGATCATCGGCCGAAATGACAACGGGGCCCGAAGGCCCCGTCGAATTCCTGCTCGACGAGCCGCGTTCAGCGCAGGCTGGCGCAGAAGCGCTGGACGCGATGGCAGGCCTCCTCGAGCTTCTCGTTCGAGGTGGCGTAGCTGATCCTGAGGTTGGGACCGAGGCCGAAGGACGAGCCGTGCACGGCAGCGACCCCCTCGGTCGCCAGCAGCTCGAGCACGAAGTCCTCGTCCGTCTCGATCTTCTTGCCCGAGGGCGCCGTCTTGCCGATGAGCTCGGCGCAGGAAGGATAGACGTAGAACGCGCCCTCCGGCGTCGGGCAGGAGAGGCCCCTGGCCTGGTTGAGCATGGACACGACGAGGTCGCGGCGCTCCTCGAAGGCCTTGCGGAAGCGTGGCAGGTGGTCCTGCGGGCCGGCAAGCGCCTCGACCGCCGCCCATTGCGCGATCGAGCAAGCGCCCGAGGTCTGCTGGCCCTGGACGAGGTCCATGGCCTTGATGAGCTGCTCCGGACCGGCGGCATAGCCAATGCGCCAGCCGGTCATGGCATAGGCCTTGGAGACGCCGTTCATGGTCAGCGTGCGCTCGTAGAGCGCCGGCTCCACCTGCGCCGGAGTAACGAAGGTGAAGTCGCCGTAGACAAGATGCTCGTACATGTCGTCGGTCAGCACCCACACATGCGGATGGCGCACGAGCACGTCCGTCAGCGCCTTCATTTCCGCGAAGCTGTAAGCCGCGCCGGAGGGGTTCGACGGCGAGTTGAGGATGACCCACTTCGTCTTCTTCGTGATGGCGCGGTCCAGCGCCTCCGGGCGGAGCTTGAAATTGTCCTCGAGCCTGGCTTCGGCAAAGACGGGCGTGCCGCCGTTGAGCGCCACCATCTCGGGATAGCTCACCCAGTAGGGTGCCGGGATGACCACCTCGTCGCCGGGATTCAGCGTGGCGAGCAGGGCGTTGTAGATGACCTGCTTGCCGCCGGTGCCGACGATGGTCTGCGAGGGCTTGTAGTCGAGCCCGTTCTCGCGCTTGAACTTGGCGACGATGGCCTCGCGCAGCTGCGGGATACCCGAGACGGGCGTGTACTTCGTCTCGCCCCGCTCGATGGCGGCGATGGCAGCCCGCTTGATGTTCTCGGGCGTGTCGAAATCCGGCTCGCCCACGGACAGCGAGATCACGTCCCGCCCTTCGGCTTTGAGATCCCTCGCCTTCTGCGTGAGCGTGATGGTCGCGGACGGCTTGATGCGGGACAAAGCGTCGGCGAGGAAGGCCATGGAGCGTCTCCGGATTGGATGTGTCGGGCCCGCGCGCGCGGGCGCCGTTCGTGTAGTGCCGCGAGCCGTCGAGAGCAAGCCAAACGTGCTCATGGCATCGATGAATTGGCCGAATGTGTCGGCACCGGAGAAACCTGGCGGCGGGAACAAATGCGCCCCGCGCGGCATTTGACAAGCACGGAACAATCGAGCCCGGCGGGAAGATTGAATTGCTGAAGCCCTGTGCGCCAACGCACTGCAGCCCCGTGTATACGGCAGCAAAATCTTACCCGTCCACAGGTCGTGGACATGGAGTAACGCGCCATGAACGTCAACGATCCGATCCGCCTCTCGGACATCCGCCGGCCACGCGCCGTGGCGGCCTCCGTCACGCGCGTCGAAGCGGAACGCCAGTTCAAGTTCTCCCTGGTGCTTCTTGTCATCCTGACGCTCGGCACCGCGGTGGTTGCCATCGGCACCGGGATCGGCACCAGCCAGACCATCGCCCGCGAGCCCGCCATCATCGTGCACTCGGTCTCCTGACGGAGCCACCCTGGTCGATCCGTTGCTGAAGGCCTCGCCTCGCAGCAACGTGACCTTGCAGCCATTGACCGCCCGTGACCGCTTCTTAGCCTGACAGGCAACCTTCCCGGCCCTTTGGCCTTGCGCGATCACGGAGGCGACCATGTCAATCGGCTTTTGCGGCCGGCTTTCAACGGCAGCGGCGCTGATCTTCCTGCCTGCGCTCGATGCAAGGTCCCAGAATGCCGAGCCCTTGCGCGAGAAGACCCGGCACGGCGAGATTGTCCTCGAAACCGTCGCATCGGGCCTGGAGCATCCCTGGGGCCTCGCCTTCCTACCGGACGGCGCGATGCTCGTCACCGAGCGGCCGGGCGACATACGCCTGGTATCGCCGGAAGGAGCGGTGTCGCCCCCTCTCGCCGGCACGCCTGACGTCGCGGACCGGGGCCAGGGCGGTTTGCTCGATATCGCGCTCGATCCTGACTTCACCACCAACCGCACGCTCTACATAACGTACGGCGAACCGCGCGCGGCGGGCGGCGCAGGCACCGCGGTCGCGCGCGCCCGGTTGAGCGACGATGCTGCGGCGCTCGCCGACGTCACTGTCATCTTCCGCCAGGAGCCGGCCCACACGGGCGCCAACCATTACGGTTCCCGCCTTGCCTTTGCCCCGGACGCCACGCTTTTCGTGACACTCGGTGACCGCTACGACCTGCGCGACAGCGCGCAGGACCTTTCCACCCACCTCGGCAAGGTGGTGCGGATCAGGACCGATGGCTCCGTACCCGACGACAATCCCTTCATCGGCCGGCAGGATGCGCGACCGGAAATCTGGTCCTACGGCCACCGCAACCCGCAGAGCGCCGCCATCAATCCCGACACGGGTGAATTGTGGACCATCGAGCACGGCGCCCGCGGCGGCGACGAGATCAACATCACCCGCAAGGGCCTCAACTACGGCTGGCCGGTCATCACTTACGGCGTCGACTATTCCGGCGCCAAGATCGGAGAGGGCACTGCGAAAGAGGGCATGGAGCAGCCGCTCTACTATTGGGATCCCTCCATAGCCCCCTCCGGCATGGCCTTCTACACTGGGGAGGCATTTCCACAATGGCGCGGCAGCCTGTTCATCGGCGCGCTCGCCGGCCGGATGCTCGTGCGCATCGAGCGCAAAGGCGACCGCATCGTTGGCGAGGAGCGGATGCTGCGCGATCTCGGCGAACGTATCCGCGACGTGCGGCAGGGGCCGGACGGCTTCCTTTATCTCCTGACGGATGCCCCCGACGGCCGGGTGCTGCGCGTGCGCCCGGCGGGCTGATCAGCCGAGGGGTCCGCGGAAGATGAAGAAGGCGCCGGCGGCGATGAGCGCGAAACCGACGAGGTGGTTAAGCGTCAGCGCCTCCTTGAGGTAGATCACGGAGAAGAGCGCGAAGACGACGAGGGTGATCACCTCCTGCATCGTCTTGAGCTCGGCCGCCGAATAGACCTCGTGGCCGATGCGGTTGGCCGGCACGGCGAACCAGTATTCGATGAAGGCGATGGCCCAGCTCGCACAGACCGCGATCCACAGGGGCGAGGTCTTGAATTTCAGATGCCCGTACCAGGCAAAGGTCATGAAGACATTGGAGAGGACGAGGAGCGCGACCGGCGCGACGTGCGGAGCTGAGACGGCTGGCAGCATGAGTGGGGCCGAACGTGATTGGAGCGCGTCCTCATGCGCCATCCGGGCGCCCGGCGCAAGGATATTCGCCGGGCCTCATCCGCCCGGCCGGAAGATGAGGTTGAGCCGCGTCCTCGCCGACAGGCCGGACGCATTTGCACCGACGGGCAGCGCATAGCCGACAGACGATTCCAGATAGAGCTTGAGCCGGTCGTCGGCCGATGTGAGCACATCCACCTTGGTCTTGACCTGCGGCGTCAGAGTGGTTCTCCAACGCTCGCCTCCATAGCTCGTGTAGACAGTGTTGACGGCGAGTTCCGGCATCACGGACCAGTTCCCCTCCCCACCGCGGAAGCGCCGCCCGAGCACGACGTCGAGCGTCTGCGAATATGGCGCGTGACCGACGGGAAGTCCGCCGCCGAACCCGGCTGCCCACACCCAGCCTTCGTCTGCCGGCATCGGCCGCGCGACACGCCAGGCAAGGCGGGTGTCGACGGGTTGCCAGGTGCCTTCCCCGCTGGCGAATTCAGTGGAGATCGACATGCCCTGCTCGGTCCTGAGTCGCAGGCCGAATGCTTTTTCCTGTGGCATGGCGAGCGGCCCTGTCAGCCGCGCCCCGGCATCCGCATATCCCCTTGCCACCGGCGCGAGCGTCAGTATGGGCGCGATGGCACGCCGGCCGCCACGCCGGAGCAGTTGCGCAGCGACTGCGGACATTTCGGCCCAGATCGGCTCCTGCGGACTGTCGGTCCACATGTCGGCGTTGAAGGAGAACGACTGATCGAAGGCCTGCCATTCCCCAAGTGGCATGGTCTCCTCGTCGGGCGCGAGCCGCTCCGGTGGCAGCGGTGCCGCGGGAGCCAAGGCTTCGAACGCGAAAACGGGCCCGCAGGCGGCGACTAGGGCGAGCGCAGCGGCCGCAAGCGGGCACAGCCGGTGCGACGCGCCCGGCGGGCGCATATGCGCAATGCGGCCTTGTCCGCAGCTTCGGATTCGCCGTGTCATATCCGTCATCTCGTTGGCAGCACGACACCGGCCATCGCTTCGCAGCCGGCGGTCTCCCTTTCGGGCAGAGCGGAACGGTCTCGAACCGTTACGCGTCGTGATGAACGAAACCTTAACGCCTGGACGGCGCGCCGTCATCCGTAACGCAGCTTCATCATCAGGATGACACCGAGCAGGATGAGAGTGACGGCATTGGAGCCGATCAGCGGCCAACTGCCGATGAACAGGCCATAGACGAGCCACAGGACGACGCCGCAGGTCAACGCCACCTGCGTCGTCAGCGAGATCGCCCGCGTCTCGCGCGTGCGAATGACCCGGGCCGCCTGCGGAATCCAGCACAGCGTGGTGAGCACGGCGGCAACGGCGCCGATGGCTTCGATCGAAAGAAGGGAAAGCAGACCGTCGGCCATCGCTGCGGCACTTTCGAAGAGACTATTCTGATGCTGCCAGCCTCGTCTTGGGCATGCCCGTGCAGCTTCGTCCAGTCAACGGCGCGCCGCGCATGACGGTGCGCCGATATCGCATGGCCGTACGCCGCCGGCGCGAAGCCATGGCGCCGCCGCCAGGGCTAAAGTCCCTCAAACGGATCGAGGCCGTGATGATGACGACACCACCTATCTCTCGACGTTCGTTCACGCGCGGATGGATGTTGCCGGCAATCGGCGCTGCCGTGACCCATGCGGCGCCCGCTATGGCATCGGGCGGCGGGCCGCGGGTGCGGCACGTCGTCCTCGTCAGGTTCGCCGCCGGAACGGAGCCGGTTGAGATCGAGGCGGTGTTCGACGCGCTCGCCAATCTCCGGGCGGTCGTCCCGGGCATGCTCGGCTTCGATGCCGGGCGCAATACCAGCCCGGAAGGGCTGGCGCGCGGCTACACGCACGGCTTCGTGGTCGATTTTACCGACGCCGCGGCGCGCGACGCCTATCTCGCCCATCCCGATCACAAGGTCGCGGGTGCCGCCCTGGTCGGCCTGTGCGAGGGCGGCATCGACGGCATCCTCGTGCTCGACTTCGAGCTGTCGGACGGTTGAGCGTCACACGCGCAGGTCGCGCCGCCGCACGACGAAGATGCTGGTGCCGGTGAAGTCGTGCCAGTGATGCTCGGGGATATTGGCCTCGCGCAGCACCTCGGGCGGAAAATCCCTTGTCAGGTCATAGTCCGGGGCCATGTCGAAGATCATGCCGAGGGTCTCGGCGATGAACCTGCGGCCGAAATGGCGGTAGTGGCGGAAGGCCCCGAAGCGCGCGGCCTTCTCCTCGTCGCTCGCATCGACGATGGCATCGGTGAAATCGCCCCCGACGATCGGCACGCTGAACAGCATGGCTCCGTTCTCGCTCAACGACTGGGCGAGACGGATGAGCACGACCGAATAATTGCACTCGATATGCTCGAGCACATGATTGTGCACGATGAGATCATAACGGCCGCGCGGCAGGGTGAACACGTCGTGGCACAGGTCGAACAACTCGACGTCGATGCCGAGATGGGCATAGCGCGGGGGGTCGATGTCGACGGCGCGGTAGTTGTCGCCGGCAATGTCGCGCAAGAGTTGCGACAGGCCTTGCTCCGGCGCGAAATGCAGTACGTGCGCGCCCGGCTGCGGCCGCACCTGTTCCTTGATCTTCAGGGCTGCGACCCGCGTGCGCTCCAGCGAGCGGCAGGTGGTGCAGCGCGCCAGCGGGCGCTTCGGCATGTCCTCGAAGGCGGTGCCACCGCAGATGTTGCAACGCATCGATCATCATCTCCTGCCCCACGGCCGCGCCTTTGTGCACCGGTCCTGTCGCAGGGGCAACGGGAAGGCCGGCAGCGGACGGATCGCACAGCGCCATTGTCCAGGAGCAGCTTCGTTTCCCGGGCGGATGCAGCGAAGCGGAACGCAGCCCGGAAACGAGCGGCGGCAACAAGCCGAAGGCTCCATACGAGGCGCCTGCCTCCGCTCGCCGCACGATCCCTCTTCCGCCAGGCGCAGACTCGTACCATATTCGTTCTCATGGCCCGCAAACCGTCCTCTCCCCGCTCCAAGGCCGCAAAGCCGGAGCTGAAACCGCTCGACCCGTTCCTCGCGGATCTGCTCAACCCGGCCCTCAACAAGGGGACCGCCGGGCCGGGCGGCGCTGCCGGCTTCGGCGAGGCGCCGCAGGCGCGCTTCCTCCCCGAGGCTGACGAGGCGCCGCCGCGGCGCGCCGGCAAGCGGCTGGATATGCCCGCCGAGGCCGGGGCCGCACCGAGCGGCGTCTCGGCAACGGTCGCGGCGCTCTCGGCCCTGCTCGAAAGTGGCAATCCGCTGTTCAAGGACGGCAAGCTGTGGACGCCGCACCGCCCGCCCCGACCCGAGAAATCCGAAGGCGGCATCAGCTTCCGCATGAAGTCGGACTTCGCGCCGGCCGGCGACCAGCCGCAGGCGATCAAGGAGCTGGTGGCCGGCGTCGAGGCCGCCGAACGCGACCAGGTGCTGCTCGGCGTCACCGGCTCGGGCAAGACCTTCACCATGGCCAAGGTCATCGAGGAGACGCAGCGCCCGGCGCTCATTCTCGCCCATAACAAGACCCTGGCGGCGCAGCTCTACGGCGAGTTCAAGTCCTTCTTCCCGGACAATGCCGTCGAGTACTTCGTCTCCTACTATGACTATTACCAGCCGGAGGCCTACGTCCCGCGCTCGGACACCTATATCGAGAAGGAATCCTCGATCAACGAGCAGATCGACCGCATGCGCCACTCGGCAACACGCGCATTGCTGGAGCGCGACGACGTCATCATCGTCGCCTCGGTCTCGTGCATCTACGGTATCGGCTCGGTCGAGACCTACACCGCCATGACCTTCTCCGTGAAGGTGGGCGAGACGATCGAGCAGCGCCAGCTCATCGCCGATCTCGTGGCGCTGCACTACAAGCGCACGCAGCTCGACTTCGCGCGCGGCACCTTTCGCGTACGCGGCGACGTCATCGAGCTATTCCCGGCGCACTACGAGGACCGGGCCTGGCGCATCAGCCTCTTCGGCAACGAGGTGGAATCGATCGTCGAGTTCGATCCGCTCACCGGCGAGAAGACGGCCGAACTCTCGTTCGTCAAGGTCTACGCCAATTCGCATTACGTGACGCCGCGCCCGACGCTCATCCAGTCCATCAAGGGCATCAAGGAAGAGCTGAAATGGCGCCTTGCGGAACTCAATCGCATGGGCCGCCTCCTGGAGGCCCAGCGGCTCGAGCAGCGCACCACCTTCGATCTCGAGATGATGGAGGCGACCGGCTCCTGCGCCGGCATCGAGAACTATTCACGCTATCTTACCGGCCGCAAGCCGGGCGAGCCGCCGCCGACCTTGTTCGAATACCTGCCCGACAACGCCCTCATCTTCGTCGACGAGAGCCACGTCACCGTGCCGCAGATCGGCGCCATGTACCGCGGCGACTTCCGCCGCAAGGCGACGCTCGCCGAATACGGCTTCCGCCTGCCCTCGTGCATGGACAACCGCCCGCTGCGCTTCGAGGAATGGGACGCCATGCGGCCGCAGTCGATCTATGTCTCGGCAACGCCAGGCACCTGGGAGATGGAACGCACCGGCGGTATCTTCGTCGAACAGGTCATCCGCCCGACCGGCCTCGTCGATCCGCCGGTCGAGATCCGCCCGGCGCGCAGCCAGGTGGACGATCTACTCGGCGAGGTGAAGGCGGTCGCCGCCCAAGGCTACCGTGCCCTCGTCACGGTGCTGACCAAGCGCATGGCCGAGGACCTTACGGAATATCTGCACGAGCACGGCGTGCGCGTGCGCTACATGCACTCGGACATCGACACGCTTGAGCGCATCGAGATCATCCGCGACCTGCGCCTCGGTACCTTCGACGTGCTCGTCGGCATCAACCTCTTGCGTGAGGGCCTCGACATTCCCGAATGCGCCCTCGTCGCCATCCTCGATGCCGACAAGGAGGGTTTCCTGCGCTCGGAGACCTCGCTCATCCAGACCATCGGCCGCGCCGCGCGCAACGTCGACGGCCGCGTCATCTGCTATGCCGACGCCATGACCGGCAGTCTGGAACGGGCCATAGCCGAGACCAGCCGGCGCCGCGAAAAGCAGCTCGCCTACAACGCCGAGCACGGCATCACGCCACAGTCGGTGAAGAAGAACATCGCCGACATCCTCGACTCGGTCTACGAGCGCGACCACGTGCGCGTCGATACCGGCCTCGCCGAGAAGGGAGCCGTCGGTCACAACCTCAAGGCCGTGATGGCCGACCTCGAGAAGCGCATGCGCGAGGCTGCCGCCAACCTCGAGTTCGAGGAGGCGGCCCGCCTGCGCGACGAGTTGAAGCGCCTGCAGGCGACCGAGCTCGCCATCGCCAACGATCCGCTGGCGCGGCAGGAGGAGGTGGCCGACAAGGCCGGCAGCTATGCCGGCCAGCGCAAGTATGGCGCCAGGGCCAACCTGCCGCCGCCGGGGGGCGGGTCCCGCGCCCGCAAGCCAACGCTCGACGAGATGGGCCCTGGCCGGGAAACCCTGCCCCGCGTGGTGGGCCCCGCGCCGCATCTCGACGAACACTGGGCCGGCTCGACCAAGGTCAGGAAGGGCGGACGCCGCCGCAAGGACTGACCGACCTGCAGCGGCATAGGAACAGGTGACGCCGGCCAGCCAGCCGCCGGGCCTTCCCCGCCCTGCCTTGCCCGAGTCGCGGGTCGGACTTAATCCTGTCCGCAGCCGTGCTCACGGCCGAGCCTCCACCCATCCTCACCATGGGAGACCTCATGCTGCGTCTCAACGTCATCATTGCCAGCACCCGGCCGGGCCGCATCGGCCCGTCGGTCGCGAAGTGGTTTCATGGGTTCGCCGTCAAGCAAGGCGCGTTCGACACCCATCTCGTCGATCTCGCCGATTTTCATCTGCCCGTCTACGACGAGCCACACCATCCGCGGCTGGGCCAGTACGAGCACGAACATACGAAGCGCTGGAGCGAGAGCGTCACAGCCGCCGATGCCTTCGTTTTCGTCACCCCAGAGTACAACTACGGCCCGACGCCCGCGCTTCTCAACGCACTCGACTACGTCTACAACGAATGGGGCTACAAGCCCTGCGCCTTCGTGAGCTACGGCGGCGTCTCCGGCGGCCTGCGCGCGGTGCAGATGACGAAGCTGACCATGTCCGCCATGCGCCTCGTGCCAATTGTCGAGGCCGTCACGGTCCCGATGGTCGCCCAGCACGTCAAGGACGGCGTTTTCCAGCCCAACGACCTGCACATCAAGAGCGCCGAGGCGCTCCTCGTCGAGTTGAAGCGCTGGGCGGAGGCGCTGAAGCCGCTGCGCGGCTGAGCTTAAACCCCGAGGCCGGCGAGTTGCAGGACGACGCCGGCGACGGCGCTGAGGCCGAGCACCGTCATCATGCCCCATCGCAGGCGGAAGACGGCGAGGACGGCAAGGACCGACAGGGCCGCCGCCACAGGCCGGGCGCTCTCGAGCTCCGGCACCGCGAGCTTCATGCCGAAGCGCTCGAACGTGCCGACCTCGCCGAAGACGACATGCAAGGCGAACCACATGGCGAGATTGAGGATGACACCCACCACGGCGGCCGTGATGGCGGACAGCGCTGCAGCCAGCCCGCGGTTGTCACGCAACCGTTCCACATAGGGCGCGCCGAGGAAGATCCACAGGAAGCACGGTGAGAAGGTGACCCAGGTCGTCAACAGCCCGCCGAGGATGCCCGCCGTGAGCGGCGAGAGGGTGCCGGGATCGCGGAAGGCTCCCATGAAACCGACGAACTGGGTGACCATGATCAGCGGCCCTGGCGTCGTCTCGGCCATGCCGAGCCCGTCCAGCATCTCGCCGGGCGCCAGCCAGCCGTAGGTGCCGACCGCCTCCTGCGCCACATAGGCGAGCACCGCATAGGCCCCGCCGAAGGTCACCACGGCCATCTGGCTGAAGAAGACCGCGATGTCGGCAAAGACGTTGCCCGTTCCGAAGGCGGCGAGGAGCGCTGCGGTGGGGGCGAGCCAAAGCACGAGCAGCACGCCCGCGACCGTCAGCGCCCGCGTGCCGCCGGGCCGGGCATGGGCGGGAATGGTCTCGCCGAGCACCGTCCGCGCATCGTCCACGCCCGCCTTGGCGGCCGGGCCGTGCCCGCCGCCGGAGAAGGCCGCCACCCGCCTCAGGCCGCCGATGTAGCCGATGAGGCCGGCCGCGGCGATGATGAGCGGGAACGGCACGGCGAAGACGAAGATGGCGATGAAGGACGCCGCGGCCAGCGACACCATCGTGGCGTTGCGCAGGGCCCGCCGGCCGATGCGCAGCACCGCCTCGAAGACGATGGCAAGCACCGCCGCCTTGAGGCCGAAGAACAACCCCTGCACGAAGCCCACATTGCCGTAGAGCGCGTAGATCACGCTCAGCGCCATGATGGCGACGAGCCCCGGCAGCACGAAGAGCACGCCGGCGACGATGCCGCCGGCGGTGCGGTGCATCAGCCAGCCGATGTAGACGGCGAGCTGCTGCGCCTCCGGCCCCGGCAGCAGCATGCAGAAGTTGAGTGCATGCAGGAAACGCTTCTCGCCGAGCCAGCGCTTCTCCTCGACGAGAATGCGGTGCATGACGGCGATCTGCCCCGCCGGGCCGCCGAAGCTGAGCGCCGCGATTCGCGCCCAGGTGCGCACGCCTTCCGAGAAGCTTGGAAAGCGGCCGGCGGGCGCCGCGTCCTCGTCCCGCGCGGTCCGCAATGTCTCGGTCATGACGTGCCCTTCATCTTGTTCGTCGGCCAGTTGTGCGTCTCGTCCGTCGCGTCGCGGCACCAGCGGTAGAGCGCGTCATAGAGAACGAGGCCCGCCTCGAGCTGTTCGTTGTCGTCCGCATACATGCGCGACAGGCCGAGGGAAACCGCCAACAGCCCCGCCGCCTCCGGTGCAAGGTCGAGGCGGGCCGTGTCGGCGCCGCGCACGATGGCGGCCAGATGTGACAGCGGCCCGACGGTGAGACCAAATTCCTCGACCATGACGTCGAAGCTGCACAGGGGCCCGCGGTGGCTCCAGAACACCTCCTCCACGTCGAAGGGTGTGGCGCCGAAGCGGTCGGCGACGGCCAGCACCTCGGATGGTGGAACGAACAGGAAGACGGCGGCGGGATCGACAAAGCGACGGATGAGCCAGGGACAGGCTATGCGGTCGATCTTCGGCCGCGAGCGCGTCACCCATAGCGTGCGGCCCTGCGCGTCCGCCGTCGGCAGCTTTGCAAACGGCACCATCGGCAGGCCCGCGGCGCTCCAAGCCTGCGTGCCCCCCTCCAGCACCTCGGCGGCGATGCCGGCCTGGCGCAGCCAGGCTGCCGCGCCGTGGCTGAGCTTCAGCCCCTTCTGGCAGATGACGACGACCTGGCAGCCGATGAACTCCTGCGCCCATCGGGCCACCTCCGTTCCGGGCCGGCGCGTCGCCCCCGGCACGAGGCGTGGCTCGGCGGCGAAATCCTCGTCGGTGCGCACGTCGACGAGGACCGGGCACTTCGGCGTGCCGACGAGACGGAAGAGCTTGTCCGGAGAAATAGCATTGAACGACGGCATGACAGCGTCCCTTCTCGATCAGGAGGAGCGGAACGCGATGCTTCGGCCTGTCGCCTCGTGAGGGGATCGCAGAACCCCCATGCCCAGATGAGGCGACATGATCCGCGACTTGTCAATGTCGCCGGCGCATGCCGTCACATCTGCGTGATGAGACGGCCGGACTGTCGCGGCGAGGGCACGCACGGCATCGTTGCTGGATGACGCCGTTCAGAATGCGCCCATCTTCACGCGGGGGACGGAACAGCGCCCCCTGGGAGATCCCGATGCCGCAGCGAAACCTGTTCGCCGCGTCCGTCCTCGTTCTGTCGCGGCAGTTCCCGCCTTCGCCCGGCAGAGCCCTGTTCCTGCCCGCAGCCTCACCTGCGCCGAGCTGCACGCGCTGGTGCAGCGTCAAGGGCCGCGTCGGGATTTCGACCGCACCCTCCGTGTTCGGCACCTACGCCAACAATTGCGCGCCCCGCGATATCCCGAGCCCCGCCTACGTGCCGGCGCGCGACAATCCCCAATGCCTGATCGGCTACAGCGGCCGCAGCAAGTAGCGTCGCGGGCTCCCCCACATTCACCTGCAGCTTCAGAAGCATTCGACCGGCGCAGCCCGCCATGCGGGGCGGGCATGGCTTGCGGTCGTGACGTCGCAGCCGCGACACCCCATGTGAGGCGGGGCACCGAGGCACCTGAGAAACGCCAAGGAGACGGCGCAATGAACTTGCGTAACGTATTGATTGCTTCGGTCCTTCTCGCCGGCGCCGCGACGCCCGCCCTTGCCCAGCAGACCCCGATCCCCGCCCAGGCGCACAGCTGCGCCGAGCTGCAGGAGATGGTGCAGCGGCAGGGACGCGTCATGATCTCGCGCGGCCCCCACCTGTTCAGCACCTACGTCAACAACTGCTCTGCGCGCGACTTCCCGGTACCGGAGTACCTCCCGACCAGGGACAACGCCCAGTGCTTCGTGGGCTACAGCTGCCGCTGATGGTCAGCCGCCCCCGAGGCGAGCGATGAGTTCGGCGGTGGGGAAGGAATCGGCCGGCAGGCCGAGCTCCATCTGGGCCTTCTTCACCGCCGCGCGTGTCGCCGCGCCGAGCTTGCCGTCGATCGGTCCCGGATCGTAGCCGCGCTGCGCCAGCAGGCGCTGCAGCCGCGCGATCTCTTTGGCACCGAGCATGGCCACCTCGCCGTTGCCGCGCGCTACCGCCGGCGCGCCGGCGAGCCGCGCGGCGAAATAGGCAGCCGTCGTCGCATAGACGAAGGACTGATTCCATCGCAGGAATACGCCGAAATTGTCGTAGGCGAGAAAGGCCGGGCCGTTGCGGCCCATGGGCAGCAGCAGCGAGGCGTTGCCCGGCGGCAGCGCGCCCGCCCGCGGCGTCACGCCCCAGTTCGCCCATTGCGAGGTCGAATGGCGGATCTCGAGATCTGCCTCATGCCAGGGCAGGCTCGCCGGCACCCGCACCTCGACGAGCCACGGTTCGCCGCGCCGCCAGCCGAGGCTGCTCATGAAATTGGCGGCCGAGGCGAGCGCGTCCGGCGTCGAGCGCAGCAGGTCCACGCGCCCGTCGCCATCCGCATCGACGCCGTACTTGTAGTAGAAGGACGGCATGAACTGCATCTGGCCGAGCTCGCCGGCCCAGGCTCCGCGCATCTCCGACGGCCGCAGGTCGCCCCGTGCCACGATGCGCAGCGCATCCATCAATTCGCCACGGAAGAGTTCGGGCCGCCGGCAATCGTAGGCAAGCGTCGCCAGCGCCTTCAGCGTCGGATCCTTGCCCATGTTGGCGCCGAAATCGGTCTCCAGCCCCCAGAAGGCGACGATCGGCTCCGCCGGTACGCCATACTGACGCTCGATGGCGGAGAACAGGCCGGCTTGCTGGCGGATGCGGCTGGCGCCCGTCTTCAGGCGGTAATCGGCCACCATGCGCCCGGCGAACTGCAGGAAGCTCTGCTGGAAGACGCCCTGCCCCCGATCGCGCGAGATGATCGCCCGGTCGTAGGAGACGTCGTCAAGGCTGGCCGCCACCACCTCCGCCGGAATGCCCTGGGCCACCGCCTGCTGGCGGAATGCCGCGAGCCAGGTGGCAAAGCCGCTGCCGTCCCGTCCGCAACTCTGCGCCTGCGCGGGTATGGCGCCCAGCGCAAGGCCAAGCACCGAAACGACGGCGATGGCGGCCGCCTGCATCTGTCGCGGGACACACCGGAATGCCTGTGGCATCGCTCCCCTCCTTCTCGGCGAAGGCGATGCTACGGCCACAGGCGACCGGCGCCAAGGCGCCGGTCGGTTCGCGGCGGTGCGCTCAGGCCTGCTGGATGGCGGACAGCAGCCACGGACCGCCGCGGCTGCGCCGGAAGGTCCACAGTTCCGTCGCCTCCACGGGCTCGCTCGTGCTGCCCTCGACGACGGCACCGGTCGTGCGATCCGCCTTGTAGTCGATCAGCGAGAAGCGCATGGCGACGGTTGCGTAGTCGTCCGACCCCTCGCGCCAGGCCTCCGCCAGATCACCCTGCAGGAGCTTGGTGTCAGCAAGGCGGTTGACGATACCGGCTCTGGCATTGTCAGCAAGGTCCTCGGCAAGGAAGGAGACCATTTCCGGCGTGGTCAGGCGCCGGAGCGCCGCGAGGTCCTCATCCGAAAAAGCCTTCTGGACATCGTGCAGGGCTTGCTCGAAGGCGTCGAAGTCCTCCGCGCCAAGGGCGAGAGAGCCGTCCCCTCCACCGGCGGCCATGCTGGCGCCGGTCATGCCCCCGGCCTGCCCACCGCCAAGGCCGGAAAGGCCTGGCAACGACGAGCGGGCGGCACCGTTCGCGGGACCGGCGCCTGCGCCTGCGAAGGCCGGCTGCTGGCGGCGGCGGAAGAACGACAGCGCGAGCCAGACGAGGCCGCCGATGAGCGCGATCTGCAGCAGCATGCCGAGGATCGAGCCGAGACCGCCGAGGCCGCCGAAGAAGCCCGCACCGAAGAGCGCACCGAGAAGGCCCGCGCCCAAGAGGCCGGCGAAGAACCCCGTGCCGAAGCGCCGTTGCGGCGCGGCCTGGGCGGCGGCGCCGGGGCGCTGCGCGGCGACGCCGGGCGTCGTCTGGCCGGGCTGGGTCATCGACCGCTCGATGGGCTGGGTCGGACGCGGCGCCGTGTTGGTCGGCGGCGGGGCGCTGAAGGTGCGTACGCCACGGCTGCCGAAGCTGCCTCCCCGCCCCGCCCTGGCCTCGACCAGTTCGGCCGTCGTAAAGACGGCCGCCACTGCAATGGCGGCAACGCGGGCAAAACGCGCGAAAGAAGAAAGCATCGTCAGGATGGCCTCCCGTTCATCATGGTGCCCGCAATATAGGCACGGCCTGCCGGGGCCAACAGGTCCGGCGGTATTATTTCGGCGCGTGGGAGCGGTGGACATCTTGACCCGGGGGCGGGTCGGCGCGACGCTCGATGCCGGGCTGCAAGGCGAGAGAGCGCCATGGCTCTGTGCTCCGTCGGCCATCTGGGACAGGCACCCGGCACGGGGGGCCCGCCAAGGGCGGGCCTGTGCCGCCTCGGCCGCCACTTTGCCTGCAGCCTGATCCTCGGTTGTATCGTGCTTCCGGTGCCTCTCGCCGGGGCGCAGGACATGTCGAGACCGCCCGCGCACGGGGCCGCCGGCCATTCGGCCGCCCCTGGAGCGGCGGCTCCTCTGCCGCTTCCTTGCACCTGCCGGGCCAAGGGACGCGACTACGAACTCGGCGAGGTCGTCTGCCTGCCCACCAGCGCCGGCCCGCGCCTTGCCACCTGCGGCATGGAACTGAACAACACCTCCTGGCACGTGACGAGCGAGCCTTGTCCCGACAGCTGAAACGGCCGAACCTCCGAAATGGCGCGCTACGTCTCCCTGGCGGCGACCGGATTATGAACCGGAAAGAGGTCGCCGTCCGGGAGGCGGCGGCCGGATCCCCCAAGTGAAAGGGTCGCCGTCGGGAGACGGCGACCCTTGGGCTTGGCTGGGGCTTGATTGCACGCACCGCCCGAAAGGGAACGGTCACGAGGCTTTTGGAAGAAGGAAGATCCCTCGCACCTGGATCTCCGTTCTCGATGGCTTGTCTTGAACGCTAGGCAACGGGAACACTATCGACAAAGGCGGCGAAGCCGCCGGTCAGAAAGCCCCGATGATGATGGCGCCGACAAACAGGAAGGCGGCGCTCATCGCCACGATGTTCAAACGTGACAGCAGCGTCAGGCCCATAGGTGACCTCCATGGGTTTGACCTAGGGGACGGAATCTAGCAGCAACAGGCGGCCTTGCGAAGCGCCAAATGTTGTGCAACGCGGCATGGCCTCGGTACAACATCCTTTATCGTTCGTTAAATGGTTCATTCCCTTTCGCTTTTCGCCAGCCACAGGCTGGGGATTACGATACCCCGGGGAACGCACTCCATCAGCTCGATTCCAGTAATTCTGAAAATCACTTCGAGCAAAGGCAGCAATATTGCTCCGCAAGGCCATCATACGAAACGTCGCACGTGCCGGCCAAGGTTTTGTCAACGTTGAAGAAACGTTAGGACTATCCCTGCATCCTCCGGCGCAGAAGGGGGCGCGCGGAGAGTTGCGTTGATGGCGCGCAGGTTTGCGACATTCGCCGCGGCGATACTGGCCTGTGCCGGCGTCGCCGGTTGCGGGCTGATGACATTCGAGAAGCGCGAGGCATGGCGCAGCGAGGCGGAATCGGCCTGCCTCGCGCAGAAGCTCGTGCAGCCGTCGGCCTATATCGAGCCGATGAAGCCGATCTCCGGCCCCGGCGCCTGCGGCATGGATTATCCCTTCCGCGTCAAGGCCTTCGCCAGCGGCGAGATCGGCCTGACGTCCAAGGCGGTGCTCGCCTGCCCCGCGATCTCCACCTTCGACACCTGGCTGATCGAGGTCGTCCAGCCCGCCGCCTCGCTCTATTTCGGCGCGCCGGTGATCGAGTTGCGGGCCGGGTCCTATTCGTGCCGCTCGATGAACAACCAGGCGGGCGCGCGCAAGTCGGAGCACTCCTACGGCAACGCCGTCGACGTCATGGCCTTCCACCTGTCGGAC
Source organism: Chelatococcus sp. XZ-Ab1 (assembly GCF_029309855.1). Classification (NCBI taxonomy): domain Bacteria; kingdom Pseudomonadati; phylum Pseudomonadota; class Alphaproteobacteria; order Hyphomicrobiales; family Chelatococcaceae; genus Chelatococcus; species Chelatococcus sp. XZ-Ab1. Next base: position 339,791 of record NZ_JARKII010000001.1, on the reverse strand, counting down.
GGACGCAAGATCACGGTCGCCAAGGGGTGGAAGGGTGATCCGGTGGAGCAGGACTTCCTGCGCGAGGTCTTCGTCGGCTCCTGCCGCTATTTCTCGACGGTGCTCGGCCCGGGCTCGGACGCATTCCACTACGACCATTTCCATCTCGATCTCGCCCGGCATGCCAAGGGCCGGACGATCTGCAAGCCGGTCATCAAGTTCACGCCGCGCCTCGTGCCCGGGCAGTATGACGCGCGCCCCCGGCAGGCCGCTCCCTATGGCGGCGAGCCGGCCTACACGCCCCGGCCGGCCGGGCCGGTCTACAAGGGCTACGACCGCCCCGGCGGCAGCCCCATGACCATCCACGACCAGCCGCTCGGCGAGGGAGAGGACGAGGGCGGCGCCGTTATCGACGAGGAATATCTCGGCATGTCGTCCACCAGGACGCCGCCGGGATGGCAGGTCGGGCCGGCGCCGGCCAGCGCGCCGCCGATGGCGACGAGCCACGCCGCGCCGGTCTACGGACAGCAGGACCGGCCGGCCACCTATCAGGCTCCGCCCGCCTATCCGACGCAGAGCTATGCCGCCCCGCCTCCGCGCCCGCGGACCGACGGCACGCTCGGCGTGCTGCGGCCGCCGGGCCTCGTCGGCGGCTCCTGATCAGTCCATGATGCTGTCGAGGCCGCGCCTGAGCCCCGGCTTCTCCGCCACCTTCCGCACGGCGAGCAGCGTGCCGCCGACGTAAGGGGCGGCCGAGGACCCGGCGTCGTGCCGCAGCGCCAGGCGCTCGTCATCGAGTCCGAACAGGACCTCGCAGGACAGGCGGTAGCCGGGCATGCGCACCGAATGCACCTGCACCGGCGTCGACAGGCCGATGGCGCCGCCGCGCGTCTCGCGGATGCCGGTCAGATCGTCGATCGGCCGAGAAGTCGGATGCTGGCGCTCGAAGGACAGCGTCTCTGCGAGTTCCCGTGCCGTGCCCGACGGCACGTCCGGCTTCTGCGCCGCCGCATAATCGATGATCTCGACATCCGGCACATACTTGGCCGCTTCGAGCGCGAAGCGCTTCATCAGCGTGGCGGTGATGGAGAAGTTGCCGGCGGCGATGACGCCGATGCCCCGCTCCTCCGCCGCATCGTCGATCTCGGCATAATCCTCAGCCCCGAGCCCCGACGTTCCGACGACGACGTGGCAGCCGGCGGCGATCGCCTTCAGGGCATGCTCCTTTACCGCGCCCGGCTTGGTGTAGTCCACGAGCACGTCCGCCTGCACCGCGAGCGCCGCGTCGACATCGGGTACGATCTCGACTCCGATCGGGCCGATGCCGGCCACCTCGCCCGCATCGCGCCCGGCGGCCGAGCGCGCCACCGCCGCGACCAGCGCAAGGTCGGGCGCCTCGTGCACGGCCGCGACGAGCGCCCTGCCGACCCAGCCGGTCGCGCCTGCAATGATGACCCTGATCATGCTCCGGCTCCTCCTTCTCGGATGGGCGCCCGCTGCGCCCGCCCCAGCCTTCCTCCTTGCCGATTCGCGCCGGCCCGGCATCGTTGCCCGGACGGATCACGCCTTGCCATAGCCGCCGCCGGTCGGCGTGACGATGGTGATGGCCTCGCCTGCCTCGATCAGCGTCTGGTCGCAACCGCCGAGTTCCTCGATGCGCCCGTCCCTGCGGCGCACGAGGTTGCGGCCCGCCTCGCCCGGCTCTCCCCCCAAGAGCCCGAAGGGCCGCACACGGCGGTGGCCGGAGAGGATGGCGCAATCCATCGCCTCGCGGAAGCGGATGGTGCGGCTGGTGCCGTTGCCGGCATGCCAACGTCCCTTGCCGCCCGAGTTCGGCCGGATATGGAAGTCTTCCAGCACGACGGGAAAGCGCGTCTCAAGGATTTCCGGATCCGTGAGGCGCGAGTTGGTCATGTGCGTATGCACGCCGTCGGCTCCGTTGAAGCCCTCGCCCGCGGGGGCGCCGGAGCAGATGGTCTCGTAGTACTGGTACTGGTCGTTGCCGAAGGTGAGATTGTTCATGGTGCCCTGGGCGGCCGCCAGCGCACCGAGCGCACCGAACAGGCAGTTCGTCACGGCCTGGCTCACCTCGACATTGCCCGCGACTACCGCCGCCGGATAGCGCGGCGACAGCATCGAGCCTTCCGGCACGACGATATTGATGGGCCTGAGGCAGCCCGCGTTCATGGGGATCTCGTCATCAACCATGACGCGGAAGACATAGAGCACGGCCGCGCGCGTCACCGGCGCGGGCGCGTTGAAATTGTCGTCCCGCTGCGGCGACGTGCCGGTGAAGTCAACGGTCGCCTCGCGCTTCTCCTTGTCAACCGTGATCTTCACGCGGATGAAGCAGCCTTGGTCCATCTCATATTCGAAGGAAGAATCGTGCAGCCGATCGAGCACACGGCGCACGCTCTCGGCCGCGTTGTCCTGCACATGGCCCATGTAGGCCTCGACCACGTCGAGCCCGAAATGAGCGATCATCTTCTTGAGTTCGGCCACGCCCTTCTCGTTGGCGGCGATCTGTGCCTTGAGGTCGTTGACGTTCTGGACCACGTTGCGCGCGGGATATTTCGCGCCGAGGAAGAGGTCGATCAGTTCCTTCTCGCGGAAACGGCCCTGATCGACGAGCTTGAAATTGTCGATATACACGCCCTCCTCCTCGATGGTGCGGGCGCGCGGCGACATGGACCCCGGCGCCGTGCCGCCGACATCGGCATGATGCCCACGGCTCGCCACCCAGAAGAGGATGTTCTCGCCCTTGTCGTCGAAGACGGGCGTGCACACCGTGATGTCCGGCAGATGCGTGCCGCCGTTGTAGGGCGCGTTGAGCACATAGACGTCGCCGGGGCGAATGACGGGGTTCTGGCGGATGACCGTCTCCACCGAGCGGTCCATGGAGCCGAGGTGCACCGGCATGTGCGGCGCATTGGCGACAAGCCGTCCCTCGCGGTCGAAGACAGCGCAGGAGAAGTCGAGCCGCTCCTTGATGTTCACCGAATAGGCGGTGTTCTGCAGAGTCACGCCCATCTGCTCGGCGATGGACATGAAGAGATTGTTGAAGATCTCCAGCATCACCGGGTCGGCCTCGGTGCCGATGGCGGCGCGCTTGGGCAGCGCCTTCACCCGCTCGAGCACGAGGTGGTCCTTGCCGGTCAGCTGCGCTTCCCAGCCGTCCTCGACGACCACCGTCTGGTTGGGCTCGATGATGATCGCCGGCCCCGGCATACGAGCACCCGCCCTTAGATCCTGCCGCAGGAAGACACCGGCATCGTGCCAGCGGCCCTGGCTGAAGAAGCGCGTCGTGCGGTGCGGCCTCGCCGGTGCGGCCTGCACATCACCTGCCGCGTCCTCCGCGAAACGCGCGCCGCCGCCGACGGTCTCCACCTCGACGGCCTCGATGACGAGCCCCTTGGTATCGTCGATGAAGCCGAAGCGGCGGCGATGCGCATCCTCGAAGGCGGCCTGCATGGCGGCCACATCCCCCGCCGCTACGGCGAGCGCGGTGTCGGTGCCGGCATAGCGCACATGGGCGCGCACGAAGGTCTCGATGTCGGAGCGCGCGATGCCCTGCCCCTCGAGCTCGGCGAGGCATTCGGCGGCGAGCGCGTCGCCCAGCGCGGCGACCGCAGCCGGGGCGGCGGCATCGAGCGGCACATCGAGCGCCTTCTGTCGCGTGGCGCGCACGTCGGCAAGACCCATGCCATAGGCGGAGAGAAGGCCCGAGAAGGGATGCATCAGCACCTTCGTCATGCCGAGCGCATCGGCCACGAGGCAGGCGTGCTGGCCGCCAGCCCCGCCGAAGGAGTTGAGCGCATAAGTCGTGATGTCATAGCCGCGCTGCACCGAGATCTTCTTGATGGCCTCCGCCATGTTGGCGACCGCGATCTGGATGAAGCCGTCGGCCACCTCCTCGGGGCTGCGCCCGTCGCCGACCTCGCCGGCCATGGCCGCGAAGGCGGCGCGCACAGCCTCGGCATCAAGCGCCTCGTCCTGCGCGGGGCCGAAGATCTTCGGGAAGAATTCCGGCATCAGCTTGCCGAGCATGACATTGGCGTCGGTCACGGCGAGCGGCCCGCCGCGACGATAACACTTGGGGCCCGGATTGGCGCCGGCCGAATCGGGCCCGACGCGGAAGCGCGAGCCGTCGAAATGCAGGATCGAGCCGCCGCCCGCAGCGACCGTGTGGATGAGCATCATCGGCGCACGCATGCGCACACCGGCGACTTCGGTCTCGAAGGCGCGTTCGTATTCGCCGTCGAAATGGGCGACGTCCGTCGAGGTGCCGCCCATGTCGAAGCCGATGACGCGGTCAAACCCGGCGGACTTGCCTGTCTCGGCCATGCCGACGACGCCGCCGGCCGGCCCCGAGAGGATGGCGTCCTTGCCCTGGAACAGATCGGCGGCCGTGAGACCGCCCGAGGACATCATGAACATGAGGCGCGCCCCGGTGCGGGCAATGTCGAGTTCCTCCGACACCTGCGCCACGTAGCGTCGCAGGATCGGCGAGAGATAGGCGTCGACCACCGTGGTGTCGCCGCGCCCGACGAGCTTGACGAGGGGCGAGACCTCGTGGCTGACCGAGACCTGAGTGAAACCCATGCGGCGGGCGAGTTCCGCCACCGCCTGCTCGTGGGCCGGATAGCGGTAGGCGTGCATGAAGGCGATGGCGAGCGCATCGATCCCCTCGGCCCGGATGCCGGCGAGCTGCACCTCGACCTGCGTCAGGTCCGGCGCCATCTCGACCGTACCGTCGGCGAGCACCCGCTCCTCGATCTCGACGACGCTCTCGTAGAGCTCTTCGGGCTTGATGATGTTGCGGGCGAAGATCTTCGGCCGCGCCTGGTAGCCGATGCGCAGGGCATCACGAAAACCCTTCGTGGTGATGAGCGCGACGCGGTCACCCTTGCGCTCGAGCAGCGCGTTGGTGGCCACGGTCGTGCCCATGCGCACGTCGCCGATGAGGCCGGCGGGGATCGCCTCGCCCCTGGCAAGGCCGAGATGGTCGCGGATGCCCTGGACGGCGGCATCGCGGTAGGCTTCCGGATTCTCGGAGAGGAGCTTGCGCGCGTGCAGCCTGCCCTGCGGGTCACGCGCGATGACGTCCGTGAACGTGCCGCCGCGATCGATCCAGAAATCCCACCGACCTGCCATCATGCTCTCCCGATGTCCGAAATTGCGCTGGGCTTCGTGCCGGCCTCGCGGCGCGTCGGCCGCTGCCGAGACGCTCCCGCCGACGCCGTCGAGCCCCTCCCGGGCCGCAGCGCATGAGATGAGAGAAGCAGGACGATGACAAAACGTCAACAATTTGTTGACATGAAATTCGACGCCGCTAGCATGCGAAGATCGGCGCGCGAAGGGGCGCGCGCCGCACGGGAGAGATTGTCATGAACGTTTTGACGCGCGCTGCCGCGGGCCTCGGCCTTGCGGCGCTTCTTGCCTCACCGGCCGTGGCTCAGACGAAGTGGGACCTGCCGACGCCCTATCCGGACGGCAACTTCCACACCAAGAACATCGTCCAGTTCGCCGAGGACGTGAAGGCGGCGACCGGCGGCTCGCTGCAGATCACGGTCCACGCCAACCAGTCGCTGATCAAGCACCCCGACATCAAGAACGCCGTGCGCAGCGGCACGGTGCCCGCCGGTGAGCTGCTCGTCTCGCGCCTCGCCAACGAGAGCCCGATCTACGAGGTCGATTCGGTTCCTTTCCTCGCCTCGAGCTATGATGCCGCGAAGAAGCTCTATGCCGCTCAGAAGCCCATCCTCGAGAAGAAACTCGGCGAGCAGGGCCTGATGCTGCTGTTCTCCGTCGCCTGGCCGCCGCAGGGCATCTTCGCCAAACAGGAGCTCAACACCCTCGCTGACCTCAAGGGCGTCAAGTTCCGCGCCTATTCGAAATCGACAGAGCGCGTCGCCCAGCTCGCCGGCATGGTTCCGGTGCAAATCGAGGCCTCCGACATCGCCACGGCCTTCGCCACCGGCCGCGTCGGCGCGATGATCACCTCGCCTTCCACCGGCACCGATTCCAAGGTGTGGGATTTCCTCAGCCACTACTACGACACCCAGGCCTGGCTGCCGCGCAACATGGTCATCGTCAACAAGGCAGCCTTCGACAAGCTGAGCGACGCCGAGAAGCAGGCGGTACGCGAGGCGGCCAGGAAGGCCGAGGAGCGCGGCTGGGAGATGAGCGCCATCGAGACCGAGGAGAAGACGGACCTGCTCGCCAAGAACGGCATCAAGGTCACCGCCCCCTCCGACGACATGAAGAAGGGCTTCGCCGAGATCGGCGCCACCATGACCGCCGAATGGGAGAAGGCTGCGGGCGAGGACGGCAAGGCCATCCTCGACGCCTATCGCAACTGAGGACAGGGCCTTCCCGCGTCGGAGCCCATCGCGGATCGATCGCTCCAAGGGCTCCGGGAGCCACCCCTCCCCCCGCTTGCGGTGGGAGGGGACAGCACCGCCGGTTTGCATCTCACCGCCGCATGACCCGGCGCCCTCGATGCAATGATCCGCACCGCCCCGGCGGCGTTGACGCCTGTCTTTCATCATCCTGCCGGCAGGAGGAGGCCTCATGCGCGCGGCCCTCGACCGTCTCTATTCATTGTCGCTCTGGCTCGCTGGCCTCTGCCTCGTCGCCATCGCTGTCCTCGTCGGCCTGCAGGTCGGCGCCCGCCTGCTCGACAGCGCTCTGCGCACGCTTGGGCTCGAGCAGACCGGCTTCATCGTGCCCTCGCTCGCCGAGATCGGCGGCTTCCTGCTCGCGGCGGCGAGCTTCCTTGCGCTCGGTGCCAGCCTCAAGGCCGGCAGCCATATCCGCGTGACCATGCTGCTCGCCCTCGTCGGCGAAGCGCGCCGCAGACCGATGGAGCTGTTCGCACTAGGCGTTTCCGCCCTCGCGAGCGGCTACGGCACCTGGTACACGGCCAAGCTCGCCCTGGATTCGTGGACTTTCAACGAGAAATCCTATGGCATCGTGCCTGTGCCGCTCGTCATCCCGCAGGCGAGCCTCGCCATCGGCCTCGCCATACTGACCATTGCCATCCTCGACGAACTGCACGAGACCGCGGTGCGCGGACGTCCGTCCTTCCGCTCGGCAGAAGACGCCATCGCCGTCGGCAAGGAGGCCTGAGCGATGGACGCCGTCACGCTCGCGAGCCTGCTCATCGTCGTCCTCTTCCTCGTCCTCGGCACCGGCACCTGGATCGCGCTAGCTCTCGGCATCGTCGCCTATGCCGGCATGGTCATCGCCGTCTCGGCGCCGCCAGGCCAGGTGCTCGCCACCTCCGTCTGGGGCGCGGCGACGTCGTGGGACCTCACCGCCCTGCCGATGTTCATCTGGATGGGCGAGATCCTCTACCGCACCCGCCTGTCGCAGGACATGTTCTCCGGCCTTGCGCCGTGGATGCGCGCCCTGCCGGGCCGGCTCCTGCACGTCAACGTCGTCGGCTGCACGATCTTCGCTGCCGTCTCCGGCTCCTCGGCCGCAACCTGCGCCACCATCGGCCGCATCTCGCTGCCGGAGTTGAAGAAGCGCGGCTATGACGAGCGCCTCGCCATCGGTACGCTCGCCGGCGGTGGCACGCTCGGCCTGCTCATCCCGCCGTCGCTGATCATGATCGTCTACGGCGCGGCAACCGAGCAGTCGATCGCGCGCCTGTTCATCGCCGGCATCGTGCCGGGCATCGTCGTTGCCGGCCTCTTCATGGCCTATGTGGGCGGCTGGGCACTCCTCAACCCCGGTCGCATGCCCGAGCGCGAGCCAAGCATGCCACTGCGCGAGCGCCTTGCTGCCGGCTGGCGGCTCATCCCCGTCATCCTCCTCATCCTCGGCGTCATCGGCTCCATCTACGGCGGCTTCGCCTCGGCGACGGAGGCGGCGGTCGTCGGCGTCGCGCTGTCGCTCGTCATGTCGCGCGCCATGGGCACGCTCGACTGGGCAAGCTTCCGCGACGGGCTGCTCGGCGCCACACGCACCTCCTGCATGATCGCCTTCATCCTCGCCGGCGCGGCCTTCCTGACGACGGCGATGGGCTTCACGGGCATCCCGCGGGCGCTCGCCGAATGGATCGGCGCCATGAACCTCAGCCCGTGGCAGCTGCTGCTGGCGCTGACGCTGTTCTACATGGTGCTCGGCTGCTTCCTCGACGGCATCTCGATGGTGGTGCTGACGACGGCGGTCATCATGCCGCTCGTCCAGGCCGCGGGCTTCGACCTCATCTGGTTCGGCATCTACATCGTCATCGTCGTCGAGATGGCGCAGATCACGCCGCCCGTCGGCTTCAACCTCTACGTGCTGCAGGGCATGACCGGACGGAGCATCTTCCGCATCGGCCTCTATGCCCTGCCCTTCTTCCTCATCCTCGCCGTTGTGGTTGCCCTGCTCGCGATCTTTCCCGATCTCGCGCTATGGCTGCCGCGCACCATGCTCGAGGCCGGCTGAGAGCTTGCGGAGGTCGCCATGACGAAGAACAGCACAGACAATGCCCCAGCGGAGGCCCGGGAGTGGCCCGCACTCGGCCCCATCGTCTCCTCGGCCCATCTCGCCTCAGGCGCCCTGCCGGCCTTGTCGGAGTTCGAGTTCGGTCTCATCCTCGTCAGCCATGCCTTCCATCGCTGGATGGTGCGCGGCATGGCCGCCGCGGGGGTGCCGGACCTGTCGCCACTCGACGTGCTCGTGCTGCACTCCGTCAACCACCGCGGCAAGGGCAAGAAGCTCGCCGACATCTGCCTCGTCCTCAATGTCGAGGATACCCACCTCGTGACCTATTCGGTCAAGAAGCTGGAGCGGCTGAAACTCGTGAAGAGCGGCCGCACCGGCAAGGAGAAGACGGTCGCCGTTACCGCCGAGGGCGAAGCCGCCTGCCTGCGCTATCGTGCCATCCGCGAGCAGTTGCTCGTGCGCGCGGTCCGCGGCCTCGGCCTCGACGAGAGCGCCCTGTCGCAGATCGCGAGCAACATGCGGGCGCTGTCCGGCCATTACGACCAGGCCGCCCGCTCTGCCGCTTCACTCTGAGGCAGGGGTGCGCCGCTTGACCTTCGCGGCCGCGCCGCGCATCGTCCGCCACACGACCTTCACTCGATACGTGTGGAGAGAGCGATGCGCGCCTTATTCGCCTTGTCCGTCGCAGCCGTTATCATAAGTCCCATGGCCATTGCCGCCGACTACGACCGGACCATCGCCTATCGCGCCGGCCCGGCTCATCCTTACGACACCGTCCCGGCCGAGCGCCGGGAGGTGCCGTGGACGGGCCGCGTACCCGCCTGCGACGACCCGGCCGTGCTCTCCGACATCCGGGAGCGCTTCGCCACCACCGAAGCGCGCTACTGGGCCTCCTCGCTCAGCATCACCAGCTTCGAGCACATCCGCTCCCTGGGCTATCGTCCCTGGAGCGCGAGCTACATTCCACGCCGCTTCTGCGCGGCCCGGTCCTGGACGTCCGACGGGCGCAAGCGCACGGTCTATTACTCCGTGCGCGAGGATCTCGGGCTTGCCGGCTGGGGCTGGAACGTCGAATGGTGCGTCAGCGGGCTCGACCGCTCCTATGCCTATGGCGGCCACTGCCGCGCCGCCCGCCCCTGAAAGCGCGCCGATGCCGAGATCGAAGGGGCGGCCCCGCCTCACCGGCCGCAGAGCGGGGCTGGCCATCTGCGCGAGCCTGAGCGCCCTTCTGCTCGCGGGCGGTGCCGATGCCGCCGGGCCCGAGCGGGGCGGCCGCCCAGGCGCGTTCGACTTCTACGTGCTTGCCCTCTCCTGGTCGCCGGGCTTCTGCGCGCTGTCCGACAAGGCCGACGAACGCGAGCAGTGCCGTGACGGGGCTGGCCTCGGCTTCGTCGTGCACGGCCTGTGGCCGCAGCATGAGCGGGGCTATCCGACCGACTGCGCCAACGTGCCACGCAATCCCTCGCGCGCCGCCGTCGCCGAAGCCGCGGGGCTCTATCCGGACGAGGGCCTCGCGCGCTATCAGTGGCGCAAGCATGGCACCTGCTCCGGCAGGAGCCCGAGCGACTATTTCGCCGACGTGAAGCGCGCGCGCGACATGGTGACCATTCCGCCGCAGCTGCAGAGCCCGGCCGGGGACCAGGCCTTCACGCCCATCGACCTCGAACGCGCCTTCGTCGCCGTCAACAAGGGCCTCAGGACCGACATGATGTCGATCGTCTGCCGGCGCGGCGTGCTGCAGGAGGTGCGCATCTGCCTGACGAAGGACCTGCGCGGCTTCCGCACCTGTCCAGAGGTCGACCGCAGCGGCTGCCGCTTCGGCGATCTCAAGGTCGAGGCGCCGCGGTGAGGGCCTTACCGACATGAACTACCGTCACGCCTATCACGCCGGCAATTTCGCCGATGTGATGAAGCACGCGCTGCTTGCGCGCATCCTCGTCCATCTCCTGAAGAAGGACGCGCCGTTCCGCGTCATCGACACCCATGCCGGCATCGGGCTGTACGATCTTGCCGGCGAGGAAGCCGAGAAGACCGCGGAATGGCGCAACGGCATCGGCCGGCTAGAGGCGCCGCTGCCCCAGGAGGCCGAGGCGTTGATCGCTCCCTACCGGGCCGCCATCGCCGCCGTGCGCGCCCGCCACGGGGAGAGCACTTATCCCGGCTCGCCGATGCTTGTCTCGGCCATGCTGCGCCGGCAGGACCGCGCCATCGCCGTCGAGAAGCACCCGAAGGACGCCCAAACGCTCACCCGCACCCTGACCTACGACCAGCGCATCAAGGCCGTCGCGCTCGACGGCTGGACCGCGCTCCACGCCATGATCCCGCCGCCCGAGCGGCGCGGCCTGGTGCTCATCGACCCGCCCTTCGAGGAGCCGGGTGAACTCGGACGGCTGGCAGAGGAGATCGCCCGCGCCTGGAAGAAGTGGCCGACCGGCCTCTTTGCCGGCTGGTACCCGATCAAGGACGTGCGTGCCATCGACGCCTTCGCCGCGCGCCTCGCCGCGAGCGGCACACGCAAGGTGTTGCGCCTTGAACTGATGGTGACGGACGGGCGCGACGCGGCGCGCCTCAACGGCTCCGGCCTCGTCGTCGTCAACCCGCCGTGGACGCTGAAGGAGGAGGCCGAGGTCCTGCTGCCGGCCCTCGCCAGGCGCCTCGCGCAGGGCGCCGGCGCCGGCTTCCAGGCCGAATGGATCGCCGGCGAGTGACGGCCCGCACCGGCCCCGTCCCCCCTGCCATGCGTCACGGGCGCTTGCCCGCACAAGGCCGGCCCGTCACAAAGCTTGCCACGGCTGACGACAGGTCAGCCGCTGCCGATTCGCCTTCAGACCACACGAGGAGAAGCCTCGCCCATGCTCGTCCTGCGTTCGTCTCCCGCCTCTCCCTTCGGCCGCAAGGTTAAGATCGCCGCCGCCATTCTCGGCCTCTCCGACCGCATCGAGATCGTGCCGGCCGATACGACCGACCCGAGCGATTCGCTGCGCCGGCAGAACCCGCTCGGCAAGATCCCGGCTCTTGTCCTAGAAGACGGGCGCGTTCTCTATGATTCTCGGGTGATCGCCGAATATCTCGACCACCTCGCCGGCGGCGGCCTCCATCCGGCCGGAGAGAAGCGTTTCGATGCGCTCACGCGCCAAGCGCTCGCCGATGGCATCATGGATGCGGCCATCCTGCAGGTCTACGAGGGCCGCTTCCGCGGTCCGGACAAGCACGAGCCGAAATGGGTAGAGCACCAGGCCGGCAAGGTCGCACGGGCCCTCGCCTCGGCTGCCGCCGCCCCGCCGCGTCTTGCCGATGGCATCGACATCGGCCATGTCGCGCTCGCCTGTGCCCTCGGCTATCTCGACCTGCGCTTCGGCGGCGCATGGCGCCGCGAGCATCCGGCGCTCGTCGCCTGGCTCGACGACTTCGCGCAGCGCGTGCCCTCCTTCGAGGCGACGAAGGTTTCGGCGTGACGCCCCAGCCCGGCCTGCCCGCCCCAGGACCGGCTCTTTCAAAGCGTTGGGGAACTGCCGCCCCGGCCAATAAAAAACCCGGCGACCGAAGTCGCCGGGTCTTGAGGAACCGGTTTGAACCGGAAGCCGATTAGAACTTGTAGTTCAGACCGGCGCGGACGACCGAGAACTGGGTCTCCGCCTTGTTGGCACCGTAGTAACGGTTGTCGCCGAGGTCGACGTAGAGGTATTCGGCCTTGGCGGTGATGTTGTTGGTGAAGGCGTACTCAAGGCCGGCACCGAGCGTCCAGCCGACGTTGGTCTCCGACTTCGAGAAGGCGAGGCCAGCCGTGGCGTCGATGCCCGAGAACTTCGTCTCGCCGTAGGCAAGACCACCCGTCACGTAGATGAGGGCGCGGTCGAAGGCGGCGCCGACGCGGGCACGGACGGTGCCGAAGTACTCCACCTCGCCGCGGCCGGTGCCGATGTTGCCGTTGGCGAACGTCGTGGCAGCGGTCTTGCCCTTGAGGTCAGCGTACTGGATGTCCGTCTCGAGACCGACGACGAACTGGCCGATCTGGTAGTTGTAGCCGATCTGACCACCGCCGACGAAGCCGTCCGGATCATCGAAGCCTGCAGCCTTCGAGAACTCGCCCCAGCCGTAACCGGCGTTCACACCGACGTAGAAGCCGGTCCAGGTAAAGATCGGAACGACCGGAGCCGGAGCGACGGGAGCGACGTTGCGGCTCGGAAGGTCGGCAGCGAACGCCGCGGCGCCGGAAGCGATGAGGCCGGCAGCAGCAACACCCGCGAGAAGAATCTTTTTCATCATTTAACTCCTTCATGCTTCCCGCGGACCAGGGCCCGCCCGGAAGTTGCACCCTTCTAACCGAACCTCTGCCGGCTGTCTGTTGCCGCACCGCCACAGGCCCCTTTGGCGACTATGGCTGAAAAGTGACGGAAGCCGGGAGAAATGTGGGACCACCTTCAGGCGGGCGGCGCAAGAGCGGCTGGCACCTTCCGCGCGAGCGTATTAAACTGTTGTTTTTATTTCTTTTTCCCTCTTCGCTGCGGCATTAACCAACCGTTCATCATGCCCTTCTCAGCCTCGTTCCGGGCGTTATGGCGCAGCCTTCGCGGCGTGCCTGCCCGGTTGCTGCATTGCAGCTATGCCTAACGAACACTTAAGAGGCCGCCGCGCGACACTTGCTGCCGGATTGCGAACGCGCGAAGCGAGGGTGGAAGCGCGATCAGTCGCCCATCCCTCCTGCGATACCGGAGGGCCGCTTTGCAGGCTCGCGTTGCGCTGAAAAGGCGCCCCGCGCGGCGGCCTTCCATGGCGCGAGAGTCTTGCCGCGGGCCCACCCGCATGCCAAAGGCAGGCGAGAACTCAGGGTGTGATACGTGAGCCTGCCTCTCTCCATCTTCGTCATCGCGCACAACGAAGCTGACCGCATCGGCCGGACCCTCGAGGCGGTGCGGCACCTGACGGATGACCTCGTCGTCGTCGATTCGGGCTCGACGGACGGGACCGTCGCGGTTGCCGAGGCACACGGGGCCCGCGTCGTCTTCAACCCCTGGCCCGGCTACGGCCCGCAGAAGCGCTTCGCCGAGGACCAGTGCCGACACCCCTGGCTGTTCAACATCGACGCGGACGAGGTCGTGCCTCCGGATCTCGCGGCAGAGATCGCCGCCCTGTTCGCCTCCGGCGATCCCGCGGCCGATGCCTATGAGACGCGGATCGCCGAGATCTTCCCGGGCGAGGCGGCGCCGCATCGTCTCGCCTACGCCCTGGCGCCGGTCCGGCTCTACCGGCGCAACATCGGTCGCTATTCCGATTCGACGGTGCACGATCGGGTCGTGCTCGCCCCCGGTGCGCGCGTGCGTCGGCTCAAGGGCACCATTCACCACTTCTCGGTGCGCTCGCTCGGTGACCAGCTCGCCAAGCTCAACAGCTACACCGACGCCCAGGCGGACAATCTCGATGAGCGTGGCGAGCGGGTCTCGATGCTGCGGCTCTACCTCGAGTTTCCGGCAGCTTTCATCAAGGCCTATTTCGGCCGCCGGCACTTCGTGCGCGGGGTCTACGGCTTCATGACGGCGATGAACTTCGCCTTCTACCGCTATCTGCGCGTCGCCAAGCACGTCGAGCGGCGCCTGCGCACCGAGGCCACCGAAAAGGGCCGGCTTACGAAGTGAGCGTGATCGCCGCGATCAGCCGGCCGTAGTCCGCCTCGCCACGGTGGGTCGCCCGCCGATAGCTGTAGAAGCGTTCCTCGTCGCCATAGGTGCACAGGCCGAGGTCAATGAAACGACCGACGCCGGCCGCCGCCATGCGCGCACCGATGAATCCCGGCAGGTCGAACATGGCATGGTCCGCCCGCTGCGCGGGCGTAAAGAAGCGCCCACAGGCCGGGTCGGCCGCGCGGAACTGGGCGACGAATTCCGGCCCGACCTCGTAGGCCGATGCACTGATCGTAGGCCCGAGCACGGCGGTCATGCGCCCGCGCTCCGCGCCGAGCGCCTCCATCGCCACGACCACCGCCTCGACGATGCCGGAAAAGGCACCGCGCCAGCCGGAATGGGCGGCGCCGATGACTCGCGCCTCGGGATCGGCGAAGAGCAGCGGCCCGCAATCGGCCGTGGAGATGGCGAGGCCGATGCCCGCCACCCGGGTCACGCAGCCGTCGGCCTTCGGCCGCGCATCCGCCGGCCACGGCGTCTCGACGGTCACCACGTCCGGCGAATGGACCTGGTGGAGTCCGAGCAGGCTCTCGGCCGGCAGCCCGAGCCGGGCCGCCATGCGGCGGCGGTTCTCGCGCACGGCGGCCGCGTCGTCGCGCGAGCCGGTGCCGCCGTTGAGCGAGCCGTAGATGCCACCAGAGACGCCACCACGGCGCGTGAAGAAGGCGTGGCGGATGCCGCCGAGCGCGGCGAGCGCCTCCGCCTCGATCGCCTCCGCCGTCGCACTGTCCGCAAAGGCCCTGTCCGGTGCGTTCATGGTTCTTCCCCGCTTGCCTCGGCCGGTGTCGTCAGGCGGTCGAAGCCCGGCAGCATCGGCAGGTCCGGATGCGTCACCGCCATCACCTTGAACAATTCCCCCATCCCGGTGCGCCCGCCCTCTACCAGCCGCTCACGCTGACCGGCGATGGCCCGGGCCTGATCGGGACTGCCCGAGCGCTGCAGCCGATCCGCCCGCGCGCCAAGCCCGAGCGCCTCGAGGAAAACCCGCTGCGTGACAGGCCCCTGCAGCACGGCGCCGGCGGCGAGCGCCGCCCGCCCGAGGGCGGCGAAATCCACATGCGCCGTCAGGTCCGCCTCGCCCGGCTCGGCCAGCGGATCGACCGGCTTGTGATTCTTCATCGCCTGCAGCGTGTCGCCCGGCGCCGTCGCGAGATGGCCGTAGTCGATGGCGAGCAGCGCCCCGCCGTCGGCCGCGAGCCGCTGGGCGAGGGCGCGCATGATGCCGTGACCGACGAGCGGCACCTCCAGCACCGCCCCCTCCCCCGCCTGCTGCGTCAGCCGCGGCTCCGGCTCCGCCGCAAGGCCGAAGACGAGACGCCCGTCCGCTCCGAGGCCGACGAGCCGCTCGCGCCAGACGCCGCCCTGGCGCACGAACTGGCGCACCGGCAGGGCGTCGAAGAACTCGTTGGCGACGATGATGGCCGGCCCCGGCGGCAGGTCCTCGACCCGGTCGTGCCAGTGGAGCGCCGCGACGCGCCCGGCGAGCGAGGCCTTCTGCGCCGCGCGCAGCACCGGGCTCGTCTCGACGAGATGGACGTCGACCGCCTCAGAGAAGCCGGGCAGCACGCGGCCGGCGCGCAGCAGGTCCGCCATCAGCGTGCCCCGGCCGGGGCCGAGCTCGACGAGGCGCAGCTTGCCGGGGGCGCCCATCGTCTGCCAGACGGACGCCACCCACAGGCCGACGAGTTCGCCGAACATCTGCGACACTTCCGGCGCCGTGATGAAATCCCCCGCCCGGCCAAACGGGTCGCGCGTCATGTAATAGCCGTGGCGCGGGTGGCCGAGGGCGAGCGCCATGAAGCGCTCGACCGATATCGGTCCCTCGGCGGCGATGATGGCGGCGATTTCGTTCTTGAGCCGGCTCATGCCGCTGCTCCCCTTCCGCCGGCCGGCAGCGGCTCGCGCCGCAGGGCCCGCCAGATGAGGAAGAGTCCGGCAGCGAGCAGCGGCAGGCTGAGCAGCATGCCCATGGTCACGCCGCCCTCGAGCGCCGAGACCTCGCGGCCGAAGAGGAAGCCGAGCTGCGGATCCGGCTCGCGGAAGAACTCGCAGACGCTGCGCGCCACCGCATAGCCGGCGGCGAAGGCGCCGGCGACGAGGCCAGGCCGGCGAAAGCCGGCGACGCGCACGACGAGCGCAAGGAGCACGAACAGAAGGAGCCCCTCCGAAAAGGCCTCGTAGAGCTGGCTCGGGTGGCGCGGCACTGGCCCGGCGCCGGGAAAGACGACGGCATAGGGAAAGTTAGGCGCCGGCCGCCCCCACAGCTCCGCATTGATGAAATTGGCAATGCGACCGAAGAAGAGGCCGATGGGCGCCACCGTCGCGGCGAGGTCGAACATCGTCAAAACCGAAAGCCCGCGCCGGCGCGCCAGCCAGACGACGCCGAGCGCCGCCCCGACAAGGCCGCCGTGGAAGGACATGCCGCCCTTCCACACCGCGAAGATCTCCGCCGGCTGCGCGAGATAGTGCGGCAGATTGTAGAAGAAGACGTAGCCGAGGCGTCCGCCGAGAACGACACCAAGCGCGGCATAGACGAGCAGGTCGTCGAGATCGGTCTGTGTCGGCTGCGGGCCCGCCCCGCTCCAAAGGCCCGGCCGGCGCACCAGGGCGCGCGCATACCACCAGCCGCCCAAGAGCCCGGCGATGTAGGCGAGCGCATACCAGCGGATGGCGAGCGGCCCGATGCTGATAGCTACCGGATCGATCGTGGGGAAGGCGATTGCAAAGGTTGGCATCTCGATCTCGTCGGCGGATCGTCCCGGCAGTCTTCGCGCGACTTTCCCGACCACGGATGCGGCGTCAACCCCACACCGCGTCAGCCTGCGACGACAGGACCGGCAATAGCACGGGAAACGGGCCCGAGTGCGACAATCTTTTCGTGAGAAGGGGCCACCCGCCTGCCGCACTTGTGCTATAGCCAAGCCGAACTGCGCGAGGAGGCAGCCATGACCCAGACCACCGGCCGGATTTTCGACGACATCGCCCGCCTCGTCACCGACGCCGCCGGCATGGCCGAGGGCGCCCGCCGCGAGGTGGAAGCTGTCGTCCGCGCCCAGATGGAACGCATGCTGCGCAGCATGGACGTGGTCAGCCGCGAGGAATTCGACGCCGTTCGCGACATGGCCGCAGCCGCCCGTGACGAGAACGAGCGTCTCGCCGCCCGGATCGCCGAGCTTGAGGCGCGCCTCGCCCGCGACGAGCAGGACGCGGCGGAGCGGGAATAGCAGGGCGCAAGCCGAACGCGCACCCGAACCCGGCACAAGAAGCCACCGGCTGTGCTGGCGTGCCCGTACCGGAGACCGATTCTGCCAGCGGATCCACGGGGCGTCGAGCGAGCCGGTGAAGCTGATGAGGCTGTCGCTCGCGGAGGGCGCGGTCGGTGTTTCCGCCATTGCGGCATGCATCGCCGCCTGCCATGAAGGGTTCATGAAGCTCCATCCCCGCCATGGCTGGGCCGTGACACCGCGTGACGCCGTCGTCCTGCAGCAGGACTTAAGGGGCGAGATCGATACGAGCCGGCCGCTGTCCCTGCCCGACGTCCGGCTCATTGCCGGCGTCGACGTTAGCATCAAGAACGGCCTCTCGCGTGCAGCCGTCGTCGTCACCAGTCTGCCGGATTTCGCCGTGATCGAGACGGTGCTCGCCACGCGGCCGACACCCTTCCCCTACGTGCCCGGCCTGCTCAGCTTCCGCGAAGGACCAGTGCTGGAAGAAGCCTTCAGTAAGCTCGGCACCGAGCCGGACGTCTTCATCTTCGACGGCATGGGCATCGCCCATCCACGGCGCATCGGCATTGCCAGCCACATGGGCCTGTGGCTCGAGAAGCCGACCATCGGCTGCGGCAAGACGCTGCTCGTCGGCCGTTTCGAGGCGCTCGGGCTGAAGAAGGGCGCCGCCGCACCGCTTGTCGACAAGGGGGAGACGATCGGCGTCGCCTTGCGCACGCGCGAGCGCGTCAGTCCCGTCTTCATCTCCCCGGGCCACCGCATCGACCTCGCGAGCGCCGTCGCCGTGACGCTCGCCGCGACGACACGTTTCCGGCTGCCTGAGCCGATCCGCCTCGCCCATGCCGCCGCCGGCACGCTGTGAGCTAGCGCGGGCGCGTGCATTTGGCCAAGGGCAGAATTGCTCCGGCGCCCGTCGTCGAGGCGCGGCCTTTCCGCTATAGCCCAAGTTGGGGCCCGCTGCCCGGCGCGACCTCGTCTGCCGGGCTCACGATCGGCGAGGTGTTCATGGCGCTCACTCATTACGAGGATTTCGAACCCGGCATCCGCCTGTCCCTCGGCCCCCGCCCCATCACCATGGACGAGATCGTCGCCTTCGCGCGGCAATACGACCCGCAGCCGATGCACACGGACCCCGAGGCGGCGAAGGAGAGCCTCGCCGGCGGGCTGATCGCCTCGGGCTGGCACAGCTGCGGCATCGTCATGCGCATGATCGCAGACGGCTTCATCCTCGCCTCCACGGGCCAGGGTGCCCCGGGCATCGAGGAAGTGCGCTGGCTGCGGCCGGTGCGGCCGGGCGACGATCTCACGCTCACGGTCGAGGTGCTGGAGCGCCGCCCCCTGCGCAGCCGGCCGGAGATCGGCATGGTCCGCTTCCGCATGGTGCTTGCCAACGGGGCGGGCGAGGACCTGCTGCAGCAGACCAACTGGGTCATGTTCCGGCGCCGCGATCCCCGCCGGGAGGCCGAAGCCGCTACTTCGATCGCAGCGCGGGGCCACCAGGTCGCGACGCCGGATCTGCCCGCAGCCCGGCCCTCCCCGGACCATGCGCGTTTCCTGGACGATCTCGTGCCCGGCGAGACGGCTTCGCTCGGCACCTATCAGTTCACCCCCGAGGAGATCGTCACCTTCGCGCGCGCTTACGACCCGCAGCCGTTCCACGTCGATGCGGAGGCGGCCCGGCGCTCCCTGTTCGGGGGGCTCTGCGCCTCCGGCTGGCACACGGCCGCCGTGTGGATGAAGCTGATGGTGGCGCACTGGGAGCGGCAGCGGCAGGCCGCCCTGTCCCTGCGCTTGCCCGTCCCCAGCCTCGGCCCCTCCCCGGGCTTTCGCGACCTCAAATGGCTGAAGCCGGTCTTCGCCGGCGACGCGCTGACCTATGCGGTGCGCATGGTGGAGGCGCGGCCCTCCGCATCCCGCCCCGGCTGGGGCCTCGTGACCCAGCACAGCACGGCCGTGAACCAGAATGGCGAGCCGGTTTTCGCCTTCACCGGCACCGTGATGTGGCAGCGAGCGCCTGCCGCCTGACGCTGATCACCATGGCCGGCGTTGAAAGCCGGCCCCCGATGTGGTCCCCTTAAGGCGGCGCAGCCGGCTGCGCATCAGCCTTTCAACAGGGGACCTTCTCCGGGATTCATGAAACATTTCATCGCGCTCGTCTGTCTCTGCCTCGCGTCCTTCCTCACTGCAGCCGGCCCGTCGTCCGCCCAGACGACCCCCGCGCCGGCGGCAAGCACGGGCGAGGCGCCGGCGAACACGAGTGTCGATGCGCTCATCAGGATCCTGGAGGACGATGCCGCCCGCCAGGCGCTGATCGACCGGCTGCGGAGCGCAGCCGCGGAACCCGCGCCGCCGGCCGAGGCGCCGACCTTCGCCCGCTGGCTGGCCGAGCACACGACCCAGGCGACGACCGCCCTCAAGGAGGCGCTCGCCTCCGCCTGGGCCTTCACCGAGCGGCTCGGCGAGGTGCTGGCGGGCACAGCATCGCTCGACCTGCCCCGGCTGTGGGACGTCATCGCGAGCCTCGGCTCCGTGATGCTCGTCGCCTTTCTGCTGCTCTTCGCCGCGCGGTTGATCGCCAATCGCTTCCTCGATCGGACGGCGCTGCGGGCCGCAGGTGCCCCACTCGTGACACGCCTCGCCCTCGCGGTCGTCGCGGCGCTGATCGATGCGCTCGCCGTGGTCATTGCCTGGGGCGCCGGCTATCTCATCGCGCTGCAGCTCGGCAGCGAGGCGGCGCTCAGCTTCGGCGAGACGCTGTTCCTCAACGCGCTTATCGTGCTCGAGCTCGGCAAGGTCAGCCTGCGCTTCCTTCTGGCGCCCCGCCATGCCGCTCTGCGGCTGCTGCCGCTCGACGACACCGACGCAAACTACTGGTACTTCTGGCTGAGCCGCCTCGTCAGCCTCGTCGGCTACACCTTCCTGTTCGTCGCGCCGCTCGTCGCGGTCGCCACCACCTTCGCCGCCGCCCGATCCGTGCGCGTCATCGTGCTTTTGGCGGCGCTCTTCATCGGTATCGCCATCATCCTGCAGAACCGCGACGCCGTGCGCGCCCGCCTGTCAACGGCCGGGCGCGAATGGGGCCATGCAACGCGGCAGGTCCTCATCGTCCTCAGCCGCATCTGGCATGTCCTCGCCATCGTCTATCTCGTCGCCCTCTTCGCCGCCTGGCTGTCGAACCCCTTCACCGTCCTGCCCTTCATGCTCAGAGCGACGGTGGAGACCGGCATCGCCGTGCTCGTCGGCAGCCTCGTCACGGCCTTCATCACGCGGGCCCTGCGGGGCGGCATGTCCTTGCCGGACGATGTGAAGGCGCGCCTGCCCCTGCTGGAGGCCAGGCTCAACGCCTTTATTCCCTCGGTGCTGCGCGTTGCCCGGACGCTGGTGCTCGTCCTAGTGCTGCTGGCCATCGCAGACGCCTGGGCTGTCCTTGACCTCGGCGGGTGGCTGGCGAGCGAGACAGGCCGCAACCTCGTGGGCGCCCTGATCTCCACCTCGCTCGTGCTCGTCATCGGCTGGCTCGTCTACGTCGCCGTGTCGAGCTGGGTGGAGTACCGGCTGTCGAACGATTTCGGCCGCGTACCAAGCGCGCGCGAGCGCACCCTGCTCTCCCTCTTCCGCAACGCCTTCACCGTCGTGCTTCTCGTGCTTGTCGGCCTCCTCGCCCTGTCTGAACTCGGCGTCAATATCGGTCCGCTGCTCGCTGGCGCCGGCGTCATCGGCCTTGCCGTCAGCTTCGGCTCGCAGAAGCTGGTGCAGGACATCATCACCGGCGCCTTCATCCAGATTGAGAACGCCATGAACGAGGGCGACGTCGTCAATCTGGGCTCGGTCTCGGGCGTGGTGGAGAAGCTCACCATCCGCTCCGTCGGCATCCGCGACCTCGACGGCATCTATCACCTCGTGCCGTTCAGCGCCGTGACAACCGTGTCCAACTTCATGCGCGGCTTCGCCTTTCACGTCGCGGAGATTGGCGTCGCCTACCGCGAGAACATCCCGCAGGTGAAGGAGGCCATGCACGAGGCCTTCGACAGGCTGTCAAAGACCGAGCATGGCAGCGCCATCATCGGGCCACTCGACATGCAAGGTGTCACGGGCTTTGCCGATTCGGCAGTGAAGGTACGGGCCCGCATCCGCACTCTCGCCGGCCAGCAGTGGAATGTCGGCCGCGCCTACAACGAGATCCTGAAGGCCGTCTTCGACGAGCGGGACATCGAGATCCCCTATCCGCACATCACCGTCTACATGGGACGCGACAAGAAGGGCCATGCGCCGCCCCTGCATATCGTGAACGACCGGCCTGTCGAAGCGGGCGCGGGCGAGGACGCGGCTGCTGCGGCGGCGAAGAAACCGCGCCGGTCAAGGCCACAGCGCCACCGCCCCGAGCGGGCTTCCTCCGGACCGGAGAGGCTGGTGTCCGGCGAACCAGACGATACCGGCAAGCCCTGAGGCTCAGTGCCCTTCGAAGGACATGAGCGTGCGCACGGTGACGCCCATGTCGCGCAGGCGTCGGGCGCCCCCGAGATCCGGCAGGTCGATGACGAAGACGGCTGCGACCACCTCCGCGCCCATCTTGCGCAGCAGCTCGACGGCCGCCGTCGCTGTGCCGCCGGTGGCGATGAGGTCGTCGACGAGGATGACGCGCTCGCCGGGCGCGATCGCGTCGCGGTGCATCTCCATCTCGTCGATGCCGTATTCGAGGGAATAGGCGATCGTCACCGTCTCGTGCGGCAGCTTGCCCTTCTTGCGGATGGGCACGAAGCCGGACGCGAGCTGGTGCGCCACCGCGCCGCCGAGGATGAAGCCACGCGCTTCGATGCCTGCAACCTTGTCGATCTTGGAGCCGGGCCACGGCTGCACCAGTTCGTCCACGGCGCGGCGGAAGGCGCGCGCGTCTCCGAGCAGCGTCGTGATGTCGCGAAAGAGGATGCCGGGCCTTGGATAGTCAGGGATCGTCCGCACCGCTGCCCTGAGATCGCTGCGCTCGTCCATGTCGCTGTTCCACCGTCGGGTTTCGTCAAGTCATCAACCCGGCCGCCCCGCGCGTCAAGAAGCGTCGGAAGCCATCCGCCAATGAAAAAGGCGCCCGAAGGCGCCTTTCCTGGCAGGACGCGGACGCTCAGCCGTGTGCTTCCTCGGCATGTGCACGGGCCCAGATCTTCTTCTTGGTGAAGTAGAGCAGCGCCGCGAAGACGATAAGGAAGATGATGACCTTGAAGCCCATCGCCTTGCGGGCCTCGAGATGCGGCTCGGCCGCCCACATCATGAAGGCCGAGACATCGCGCGAGTACTGGTCGACCGTCTCCGGCACCACCGGGTTGCCGGCCTCGTCCTTCGGGTATTCCACCTGCCCGTCGCTGAGCGGCGGAGGCATGGCGATGGCATGACCGGGCATGTACTCGTTCCAGTACTGCCCCGGCTGCAGTGTGGTTCCCGCCGGCGCCTCGCGGTAGCCTGTCAGCAGCGCGTGGATGTAATCGACGCCGTGCTCGGCATATTCGAAGAAGGGGATGGCATCGACGATGAACAGCGGGAAGCCGCGCTCGTAGGTGCGCGCCTTCGCGAGCAGCGAGAAATCCGGCGGGTAGGCGCCGCCGTTGGCCGCGCGCGCCGCATTCTCGTTCGGGAACGGCGACGGGAAATGATCGGCCGGGCGGCCCGGTCGCTCGAACATGTCGCCCGCCTCGTTCGGCCCGTCCTGGATCTGGTATTCAGCGGCGAGCGCCTTGACCTGACCCTCGGTGAACTCGGGCCCGCCCGGCTGGGAGAGGTTGCGGAAGGCGACACGGCTGAGGCCGTGGCAGCTGGCGCAGACCTCGCGGTAGACCTTGAAGCCTCGCTGCAGCTGGGCACGGTCGAAGGTACCGAAGGGACCGGCAAAGCTCCAGCTCTCGCGCGGCGGCTTCACCTGCTCGGCCGCAGAGGCCGGCACCGCCGCAACGACAGCGGCTGCGAGGAAGCCGGCGATGAGAAGGGTCGTCTTTTTCATGTCGTCATTTCCCCCGCGCCGCAAGGCGCGATCAGCCCCAATCTCAGCCCTTGGAATTCGGCTCGGCACTGGCGCCCGAGGCGAGGCCCACTGGCGCACCGCCATGCTTGCGCAGCACGTCCTCGGCGATGCTGCCTGGCATGGCGCGCGGCTTCTCGATGAGGCCGAGGATGGGCAGGATCACGATGAAGTGCAGGAAGTAGTATGCGGTCAGCACGCGCGAGGCGATGACATAGCCGCCCTCCGGCGGCTTGGCGCCCAGATAGCCGAGACCAATGCAGCACAGCACGAAGACCCAGAACAGCTGCTTGTAGAGCGGCCGGTAGGTGGCCGAGCGCACCCGCGAGGTGTCGAGCCACGGCAGGAAGGCGAGCACCGCGATCGCCGCGAACATGGCGATGACACCGGCGAGCTTGTCCGGGATGGCGCGCAGGATGGCGTAGAACGGCAGGAAGTACCACTCCGGCACGATATGCGCGGGCGTCACCGCCGGGTTCGCCTCGATGTAGTTGTCCGCATGGCCGAGATAGTTCGGGATGTAGAACACGAACCAGGCGAAGAAGACAAAGAAGCAGACGACGGCGAAGAAATCCTTGATCGTCGCGTATGGCGTGAAGGGCACCGTGTCCTTCTTCAGGTTCTTGACGTCGAGGCCGGCCGGGTTGTTCTGCCCCACGACGTGCAGCGCCCAGATGTGCAGGGCCACCACGCCGACGATCATGAAGGGCAGCAGATAGTGCAGCGAGAAGAAGCGGTTGAGCGTCGGATTGTCGACCGAGTAGCCGCCCCACAGCCAGGTCACGATCGGCTCGCCGACGATGGGCAGCGCCGAGAAGAGGTTCGTGATGACGGTGGCGCCCCAGAAGCTCATCTGCCCCCACGGCAGCACGTAGCCCATGAAGGCGGTGGCCATCATCAGGAGGAAGATGATGACGCCGAGGATCCACAGGATCTCGCGCGGGGCCTTGTAGGAGCCGTAGTAGAGGCCGCGGAAGATGTGGATGTAGACCGCGATGAAGAACATCGAGGCGCCGTTGGCGTGCAGGTAGCGCAGCAGCCAGCCGTAGTTCACATCGCGCATGATGTGCTCGATGGACGAGAAGGCCAGCGTCGCATGCGGCGTGTAGTGCATGACAAGCACGATGCCCGTCACGATCTGCGCCACGAGCATGAAGGACAGGATCGCCCCGAACGTCCAGAAGTAGTTCAGGTTGCGCGGCGTCGGGTAGGCGACGAAGGACGAATGGACGAGGCCGACGAGGGGAAGCCGGCTCTCGAACCATTTCGCCACTGCGCTCTTCGGAACGTAGGTGGAATGTCCGCTCATGGTCTTGGGTCGCCTGATGTTGCTCGGTATCGCGGGCGTGATGCTGGTGGGCGCGTCAGCCGATCTGAATCTTCGTGTCGTTCACGAAGGCATAGGGCGGGATCGGCAGGTTGGTCGGCGCCGGCCCCTGCCGGATACGCCCGGATGTATCGAACACCGAGCCGTGGCACGGGCACAGCCAGCCGTCATAGGCGCCCGCATTGCCGAGCGGGACGCAGCCGAGGTGGGTGCAATTGCCGTAGACCACGAGCCACTGGGCGTGACCTTCCTTGACGCGGGCCGAATCGGCTTCCGGATCCGGCAGCGAAGCGACGTTGACGTCCTCCGCTGCCTTGATCTCCTCCGCCGTCCGATGGCGGACGAAGATGAGCTTGCCGCGCCAGAACAGCTTGACGATCTGCCCTTCGGCGATCGGCGTCAGGTCGACCTCGACCGGCGCGCCGGCGGCAACGGTTGCCGCATCCGGGTTCATCTGCGCGATGAAGGGCCATGCCACCGCGGCAACACCCACGGCGCCCACGGCGCCAGTCGCGATGAAGAGAAAGTCTCGCCGGGTCGGTTCGGCGGTAGCGGTCTCAGCCACGTTGGCTCCCCAGTCTCACAATCCTGGCTCGACGTTTCGCCACCGCGACGGTTCCCTTCCGCTCCCGCATCCTGCGGGGTCCAGCCGAAACCGTCGGTCATGGCGGCGCGCCGACTTCAAAGCACGGACGCGACAGCCCCGCAATGCGACCGGGAGTCGCCGCGCGGCGGCTGTTTGGCATGGTTCCAGAACCATGTCCATACTTTCGGCAGACAAAGCCGTGCGCTACGTGCATTGCCCGGCCATCCGGCCTCATGCCCTCGAACCTGACGCCCCCATGCACCCGCTGCGCCTTGCCCTCTACCAGCCCGACATTCCGCAGAACACCGGCACCATGGTCCGGCTCTGCGCCTGCCTCGGCGTCGCCGTCGACATCATCGAGCCGGCGGGCTTTCCTGTGTCCGACAGGGCGTTCCGCCGGGCGGGCATGGATTATCTCGATGCGGTCGAGATCGTCCGGCACGCGAGCTGGCGCGCCTTCGCGGCCGATCGCGCGAGCTCGGGCCGCCGCCTCGTGCTCGCCACCACACGCGCGGCTTTGCCCTATCACGCCTTCTCCTTCGCGCCCGGCGACGTCGTCCTGATGGGGCGAGAATCGGCCGGCGTGCCGGAGGAGGTGCACGACGCCGCCGATGCGCGCATCCTCGTGCCCATGCGGCCCGGCCTGCGCTCGCTCAATGTCGCCGTCACGGCCGCGATGATCCTCGGCGAGGCCCTGCGCCAGTTGGACGCCTTTCCCGGCGGCGGGGAGGCTTCTACACCGGCGGGCAGTTGAACGGTCCCCAGCCGCATGCCGCAGCACGCCACCAGGAGCCGAGGAAGGACAAGCCATGACCGACGCCCAGCCCATCGATCCCGCCCTGATCGCGCGCCTCAAGGACGAGGCCGGCACCTGGTTCGCGGCGCTGCGCGACGCCATCTGCGCCGATTTCGAGACGATCGAGGACGAGGCGCCGGGCCCGTTCTTCCCCGAGGCGGGCGGGCCGGGGCGCTTCGAGCGCACGCCCTGGCAGCGCACCGACCATAGCGGCGCGCCGGGCGGCGGCGGCACCATGGCGATGATGCGCGGCCGCATCTTCGAGAAGGTCGGCGTGCACGTCTCGACGGTCTTCGGCGAGTTCGCGCCCGAGTTCCGCGGCCAGATCCCCGGCTCGGCCGAGGACCCGCGCTTCTTCGCCACCGGCATCTCGCTCATCGCCCACCCCTGGAACCCGAACGTGCCGACGGTGCACATGAACACGCGCTTCGTCGTCACCACGAAACCGTGGTTCGGCGGCGGGGCGGACCTGACGCCGGTGCTGGAGCGCCGGCGCGAGCAGAAGGATAGGGACGCCGTGGCCTTCCACACCGCCATGTGCGGCGCCTGCGCGGCCCATGCCGCCGTCGCGCCCTACGAGAAATACAAAGCCTGGTGCGACGAGTACTTCTTCCTCAAGCACCGCAACGAGCCGCGCGGCATCGGCGGCATCTTCTACGACTATCACTGGTCGGGAGACCCGGACGCGGACCTCGCCTTCACCCGCGCCGTGGGCGAAGCGTTTCGCGAGGTCTACGGCCGCATCGTGCGCGCCAACTGGGCGACGCCCTGGACCGACGAGGACCGGCACGAGCAGCAGGTGCGCCGCGGCCGCTATGTCGAGTTCAACCTGCTCTACGACCGCGGCACCATCTTCGGCCTGAAGACCGGCGGCAACGTCGCCTCCATTCTGTCCTCGATGCCGCCGACGGTGCGCTGGCCCTGACCGGTAAGCGGCCGGCCCGCCCGACGTCCGGAGCCGGCCATCATCACGCCTGTCGCGCACGCGGGCTGGCGTTTTGCGCGAACCGCTAGATAGCAAGCTCCCGATGGGCAATGCAGCTGCAAGCTGCCAGCACTGGGCGCAACCGGTCATCGTCGCGTGCCCGCGTGGTTTAGCTCGGGCAATGCCACACCCCCCTCAATCCGCGCTCGGCAGCCTACGCATGGTGAATTCGATGCGGCCGTCGCCGAGGTCGCGCCAGCTCTCGACCTCGGTCATGTAGGCCGCCTTCGGGAAACGCCGGAACCATTCGCGCGCCTTGGCCCGGGCGGCCTCGCGCTCCAGCACGAAGGTCTCGCGCCGCCAGGTGGCGCCGGTGTCGTCGCCCGCGCGGCCGGACTGCGCCTTGTCGCGCCGTTGCGCCAGGCGCTCGGCCACATCCGCCGGTCCCCGCCCTGCCCGTGCCATCGCGATCCCTCTCAGAGAGCGCCGGCAAGCGATGCCGGCAAGTGATGCCAGCGGGTCCATGCTAGAGCAGGAATGCGGGC
Source organism: Chelatococcus sp. XZ-Ab1 (assembly GCF_029309855.1). NCBI lineage: Bacteria > Pseudomonadati > Pseudomonadota > Alphaproteobacteria > Hyphomicrobiales > Chelatococcaceae > Chelatococcus > Chelatococcus sp. XZ-Ab1. Next base: position 312,282 of record NZ_JARKII010000001.1, on the reverse strand, counting down.
GAGGAAACGGTCAGCCGGCTCGCCCGGCGGCAACCGCCTGTTGCAGGATGCGCTTTAGCGCTGCCGCGTCTGCCGGACAGTCCTCGTCGAGCCAGCGCTCTCGCGCCGCCGCAAGCACGGCGCCGACCCGCGGCCCCTTCGGCACGCCGGCGGCGACGACCTCTTCGCCCGACAGGGGGAAGACCGGCGCGATTGCCTCGCCGCGCGCCACGGCGGCGAGGAAGTTGCGCCCGCGGGCGTCGATGTCCGCCTGCGGCGCGGACGCCGCGAAGGCGGCGGCGACGATCTCGGGCGCGAAGGACAGGGCGAGCGCCCTGAGATCGCGCAGGCTCCAGGGGCCGGCGGTGCCGTTGAGGCGTTCGACAAGCGCCGCGAAGGCGTGGATGCGCCGCGTCTCGGCATTGGACAGCCGCAGCCGGTCGCGCAGGCGGGCCGCATCCTCCGGGATGTCGGTGCCGAGCGCGGCGAGCCGCAGCACCGGATCCGGCCTGCGGCCGCAGGCGGCCTCCCAGGCGATGAGTCGCGCAAGGCGCATGTCGTGCGTCACGCCGGCGAAGATGCGCTGCAGGAGGCCGGCATCGATCATGATGCGGCAGGTCTCGAGCGCCCGGGCGGCGCCGAGCAGCTTGGCGATCTCCGTCCGCAGCCGCTCGTGCGACAGAAGGTCGAGCCCGGCCCGCGCCCTGACCGCCGCCGTGAAGCCGGCCGCATCGATATCGCCCGACCCGTAGGCCGCATGGAAGCGGAAGAAGCGCAGAATGCGCAGATAGTCCTCGGCGATGCGCTGGCCGGGATCGCCGATGAAGCGCACGTGCCGCGCCGCAAGGTCCGCGAGCCCGCCGACGAAGTCGTGCACCTGCCCCGTGCGATCCGCATAGAGCGCGTTCATCGTGAAGTCGCGCCGGCGCGCATCGGCCGCGAAGTCGCGGCCGAAGGCGACCTTCGCCCGCCGCCCATCGGTCTCGACGTCCTCGCGCAGGCTCGTCACCTCGAAGGGCGTGCCCTCGACGATGACGGTTACGGTGCCGTGGTCGATGCCCGTCGGCACCACGCGGAATCCCGCCTCTGCCGCGCGGCGCATGGTCTCCTCGGGTGTCGCGGTCGTCGCGCAATCGACGTCGCTGACGGGGCGGCCGATGAGCACGTCGCGCACGGCGCCGCCGACGATCCAGGTCGTTTCGCCGCCACCGTCGAGCACGGCGAGCAGCCGCTGCAGCGCGGGCCGCGCGACGAGCGAGGCGACGGCCGCCCGGTCGATGGTCATTGGAACTGTCCCGGCACGAGGCGGCCGTTTTCCAGATGCGTCGGCACATAGGCGCCCGAGTGCCGCTCGGCCGTGATGCCGAGATAGACGAAGGCACCGATCGCCAGCAGCAGCCCGGCGATGACGAGCCACGGCACATGCCCGTCCCACTCGTGCCGGGTGAAGGGATTGCGCCTGCGCAGCAGCAGATAGACCCCGAACAGGAGGAAGGGAACGAAGAAGAGGACCAGTTGCTGGAGGATCGCCCGCGTCATGGACCGTAGAGCCTCTCGTAGAGGTTGCGGATGATGCCGGCCGTCACGCCCCAGATGTAGCGCTCGCCGAAGGGCATGGCGTAGTAGTGGCGCAACGTGCCGCGCCACTCGCGCGAATGGCGCTGGTGGTTGGCCGCATCCATGAGGAAGTCGAGCGGCACCTCGAAGGCCTCATCCACCTCCTCCCGGTTGACGGTGAGGGTGAAGCCGGGCGTCACGTGGCCGACCACAGGCACGATGCGATAGCCGGTCGCGGACAGATATTCGTCGAGATAGCCGAGCGGGCGCACATGGTCCCGGTCGAGACCGATCTCCTCCTGCGCCTCGCGCAGAGCCGTCGTCAGCGGCGTCGCGTCCTCCGGGTCCATCTTGCCGCCGGGAAAGGCGATCTGCGCTGAGTGCTGGCGCAGGTGCGCCGCCCGCTGGGTCAGGAGCAGGTTGACGCCGGTGGAACGGGTGACGATGGGCACCAGTACCGCCGCCGGCCGGGCGATATCGGCGGCAACGTCAGGACGGACGCCGGCAAGGTCGTGGTCGCCACGCAGACGCACCGCCCCGACGGCCCCGTGCGGCTGCGGATAGAGGCACCGGCGCGCCCGGTCGAGAAACGTCTCTTCGTCCACGAATGTCTCTTGATCCACCAATGTCTCTCGGTCCACGCGAGCCTTGTCGATCGTCGCCGTCACGTCCCGCCGTCCTCTCCATCGCCTGCGGCCGCGATGGCGAAGAAGGCACCGGCCGAGGCGACGCCCATGATCTGTCCGCCCGCGGCATCCGGGCGCACCTCGACGAGATCGGCGAGGCCGAGCGCCAGGGCGCGCGTCAGCCGCGCCCACAGGCCGCCGCGTATATGGACATAAGGCTTCATCCCGCCTTTCGCATCCGTCTCGAACCGCAGGGGATGGTTCGGCCCCGCCTGCACGATGTCGTCGACATTGGTGCGGAAGGTGAGCACGCGCCCGCCCGCGGCCTCGCTCGCCGCCATCTCGACGGCTATAAAGGGCACGTCCTCGACCGTGATGCCGACACGCTCCACCGGCGTCACCAGCACGTAACCCTCCGGGTCGCGCCGCAGGATGGAGGCGAACAGCTTCACGAGCGCCGGCCGGCCGATGGGCGAGCCGCGGTAGTGCCAGGAGCCGTCGGCCGTGATTCGCATGTCGATCATGCCGCAATGCGGCGGGTTCCACTTCTCCACCGGCCGCGCCTTCGCCGCCGGGCCGGCGGAGGCGAAGAGTGCGGCGAGGCCAGATGGGAGGCTCTCGGGCGTGGCATGGGTCCCGACGCCCGCCGTTCCGCGCTTTTTGCCCTGCTCGCCGCTCACGTGTTTGTGTCCTCGCAACCTTGGCAGCCGATTTCGGCGCGCGCCGCTTGTAATCTGGGTCCCGGCACCACTATCGCAAGAATGGGCACGCTGGGGAACCGAAGGTGTCCGGCCTCAAGCGGCTTGAATAAGACATGATCACCGATGCAGACTGCTCCGACGGGGGCACAGAAGGAGAGTTGCCGATGACGAGCGGCACTGACCGTACCGCTGTGGCCCAGACGCCGACGACCATCGACGATGCCGTCATCAAGGCGGCCGAGGCGGCGCTCGACCATGTGGCCAGAGCGCGCAGTGCCATCGGCTCCGTCATCTTCGGCCAGGCGCACGTCGTCGAGCTCGCCCTCGTCACGGTGCTCGCCGGCGGGCACGGCCTGCTCGTGGGCGTGCCCGGCCTCGCCAAGACCAAGCTCGTCGAGGCGATGGGCACGGTGCTCGGTCTCGACGGCCAGCGCATCCAGTTCACGCCCGACCTGATGCCCTCGGACATTCTCGGCACCGAGATCCTCGACGAGAGCGCCGATCGGCAACGCAGCTTCCGCTTCATCAAGGGGCCGATTTTCGCCCAGCTGTTGATGGCGGACGAGATCAACCGCGCCAGCCCGCGCACCCAGTCCGCTCTCCTGCAGGCCATGCAGGAGTATCACGTGACGGTGGCCGGTGTGCGCTACGACCTGCCGCGCCCATTCCACGTACTCGCAACCCAGAACCCTATCGAGCAGGAGGGTACCTATCCGCTGCCCGAGGCGCAGCTCGACCGCTTCCTTCTCGAAATCGACATCGGCTATCCCGACCGCGATGCGGAGCGCCGCATCGTCCTTGAGACGACAGGTCTTGAGGAGCATCGCCCGTCAGCTGCCATGAACGCGGAAACGCTCATGGGCATCCAGCGTCTCGTGCGCCGCCTGCCGATGGGTGAGAGCGTGCTGGAGGCCATCGTCTCGCTGGTGCGCTCGGGCCGTCCCGGCGAGGGGCCGGAGGAATTGACGCGAGACCTGTCTTGGGGCCCCGGCCCCCGCGCCAGCCAGGCACTGGCACTTGCCGTGCGTGCCCGGGCCCTCATCGAGGGGCGCCTCGCGCCCTCGCTCGACGACGTGGCGGCCCTCGCCGAACCGGTGCTGAAGCACCGCATGGCGCTGACCTTCGCGGCGCGCGCGGACGGCCGCACCATGCCCGACGTCATCGCTCGCCTCGTGGAGCGGCTCGGCTAGGAGCGTCCATGGCCCGCGTTCAAACCCTTTCCGAGGCCGAGCGCTCCCCTGGTATTCCGCACGCCCTGGCGGCTCAGGAACTGACGGCCCGGTTGCCGCATATCGTGCTGGAAGCAAGGCGCGTTGCCGCCTCCGTCAGCCACGGCATCCATGGACGCCGGCGTGCCGGCCCGGGCGAGAGCTTCTGGCAGTTCCGTCCCTTCATGTCGGGCGAATCGGCGACGCGCGTCGACTGGCGGCGCTCGGCGCGTGACGGGCGCCTCTACGTGCGCGAGCGCGAATGGGAAGCGGCGCACAGTATTTATCTTTGGGCCGACCGTTCGGCCTCCATGGGCTTCGTCTCCTCCCTCGCCGCGCAGTCGAAGGTGGAGCGCGCCCTCGTCCTCACCCTCGCCTTGTCGGAAACCCTCGTCGATGCCGGCGAGCGTGTCGGCCTCATGGGCCTGGTGCCGCCGCGCGCCAGCCGCAACATCGTCGAGCGTTTCGTGGAGCTCATCGCCAAGGACGCCGCCGGGCACAACGCCGACCTGCCGGCTGCCGAGGCGCTGCCGCCGCTGAGCGAGGCCGTGCTCGTCAGCGACTTTCTCGTGGAACCGCCCGCCTTCGATGCCGTTGTGGGCCAGCTTGCCGCCCGCGGCGCCCGGGGCCATGCGATCATGATCATCGATCCCGTCGAGGAGACCTTCCCGTTCACGGGCCAGGCGGAGCTGGAAGATCCTGAGGCGGGCCTGCGCCTGCGCATCGGCGATGCCGTCCTGTGGGGCGAGGACTATCGCCGACGCATCGCCATCCACCGCGACGCCATCGGCGCGGCGCTCAAGCGTCGCGGCTGGACGCTGACGCTCCATCACACCGATCGCCCGGCGAGCGAGGCGGCGCTGCGCGTCCTGACGCAGCTCTCGGCCGCGCGCGGCGGCCGCAGCGGCCTCATCGGGGCACGGGGAGGCTGACATGTTCGCTGGCCTCGGCTTCGGAGCTCCCCTCGTTCTCATCGCCCTCGCCGCCTTGCCGGCGATCTGGCTCATCTTGCGCATCACGCCGCCGCAGCCACGCCGCATCCCCTTCCCGCCGCTGCGCGTCATCGCCGACCTCATGCCCCGGCGCGAGACGCCGGCACGCACGCCCTGGTGGCTGCTCGCCCTGCGCCTGGCGCTCGCCGCGGCCCTCATTCTCGCCGTCGCCGGGCCTGTTTGGAACCCGATCACCGGCGGCGTATCCGCCCCAGGCCCACTCGTCATTGCCATCGACAACGGCTTCGCCGCCGCGCGCGACTGGGACGAGCGCACGGCGCTCGCCGAAGAGCGCATCATGTCGGCCGAGCGCCAGAACCGGCCCGTAGCCATCGTTGGCCTCGCCGACCGGCCGGACACCGTCGAGGCTCTGGCCCCCGGCGCCGCCATGGACCGGCTGCGCGCCCTCGCGCCTCAGCCGCACGTGCCCGACCGCGCGAGCCATCTTGCCACGCTCGGCGCCTTCCTCTCGCAGCATGGTGAGGCCGAGATCGCCTGGATCAGCGACGGCATCGCCTTCGGCGCAGACGGCTTCGCGGACAGCCTCGGCGAGGCGTTCGCGGGGCGCACGGGCGCCGTTACCATCTATCGCAATCCTGTGGCCGAGCCGCTCATGATCGCCGATGCCCACAACGGCCCGAGCGGCATCGAGGTGCGGCTGGTACGCGCAGACCCGAACGGCCGCGACACCGGCACGCTGCGCGCCCTCGACACCAAGGGCCTGCTCCTCGCCGAGATGCCCTTCAGCTTCTCCGCCGGCGCCAGCGAGACGACGGCGCGCTTCGACCTGCCGGTCGAGCTCGACAATGCCGTGGCGCGGCTCGAGATCGCGGGCGAGACTTCCGCCGGCGCCGTCGGCCTCATCGACGAGAGCGGCAAGCGCCGGCGGGTCGGCCTCGTCTCCGGCGGCACGGTCGACACGGCTCAGCCGCTCCTGTCGCCGACCTACTATGTGTCGCGGGCGCTCGCCCCCTACGCCGAGCTGCGTGAGGCGCGGCGCGGCATCCCCGATCCCGTCGGCGACCTCGTCGACCAGGGCGTCAACGTCCTCGTGCTCGCGGATGTCGGCTCGCTCGACAGCGAGACGGAAACGAAGCTCGCCCGCTTCGTCGAGGAGGGCGGCCTGCTCATCCGCTTCGCCGGTACGCGCCTCGCCGCCGGCAACGACGAACTGGTGCCGGTGCGCCTCAGGCGCGGCGGGCGCAGCCTCGGCGGCTCGCTCTCCTGGGATGCTCCGAAGACCTTCGCCCCTTTCCCGGAGACGAGCCCCTTCGCTGGTCTGCCGGTCCCTGACGAGATCACCGTCTCGCGCCAGATCCTGGCCGAGCCGGACGGCGAGCTCTCGCGCCGCACCTGGGCGGCGCTGGCAGACGGCACGCCGGTCGTTACCGCCGCCAAGCGGGGCGAGGGGCTGATCGTTCTCTTCCACGTCACTGCCGATCCGGGCTGGTCGAGCCTGCCGCTCTCCGGAGTCTTCGTCGACATGATGCGGCGCACGATCGCGCTCGCCGGCCGGAGCGTCGCGGCCAACGCCGGCGAAGGGAAGAACGGCGCCGACATGGCCGCGCCCCAGCGCACGCTCGACGGCTTCGGCATCTGGCGCTCGCCGCCGGCGACGGCCAAGCCCATCCCCCGCAACCACACCGGCCGCGCCACGCTCGACCACCCGCCCGGCTTCTACGGGCCGAGCGAGGCGAGCATCGCGCTCAACACGCTGTTGCCGGACGACCGGCCGATGGCGCTCGACTACGGCCCGTTCGCCGGCAGCCTCGTTCCCATCGCGCGGGCCGCGACCGTCGACCTGAGGCCGTTTCTTCTCCTCATCGCGGCCCTCCTCCTCATCGCCGACACCATCGCCTCGCTCCTCCTCGGGGGGCATCTCGGGGGACTCGGCGGCTTGCGCCGGCGCCCGAGGCCGCGCGGCGCCACCGCGGCGATCCTTGCCCTCGCCACCCTCGCCGCCATTGCCCTGCCGGCCGGACAGGTGCGCGCCCAGGGGGCGACGGGAGAAGCGCCGCAGGAGACCGCACGCGAGCTGCCGCCAATCTCGGCCGAAGAGGTGGAGCGCGCGGCGATCACCCGCCTCGCCTACGTCGTCACCGGCAATCCCGACATCGACGGCACGAGCCGCGCCGGGCTCGACGGCCTGACGCGCGCCCTCGTCATGCGCACCGCGCTGGAGCCGGGCGAGCCCGTGGGCGTCGACGTGGAGCGCGACGAACTCGCCTTCTATCCCCTGCTCTACTGGCCCGTGGTGGCTGGCAATGCGCTGCCCTCGCCGGCGGCCTTGCGCCGGCTCGACGCCTACATGAAGGGTGGCGGCACGGTCATCTTCGACACCCGCGACGCCATGGCGCTGCGCTTCGACGGCGCGGTGACGCCGGAGGGGCAGCAGCTGCGCCGCATGCTCGCGACGCTCGACATTCCCGAGCTCGAGCCGGTGCCGCGCGACCATGTGTTGAGCCGGGCTTTCTACATCCTCGACTATTTCCCGGGCCGCTATGCCACGGGCGAGACCTGGGTGGAGGCGCTGCCGCCGGAGGACGAGGCGAGCCGCCGCCCGGCACGCGCCGGCGACGGCGTGAGCCCGCTCATCATCACCAGCAACGACCTGGCCGCGGCCTGGGCCGTCGGCGGCCGGGGCGAGCCGCTCTTTCCCGTCGTCGGCCCCGATCCGCGCCAGCGCGAGATCGCCTATCGCGTCGGCATCAACATCACGATGTATGCGCTGACCGGCAACTACAAGGCCGACCAGGTGCATGTCCCGGCGCTGCTCGAGCGGCTGGGGCAATAGGGTCACGGCATGCTGAGCCTCTCCTTCACCCCGCTGGTTCCGACCCTCGTGCTCGCGGCCGTCGCCGTGCTCGCGGCGGTGGCGGCCCTCGTCTCCATCCTGACCCGCGGCGTCACCGGCATCGTGCGCACCCTCGCGCTCGCCTGCCTCGTCATCGCCCTTGCCAATCCCTCGCTCGTGCGCGAGGAGCGCGAGCCGATGAAGGACATCGTCGCCGTCGTCATAGATCGTTCCACCTCGCAGACGCTGGGCCCCCGCGCCACGCAAACAAACGCCGCGGTGGAGGAGTTGCGGAACCGCCTCGGCGCCATGGACCGGCAGATCGAGGCGCGTTTTGCCACGGTGACCGACAATGCCGGCGGCGGCGACGGAACCCGTCTCTTCTCCGCCCTCTCCGACCTGCTCGCCGACGTGCCGAGCGAGCGCGTCGCCGGCGCCCTCCTCGTTACCGACGGCGTGGTGCATGACATCCCGGGCTCGACCGCCCTCCTCGGCTTCAATGCGCCGCTGCACGCCCTCGTCACCGGCCATGAAGGCGAACGCGATCGGCGCATCGCCCTCCTCGAGGCGCCGCGCTTCGGCCTCGTCGGCAAGGACCAGACCATCCGCCTCATGGTCGAGGAGCGCGGCGGCACGGGCGATGCGACGCTCACCGTGCGCCGCGACGGCCAGCTCTTGCGCACGCTCACCGTCGCGACCGGCCGCCCCTTCGCCTTGCCGATCACCATCGACCACGGCGGACCGAACGTCGTCGAGCTCGAGGTCGACGGCCTCGACGGTGAACTGACCAACGCCAACAACCGCGCCGTCCTTACCATCGAGGGCATCCGCGAGAAGCTGCGCGTGCTGCTGATCTCGGGCGAGCCGCACGCGGGCGAGCGCACCTGGCGCAACCTCCTGAAGTCGGACGCCAATGTCGATCTCGTCCACTTCACCATCCTGCGTCCGCCGGAGAAGCAGGACGGCACGCCGATCAACGAACTGTCGCTTATCGCCTTCCCGACGCGCGAGCTCTTCCAGCAGAAGATCAGCGAGTTCGACCTGATCATCTTCGACCGCTACGCCAACCAGAGCATCCTGCCCAACATCTATTACGACAACATCGCCCGCTATGTGCGCGAGGGCGGCGCGCTACTCGTTGCCGCGGGGCCAGAGTTTGCCACCGCCGGCAGCATCGCCCGCACCGCGCTCGGCCCGGTCCTGCCCGCGGCGCCCGACGGGCGGGTTCTGGAGGCGCCCTACAAGGCCGAGGTGACGGAAACGGGCCATCGCCATCCCGTCACGCGCGCCCTGCCCGGCAGCGAGACCACCCCGCCTTCCTGGGGCGAATGGCTGCGCCTCGTTGGCGCCCATGTCGACACGGGCTCAGTGCTGCTGTCCGGCTCGGAGGAGCGCCCACTCCTCGTGCTATTGCGCGAAGGCGAGGGCCGCGTCGGCATGCTGCTGTCGGACCACGCCTGGCTGTGGGCGCGCGGCTACCGCAACGGCGGCCCGCATCTCGACCTGCTGCGCCGCCTCGCCCACTGGCTGATGAAGGAGCCTGCTCTCGAGGAGGAGGCGCTCAGGGCCAACGCCCGCGGCGGCGAGATCCTCATCGAGCGCCAGACCATGTCGGACGCGCCCGGCCCGGTTGTCGTGACGAGCCCGGACGGCACAACGCGCGAGGTCACGCTCTCCGGCGGCGAGCCGGGCCTGTTCAACGCCGTCACACCCGCGGAACAGCACGGCCTCTATCGCCTGACGAGCGGCGACCTCGCGGCCTTCGTCAATGTGGGGCCGGAGAACCCGCGCGAGTTGACTGACGTCTTCAGCGACACGGAGCGTTTGCGCCCGCTGGCGGAGGCGACGCGCGGCTCCGTGCGCCGCATCGCCTCCGGCATGACGGACGCCGTCGACCTGCCGCGCCTGACACTGGTCTCGAGCGGTTCGCGCTTCTCGGGCGGCGACTGGATCGGTCTTCGGGCCAGCGGCAGCGCCGTGGTGCGCGGCGTCTCGGTGATGCCGCTCGGCTACGGCTTCCTTGGCCTTGCACTCCTGCTCGGCGCCGTGCTCGTCGTCTGGCTCGTCGAGGGCCGGCGGCGCGGCCTCAGCGAGCCGGACGCAGCGCGGTGACAGGCCCCCGCGCACGCTCCATCACCCCGTCCTGCAGCGGGCAGGCGAGGAAGCGGCGCGGATCGACCGGCCCCGGCAGCGTGAACTGCCCCGGGGGCACGGGCGCGAAGCCGAAGCGCGCATAATAGGGCGCATCCCCGACGAGGAGGACGAGGCTGTGGCCGGCCTTGCGGGCCGCGTCGAGCGAGGCGTTCATCAGCGCCGCGCCGATGCCGCGGTTCTCGAAGGCGGGATCGACCGTGAGCGGGCCGAGCACGAGCGCCGGCTCCTCGCCCGCCATCACCGGCGAGACGCGCACGGAGCCGACGATGAGCGTACCGACGAGGGCGGTGAAGGAGAGGTCCGCGAGCGGGGGCACGCCCTCGCGCAGGCGGAAGGCGGTGCGGGAGAAGCGCCCGGGCCCGAAGGCGCGCTCGTGCAGCTTTTCCACGGCCTCGGCATCGGCGGGCAACTCACGCCGGATGGTGAGCTTGAGATCGGTCATGACGGGTCTTGCGGAAGGATGTTTCCATCGAAGCCGCTCCCGGGGGGAGCGGCGGCGCGCATGATGCTGCGGCCGCTTTGCGCGGCCGTGCCGTTATCGTCGTCGCTGGGCAGCAAAGATGCGCACGTCGCCATCCGCTCTCGTGAGGATTGCCGCTCTACCACAGACCTCGCCGCACCGTCCATGGCCTTGGTAGGGCCGCCCTGCTTCTTCCCATCCGTGCAAGACCGGTCTTGCACGCCTGCCCCTCCCGCCCGGTGCCGCCTATGTCATGGTGGAAGCGAAGGACACGCGAAAGGAAGACGTCATGGGTCTGCTCGTCGATGGGGTGTGGCACGACGAATGGTACGACACGAAGAGCACCGGCGGGCGCTTCGTGCGCAAGGATTCGGCCTTCCGCAACTGGGTGACGCCGGACGGCGCGCCGGGGCCGAGCGGCGAAGGCGGCTTCAGGGCCGAGGCCGGGCGCTACCACCTCTATGTCTCGCTCGCCTGCCCGTGGGCGCACCGCACGCTCATCTTCCGCAAGCTGAAGAAGCTCGAGGACGTCATCTCCGTCTCGGTCGTCGATCCCTACATGGGTTCGGAAGGCTGGGTCTTCGGCGACAGCCCGGGCACGGTGCCGGACACCGTCAATGGCGCAAGGCGCCTCTACGAGGTCTATCTGAAGGCCGACCCGCACTACAGCGGCCGCGTTACCGTGCCGGTGCTGTGGGACAAGCAGCGCGGAACGATCGTCAACAACGAATCGAGCGAGATCATCCGCATGTTCAACGCGGCCTTCGCGGCCTTCACCGACGTTGCGGACGACTATTATCCCGAGCCGCTGCGGAAGGAGATCGACCGCGTCAACGAGCGCGTCTATCACGCTGTCAACAACGGGGTGTACAAGGCCGGCTTCGCCACAACGCAGGAGGCCTATGACGAGGCCTTCGACACCCTCTTCGGCGCGCTCGACGAACTCGACACCCGGTTGGCGAGGAGCCGCTATCTCCTCGGCGACCGTCTGACGGAGGCGGATTGGCGGCTGTTCACGACGCTGGTGCGCTTCGATGCCGTCTATGTCGGCCATTTCAAGTGCAACCTGCGCCGCATCGCCGACTATCCCAACCTCGGCCCCTATCTGCGCGATCTCTACCAGGTGCCTGGCGTCGCCGGGACGGTGAACATGGAGCACATCAAGCGGCACTATTACGAGAGCCACAAGACCATCAACCCGGCGGGCATTGTGCCGCGCGGCCCGGCGCTCGACCTCGATGCACCGCATGGCCGCGAGCAGTTCGGGGCCGGCTGAGCCTCACCAGTCGGCGGACGGCGGCCGTTCCTCGACGATCTCGACGATACGGGCTCGCGTGCCAGGCGTGACGCCCTCGGGCAGCGCTGCAACCGGAAAGAAGCCCGTCTCCACGATTTCCTTGTCGGGCGGGCGCGGGCCGGCCACAAACTCGCGCACGACGTAGATGGCGACGTGGTCGCGCCGCGACACCTTGCGGTTGAAGAAGATGCCGTGCAGCACGATTTCGCCGCTCGGCACGATGTTGCCCTCCTCCGCAAGCTCGCGGCAAAGCGCTTCGAGCATGCTCTCGCCGGCCTCCACCCCGCCGCCGGGCAGGTGCCAGCCGGGCGTGTAGCTGTGGCGCACGAGAAAGACGCGCTCGTCGTGGTCGATGACGGCGGCCCGTACGCCGAGTGTCATCGGCCGCGAGAAGCGCCACCAGGTGTGCATCATGCGTCGGGTCACGGGCTCCAGCCCGTTCATCCGCCGCGGAAGCGCGATGCCGCCCATCGGAAGGATCTCCTGAACAACTCGTTAACGCCGCCCGCTATCCTCATGCGTCCGACGCATATCTCTGTTGCTGCTTTGCCCGACGATATGACGTGCAGACACGAAAGAGAATCGCCATATGAGACAGGAAGCCATACGGCAAGGACAGGACAGATGCTTCTCACCTTCATTCTCGCGCGGCTCTCCCGGCTCCACGGTTATGCTTGGCAGCCTGCGGTCGAACTCGACGATCCCCAGCTCATCTCGACCCTCATTCCCGACGCGCAGCACTGACGGCGGGTCACAACCACGCTTTGTCGGCCCCTGCGGCTTGACGCGCGGGCTCTGAGCGGCGATGCCTTGGCAATCCACCTGGAATGCCAATGTATCTCATCGCCCACCTGTCCGATCCGCATATCGGCCCCATTCCACAACCCAGGCTGCGCGAGCTCGTCGGCAAGCGCATGACGGGCTACGTCAACTGGCGCCGTGGCCGCAAGGTCGCGCATGACATGACGGTGCTGGAGCGGCTGATCGAGGACATGCGGGCGCACCGGCCGGACCACATCGCCTTCACCGGCGACATCGCCAACATCGGCCTCGCCTCGGAATTCCCCATCGCGCGCGCTTTCCTCGAACGTCTCGGCGCGCCGGATTTCGTCTCCTTCGTCCCCGGCAATCACGATGCCTATGTGCGCGGCTCGCTGAAGCCGCTGGCCAATGCCCTGTGGCCGTGGATGGCGAGCGACGGCGCCTCCTCCAGCGCCTTCCCCTATCTGCGCCGTCGCGACGGCATCGCCTTCGTGGGCCTGTCGTCGGCCGTGCCGACCATGCCTTTCGTCGCCAGCGGCACGCTGGGCAAGCCGCAATTGGCCGCCTTCGAGGCGATGATGAACGAACTCGACCGTGAGGGCCTGTGCCGCGTCGTCATGCTGCACCACCCGCCCCTGCGCAGCGGCACCGCCGTCGGTCGCAGCCTCACCGACGCCGGCGCCTTCGAGAAGGTTATCGCCCGGGTGGGCGCGGAACTCGTGCTGCACGGCCACAATCACCGCACGTCCCTCACTCACATCCCCGGCAAGCACGGGCCAGTGCCCATCCTCGGCGTGCCATCCTGCTCGGCGATCAAGGGCACGTGGACGCACCGTGCCGGATACCACCTTCTCAGCATCGAGCCGGACGGCGCCCGTTCGCGCATCACCGGCGTGACCCGCGGCCTGACGCGCGAAGGTGCCATCGCGGAAATCGGCAGCCTCGACTTCACGCCGGTCTGACGAGCAGCCTCGCGCCGACAGCCCTGCACAAGCGCGGCGATCTAGATTTCGTTCGTTTTCCAGTCGCGTCACGCTTTCGAAATGTCCAGCGCGCCATCCGGCGGGCCGGCCTGTCGTCGGACAACGGGAACACGTCATGGCGGAAGTCAACGGCGAGAGCTTCGTCCGTCTCAGCGACATCGCGACGCGCACGGCAACCGCGCGCGACCTTACCAACGCGAAGGTGGGGCAGATCCGCTCCGTGACGCAACGCTTGCGCATCCTTGCCCTCAACGCGCTCGTCGAGAGCGCCCGGGCGGGTGATGCCGGACGCGGTTTCTCCGTGGTGGCGCAGGAGGTGCGCGGCACCTCCTCGCAGGTCGAAGGCATCGCAAGCTCGCTCGAACGGGAACTTGCTGGCGAGATCGCTGTCCTCGAGCAGCTCACGCGGCTGATGGCTGGCGAGGCTCAGGGCCAGCGCCTCGTCGATCTCGCCCTCAACGCCATCGAGATCATCGACCGCAATCTCTATGAGCGCACCTGCGACGTGCGCTGGTGGGCGACCGATTCCGCCATCGTCGATGCCGCCGGGCAGCCGACCGATGCGGGCTGCCGCCACGCCGGCAAGCGCATGGGCGTGATCCTCTCGGCCTACACCGTCTATCTCGACCTGTGGCTCTGCGACCTCGACGGACGCATCCTCGCCTCCGGCCGGCCGGATCGTTTCGCCGTCGCCGGACGTGAGGTGCGCGACCGCGACTGGTTTGTCCGCGGCAAGGCGCTCGCCAGCGGCAACGACTATTATGCCGGCGACATCGCTGTCGAGCCGCTGCTCGGCGGCGCCCGCACCGCGACCTATGCGGCGAGCGTGCGCGAGGGCGGCGCTGCAAAGGGCCGGCCGCTCGGCCTCCTCGCCATCCATTTCGACTGGGAACCCCAGGCGCGCACCGTCGTCGAGGGCGTGCGCCTGCGCCCCGCGGAGCGCCAGCGCTCGCGCGTCCTGCTGCTCGATGCACACAACAGGGTGATCGCCGCCAGCGACGGCAAGGGCGTGTTGAGCGAGCGCTTCAACCTCGCCACAGGTGATCGGGAATCGGGCTTCTACAAGGAGCCGGACGGGGCCATGGTCGCCTTCCACAAGACCCCCGGTTACGAGACCTATGCCGGCCTCGGCTGGCACGGCGTCATCCGCCAGGAGCCCTGATCCTGCTTCGCCCCTATCCCAGAACCTTCCACCACAGCGCCAGGTAGAACAGCGTCGCCCCCACGATGGCGCCCATGACGAAGGCGAAGAGGAGACTGCCGCCTTGGCCGTCGGCCGCCTGCGGCCGGGGCCTTGCCGCAAGTTCGCCGTCGGCGGCCAGCGCCTTCTCACGTTCGACGAGGCGCCGCGCCACATAATCGGTCACCGCCCGCCGGATGGTGTCGACATCCTCGCTGGCGGCCAGCACCTGGCGGCCATGGCGCGTATCGACAAGGAAGCGGTAGGTGCGCCGGTCACGATCGACTTCGACGAAGGCGAGCACGTCGACATAGAAGCGCGGCTGATCGCCCGTGACGAGGCCGTGATCGAAGAGATCGACGTCCTCGGGCAGTTCTGCAAGAACCGGCGCCAGTGCCGCCGCGACGAGTTCGAGGCGTACCAACGCCCTGCTTCTCAGCTCCGCAATGACGTCGGAGCGCTCGGCATCCTCAAGACGTGCCCGGCGCACGGCCTCTCTGAGGTCGCTTTTCTCCTCTTGCCTTGACGGCGGGTGGTCGTTCATCTCTCGTCCATGCGCGGCGTCGGGCTGCCCGGCGACCATGGTAGACCATCCCCCCCGCCGCTGCGAATGCGGCAGAAAGCCGAGACGGGGCAAAGGAGGCGACGGGAATGAGCGAGACGACGCGGGAACTGCCGGCGAGTTCGGCACGCGTGGCCGAGGCGGCCCGCAGGCTGGGGCTCACCATCAGCATCGCCGTGCATGACCGGCCGACGCGCACGGCGGAAGAAGCTGCGGCGGCCTGCGGCACGGGCGTCGAGCGCATCATCAAGTCGCTGGTCTTCGAGGGCGCCGACACCGGTCGGCCCTACCTTCTCCTCGTCGCCGGCAACAACCGTGTCGACGAGAAAAAGGCGGCCGCAACTCTCGGCGAGGCGCTGCGCCGGCCGGATGCCGGCAAGGTACGGGCCCTGACGGGCTATGCCATCGGCGGCATCCCGCCGTTTGGCCATGCCGAGACGCTGCGGACCTTCATTGACGCGGATCTCCTCGCCCATGACCTGGTCTGGGCGGCCGCCGGCACGCCGACGACCGTCTTCCCCGTCGATCCGCGGCGCCTCGCCGAAGCGACCGGCGCCACGGCCATCACGGTCGCCTGATCCTCAAACGCAGCGCCCGCCGTCGACCTCGAGCACCGAGCCGGTGATCATCGACGCCTCGTCCGAGCACAGGAACAGCGCCGCATTGGCGATGTCCTGCGGCGTCGACAGCCGGCCGAGCGGGATCGAGGCACGAAAGGCGGCCCGCTTCTCAGGCGTGTCCTCGCCCATGAAGGTGGCGAGCAGCGGCGTCTCGCCGGCGACGGGTGCGAGCGCATTGACACGTATGCCCTCGGGCGCGAGCTCGACGGCCATCGACTTCGACAGGAGATTCACGGCGCCCTTGGAGGCGTTGTACCACGCAAGGCCGGGCCGCGGCCGGATGCCCGCCGTCGAGCCGATATTGAGGATGACGCCGCCGCCCTGCGCCCGGAATTGCGGCACGAAGGCCTTCGCCATCAGATAGATGGACTTGACGTTAACGGCGAAGACCTTGTCGAACTCCGCCTCGCTCACATCGAGCATCGGCTGGTTGCGGTGGCTGACGCCGGCATTGTTGACGAGAATGTCGAGCCGGCCGAAGGCGGCGAGAACCGTCCTTGCCGCGGCCTCGACCTGATCCCACCGCGACACGTCGGCCGCGACGCCGATGGCGCCGCCACCGATCTCGGCCGCAGTCGCTTCGGCCGACGCCAGATCGAGGTCGAGCACGGCGACGCGCGCGCCCTCACGCGCGAAGGTGGCCGCAATGCCCTTGCCGAAGCCCGATGCGGCGCCCGTTACCAGCGCCGTCTTGCCGTTCAGTCTCATGACGCCTCCGTTTGAGCACGAATGAATCGCTGCTGGCTAGCATTTTGCGACCGGCTTGTCTCGCCGCAGCGGTGATGCGCGGCTCAAGCGGCGTCGATCCTCCCCCACATGGGGGAGGTGGCGCTGCGAAGCAGCGACGGAGGGGGCTACGCGTTCAACATCAAGGCGTCGATCCCGGCCTCGGCCCCACCCGTCTCGGTCCTTCGGACCGATCCACCCTCCCCTGAAGGGGAGGGATCAGGACCGCTCGCGTATCGTACTCAGCTCGTCAGCAGCCGGTCCTCAGCCAGTTCTTCGCCGCGTGCCTTGCGGAAGGCGTCGATGAGATCCTCCACCGACAGCTTGCTGCGATGCTCGCCGGAGACGTCGAGCAGGATCTGACCTTCGTGCAGCATGATGGTGCGCGTGCCAAGGTCGAGCGCCTGGCGCATGGAATGGGTCACCATGAGCACGGTGAGCGCGAACCGCTCCGCAAGCATGCGCGTGAGGTCGAGCACAAAATCGGCGTTGCGCGGGTCGAGCGCGGCCGTGTGCTCGTCGAGCAGCAGGACACTCGAGGGGGCGAGCGTCGCCATGACGAGCGACAATGCCTGCCGCTGCCCGCCCGAGAGCGAGCCCATCGGCTGGTCAAGCCTGTCCTCGAGGCCGAGCGCCAGTTCCCTGATGCGCGTGACGAGCATCTCGGCACGCTCGCGGCGCAGGGCATTGCCGAAGCCGCGCCGGCTGCCGCGGCCCGCGGCGAGCGCAAGGTTCTCGGCGATCGAGAGATTGCCGCAGCTGCCGGCGAGCGGATCCTGAAACACGCGGGCGACATGCTGCGCCCGCGCCTCCGCCGGCTGGCGCGTCACGTCCCGGCCGGCAACGAGGATGCGGCCCGCCGCGGCCGACACGTCGCCGGCAATGGCGCCAAGCAGCGTCGACTTGCCAGCGCCGTTCGAGCCGATGACACAGACGAATTCGCCATTGGCAAGGGCCAGTGACACGCCCCGCAGGGCCCGCCGCTCCAGCGGCGTGCCAGCATTGAAGACGACGGAGAGATTCTCGACGGCGATCATGCCCCGGCCCTCCGACCAAGGGTCCGGCCGAGCGCGCGCCCGCGCAGCTTCGGCAGCACCAGCGCGACGAGCACCAGGAGGGCGGTCGCGAGATTGAGGTCGGAGGCCTGCAGGCCGAGGAAATCGGCGCTGAGCGCAAGCTGTACCGCAAGGCGATAGATGACCGCGCCGACGATGCAGGAGACGAGCGCCACCCAAAGGCGCCGCGACGGCATCACCGTTTCGCCCACGATGACCGCGGCAAGGCCGACGACAATGGTGCCGACGCCGGACGTGACATCGGCGAAGCCGTTTGTCTGTGCAAAGAGCGCCCCGGCGAGACTGACGAGCGCGTTCGACAGCATGACGCCGGCGATGACCTGTGCACCGACGCGCACCCCCTGGGCGCGCGCCATGCGCGGATTGGCGCCGGTGGCGCGCATGGCAAGCCCTGTTTCACTGCGCAGGAACCAAGCAAGGCCGATGAGCGCAACGAGAACGATCACGGCGAGGAATAGCGGGCGCACCCACAGGTCGTCGAGCCCAAGGCCGACGAAGGGCGTCAGCACCGTCTCCTGCGTCAGGAGCGCCACGTTCGGCCGCCCCATGATACGCAGATTCACCGAGAACAGCGCGATCATGGTGAGGATCGACGCGAGCAGGTGCAGCACGCCGAAGCGCACGCTGACGAAGGCCGTGGCAAAACCTGCGAGCGCGCCGGCGACGATAGCGACGAAGGTCGCGAGCCAGGGATCGAAGCCAGACACGATCATCGTCGCGGCCACGGCAGCGCCAAGCGGGAACGAGCCGTCGACCGTCAGATCGGGAAAATCGAGGACCCGGAAGGAAAGATAGACGCCGAGGGCGACGAGCGCATAGACGAGCCCCAGCTCGACGGCACCCACGAGGGCGATTTGACTCATGCGACGACCTGTTCAACCTGCGCCGGTGCGCCGGGACCGTCCCCGGCCTCTCGCCCCCGCAGGGCTCCTGACTGTGGCGTGCCGGGCGTCGCCCCGCAACGCTTTCTCGCAAATCGGGGCGCACGCCACAGCCGCGGCATGCGCCCCCGTTGAATTTGGCTGATGCTCCGCTTCGTCAGTCGACGACCTTGGCGGCCTTGGCGACGAGCGCCTCCGGCAGCGTGATGCCGAGCTTGGCGGCCATCCCCTTGTTGAGGTGGAGGTCGGTGCCCTGGGCGAAGACCACCGGCAGGTCGCCGGGGTTCTCGCCCTTCAGCACCTTCGCGACGAGCTCTGCCGTCTCGAGACCGATCTGCTTGTAGTTGAAGCCGACGGAGGCGAGCGCCCCGCGGGCCACGCTGTCGGTATCGGCGGCATAGACCGGGATCTTGCCCTGCTGGGCCGCGCCCACCGCCGCCTCGAAGGCCGAGACGATGGTGTTGTCGGTCGGCACGAAGAGGGCGTCGGCCTTGCCGATGAGCCCACGCGCCGCTGCCTGCACCTCGGCCGACTTGGTCGCCGGCCCCTCGACGACGGCAAGGTCGAGCTTCTCGGCGGCAGCCTTGATCATGGCGAGCGAGGTGACGGAATTGGCTTCGCCCGGGTTGAACAGCACACCGATCGTCTTCACGTTCGGCGTGATCTCCTTGACGAGGGCGAGTTGGTCGGCGAAGGGGGCCATGTCCGATACGCCGGTGACGTTGCCGCCCGGCTTCTCGGTGGATTTCACGAGTTGGGCGCCCACCGGGTCGGTGACGGCGCTGAAGATCACCGGGATCGACTTCGTCGCCGACGCCACCGCCTGAGCCGAGGGGGTCGAGATGGCAACGATGACGGACGCCTTGTCACCCACGAACTGACGCGCGATCTGCACCGCGGTCGGCGCTTGGCCCTGAGCGCTCTCATAGACGAAGGTGACGTCCTTGCCCTCGGCATAGCCAGCCTTGGCGAGGCCTTCCTTCACGCCATCGCGCACCGCCTCGAGCGCGGGATGGTCGACGATCGCCGTGATGGCTACCTTCGGCGTCTGGGCCTGGGCCAGACCGGCGCCCAGCAGCAAGCCGGCCAATGTGCCGACAACGGTTCTCTTGTGCATTCTCTCCCCTCCCGGTTCCGGAATGATCCTCACCGCGTTTGCTGCCGTGCCGCGCGTGCCGCGTCAAGACGCTCCTGCGCGAGATCGACGGCGACGAAATGCGGGGAGCGTCCTTCCCGCGCCGCGCGCAAGAAGATCTCGTCGAGCGTGTCACCAATCCGGTCCACCCGACGCATCACCGCGGCCCGGTCGTAATTGCCGGCGATCTCGGCGGCTACATTGACGATGCCGCCGGCATTGATGGCAAAATCCGGTGCATAGAGGATGCCACGCGCGTGGAGCGCATCAGCAATCGTCTCATCGGCCAGTTGATTGTTCGCCGCACCCGCGACCACCGGCGCCTCGAGCTGCCCGACGGTCTCGGCATTGAGGATGCCGCCGAGCGCGCAAGGGGCAAAGACATCGAGCCGCTCGCCGACGAGCACATCGACATCGACGATGCGTGCCCCGCACCGGTCCGCAACGGTCCGGCACCGCTCCTCGGCGATATCCGCCACGACGAGCCTAGCGCCGGCATCGCTCAAGAGGCCGGCCAGAGCACCGCCGACATGGCCGAGGCCGAGCACGCCGACCGTGATCCCCTCGAGCGTGTTGCGGCCGAGACGGTGGCGCACCGCCACCTCGATGCCACGCCACACCCCGCGCGCCGTGACGGGCGAAGGATCGCCGCTCGCCGCCGGGCCCTGGTCGAGACCGGCCACATGGCGCGTCTCGCCGCCGACAATGGCAATGTCCGACGGGCTCATGCCCACGTCCTCGGCGGCGATGTAGCGCCCGCCGAGGCACTCCACCGCACGCCCGAAGTCGGCGAGCAGCGCCGGCGTCTTGTCTTTTCCCGGATCACCGATGATGACGGACTTGCCGCCGCCCAGCGGCAGGCCGGCGAGCGCGCTCTTGAGACTCATGGCGGCGCTGAGGCGCAGGACGTCGTCGATCGCCTCCTGCTCGTTGCCATAGGCATGGAAGCGCACACCGCCGCACGCCGGCCCGAGCGCCGTCGAATGCACTGCTATGATCGCCTTGAGCCCGCTGTGCGGGTCGCGGAAAAACGCGACTTCTTCGTGATCGCGGAATGCAGTCGATGTCATCAGCACGATATTTTCCTCCCGATTGGTCGGAATAATAGCGCGCGACGGCGCGGAAGAACACAAAAAGAAGAAATAAAGCCGTTATATCTCAATAATTTACGGAAAATCGCGATCGAGCAATGATCGTACTTGGAAGCCGCCCGGCCCGACTTCATCGCTGCCGGCACGCTCTTGTTACAGCAATTTTATGACATGCCCGGCAGCTCGGCACTTCACAACATCACGACAATTGATGAATGGCACTCGCTCAACTCGTGAAGCGCGCGAGCGTCACGCTCGGCCGGCGCGTGCCGATGAGGCCGCGCGGGCGCCACACCATGACGAGCACCATGGCCGCGCCGAAGAGCAGCATGCGCAGTTCGGCGAATTCGCGCGTCATCTCCGGCAGCGCGACGACGATGATGGCGGCCAACGCGACTCCGAGTTGGCTGCCCATGCCGCCGAGGACGACGATGGCGAGCACGAGGGCGGATTCGATGAAAGTGAAGCTCTCCGGGCTGATGAATCCCTGGCGCGTGGCGAAGAACGTGCCCGCGAAGCCGCCGAACATCGCCCCGATGGCGAAGGCGGAGAGCTTGACGCGCGTCGCATTCACGCCGAGTGCCCGGCAGGCCACCTCATCCTCGCGCAGCGCCTCCCAGGCGCGGCCGATGGGCAGGCGCCGCAGGCGCGCCGCGATCACCGCCGTCAGCACCACCAGCACCAGGATGAGATAGTAGAGGAACAGGACCCGGTGCATGGAGGAGAAGGAGAGGCCGAACAGTTCGTGGAAGGGCACCTCGCCCTCCGCCGCCGTACGGGTGAAGGGCGCGCCGAAGAAGCTCGGCCGCGGAATGTTGGTGATGCCGTTCGGCCCGCCGGTCAGGGCGCCCCAATTGATGAGGATGATGCGGATGATCTCGCCGAAGCCGAGCGTCACGATGGCGAGATAGTCGCCGCGTAGGCGCAGCACCGGAAAGCCGAGGATGATGCCGAGAAACGCCGCCATGACGCCGGCAATCGGCAGGCACATCCAGAACGAGAAATCGTAATGCGTTGCAAGGAGAGCGAAGGAATAGGCACCGATGGCGTAAAAGGCGACATAGCCGAGATCGAGCAGCCCGGCGAGGCCGACGACGATGTTCAGCCCTAGGCCGAGCATCGTATAGATGAGCACCGTCGTCGCTGTATCGACGATGTAGCGGTCGGCGATTGGCAGGAAGGGGAGCGCGAAGGCCAGCAGGCAGGCCGCGATCCCGATGGCCGTCTGCGACACGCGCCCGCCACGCACCGTGCGCGCGCCCCCCTGGGCGAGGCGCCCGCGCAATTGCTGAAGCTCGGGCCGGAAGAGCGCGACCAGGAAGCGGCCGATCGCCACGACGACCCCGGCGATCACCACCTGATCGAAACGGTAGGCGATGCCGAGTCCCTGCCCCGGCGTCTCCTGCAGGCGAAAGCCGACAAGCGGGAGCGCGATGCCGATCATGATGATGCCGGCGATCGCCGCCTCGCGCAGCGCTGCGCGCAGCCTGTCGGTGACCGGGGAAGCGGAGGAGGCTTGCATCGCGGGCTCTCGATGCCGACGGATTTGGGAAGGCGGCAGATGACGGAAAAATGGAGCGGGCCGCCGGCCCGCTCCGGCAAAGGATCAGAGCTTCGTCGGCGCATAGGCGCCGTCGCGCCACTCGAAGATGACATATTCGGGGTCGATGAGATCGCCCTTGGCGTCGAAGCGGAAGGTGCCGACCACCGTCTCGAAGCCATTGGCGCGCAGGTCTGCGGCCACCGCCTCAGGCTCCTTGCCGGCCCGTGCGACGGCGTCGGCCAGCGTCTGCACCGCCGCATAGTAGTAGAAGGCAAAGTTGTCCGGCTCGCCCTTCTTTTTCAGTTCCTCGTAGACGCTCTGGGCCGAAGGCTTCGCCTTCACGTCGGCGCTGAAGGTGAAGAGCGTGCCCGCCCCGCCCTCGCCGGCAATGGACCAGAACTCGTTGGTGGCGAGGCCGTCCGCGCCGACGAAGCGCGTCTCGAGGCCGGCTTGGCGCGCCTGGCGCACGATGAGGCCGAGTTCGGTATGATAGCCGCCGTAATAGACGATATCGATGCCCTCCTGCTTGAGGCGAGCGACGAGCGCCGAAAAATCACGCTCGCCGGCATTGACGGAGCCCTCATAGGCCGGCGTCACGCCCGCGTCGGCGAGGGTCTTCTTGGCCGCCTCGGCCAGGCCCTGGCCATAGACCTGCTTGTCGTGGACGATGGCGACTTTCTTGCCCTTGAACTTGTCGGCGATGAACTTGGCTGCGACGACGCCCTGCTGGTCGTCACGCCCGCAGGCCCGGAAGACGAGCTTCATGCCGCGCTCGGTCAGCTCCGGCGAGGTGGCCGAGGCGGTCATCATCAAGATGCCTTCCTCGTCATAGACGCCGGAGGCCGCGATCGAAGCGCCGGAGCACAGGTGGCCGACGACGAAGCGGATGCCCTTCGACACCACCTGGTTGGCGGCGCTCACCGCGCTCTTGGGGTCACACTGGTCGTCAGCGATCTCGAGCACGAGCTTCTCGCCCTTGATGCCGCCCTTGTCGTTGATGGCCTTTACCGCGGCTTCGGCGCCGAGCCGCGCCTGGGCGCCGATGGCGGCGATCTGCCCGCCGGTGGCGGGGATGCCGAGGGCGAAGGTCACATCCGCCCGTGCGGGCGCCGCCGCCAGAAGCGCGGCGGCACAGGCGGACAGCATCAGTTTCGTCATCGCATTCATGGTCTTTCCTCCCTTATCCGCCCCGTCCGGCAGTACCGGCGGTGCGATAGGTCTCGCGCTCACACCTTCTCCACCTCCTGCCGGCCGAGCAGTCCCGTCGGCCGGAAGAGGAGGATGAGGACGAGGATGGCGAACACCGCCACGTCCTTGTACTGGATGTCGGAATAGGCCGACCACAGCGCCTCGATGAGGCCGATGAGCAGCCCGCCGAGCATGGCGCCGGGCAGCGAGCCGATGCCGCCGAGGACGGCGGCAGTGAAGGCCTTGAGCCCGGCGAAAAAGCCGATGAAGAAGTCGATGGAGCCGTAGTAGATCGTATAGAGCAGCCCGGCGACGGCGGCGAGCGCGGCTCCGAAGACGAAGGTCAGCGAGATGGTGCGGTCGACATTGACGCCGACCAGTTCGGCCATGCGCCGGTCCTGCTCGCAGGCGCGCTGCGCGCGGCCGAGCGCCGTGCGCGAGACGACGAGGCTGAAGCCGGCCATCAGCACCACGGTGACGACCACGATGACCACCTGCACCACGGCTACTGACAGCTGATGGTCGCCGATCGAGCCGAGCGGAATGCGCCCCGTCAGCACCGGAGGCAGCGGCTTCACCCGTGCGCCCTGCAGCAATTGCACGAGGTTCTGCAGGAAGATCGACATGCCGATGGCCGAGATCAGCGGTGCGAGGCGGAAGGAGCCCCGCAGCGGCCGGTAGGCGATTCGCTCGACGACGAAGCCCCACAAGGCCGTGAAGACCGCCGTGAGCACGAGCGTCACGAGGATGGCCAGGGGCACCGCCGCGACCCCGAGTTGGGCCAGCAGGAGCAGCACAATGAGGGAAATGAAAGCGCCGATCATGAACACCTCGCCATGGGCGAAGTTGATCATGCCGATGATGCCGTAGACCATCGTGTAGCCGATGGCGATGAGGCCATAGACAGAGCCGAGGGTCAGCCCGTTGATGAGCTGGTCCACAAAATAGCCCACGGCATTCCCCCCTTTTATTATGCGGCCTTATGAGCTGCCACGAGACTACTCGCGGCCCGCGCTTTTGCAAGGGGATAGGTCAGTGCAACTGACCAACACCGCATGTGCAAGGCACCGGCCGGTTCCCTAAAGGAGCACTCCCGCCGTCACGAGGCAATGGGCGCAGGTGCCTGGCGCAGCCTTCGCCGATCGTCCTCAGGCTCCATCAGGCGAAGATGGCTGGGTGATCGTCACTGCCAGCGGCGTGAGGCCAGCAATGGTCGCCTCGATGACGTCCCCCGGCACCACCGCCCCGACGCCGGCCGGCGTCCCCGTCATGACGAGGTCACCAGGCTCCAGCCGGTAGAAACGCGAGAGGAGGGACAGCATGGGCGCCACCGGCCAGATCATGTCCGCGATATCGCCGCGCTGGCGGGTCGTGCCATTGACCTTGAGCTCCATTGCGGCACGATCGAACGGTCCGGTCTCGGCGGCCGGCGTGATGGCGCCGACCGGCGCCGACTGCTCGACGTTCTTGGCGAAGTCCCACGGCCGGGCCAGATCCTTCGCCGCCGCCTGCAGGTCGCGCCGCGTCATGTCGAGGCCGACGGCATAGCCGAAGACGATCTTCGCCGCCGCTTCCTCGTCGAGGTCCTGCCCCGCCCCGTCGATGGCGACGACCATCTCGAGCTCGAAGTGATAGTTCTTCGTCTGCCGCGGATAGGCGATCTCGCCGCCCCCAGGCACCACCGTCTCGGCCCATTTGGTGAAGAAGAAGGGCGGCTCGCGGTCCGGATCCCGCCCCATCTCGCGCGCGTGCTCGGCGTAGTTGCGCCCGACACAGAACACGCGGCGCACCGGGAAGCCGGCCTCGCGGCCGACCACGGGAATGACGGGCGTCGGCGGCAGGGCGAACAGCGTCTTCATCGGCGGCCTCTCGGAATCGTCGCAACGCCCCTGCTATAGGCCATGGACAAGAGCGCGTCGACGCCAGACGGCGGCCGTCCTGCCCGCAACCAAGAACACTGGCAGGCCGTGGGCCGTCGGCCCCGTTGCTCCCGGCGAAGTGCCCTTCCCGATCAGTCGCGCGGCGGCAGATGCGCCGACAGCGCATCGATGTCGATGAAGTGGCCAGCACGCTCGCGCTTGGCCGCGAGATAGCGGATGTTCTCGCTGGTCGGCCGGCCAATGACGCGCTGCTCGTCGACGACGGCAAGGCCCGCCGCCTTCAGGGCCGCGATCTTCTCCGGGTTGTTGGTCATGATGCTGACGCTGGCGACGCCGAGCTGGCGCAGCATCTCGGCGGCAAAGTCGAACCGGCGCTGGTCGAGCCCGAAGCCGAGGATCTCGTCCGCGTCATAGGTGTCGAAGCCCTGCGCCTGCAGCTTGTAGGCGCGCATCTTGTTGGCGATGCCGTTGCCGCGCCCTTCCTGGTCGAGATAGAGCAGGATGCCGCCGCCGTTCTCCGCCATCCACTGCACGGTATTGCGCAACTGGTCGCCGCAGTCGCATTTGAGGCTGCCGAAGAGGTCGCCAGTGAGGCAGGCCGAGTGCAGGCGCACCGGCACCGTCTGCGCGAGGTCCGGCCGGCCGACGACGATGGCCACCTGGTCGCGCAGCCCCTCGCCGCCGCGGAAGACGACGAACTCCGTCTCGCTGGCCCCCTCGAGCGGCACCGGCGCGCGCCCGACGATGCGCAGCGAGCGCACCTGGCTCAGGCGAAAGGCGGCGATGTCGTCTTCAGAGACGGCCACCACATCGGCTAGCGCCGGGTCTTGCGGCGAGACCGACACGGTGACGACCGCCGGCAGGACAAGCGACAGGCGCGCCAGCTCGAGCGCCGCCTCGTCGAGCGGCTGCAGGCAGCCGACGGGCGCGTCGAGCCGCGCATCGCTGGCGAGCGACAGGTGCATGACCCGGCGCAGGTCGATCTCCGGCAGGGCGATGATGCCGGCGCTCGCCCGTTCCGCCCCGAGACGCCGCAGGCGCGCCGTCGGCAGCACGAGCCGGGCCCGATCGGCCGCCTTGCGCTCCAGCGCCGCCGCGAGTTCCTCGTCGAGGCCCTCGATCCCCACGGCCAGCACGGAGACCCCGCGTCCGGTAATGCGGACGGGGCGGCCTGCACGGAACTCCGCCAGCGCCCGTTCGACGCTGATCTGGCCGCGATCCTTGATAAAATCTGAACTCATCGGCGGTGAACTCTCGTGGGCCATAGTTCTGTGGCCGTGAAACCTGCCGGTCCCTACGAACCGCAAAACATGCGACACATGTGTATCGAAACGATGTCCGGCAAGGCTCTTCCTGTGGCGCGACGGCTGATATGTCTCCTGCGGCGCCGGCCATGCCATGGCGGCACGCCCGTTGCCGATGTATGAACAGGGCATGCCTTCGACGAATGACGATGCCCTACCCGGCGGGAAACCATGCAGCAGCAAGAGGGCCCTGTGACCACACCCGACGAGATGGACGGGCGTTCCACGCCGGTGGATTGCTTAACACATCGTGCGCTGGCGCGCATAGCCGATGTGCCGCAGGGCAGCACCCTCGTGGTCGCACAGCTCGGACAGTCGCTTGACGGGCGTATCGCCACGCCCACCGGTGATTCCCGTTACATCAACCGGGCGGCTGCGCTCGACCATCTCCATCACCTGCGAGCGGCCGTCGATGCGGTCGTCGTGGGTGTCGGCACGGTCATCGCGGACGATCCGCAACTCACCGTGCGGCGCGTTGCCGGGTCGAACCCGGCCCGGGTCGTGCTCGACCCGCGCGGGCGCCTGCCGCCGGACGCCCGCTGCATGACGAGCCCTAATGCGCGGCGCCTCGTAGTGAGCGGCGCCTCCGTCCCACGCCCGGCGGGGGTCGAGGAGGTTGTCCTGCCGCTCGCCGGCGGCCGGCTCGATCCGCATGCCATCATCGCGGCTCTGGCAGCCCGCGGGATGCGCCGCCTGCTGATCGAGGGGGGCGCGCGCACCATCTCGGCCTTCCTCGATGCCGGCTGCATCGACCGGCTGCATCTCCTCGTCGCGCCCATCATCATCGGCTCGGGACGGGCCGGGCTCGAGCTAGCGCCGATCGGCCCTCTAAGCGAGGCGCTCAGGCCGGCGACCGACATCTATCCGCTTGCTGACGGCGACATTCTGTTCGACTGTGACATGAGGCGCCGCAACGGGGAGGCCAGCCTTGTCGCCGAGACCGATGCACGAGGGCTACGGCCCCACGGCTAAGTGGCTGCACTGGCTCATGGCGCTCGCCATCCTGACCACGATCCCGCTCGGCATCGCCATGGTCAATGCGACGCCGGGGCCAACCCAGAACGCCCTCTACGACCTGCACCGCTCCTTCGGCGTCACGGTGCTCGCCCTGGCGGCCGTGCGCCTTTCGGTCCGCCTCGTGCGCGGAGCGCCGGCGCCCCATCCCTCGCTCGGCCGCCTGCTGCAGGCGCTATCCGTCACAGTGCACCGGGCGCTCTACGTGCTCATCTTCCTGGTACCGCTGCTCGGCTGGGCCGGGACTTCGGCCTTCGGGGCGCAGATCACGGTCTTCGGCCTCTTCGTGCTGCCGCCGATCCTCCCCAAGGACGAGGCCCTGTCGGAGACGCTGCTCGGCCTGCACAAGCTCGCCGCCTTCACGCTGGCGGCGCTCGCGACCCTGCATATCGGCGCCGGCCTCTGGCACGGCTTCGTGCGCCGCGACGGGGTGCTGGAGCGGATGCTGCCAGCCCGCCGCTACTGATCGGCGTGAGGCGGCACGGCGAGGAGATCGGCGTGACCGACAAGGCAGCGCGATGCCTGAGCACGTGCAGCGCGCCAGGCGGCGAGCCGGTCCGCCGCCACCTGTCCGGTCTCGCCCACCGCGGCAGCCGTGCCGTCGGCAAGCATCGCGACGAGCGCCCGTTCGCGCTCGGTCAGTCGCCAGGGGCTCGCCGCCTCGCTGACGGTATAGCCCGCACCACGAAAGCCGTCCGCGAGAAGCCCGGTTGCACGCGGCCCGGCCGCCGGACCGAAGCCCTTGTCGCGCTGCTGGTGGGCGAGGAAAGCGCCGTGCACCGCCTCATCGTCCGCGTGCGGCGGCTCCCAAGCCTCCCGGCCGTCGTATGTCAGCGCCGTATAGAAGGGCAGCCTTGCCACCGCGACCGCTTGCACGAAGGTCTCGATCCACGCCGCCGATACGAGATCGAACAAGGCGGCCGCCGTCACGAGATCGGTCGGCGCCGCGAGGAGCGGCCCGATCCCGCCGGAGAGGTCATGCGCGATGAAGGAAACCCCGATGCGGCGCCCGGCGGCGGACAGCACAAGGCCGCCGGTGTCCTCGGCGAAGGTCGCATCGGCCCAGCAGCGCAGCTCCTCCCGCGCCTTCGCAAGCAGAAGGGCATCGTGATCGACGAGCCGCCAGTGCTGCTCCGGGCCGAGCTGTGGCGCCGTCGCCCGGAGGTTGGCCCCCGTGCCGCAGCCGAGATCGAGGACGTGCAACGGTTGCCGGTCCGCCACCGCCGCGGTGGCCGCCATCAGGAGATCGCGGTTGCGCGCCGCATGGTCGGCCGGCTCGCGCAGGGCGAGCCATTCGGCGGAAAAGCCGCTCACGCCGCCCTCCCCCGTCCGGCCAGCGAGCGGATGACGCCGGCGATCGCGGCCGCGGCATCGTCCCAGCGCGGCAGCGCCTGCCCTGCGCGCCAAGCGGCTTCCGCCATGACCGAACGCCTCTCCCGGTCGCCGAGGACCGTCTCGAGCGCTGTGGCAAGGGCAGCCGTATCGCCCGGCGGCACCTTGAGCGCGGCGGTATCCGGTACGCGCTCGTCCGCCGCCCCGACGCGGGTCGTCACGATGGGCAGGCCACGCGCCAGCGCCTCCGTGAGGACCATGCCGTAACCTTCATAGTGCGAGGCCATCACGAAGAGGTCGGCCGATGCATAGGTGCGCTCCAGCGCCGCATCGTCACAGGCGCCTGCCAGCGCGACGCGACCGGCAAGCCCCGCCCCGGCGATCAGCGCCCGCAGCCGCGCCGCCTCCTCCGGCGCACGGTCGAGGCTGCCGACGATGGTGGCGCGCCACGACAGCGTGGAAAGGCGTGCGAGTGCCGCGACAAGAACGTCATAGCCCTTGCGCGGCGAGACGGCCCCGACGGCGATGAGATGCGGCGGCTCGCCATCGGCGGGCGCGCGAGAGGCCGGATCGGTGCCCGGTTCCGCGATCGTCAGCCGATCGGCGGCAACACAGAATTCGCACGCGAGCACCCGGCCCGTCGGCGCGCTCGTCGCGACGACGGCATCGACCGCCGCAAGCGCCGCACGCTCGCTGGCGAGGAGCTGCCGCCGCGCCGCGTCGGAAAGGCCGGTCTCATGGCCGAGCGGATGGTGCACCAGCGCCGCGCATCGTCTGCCGCACCCGCGCAGCAAGACGGCCGGCAGGGCGCCGCAGGCAAGCCCGTCGATCAGGAGCACGGCGTCGCGCGGTGTATCCGCGAAGGCCGCCGCGGTTGCCGCAAGCTCGGCATCGGTCGGAAAAGGAAAGCCCGCCGCCAGCGTCAAATGGGCGATGTCGATGCCCTGCGCCGGCAGGTCGTTGAGCATCCGTCGCGCATAGGCGTAGCCGCCCGTCGGGCTGGCGAGGTCGCCCGGAATGGCGAAGACGACGTCAGGCACGGGCCACGAGCCCCTCGAACCACGCCCGGGCCACATGGCTCTCGTGCAGCGTCACGCGGATGTGATCGATGCCCTCCCCGCCCGGCCCGAGCGCGCCGCCGCGAGCCGCCTTTGCCATCGCATCGAAGATGTGACGGCTCAGGAATTCCGTCGTTGTATTGCAGCCGGCAAACTGCGGCAGGTCGTCGAGATTGCGGTAGTTGAGCGGCGAGAGCACCGTCTTCAGCGCCTCGTGGGCGCGGCCGATGTCGACGACCACCCCCTCGGCCGTCAGTTCCTTCCGGAAAAAAGCCACATCGACGATGAAGGTCGCCCCGTGCAGGGCCTGCGCCGGCCCGAACAGATCACCGCGGAAACTGTGGGCGATCATGACGTGGTCACGAACCTCGACGGCATACATGGCACCCTCCCTCGATCGGGCCTGTCATTGATAGCGCACCGCAGTCATCAGCCCGCCCGTCTCCCCGTCGAGGATCGCGGGCAGCGCCTCCGGCAGATCGGTGAAGGCGACCTCGCCGGTGATCAGGTCGTCGAGCCGCGCGTCGGCGAGCAGCGAGAGCGCCTTGGCGAGGCGCCGCCCCGCCTCCCAGCGCGGGCGGCGCGAGGCCGCGACCTGCCCGACCTGCGAGGACACGAGCCTGAGGCGGCGGGCGTGGAACTCGCCGCCGAGATGAACCGGCACCGCCTCGTCGCCGTACCAGCTCAGTTCGACGAGCATGGCCTCGTCGCCGCACAGCGACAGCGCTGTCGCGAGGCCGGCCGCCGTGCCGCTGGCGTGAATGACGACATCCGCCTCCCCCGGGGCCGCGCCCGGCAGGGCGAAACCGGCGCCGAAACGCCGCACCACCGCCGCGCGCGACGGGTCGGTATCGACGACGGTCACCTCCGCGCCGGGCAGGCCGGCACACAGGAACGTGACCAGGAGGCCGACGACGCCGGCCCCCACCACCGCAATCCTGTCCCCCGGTCCCGCCCCGGCGTCCCAGACGGCGTTGAGCGCCGTCTCCATATTGGCGGCGAGCACGGCGCGGCGGGCGGGCACGGCTTCCGGCACCGCGGCGACGGCGGCGGCCGGCGCCGCGAACATCTGCTGGTGCGGGTGCAGCACAAAGACCGTGCGGCCGACGAGATTTGCCGGCCCGGCCTCCACCAGGCCGACGGCGCAATAGCCGTATTTCACCGGGAACGGAAAGGTCCCCTCCTGCATCGGCGCGCACATGCGCCGGCGATGGCTCCGGCGGCACAGGCCGTTGAAGACGAGGCGCTCCGTGCCGCGGCTGATGCCGCTGAACAGGGTGCGGACCATGACGTCTCCGGGCCCGGGCTCGATCGGCGCGACGGGACGCAGTTCGGTGCGGCGCGGCTCCACGTACCACAGTGCGAAAATGCCGGAACCCTCGCGGTTCCTTGCGTTAATGCCCATCGCACTTCTCTTCGTTTTGCTCTATATCGCCGCGGCGCGACAGCGGACGGTGCCAGATGACGGAACGGCTCGATCCTGTGACCCTCACCCTCATCGAGGGGGCACCCTCCTCATCTACGACACCGAGCGGAATGCAGTCCACCACGACGCTGCGGCGGCGACGGACCGTGGTCGGTGCGCTGAACCTCGCCACATGCGGCGCTCTCGCCGCGGCCATGGCATGGATCCTCTCCGCCGGCGGATGGAGCCTTCTCGACGGCCTCCTCCTCACCTGCTTTCTGCTCGTCACGCCCTGGACCGTGCTCGGCTTCTGGAATGCCATCATCGGCCTGTGGCTGCTGCACGGCCGACGCGAGGGACTTGCCGAGGTCGCGCCCTTCGCCAGCGCCGGCAACTCGGGCGAGGCCGTATTCCTGCGTACCGCCGTGCTTATGACGTTGCGCAACGAGGATCCGGCGCGCGCCTTCTCGCGCCTCTCGGCTGTCGCCGAGAGCATCGCCCGCACCGGTCACGGGCACCACTTCGCCTATTTCGTCCTGAGCGATACCTCCCGTCCCGAGATCGCCGCCGCCGAGGAGGAGGCCTTCGCGGCCTTCCGCGCCACGCTCGCGGATGGTGCCAGGGCCGTCTATCGCCGGCGAGAGGACAATGTGGGCTACAAGGCCGGCAACCTGCGCGATTTCTGCGCCCGCTGGGGCGGCGAGTACGAGCTGATGCTGCCGCTCGATGCCGACAGCCTGATGGCGGGCGAGACGATCGTCTCCATGGTGCGCATGATGCAGGCCTACCCCCGCCTCGGCATCCTGCAGAGCCTCGTCACGGGCATGCCGGCCGCGAGCGGCTTCGCGCGCATCTTCCAGTTCGGCATGCGCCACGGCATGCGGCCCTACACCATGGGAAGCGCCTGGTGGGCTGGCGATTGCGGGCCCTTCTGGGGTCACAACGCACTCGTGCGCATCGCGCCCTTTCGCGACGACTGCCATCTGCCGGTGCTTCGCGCTCGCCCCCCGCTCGGCGGCCCCATCCTGTCACATGACCAGGTGGAGGCTGCGCTCATGCGCCGCGCCGGCTACGAGGTACGCGTCCTGCCGGTCGAGGGCGGCACTTGGGAGGAAAACCCGCCCACGGTCGTGGATTTCGTCCGCCGGGACCTGCGCTGGTGCCTCGGCAACATGCAATACGTCAGGCTTCTCGGCCTGCCGGGTCTCCACCCGATGAGCCGTTTCCAGCTCCTGTGGGCCATCCTGATGTTCGTTGGCCTGCCGGCCATGACGGCGATGATCGCGCTGTCGCCCTTCGCGGTGCGCGAGGCACAGGCGGCGGGCGCCTTCCCGACGGCCCTGGCGGCTGGCCTCTACAGCCTTTTCCTGTTCATCTGCCTCTTCCCCAAGCTCGCCGGCCTCGCCGACATCGCGCTGACGCGTGACGGGCTCACCCGCTACGGCGGCGGGGCGCGCTTTGCCCTTTCGGCCTTCATCGAGATCGTCTTCGCCTTCCTGCAGGGGGCGGTGTCCTCCTTCCGCACCAGCCTCTTCATGCTCGGCCTCCTCGCCGGGCGGGCACATGTGGGCTGGAACGGCCAGGAGCGGGATGCCCATGCTCTCTCCTGGGCAACCGCAGCGGCCGGGCTGTGGCCGCAGACCCTGTTCGGCCTCCTCGTCTGCGGCGCGCTGGCCTGGGCCTCGCCGGCCGCCCTCCTGTGGAGCCTGCCGCTCACGGCGGGCTATCTGCTCGCCATCCCCTTCGCCGTCGTCACCGCGCGGCCGGCCTTCGGCGCTTTCCTCGCGCGGCATCGGCTCTGCGCCATCCCCGAGGAATTCGACGAGCCTGCCGAGATCGCGGCCCTCGCACGCCCGGCGCCGCAGCCGGTGGCCGTCGCCGCATGAGCAGGCTCGGCGCCACCTTGACCGAATGGCGCGGGCTCGTCCGCTCCCTCGTCCTCTATCACGGCAACCGCGCCCGCCATCGCGCCATGGATGCGCTCCATCGCCGCTTCCTCGCCCCCGGGGACCTTGCCTTCGACATCGGCGCCCATGTCGGCGACCGGACCTCGTCGTTCCGCCGCATCGGTGCGCGTGTCGTCGCGGTCGAGCCGCAGCCGGGGCCGATGCGCCTCCTGCGTCTCGTCCATGGCCGCGACCGGGACGTGACCCTCGTCGAAGCCGCCGTCGGCGCAGCGGAGGGGACCATCGAACTCCACGTCAACAGCGCCAATCCCACCGTCACCACCGCCTCCGGCGCGTTCCTCGCCGCCGCGCGCGACGCCGATGGCTGGCGCGAGCAGCGCTGGGACCGCACCCTGTCGGTGCCGATGACGAGCCTCGATGCGCTGATCGCCCGCCATGGCTTGCCGGCCTTCGTCAAGATCGACGTCGAGGGCTTCGAGGACGCGGTCCTTGCCGGGCTGTCGCAGCCGCTGCCCGCGCTGTCCTTCGAGTTCACCACCATCGCCCGCGACGTAGCCGGCCGCTGCCTCGACCGGCTCGCCGATCTCGGCCGCTACCGCTTCAACCTGTCGCTCGGCGAGGAGCAGCGCCTCGCCTTCGCTGAGCCCATTGTCGCCGGGGCGATGCGGGACCATCTCGCCGCATTGCCCCAACGCGCCAACTCGGGCGATGTCTATGCGACGCTCGCTGCAACGAGGCCCTGAGCGGCAGGAGACCGCCTTTTTCACAGGACAACGCATGTCGAGAACCATTTGGGGCCTGCTCGCCGCAGGCCTTCTTGCCGCCGCCATACCATACGCCAGCGCCGCCGAACTCGCCGCCCGTGTCGACAACGACAGCGAGCCCGTGCTGTGCGCCGAAAAGGACAACGTCAGCCTCACCTTCGCCAATCCGGCCGTGAAGCACTTCCGTATCCAGGCGGTCCACCCAGTCTATCTCGGCATGCTCGACACCGACCGCTGGGCAGCCGACTGGACGAGCTGCGACATGACGGGCGACCCCGTGCATGTGGCCGAGCCGCGCCGGGTCACCTTCTATGAGGCGCCCGACCTTTGGCTGGTCGGCTATACCTATCCGTCCTTCTGGCGGCCCAACGATGTGCCGGTGCGCGTCGGCAATCGTGTCGAGCACGGCCTGCATCTCATCCAGGTCTGGGTGCGCTACAAGGAACGGGCCGAGGAAGTGCTCGTGCTCTACCCGCCGGACGGCTACTGGCGGGCTCGCCCGATACCGCCCGGCGACATGCGCTGGACGGCCTACGGCAGTTCCTTCCTCGTCGGCCCCGTCAAGGACGAGGGGCGCCCGGTGGTGGCGCTGAAGGACATTGCCTTCGATCCCGCGACGCGGACCTTCACGCTCGCCTTCGCCGACGGCGGCGAGGGCAAGGTCCGGCTCGCGGCCCTCGACGAGGAGCATCTCGCGCTCGATGTCTCCTTCTCCGGCGCCCTGCCGCAAGAAAGGCCTTTCGCAGCCTTGCGCTCCATGTATGTGATGGAGGCCAATGCCGACACGGCGCGCGTCGCCTGGCGCGCGCCCGGCGCCAAGGGGTGGGACGAATCCCCCGTCATGACCTTCCCGGGCGGCGAGGCGACGGAGCTGTGGACCGGACGCGTCGTGCCTTCGCGCCACAATACCAGCGCGCCGGACCTGATCTTCGGGCGCTTCTCGGACGTCCCGCCCAAGCCGGACAAGCGGGATACTGCTCCCAGGGAGGCCACGAGCACGCCGCTCGCTCAGTAGTCCCATTCCATGCCGATGCCGACGGCGCTCGAGCCGTCGGCTCCCGCCTCGCCCTGCAGCTTGATGCGGTCGGTGATGTCGATGTCGACGGTCACACGGCTCGAGTCCGGCGTCGCGCCCTGCTTGACGCCGAGATAGATGTTGTCGTCGATGCGCTTGCCGATGCCAACGGCCACATTGCCGCGAACGTCGGTGTCGATGTCGACCGCATCAACGCCGAGCGAGCGGCTGAGGTCGTCGAGCACCCGGTTGCCGCCGGCGAACTGCGCCACCGCCTGCGCCAGTTGCAGCGCCTGACCGGCCGTCAGGTTGCCTGACGGCTTGCCGAAGAGAAGCCGGGCCAGTACCTCGTCCTGCGGCAGCTCGGGCGAGGAGGAGAAGCGCAGGTCCGGACGCGAGGCGATGCCGTCGACGGCGACACGCGCCGTCACGTCACCTGCCGGCGCCTCGGCCACGAAGTCGATCTGCGGATCGAGCGTGCCGGGGAAGGTGACGTTGCCGCGCGTGAAGGTGAGGCGCCGGCCGAGAACCTGGAAGGTGCCGCGGCGCATGGTGAAGCCGCCGTCGACGATCGGATTCGACGACGTGCCGCGGATCGTGAGCGTGCCGCCGAGTTCGGCATTGATGCCCTGGCCGCGCACCAACACGCGCCCCGACGAGGCGTCCACCGTGATGTCGAGTGCGGCGTTGAAGGCCCCGCCCGCGGCGCGCGCCCGCCGCTCCCGCTCGGCCCTGGCGCGCTCGGCGACGCGCGGCGGCGCATTCCTGTGCCGCACCTCGATCGGCGTCACGGACGGCGGCAGGCGGTCCGGCACGAAGATCTGCAGGTTCTCGACCGTCACGCGGCCTGAAACACGTGGGGTCGTGGCCATGGGGCCGGAGACCGCGAGGTCGAGGCCGACGACGGCATTGGTCGTATCGTTGGAGATGAGCTGGGCATTCGTCGCCCGCAGGGTGATGTTGCCCGGAAAGCCTGCGGCCGGATCGAGCGCGATGCGCCCGCTGCCGGTGATCGCGCCGCCGTTGCGCGCCCGCGCCGTGAGGCTCTGGATGACGAGCTCGCGCTCGGAGCCGGTGATCGTCGCATTGATGTCGGCGAGGAGGACGCCGTTGACGACGTCCTCGAAACGGCCGCCGACGAGGCGCACCGTGCCCTGCGCCCGCGGCGCGGCCATGGTACCGGTGAGGCGCAGGTCCGCCGTGGCCGAGCCGGCATAGCGCTGGCCGTCGCCGGCTGCGAGCCGGTTGGCGATGGCAAGGTCGATGCGGCCGGCGACGGTGAGGTCGAGGTTGCCGTCTGGGGTCGTCGGCAGTGAGCCGGTGATGCGGATCGGCGCCTCCGATATGCCGCGCACCGAGGCGTCGATCCCCGCCCGGCCGTCCGCCAGCGTCCCGCTCGCCTCGATGGCGAGCGGCGTCAGGCCGGCGTCGCGGATCTGCGGCATGGTGAAGCCGCTGACCGACAGCCGGTAACGCCCGTCGGGCCGGGTCGCGGTGCCGGAGATCTGCGCCTCGCCCGACAGCTGGCCGGCAAGGCCCAGGCCCGGCTCGGCGAGTTCGGCGACGGTGAGCGGCAGGTTGCGGGCCGTGACGGCAAGATCGAGACGCTCGCCGGCCGAGCCGGAGACCTGGAGCGAGCCGCCGTTGGCATTGACCGTGAAATCGCGGATCGTGACCGCCCCGCCGCGCAGGGTGAACGCCGCCCCGCGGGCGACGGTGACGCGCTGGGCGCCGCGCGAGGCACTGGCGCTGTCCAGCGTCACGACCGTCTCGTCCGGGCGCATGGCGACCTGCGCGGTGGCGGCGACATCGACCCCGCGCACGACGCCGTTAAGGACGAGGCGCGTCGCCTCGCGCGTCCCTTCCGCCGAGATCTCCGCCCGCGGCATGTCCACGCCCGCAACCGCGAGCCTCTCGAGCGCGACCTTGCCGTCGGCCACGAACTGGCCGAGCAGGTCGCGCACGCGCACGTCGACGTCGGCCACAGCAAGCGAAGCGCCGAAGCCCGCGAAATCGGACACGCGCCCCTTGGCGGCAAGGTTCTGGCGGCCGGCCTCGACAGACAGGGTCAGGTCGAGGTCGACCGCGCCGGCCATCTCCATCAGCAGCAGCGGGGCAATATCGCCGAGGTCGGCGGCGCGCAGCGTCAGCCGGCCGCTCGCCAGCGAAGCCGGGGTGATGGCGAGCGCACCCTGCGCACGGACGGAGCCGAGGCCAATGTCGAGATCCGACACTGCCACCACCCCTGCGGCATCACGCGCGAAGCGACCGCTGCCCGCCGCCGGCTTGCCGTCCACGCTGCCCGACAGCGTGAGTTGGCCTGTGGCAGCGCCCGTGACATCCTGGGCCTCGATGACGGCCGTCAGCCGCTCGATCGGCCGGCCGAGCGCTCTCGCCTCGTCGATGGTCAGGCGCAGGCGCGCAGCGAGCGCATCGAGCGAGCCGGTCAGCGTGGCCTCCACATTGCCGCGTCCGGTGAGGCGCGCATCGAGCTGCGACAGGTCCGGCAGGTCGAGCTTGGCCGTGACATTGGCCCGGTTCGCCGTTGCCGAGCCGTCGGCGATGAGGCCGACATGGGCGCCCGAGACGGAGAAGCGCTCGAAGCCGAAGCTGCCGTCCGCATTGCGGCGGAAACCGCCGGACAGCCGGACATTGCGGCCGAGAAGGCCGTCGGCCTGCGCGACACCCGTCGCGAGGTCGCGCGCCATGCCGTTGAGCGTCACCGCGAGCCGCGTCAGGTCGAAGCTCGCGGAGACATCCCCGGTGAGCGCCACGACGCCGGCGAGCGGCTGGTCCGTGAAGGCGCGCAGCGCCGCAAGGTCGGCTCGCTCCACATTGACCTTGCCATCCACCGCATCGCTCGTGACGGTGCCGGAGAAGGTCGCGGCCAGCGGCGCCAGATCGAGCCGAAGGGCGGCGATATCGGCACCGCTCAGCGTGGCGGTGCCGTTCGCGGTCAGGCGCGCCTCATCGCCGATGACTCCGGCCAGTTCGGGCGCCTGCGGCGCGAGCCCCGAGAGATCGGCCGTGGCGTCGAAGGCAAAGCGCGTGTCCGGCTGCAACGGCGGTCCCAGCGCCTCGGCCTTGAGACCGATGACGGCGCGGCCGATGGCGTTCCCCACAATCGACAGGGCGTTGCCGGTGGCGGACAGGTCGAGCCTGGGTCGCGACAGCGGCCCCTCCACCGTCGCCGTCACCTCGAGGCCCTGCCAGGACAGCGCGACCGGCGCGAGCGCTGCATAGGGCATGGCCGACGGCAGGGAGAGGACGAGGCGGCCGCTCACGGCATCGCGGGCCTCGTCGAGGGCACCGGAGCCCGTCACGCGGCCGCCGGCGCCTTCGGCGAAGATCTCGCCGATCTCGATGCGCCCGTTGTCGAATCGTTTTCCCCGTGCCCGCAGCGTGGCCTCGCCGGTGGCGAGGGGTGCATAGCGGTCCGGCAGCAAGGCGGCGATGTCGGCCATGCCGTCGAGGGCGAGCACACGGCCGTCGTCGTCGCGCGTGATCGTCGCGGTGGCCCGTGCTTCGGCGCTCGCGCCGAGCGTCAGCACGAGGTCTCCGCGCCAGTCGTCGAGCGGGCCGTCGCCGCGCAGGGTGAAGTCGAGCGGCGGCAACTCCGGCAGGTTCGCAAGGCGCGAGACGATGCCGCCGGCGGGCTCCGCCGCCCTGAGGTCGACGACGAGCTGCTGGGTGTCAGGCACGAAGCGCAGAGTGCCGTCGACGGTGG
This sequence comes from Chelatococcus sp. XZ-Ab1, assembly GCF_029309855.1. Classification (NCBI taxonomy): domain Bacteria; kingdom Pseudomonadati; phylum Pseudomonadota; class Alphaproteobacteria; order Hyphomicrobiales; family Chelatococcaceae; genus Chelatococcus; species Chelatococcus sp. XZ-Ab1. Next base: position 273,361 of record NZ_JARKII010000001.1, on the reverse strand, counting down.
CGGCGACCCCGTCCGTTCGCCGGACGGCGATCTCGCCGGACAGCCCGTCGGCCGGATCGACGAGCCGCGCGTTGCCGCTGACGGCGAGTTGCACCGGCTCCCCGATGAGCGCCTCGCCGAGGGCGATCTCATCGACGGCGAGCTGCTCGACGATGACGCCGACCGGCAGCCGCGGCAGGCCGGCGCTTTCGGCCGCCGGCTCGGTGCCGGGAACGGGCGGGCGGGTCACGGCGAGGCGCCCGGCCTCCACCGCCGTCACTTCGACCACCCCCGAGAGCAGCGACAGCGGCCGCCAGGCGAGACGCGCGCGGTCCAGCGTCAGCCACACACCGTCGCGATCGGCGACAGAGACGTCGCTCACGGTCATGTCGAAAGGCACCGGGCCGTCGAGCCGGCCAATCGCGAGACGCATGTCGGGGCTGCTCGCCAGGGTCTCGACGAGCCGCACGAGTTGTGCGCGGCCGGCATCGGTGCGCGTCAGGAGCACGGCAGCCAGGACGACGAGGGCGACCGCCCCGACGATGGTGAGGAGAATGGCGCGGGCGACGCGGCCCGCCTTGCTCGAGCGGCGCATCAGAAAGCCTGCCCCAGGCTGATGTAGAGGCCGAAGGGCGGGTCGCCCCTCTCCCTGTTGAGGCCACGGGCGATGTCGAGCCTCAGCGGCCCGATGGCGGTATAGTAGCGCAGGCCGATGCCCGCCGAATAGCGCATGGGTTCGTCGAAATCGGGATAGCTCGAACGATAGGCCATGCCCGCATCGACGAAGGGCACGATGCCGATCGTGTCCGTCACCTTCATGCGCAGCTCGGCCGAGGCCTCCAGCAGGCTGCGCCCGCCGATGGGTTGGCCGAAGACGTTCTTCGGCCCGAGGCTCTGGTAGTCGTAGCCGCGCACCGACCCGCCGCCGCCGGCATAGAACCGGCGTGGCGGCGGGATGTCGCCGAGATCGGCCCCGATGAGGCTGCCGAACCCGACACGTCCCGCGAGCACGAAGCGCTCTTCGGCGTCGATCGGCCAGTAGCCGGAGAGGCTGGTCTTGACCATGGTCATATCGACGGTCGAGCCGAGGAAACTGGTGAACGGTTCCACCGTGACCGAGGCGCGGATGCCACGCTTCGGGTCGAGCTTGTCGTTGGTGTTGTCGTAGTCGACCTGCACAGGCACGCCGACGAGCGTGTACCAGCGGCCGGTATCGAAATCGGTATCGTAGCCGCGCAGGTATTTGGCACGCTCGATATCGAGGCCGATCTGACCCGACCATTCCCTAGTGAAACGCCGCTTGAGGGCGATGGCGCCGAGGAAGCCTTGGCGGGAATAGCTCTCCGTCACCTCGCGCAGGTAGGCCGCCTGCACGACGAGGTCGTCCTTCGCCGTGATGATGCCCGGCTTGGTGAAGGTGGCGCCGAAGCGGTAGCCGAGCTTGTTCTGCCACTCGGCCTTCTTGCCGGTCACGCCGATCGTGTTGATGTCGGTGCCCGACACCTGGGCGTCGAGGCGCAGCCGCTCGGCTCCGCCGAAGAGGTTGCGGTGCCCCCAATAGGCGTTGATGCCCGGCCCCTCGGTCGTCGAATATTTCGCGCCGAAGCCGATGAAGCGCCGCGCCCGCTCCTGCACCTCGATGGCGATGGGCAGGGTGCCGTCGGAATCGAGCGCATCGCCCTCGCGGATGCGCACCGAGCTGAAGACGTCGTATTCGCCGAGGTCGCGCCTCAGATCGGCCAGAGGCTCGGGCGAGAAGAGGTCTCCGGTCTTGAACGGCACCCGGTCTTCGACGAAGGAAGGGTCGAGCCGCTCGGTGCCCTGGACCGTCACCCGGCCGAAACGCGCCTTGCGCCCGGGCGCGACGAAGAAGGTCACGTCCATCGTGCGGGTCGCGTGGTCGACCACCGCCTCCCGCCGCGGCACGGCGGCGAAGGCGTAGCCTTCTTCTCGCAGGGCCGCGACGATGGCCCGCTCGCCGGCGAGCACGGCCGCGCTCTGGGCCGGCTCTCCCGGCACGAGCTTGGCCGCGGCCCAGCCGGCGGGCGGCGCGAGGGGCCGCCCCGTCGCTTCATCGACGACGGCAAGGCGCGAGAAGGTGAAGCGCGGCCCGAAGGTGATCGTGACGCGCACCGGCACCGAGCCGCGGGTGCGGATGGCATCGATGCGCTGCGGGGCCTGCGGCGAGGATACGTCGACGCCCGCCACAGTGATGTCGATGCGCGGCTGGTAATAGCCGAAGGCCGACAGTGCGCCGAGGAGTTGCTGCTTGTCGCCCTCGGCGCGCCTTTGCAGGCCGACGCCGCCCGAGGGTGGGTCGTTCTTCAGCTTCTCGAGGTTGGACAGTTCCTTCAGCCGGTCGCCGAGATCCTCGGTGTCGCCGCGGAAATCGAAGGTGACGTCGTAGGTGACCGGGTCGGGAACGGGAAAGGCCGGCCCATCCTCCTTCTCCTCAGTACCGAAGAGGCGCGCGAAGAAGCCGGGCCGTTCACCGGCCTGCGCCTCGGCCACCGTGAGGACGAGCACGATCGCAGTGCCGGCGGCGAACCAGCCGCACCACGGCGAACGGCCCATGCCGCCCCTCTCGTCCTGTGGCAACCGGATAAGCAATACGTCGCAGCCGCTTCGGCAGCCTCCTTCGCCTCCCTCAGTCCGCTATACCCGCCGGATTGCGCCGTTATCGAGGCATAAAGCCCGGCTGGACGGCAGCACGCGCATATTCCAGGGTATTCTGCACAATATCGTGCAGAATTCGCTAACGATGCTGGGCGCTCAGTTCACCCCTCGCCGCCGTTCGCCGCCAGAAAGGCCTCATAGCGGGCCTTGTTGGCCTCGTTCGGCGGATAGAGGCCCGGCAGCGCGGCGCCGCTCTCGACCTCCCGCATGATCCAGCCTTCCAGCCGCTCCTGTGCCACGGCGGCCTTGACCACGTCGTCGAGCAGCGCGCGGGGAATGAGCACCGCCCCGTCGTCGTCCGCCACCACCACATCGTCGGGGAAGACCGCGACGCCGCCGCAGGCGACCGGCTCCTGCCAGCCGACGAAGGTGAGGCCTGCGACGGACGGTGGCGCGGCCGCGCCCTGGCACCACACCTTGAGGCCTGTGCCGAGCACTCCGGCCAGATCGCGGACGACACCGTCGGTGACGAGGGCGGCGACGCCCCGCTTCTGCATGCGCGCACACAGGATATCGCCGAAGATGCCGGCATCGGTGACGCCCATGGCATCGACCACGGCCACCGCTCCTTCCGGCATCGCCTCGATGGCGGCGCGGGTGGAGGTGGGGGAGGACCAGGATTCCGGCGTCGCGAGATCCTCCCGCGCCGGCACGAAGCGCAGCGTGAAGGCGGGGCCGACGACGCGCTTCTGACCCGGCACGAGCGGACGCGTGCCGCGCATCCACACATTGCGCAGCCCCTTCTTGAGGAGAACGGTGGTCAGCGTGGCGGTGGAGACTTCGGCGAGGGCGGCGGCAACGGCGGGGTCGAGGCTCATGGCGGTCCTGTGCAGCTTCGCGAGGCCCGGCGTGCGGCGGGCGGGAGCGCGAGTCATAGGCCGGGCAGGAGCCTCCAGGCAACCACCGCAGCTCCGCACCGGATGCAGGGCGATCCACGCACGCCCGGCGTCGGAGGCAACGGAACCGCGCTTGCCGAGCTGGCATGCCCCATGCAGGCTGATGCCGCCCCGCCGGACGGGCGGGCGATTCACCGGGAGCTGGGCATGGGGGCAATCGTCTGGGAATGGCTCAATTTCGGCGTGCGCTGGCTGCACGTCATCGCCGGCATCGCCTGGATCGGCTCGTCATTCTATTTCGTGCACCTCGACCTCAGCCTCAAGCCACGTGAGGGCCTGCCGAAGGAAGCCTATGGCGAGGCCTGGCAGGTGCACGGCGGCGGCTTCTACAACATGGTGAAATATCTCGTCGCGCCGCAATCGATGCCGGACGAGCTGACCTGGTTCAAATGGGAGGCCTATACCACCTGGCTCTCCGGCGCAGCGCTGATGGTGCTCGTCTATTACATGGGCGCCGAGCTCTATCTCATCGATGCCGACGTCCTGCCCCTGCCCGCCCGGGCGGCAATCGCCCTCTCCGTGGGCGGCCTCGCGCTCGGCTGGCTCATCTATGACGGCCTGTGCCGCTCGCCACTCGGCCGCAACGACACCCATCTCGCCCTCGCCGGCTTCGTCTTCCTCGTCGCGCTCGCCTACGGCTTCGGCCTCGTCTTCTCCGGGCGCGGCGCCTTCATGCAGATGGGCGCGCTCATCGGCACGATGATGGTGGCGAACGTCTTCCTCGTCATCATCCCCAACCAGCGCAAGGTGGTGGCGGCGCTGATCGCCGGCGAGACGCCGGACCCCACCCTCGGCGCTAAGGGCAAGCAGCGCTCGCTGCACAACAACTACCTGACGCTGCCGGTCGTCTTCGTCATGATCGGCAATCACTATCCGCTCGCCTTCGCCACGCAATATGCCTGGGCCATCCTCGCCTCGATCATCGTCATGGGCGCGCTCATCCGCCATTTCTTCAACACCATGCACAAGACAGGCGAGATGAAGACGTGGCCGTGGTTCGCCTCCGCCCTGCTCCTCCTCCTCGTCATGTTCCTGAGTGCGCTCGGGCCGAAAGGCCCCCTGCGCGGCACGATGGATGCAGCCGGGCCCGCGGGGCCGGTCACCTTCGCCCGCGTGGAGGAGATCGTCACCAGCCGCTGCAGCATGTGCCACGCGATGGAGCCGGTGTGGGACGGCGTCGTCGTGCCGCCGAAGAACGTGCTCCTGGAAACGGGTGACGAGATCCGCCTGCGCGCCCACGACATCGCCATGCAGGCCGCCTTCACCGGCGCCATGCCGCCCGGCAACGTCACGCAGATGACGCCCGAAGAACGTGCGGTGCTGGCGCGCTGGTTCGAGGGTGGTGCGGCGGGGCAGTAAGACCGGCGGCAATCACGCACGGCTGTCTCGCATGCACACACCAGTTCCCTCGCCCCGCCTGCGGCGGAGAGGGTGGAAATTCACCCCTGCCGCGGGCGGACGTCGGCCACGACGAGGTCGTGGTCGGAGATGGCGTTGCCGGCCGCATCGACCGCCGGCACCGTTGCCGGATCGGCCACGGCGACGCCGCGGCAGAACAGCCAGTCGAGCCGGGTAAACGGCGCCTCGGGCGTGCCGTCCGGCCGCGTGCGCAGGCTGACATGGCGCGTGTTGCAGGTCTCCCAGGCAAAGCCTGCGGCTCGCATCTCGGCAAAGAGCGGCTCGGCCTCCTCGACGGCTTCGAGCGGCAGTTCCGCGCCGGCCGGGCCGACGGGCAGCGCATTGGTGTTGAGGTCCCCGCCGATGACGACGGGCACCCCCAGCGCCATATCCTCCAACGCGGCGAGCAGCCGCCGCACCTGGGCTGCGCGGTCCGCGGCGTCGCTGTTGCTTTCGAGGTGGACGGACACGGCGAGCAACTCGCCCGCCGCCCCCGCGACGCGGGCCGCGATCGCCATGCGCCCACCGAGCCGCCGCTGTCCGACCTCGGCCCCCGCGAACCACCGCCCGCCCTCGTCGAGGCGGATCACCGCCACGTCACGGAACGGCAGCCGCGACAGGATGGCATTGCCGTGCAGGCCGACCGCATTGGTCTGCCCCGCGTGCCAGACGCGCTCGCGCGTGTCGCCGAGCCCGAGTTCGACGAATTCCGTACCGAAGACGTAGCCCATGCCGAGCGCATCGGCGAGGAGCCGCACGGTGTGGACATTGCCCGAGCGCGCCATGCCGATGTCCATCTCCGACAGGAGGACGACATCGGCATCGACCTGCCGGAGCAGCACGACGGACGCCTCGTGATACTTGCAGCGCTCCGCATTCCAGGCCGCGATGCGCAGCGTCGCGGCGCCCCCCGTGACCGCCGCCACGGGCCGCATCTCGATGGCGTTGAGCGCCTGCAGGTTCGCGGCGATTCGGTCATGCTCCGCCTGGACGGCCGGCACGCGCCGGGCCTCGTCCAGGATGCCGTAGCCCGGCCCGCGCAGTTCGGCGGTCGTCGCGGTGACGAGACGCTCAAGGGTGGTGATGGTCATGATGGGATCACTTTCGGCGAGCTGTTACCGCAAAGCGCGGCACACCGGCTGATATCGGCTCTGGCGCGTCCTTATCGTCCGAGCGCATGCGTCGCACGGTATTTCCCAAAAGCAGACGCCATGGCAAGCGAACCGCCCGTCATGGCCGGGCTCGTCCTGGCCATCCACGCCTGGCGACTTGCGCGGCTTTCAAGGCGGGGATGCCCGCGAGGAGCGCGGGCATGACGGCAGGTGGTACCGCCCCTCACCACTTCACGCGGCGACGGCGGCCTTCTCGTCGGCGAGGGCGGCAAGGCCGCGGGCGCGGGCGAGGCAGGCCGGCAGTTCCGGTTCGAAGCGCTCGGTGATCTCCATGATCATGGTCGTGCCCGCCGGAAAAGTAAGTTCCGCGAAGATCTCCTCCCACGGGATGTCGCCCCAGCCAAGCGGCATGTGCAGGTCGCCGATGCCGAGCGCCATCGCCTCGCCCGGGTGGAAGAAGCGCGTCATCGTATAGGGGCGGCCGAAGGAATCGTGCACGTGCAGGTGGCCGGCCACGGGCGCCATGGCGCGGATCTCCGCCCGCCAGTCGAGGCCGCGGCGCTTCGATTCGATATAGGCGTGGCTGAAGTCGATCAGCGCGCAGAGGTTCGGATGGCCGATGGCGGCCACCGTCGCGGCAACCTCGGACGGCGTCTGGCGGTATTCGTCGTCGCCCATGGCGAAGATGTTCTCGAGCGCGATGCGCACGCCATAGCCGCGGGCAACCTCGGCCATCTCGGCGAGCGCCTCGCGCTCCATGGCATCGACGAGACCCATCTCGCCGCGCGTCTTCATGGGCGCCATGCCGGAGTGGTGCACGAGGACGCTCGCCCCGACGCGGTCGCACAGCTCGAGCATCGCCCGCATCGCCGCCTTCTGGTACGGCAGGTTGACCATATCCATGAAGTTCGAGCAGACGAGGCCGTGCACCGTATAGCCGAGCTTGTAGCGCTTGGTGATCTCGACGAGCCTGCCGATCCGCTCGGGCAGCACGCGCCCGCCGGAGACGAGGTCCTCGCTGTAGAGCGACAGTTCGGCGATGTCGGCGCCGAGGTCCGCATGGCGGGCGAGCGCCCGCTCCAGCACGGAAAGGTCGCCGGTGCCGTTGCCCGTGCAGAAGCCGACGCCGGCGATGATGTTGCTTGCTTGCGACATGATGCGTTCCATCCTCCTCGCGAATTGTCAGGCAGCGGCGACCGCCGCGCGGCTCGTCTCGACGCTCTCGGCAAGGCCGAGGCGCAGCCCCGTCTCGCCGTCGAAGAAATGCAGGCTCTGGGGCAGGAGCTTGAGGCCGACGCGCTCGCCCGGGGCGAGATCCGTCTCCTCCGACAAGGTCACGGCGAAGGGCAGGCCGTCGATGTCGGTGTAGACGACCCGGCCGGCGCCGAGTTCCTCCACGAAATCGACCGTCGCCGGCAGGGCACCGGGGCTGTCGGCGGCAACGAGTTCCACCTGCTCCGGCCGCACGCCGAGCGCCACCGGCCGGCCGGCATGGGCGCGGGCGAACGGCCATTCGACGGCGACGCGCCGGCCGTCGAAGGTGAAGCTGTCGGCAGCCATTGTGCCGTCGATGAAATTCATGGCGGGAGCGCCGATGAAGGCGCCGACGAAGCGGGTGCGCGGCCGATGGTAGACCTCGGCCGGGGCGCCCACCTGCTCGACGCGACCGCCGTTCATGACAACGAGGGTATCGGCCAGCGTCATCGCCTCCACCTGGTCATGCGTGACGAAGACCGAGGTCGCCGCGAGGCGCTTGTGCAGGCGGCGAATCTCGGCACGCATCTGCACCCTGAGCTTGGCGTCGAGGTTCGACAAGGGCTCGTCGAACAGGAACACCTTGGGCTCGCGCACGATGGCGCGGCCCATGGCGACGCGCTGGCGCTGGCCGCCCGAGAGCTCGCCCGGCCGGCGGCTGAGGTAGTTCTCGAGGCCGACCACGCGCGCCACCTCGGCGACGCGCCGCTCGCGCTCCGCCTTCGGCACGCCGGCGACCCTGAGCGCATAGCCGATGTTGCCGGCGACGCTCATATGCGGATAGAGCGCGTAGTTCTGGAACACCATGGCGCAGCCGCGCTCGCGCGGCTCCAGCCGGTTGACGACCTTGTCGCCGATACGGATCTCGCCCGCCGTGATCTCCTCGAGCCCGGCGATCATGCGCAGCAGGGTCGACTTGCCGCAGCCGGACGGGCCGAGAATGACGACGAAAGCGCCGTCCGCGAATTCGAGATCGACCCCGTGCACCACCTCCCTCTTGCCGTAGGCCTTGCGCACGTTGCGGATGGAAATGCTGGACATGTCCTTGAGCTCCGTCACTTCTCGGTGGCGATGAGGCCGCGCACGAACCAGCGCTGCATCAGCGCCACGACCACGACCGGCGGCAGCATGACGATGAGCGCCGCCGCCATGGCGACGTTCCAGTCCGGCAGGCCGCCGTAGGGGTTGGGCACCATCTGCTTGAGCGCGATGATGGCGGTGCCGTAGGTGCCCCGGTCCGTGGTGACGAGCAGCGGCCACAGGTACTGATTCCAGGCGTAGACGAACATGATGGTGGCGAGCGCCAGCATGTTGGTGCGCGACAGCGGCATCAGGATCTCGACGAAGAAGCGGAAGGCCCCTGCCCCATCCATCTTCGCGGCTTCCGCGAGTTCGTCCGGCACCGTCATGAAGAACTGGCGATAGAGGAAGGTGCCGGTGGCAGTAGCGACCAGCGGCAGGATGAGCCCGACATAGGAGTTGAGCAGGTTCCACTGCAGCGACACCTGGAAGCCGGACAGGACGGCGATAAGCGCGCTGATGCCAGTGACATCGAGGATCGCCTGCAGCGGCGCGAGCGCGTTGGCCGCGATCGCATAGGTCGGCACGATGCGCACCTCTAGCGGCAGCATGAGCGTGACGAAGATGACCCAGAAGAAGATCGTCCTCAGGCGGTAGTTGAAATAGACGATGGAGAAGGCGCTGAGCGCCGCGATCATCACCTTGCCCAGGGTGACGCCCGTCGCAAGAATGAAGCTGTTGGCGAGCTTGGTGCCGAAGTCTCCCCGCTGCCAGGCCGCGCCGAGATTGGTAAGAAGCTCGTCGCCGAGGGCGAAGCTGAAGGGAATGCGGTTGACCGCCTCGACAGTCTGCGTCGCCGCCGTGAAGGCCATCCACACCGGCAAGAGCACGACGAGGAGCCCGCCGAGCATGATGGCGTAAGTGACGGCATTGAAGATGGGGGTGCGCTCGATCATCTCGCCCGCCTCACTTGTAGTGCACGCGCCGCTCCACCCAGCGGAACTGGATGAAGGTGAGCACCATGACGAGCAGCATGAGGATGATGCTCTGGGCCGCGGCGCCCGAATAGTCTAGGGCTTTGAAGCCGTCGGAATAGATCTTGTAGACGAGGAGGTTGGTCGCGTTGGCCGGCCCGCCCTCGGTGAGGATGTCGACGATGCCGAAGCTGTCTGCGCCGACGAAGCTCTCGGTGAGATTGATGACGAGCAGGAATAAGAAGGTCGGCGTCAGCAGCGGCAGCTGGATGTCGAGCATGCGCCTGAGCGGCCCGGCGCCGTCCATGGCGCTCGCCTCCGTCAGTGCCCGCGGGATCGACTGCAGCGCCGCAAGCAGGAAGATGAAGTTGTAGCCGATCCACTTCCACGCGAAGCACAGGACGACGAGCGTCATCGCCTGGGCGCCGTTGATCGACGGATTCCAGAGCCCCGGCCACCACTGGTTGACGAAGGCGACGAGCCCCGTCTCGGGCGCGAAGATGAAGCGGAAGGCGAGGCTCACGGCCGGCGCCGCAACGGCATAGGGCCACACGTAGAAGGAGCGAAAGCTCTTCGAGCCGCGCAGCTGCCGGTCGACGAAGAGGGCGAGCACCAGAGCCTGGGCGAGCGCCAGCGCCGTGGCCGCAAAGGCGAAGACGCAACTCGCCGCGACCGACGACCAGTATTTGGCGTCGTTCAGCACGGCGCTGAAATTCTCGAGGCCAACCCACTGGTTGCCGCCGCCCCAGGGCATCTCCAGCGTGAAGGCCCAGTAGAGCGCGGCACCCGTCGGCCAGTAGAAGAAGACGAAGACGAGCAGCAGCTGCGGCAGGATGAGCAGGTAGGCGAGGCTGCCGGCCCTGAAGACGGCGCGCTTTTCCATCGGATCGGCTCCGGAGGCTCGACGCGGGACGCCGCGGCGCCGGAAAGGCGCCGCGGCCGTTCAGATGGCCTCAGAGGAGGCTCTTGCCCGCGTAGGTCTTCTCGAAGCGGCGCAGCACGGCGTTGGAGCGCTCGGCGGCCTCGTTCAGCGCTTCCTCGACGCCGACCTTGCCGGCGAAGATGCCCTGCAGCGCGTCCGTCACCTCCTTGCGGATCTGCATGAAGCCACCGAGGCGGATGCCGCGGGTGATCGGCGTCGTCGGCGTATAGGTCAGGCTCTCGATGGCGAGCTCGCGGCCCTTATAGGGCGCCTTGTCATAGAAACCCTTGGCCTTCATGGCCTCGAAGCCGGAGTTCGTCACCGGGATGTAGCCGGTGACCGTCGACCACCACTCAGCCGATTCCGGCGTGCCGATGAACTTGAGGAAAGCAGCGGCCCCCTTGTATTCCGGCTCCGACTTGCCGGCGAGGACCCACAACGAGGCGCCGCCGACGAGCGAGTTCCTGCGCTCGGTGCCCTTCCACACCGGCAGCATGGCAACGTCCCACCTCATGTCGGGAGCGGCCGTCTTGCCGATGGTGCCGTGGTCCGCGATCGAGGTCTGGATCATCTGGCAGGCGCCGGAGGCGAAGGACGGCACGATGTCCATGCCCGCCTCCTTCGTGCGCACCACGAAGACCCCTTCGTCCGCCATGCGCTTGAAGAACTTCACATGGTCGACGAACTTCGTCTTGTTGAACACGACTTCGGCGTCGAGCCCGTCATAGCCGTTGTTCTTGGTGGCGATCGGCTCGCCGTGGATGGCCGAGAACTGCTCCAGGATCTGCCAAGTGTCGAAGTTGAAGCCGAGCGGGCACTCGTAGCCGGCCTTCTTCAGTTCGCGCGCCACCTCTTCCACCTCCTCCCAAGTGGAGGGAGCCTTGTCGCGGCCGATCCTGGCGAAGGCGTCCCTGTTCCAGTAGAGCATCGCCGTCGAAGAATTGTAGGGGAAAGACAGAAGCTCGCCCTTCGCCGTCGCGTAGTAATTGGCGATGCCGGAGAAGTAGTCGTCCCACTTCACCTCGTAGCCGTTGTCCGCCATCAGCTTGCGCGCCGGCACATAGGCGCCGGAGAGCATAAGGTCGAGCGTGCCGCCGTCATAGACCTGCACGACGGTTGGCTGCTTGCCGGCGCGGTAGGCGGCGATGGCGTTCTGCACGGCGTTGGGATAGCCGCCCTGGCCGACGCAGACGGCCTCGAATTCCTGCTGCGAATCGTTGAAACGCTTGCAGGTTTCCTGCACGCGCTCGCCGAGGTCGCCCGTGAGGCCATACCAGAACTCGAACCGGGCGCGCTCGGCGGCGGCCGGTGAAACGGCGAATGCGGCGACGAGCGCACCCGCGGCCGCAGCCATCTGCAGCTTGCTGACGAAGGACATTCCGCAACTCCCTGATGCTGGCGGGCCAGGCGGCCGGCCCTCATGCCGAGAGGTTGCTACGCCCTGTGTCTGACAGTTTTATTTCATTTCCACAGCGCTTAACTCAGCCGGCAAAGCGAACGACTGTCATTATTCTGTCAGGCGACGCGGCGGGAGGTCGACATCTCTCAGCCTTCGGCCTTTTCGTATGTATAGCGGAAATCGCAGTGGCTCGCGCCCTGCATGATGGTCTGCGAACGGGCGAGCTTGAGCCTGTCGTCATAGCCCTCGCAGAAGGTGCCGTCCCGCTGGCACGACAGCAGGTGGCCGATCTCACCGAGGCCCATCTGCCGGTACATCTCCGCATAGCGGCAGCGGGTGACGTTGAAGGCGAAGGTCGTCTCGGTCTTCTCGATCACGTCGATCTCGAGCGCGTTCTCCATGGTCCACAGCGGCTGCAGCGCGGCAAAACCCTCGATGGAGGTCTCGCCGTTCTGCATGGCGGCGAATCGCGCGCCCTGCTCGATGGAGGAGCGGCGCACAGCATCGGCCACCGCCTTCTGCGCCACCGCGACGCCGTGGCTCTCCTTCAGCGTCTCGTAGACATGCTTGAGGATCTCCGCCTCGATGCGCCGGCGCTCGATCATCGGCATCGGCGGGGCGGCCGCCGTCTCCTTGGCTGTCGTATCCTTGGCTGAAGCCATCATCCTCTCCTCTATCCGGCGACGTGGCCGCCGAGATAGGCCTCGACGATGCGCGGATCGTTAGCGAGTTCGGCCGCAGGCCCGGCAAGGACGACGCGCCCCCCTTCCATCACCGCGGCCCTGTCGGCGACCCTGAGCGCCCCGCGCGCATTTTGCTCGACGATCAGGATCGACACGCCCTGCTCGCGGATCCGCGCGACGAGATCGAAGATAAGCTTGACGAGCTTGGGCGCAAGGCCGAGCGACGGCTCGTCCAGAAGCAGCACCCTGGGGCTGCGCATGAGGGCGCGGGCGATGCACAGCATCTGCTGCTCGCCGCCCGAGAGCGACCCCGCCGCCTGCCCCATGCGCTCGCCGAGGATGGGGAAGAGCGGCAGCACCTCGTCGATGCGGGCAAGGCCCTGCGGGCCGCCGCCGAGGACGAGGTTCTCGCGCACGCTCATGGTGGCGAAGATCTGCCGCCCCTCGGGCGCCTGGCAGAGGCCGCGCGCCACGATGGTGTGCGAGGGCGCGTTTGTAATGTCCTCGCCGGCGAGCGTGATAGTGCCGCCCCTGACGCGGTAGATGCCCGAGAGCGCGCGCATCAGCGTCGTCTTGCCGACGCCGTTGGCGCCCAGCATGGCGACGATCTCGCCTTCGCCGAGGTCGATGTCGATGCCGTGCAGGATCTCCTGCACGCCCATGGAGACGTGGAGGTCGCGGACTTCGAGAAGCGCCATGGCCCTATTCCTCCACGCCGAGATAGGCCTCGAGCACGGCCGCGTCCTTGCGCACCACCTCCGGCGCGGCATCGGCGATCTTGCGGCCGCTGGCGAGCACCACCACCCGCTCGCAGATGCCCATGACGAGGCCCATGTCGTGCTCCACGAGGAGCACGGTCATGCCGTCGCCGTGCAGGCGCTTGATGAAGGCCGCGAGTTCGCGCGTCTCGGTGTCGTTGAGACCGGCCGCCGGCTCGTCGAGGATGATGAGCTCCGGCTCCATGGCGAGCGCGCGGGCGATCTCGAGATATTTGCGCCGGCCATAGGAGATGTTGGCCGCGAGCTCTCCGGCGAGGCCTTGCAGGCCCACCTGCTCGAGCGCTGCCCAGGCGCGCCGCGAGATGGCCTCGCTCCGCGCCTTGCCGCCGAACACTGCCCCCGCCGCATTGACGCCGAGCATCCCTGCCGCCCCGACAGAGACGTTGTCGAAGACGCTCATGTTCGGGAAGATGCGGAGGTTCTGGAAGGTGCGGCCGATGCCGAGCCGGGCGATACGGAAGGGCTTCTGGCCGTCGATGCGCCGGCCCTTGAAATGCACCTCGCCCGCCGACAGCGGCGTGAAACCCGAGATGAGGTTGAACAGCGTCGTCTTGCCGGCACCGTTCGGGCCGATGACGCCGACGAGTTCGCCCTTGGCGACCGTGGTCGAGACGCCGTCGACCGCGGTGAGGCCGCCGAAGCGGCGCGTCGCGCCGTTGATGGTGAGAAGCGTCGTCATCGCCAGCCCACCTCCGAGCCCGCCTTCGTGCCTTCGCCGCGCCAGGCGCCGCCGAGCTGACGGCGCACGAGGTCGAGCGCCGAGACCTCGCCGATAATGCCCTTGGGCATCAGCAGGATGGAGAAGAACAGCACGCCGCCGACGATGATGTTGCGGAAGTCGCCGACCGGCCTGAGCACCTCCGGCAGGAGGATGAGGACGAGCGCCCCGATGACCGCCCCCGGCAGGCTGCCGAGCCCGCCCACCACCACCATCGCCAGGATGAGGATCGATTGCGGGAAGGAGAAATCGGCCGGCGAGATATAGCCGGCCGTGTGCGCCCACAGCGCCCCGGCAATGCCGGCGAAGAAGCCGGAAACGGCAAAGCTCTCGATCTTCAGCCGCACGGTGTCGAGGCCCATCGCATCCGCGCACTGGTCGTCCTCGCGCAGCGAGCGCAGCGCGTTGCCGTAGTAGGAGTGCGACAGGCGATGGATCACCCACAGCGAGGCGAGCGTAACGACGGCCACGACGAAATAGGCCGAAGCCGGCCGCGACAGGTCGTAGCCGAAGAGCGTGAGGCCGCTGGTGACGAGGATGCCGTTCGGCCCCTTCGTCACCGGCACCCAGTTGAGCATGACGAGATAGAGCATCTGCCCGATGCCGAGCGTCGCCACGGCGAAATAGATCGACACCAGCCGCATGGTCGGCAGCGCCACGAGGACGGCGACGAAGGCGGCGCCGAGCCCGGCGAGTGGCAGGGTCCAGCCGAAGGAGAGCCCGGCCTCCGTGGTAAGCAGCGCCGCCGTATAGGCGCCCACGCCGTAGAAGGCGGCATGGCCGAGTTGCAGGAGCCCCGCAACGCCGGTGACGAGGTGCATGGAGGCCGCGAGCAGCACGAAGATCAGCGCGAGATTGGCCACCTGGTAGAGATAGCTGCGGTCGAAGGCGCCGAGCACCGCCGGCACGACCCCGAGGACGAGGACGAGCACGGCCGCGACGACGAGAAGGGGGCGCAGACGGTCAGACACGGTCGCGAGCTCCGCCAAAGATGCCGCGCGGGAAGAAGATGAGCGTCACGATGAGGAAGCCGTAGGCCACCATGTCGGCCCAGACGGAGGGCACGAAGATGGTCGCGATGCTCTCGCTGAAGCCGAGGATGAGCGCGCAGATGACAGCGCCGGGGATGGACGAGAGCCCGCCCATGACCATGGCGACGAAGGCCTTGATGCCGGGGATGAAGCCCATGCTCGGGAAGATGGCCCCGTAGTAGAGCCCGACGAGGATGCCGGCCGCCGCCCCCATCATGGAGCCTACGGCAAAGGTCCAGATGATGGTGCGGTCGGTGTTGATGCCAACATATTTGGCACCGAGCGGATTGCTCGACACGGCGCGGATCGAGAGCCCGACATTGGTGCGCTTGAGGACATATTGCAGCCCGCCCAGCATCAGCGCCGCCACCACGAAGATGATGACGTCGCCCGAGACGATGGTGATCGGCCCGAGGCTGATCGGGCTGTTGAGCAGCCGGTCGAGCGGCACGGTCTGGAATTGCGAGCCGAAGCCGATCTCGACCGCCTCGCGCACGACGATGGACACCGCGAGCGACGACATCAGCGTCGCCTCGCGCATGGCGCGCGACTTGAGCGAGGCCTCGTCGCTGAAGCGCCGGAACGGCTTGAACGCTATGCGCTCCAGCCCGACGCCCGCGAGCGCCCCCACCGCCACCACGAGGAGCAGCACGACGATGAGCGGCGGCGCGAAGGCGGAGATGACCACGAGCCCGGTAAAGGCGCCGATCGTGTAAACCTCGCCGTGGGCGAAGTTGACGACGTTGAGCACGCCGAAGATCAGCGTGAAGCCGATGGCCATCAGGGCATAGACCATGCCGAGGGAGAGGCCGATGGCGAGTTGCTGCAGGTAATAATCCATCGCGACCGGGAGGTTGGGGCCGAAAAAGCCGCTGAACTCACGCCAATCGTCGTCGAGATCGACGCTCTCCAGCGTCATGGCCGGGCTCGCCCCGGCCATCCGCGCCTTTGACGCTGCGATCGTCTGAGGCGTGGATGCCAGCGACGGGCGCGGGCATGACGGCTGTGGACCGGACCGCCTCACCGGCGGCCCGCAGCTGCGTTCAGTCGGCGACTGCGACGAACTGGCCACCCTTGACGACGGCCTTGGTCAGCTTCTTGGCCGGCTCGCGGTGGGCATCGAAGGTGGTGTCGCCGGTCACGCCGGGGAAGTCCTTGGTTGCGGCGAGCGCATCGCGCACCTTCTCGCGCGTCGGCTCCGGCCAGGCCTTCTCGAGCGCGGCGAGCATGATGTTGACGGCATCATAGGCCTGGGCCGGGAACTGGCCAGGCTCCGCCTGGCCTGTCTTCTCCTTCCAGGCCGCGACGAATTCCTGCACCTGCGGCGCCGGGTTCGACGGCAGGAAGGTCGCCGTCAGATGCATACCCTCCGCGTCGGCACCGGCGAGCTCGATGAGCTTCTGGTTGTAGGCGGCCGAGGTGGAATAGACCGGGATGGTGAGGCCGAGCTGCTTCATCTGCTTGAGGAACTGCGCCCCATCCTCGTAGAAGAAGCCGGTGTAGATCGCGTCCGGCTTCTCGCGCGCGATCTTGGTGATGATCGGGCGGAAGTCGGCCAGCCCGCGGTTGAAGAACTCGCTGAATACCACCTCGCCACCCTTCTTCTTCACCTCGTCGGCGAAGTTGGAGACGACGGTCTGGCCCCAGTCGGTCTGCTCGGCGATGACGGCAATCTTCTTGAAGCCCTGATCGACCATCCAGTCGGCATTATAGGGCCCTTCCTGCGCCTGGGTGGTGATGTTGCGGAACTGCCATTCCGAGATCTTGGCATAATCCGGATGCGAGGCCGTCTGCGACAGCTGCGGCATGCCGGCACTCTTGTAGACCTGGGCCGAGGCCATGGACACGCCGGAGGTGAAGTCGCCCAGCACGCCGACGATCTCCTTGTCGTCGACGAACTTGCGCGCGATGGCGATGCCTTCCTTGGCGTCCGACCGCGAGTCCTCGAAGACGATCTCCACCTTGAAGGGCCTGCCGGAGGCATTGAACTTGGCGAGCGCAATCTCGGCCGCGTTCTTGAAGTCCTGGCCGTATTGCGCCGTATTGCCCGTGAGCGGCAGCTGGTAGCCGATCTTGACGACCGGCTGCTGCGCGAGTGCCGCCCCGCCCGAGACGGCGAGCGCGGCAAGCCCCGCGCCGATCAAAAGATTACGTCTGTTCATCTCAGTCACTCTCCCCGATTGTCTTCGGCGCCTCAGGCCGCCGTGCCCGGCAGGACCCTGAGACGGCAGCAGCCGCTCTCGCCCGGCTTCCATGTCTCGCCGGCGAAGGTGAAGCCGGCCGCGGTGAACAGGCCCGTGTCGATGGCGCCCGCCATGCGGCACAGCTTGCGCACGTCCTCATCGGAGCGGCCCATCTCCTGCCAGGCTTCCTTCAGTGGGCAGCGGTGGAAGTAGATCTCCAGCTCCTCGCCGTCGCAGCGGCGTACCTCGGGCGAGAACATGCGCTCGCCCTCGATGATCCCGCCGAGGAAAGCGTCCTTCAGCCCGTTGAGGTCGCCCGGGCCGTAGTCCTTGAAATTGCGCCCCATGTCCTCGCCCATGCGGCGGGTCGCCTTCATGCCGAGCTCGAGCGCCTTCTCCTCGCCCAGCTCCTCGCGCAGCGTGTCGAACATGTAGGCATAGGCCGCCGCGCGCATGGCGAAGGCCCGGCGCAGGAGGTTGATGGTGTTGTCATCGGCTTTGTCCGCCATATCGTCCTCTTCCACTGCAGCCTCAAACCGATTCAAGCGATCTCGCGGGCATCGCGCCAGCGATAAAGAACGAGGTTGAGCGGCGCGAGGCGCCGCAGCAACCCGTGCGCCGGCAGGGGCCGCGGCTCGCTGAACGGCAAAGCAACTTCCGCGCCATCGACGGCGCGCGCCAGTTCGCGGCCGATGCTGAGCGACAGCGCCACCGCCCGGCCGTTGCAGCCAGCCCAGGCATAGGCGTCCGGCCCGAGGCGATGGAAGCGCGGGAAATAGTCGGTCGTCATGCCGATATAGCCGTTCCACACATGGCTGAAACGCACCTCGCCGATCTGTGGGAAGATGCGCTTGAGCCGCTCGCCGATGCGCCGCCTGAGCCGCTCCGCGCCGTTGACCGGAGCGATGAGCGCCCCTCCGGTCACGAGCCGGTGGCGTGCGTCGTAGCGCATGAACCAGAGGTCGCCGTGGGTGTCCGACACGGCCTGCCGGCCGGGAATGATCGAGGCCCGCAGATTGTCGCCGAGGGGCTCGGTGGCCATCTGCCACGACAGCACCGGCACCACCTCCTGCGCGATGGCAGGCGCGAGTTCTGTGGCGAATTCCCCGGTATAGGCATTGGTGGCGAGCACCAGCGCCTTGGCCCGCACCTCACCGTGCGGCGTCGCGACGCGCCAGCCGCCGCCCTCGCGGGCGAAGGAAAGGGCCGGCGTGCCGGCGAAGATGCTCACGCCCTTCGCCGCCACGGCGCGTGCGAGGCCGCGCGCGAGCGCCAGGGGATTGATGTGCCCGCCGCTGCGGTTCCAGAAGCCGCCGTGCCAGGCCTCGGAGCCGGTCATCTGACGCACGCGCTCCCGGTCGAGCAACTCGACCGGCGCCCCGTAGCGACTCCACTGCGCGACGCGCGCCTCGGCAATCTTCATGCGCCCCGGCGTATGCACCGGCTGGATCCAGCCGGTCTGTTCCGCCTCCGCCGGGATATCGAGGCGACGCACCAGGTCGAACAGCACGGACGCGCTGTCGCGCAATAAGGCGACGAAGCGCTCGCCGTCAGCGCCGTGCCTTGCGACAATGTCGTCGGGGTTCGGGCGCGTCAGGGTGGGAATGACCTGGCCGTTGTTGCGGCCCGAGGCGCCCCAGCCCGGAGCGGCAGCCTCGAGGAGCACGACGCGCTTGCCATCCTTGGCGAGATGGAGCGCCGTCGACAAGCCGGTGAAGCCGCCACCGATGACGACGACATCGCCGGTGGCCACACCCGCAAGCGACGGGTAATCGTCTCCCGGAGGCGTTACGTCCGCCCACAGCGACGGCGGCCAGGCCGACTTCATATGCTCCACTGCCCCCTCCGATCCCACCACGGGCGACAGCCCGAAGCGTCTCAAAAACGTAACTTATTGATTATTTCGCGACAGTCGCAAGCCCCCAATTCCACAGCAGACAGGATAATATCCATAATTCCCGCATAAGAACGGGCATTTTCCGGCCGGCGGCAAATGAAAACGGCCGCCTGCGCAGTGCGCAGACGGCCGTGATGCCGCCTCGGAGAGGACCCGATCGATCAGAACTTGTAATTGAGACCGGCGCGGACGACGCTGAACTGCGTGTCGCTCTTGACCGTGAGGGTGTCGCCGGCGAGCGCCGGGTCCGTTCCCGTGTAGCCGAGCCGCGTGTTCTTGTCGCCGAGATCGACGTAGAGATATTCGCCGCGCAGGGTCAGGTTGTTCGTGATGGCATATTCGAGACCCGCACCGAGCGTCCAGCCCCACTGCGTGTGGTTGCCGCGGCCGGACCAGGAATCCTCGCCGATATCGTCCGCCACCGTCATACGATGCTTGACCTGGCCATAGGCGAGACCGCCGGTGGCATAGACGAGGAGACGCTCGGTCGGGGTGAAGCCGACGCGCGCGCGCACGGTGCCGTACCAGTCCACCGTCGCCTTGGCGAAGACGGAGCCGCCGTCACCTTCGAAGTCGGCCACCACGCCGCTGATGCGACGGTTGACATTGAGATAGTTGAAGTCGGCTTCGGCGCCGAGGACGAATTGGCCAATCTGGTAATTGTAGCCGATCTGCGCACCGCCGGTGAAGCCGCCACTGTCCGACTCGCGCAGGCCGAGGGCCGCGCCGACGTTGATGGACTGGAACGTATCCTCGTCGCGGACGTGCAGAGAGCCATGCTCCCAGGCGCCGCCGACATTCACACCGGCGTAGAAGCCGGTCCAGGTGAAGATCGGCCCGACGGGCACGACCGGAGCCATCTGCCGGGATGGCAGATCGGCAGCGAGAACCGGGCCGGCGACGGCGAGCGCCAGGATTGAAATCGAAGTGCGAAGTGCACGCATCAGTACCCCCAGTGTAAGAGTAGCGACACCTTACTCACTGTGGGTAATCAATCAATTAATATAGGCACAATGTGCCTCGAAAACAGGCGCAACGGAAGAATTTTAGATAAAATTCCGTAAAAATTGGCAAACAGCTCCCCCGACAGCCGACGTGAGGGAGCGCAGGCGCATGTAATGCTGCACAACAGCTGCTCGCTGTCATGCGGCTAAAAGCGAGACGGAGCGTTTTCCAAATGGCCGCAGGACGCAATGGCCGCTTGCTGGGGGGCTCACTTGCTGAATTTGGTGGCGCTCCCAAGGGGAGTTTACTTAGCGCGCTACATCAACGACTTGCCGGAAAAGTGGGACGAAATTCGTCCGTTGATTTTCCACGGCTTTTTACCCCTGGTGTCCCACTAAAATGACCCGCTTTGAGCGCCGCGGCCGTCTCGTCGCGATCATGATGCTCGTCCTGCTGATCCTCGCTATGGTGGTGGCAAACTGGTAGGAGCCGCCGCCCGCTTTCCCGACCGCGACGAGCGAGGTGAGCGTCTCAGGTTCGACAAGGACGTCGAGCGGTTCTGCCGCGGGCAGCGGCTTACGCTCGCGCCGCGGCACCACCAAGTACACCATGATGGGAAATGGTGGATCGTCTACTGCTTCGCCGAGCCGGAGCACGCCGAGCGGTTCCGACGGGCCTTTCACGGCGAGCCGTTCGACCCGAAGGACCGCGGCAAGGGCACGAACTGGATGAAGTGGCGGCGACCGACCTGAAAGAGAGGAGCCACCCTTTGAGGAAATTCAGCTATGAGGCACTTTAATCATTGCCGCCCCCATATGGTTCTCCACAATCTTGGCGGCCCCCGAAACCCCGAAACTATGCATATAGCAGTGGTGAACCGTTAAAACTGCGTCTTGAAGATCCTTATCGTCTTCCAACTTCTCAATTTTGAGGCCGAGCGAAATGCATTCATCGATGTGAATATGCCTACTATGGGCTTTGTGCGTATCGATATCCGACAGGGCGTCGACAGCTGCATCTGCCAAAGCTCCCGGATTCGCCTCCCCTGACAGCATGTTCTCTCGAAGATTTTTGCGAACGAAATCCTTTGCCCAATCCACTGCCTGCTCGCATTGCCCGATAAAAGTCGGATTATACTTGCTGAGCACAAACTGCCAAATGTTCAACATATCTGCGTTATTCTGGATATCAGCCAGAGCGCGCTGTATTTCCTTCTTGACCGCGGCAGCGGGCAGACCAGAAATCTGCGGATCAATCGGGCCCAAATTGGAGTGCTTAGCCATCACTATTGAGCGGCAGGAACATGCCAGCATCGTTCCGGCGGACATCGCAATCTGTGGAACGATTGCGCGAATATCTTTGCCAAAGATCCGATACAGATAATCGACCAAAGACTCAGCCGCCGCTATGCCGCCACCTGGCGTGTGCAGGATAAGATCAAGGCCCCGATCCTTCGGGACCTTGTGGATCGCCATCATAAACGCATTCTTATCTTCATCGTTTATGTCAGCACCCGGGATTCCTGGGTTCGTGAGCCAGCCCGAATAATACGCTATCGTGGGCCGACCTGTGAGCAGCGAGAGCTTTCGAAGGTATTTACGACGTACAGCGTCGACAGGACTAATATGCTTCTTGTGACGCTTTACGTCTTCTGCCTGGATTTCGTCCAGAACCTGCGTCCAGTTGGGCATGGCCGATCTCGTCGCGAATCATCACATCGCCGAGATCGTAAACTGTCCGCATTATAAAATGTCTAGGCTGATGCAGAGGCTCAAATCGGGGAGCGCTCGGATCAGGCGTGACCATGCCGGCGTCAACCAGCAACTGGAACTGCTGTGACAACGTCGCCATTTTAACCCTCCCTGTTTTGAGATGTAACTAACTCATTAATGAATGGTTTCCAACGCCGCAAATTCCGAATGCACTATTTGCGGCTGCAACCAAGCCTTCAGCGCGGAAAAGAGCCCCGCCCGGCCGGGGCCGAGCGGGGCAAGTCAGGCAACAAGCAGAGTGGCGCTGGGAGCCACTCGGCATCCGGAGTAATCCGGATCTCTCAAGGCGCACCGCGCCGATTCGTCATGGGCAGGATGCCGGCCGAAGCTGGCGCGAGGCCGTCACGGCTGGCCGGTGCGCGGCGCGTTGCTGATGATCCATTTCAGGTTGGTGTTGATCTCGCGCAGGCTCGCCTTCACCTCCCCCATGTCCCGGGTGAGAATTTCGAGCTTGGCGTCAGCGCGGTCGCGGACGGTCGAAATCTCCTTCTTCAGTTCCCGGTCCGCGTCCTCGAGCTTGGCGATCGCTTCGGTATGGCGCTTGTCGTTGTTCTCGATCTGCGACCACCCATAGGCGAGCCCTGCGATCAGTGCGGCAATCTGGATGAGCCCCAGGAGCGTGTTCAGGTTCCTGCCCTCCAGCCATTTGCTCACGGCGCGCCCTCCCCTGCGGCGTCGACGGCCTCCACCGCGGCCCGGCGCCGCGGCTCGCACATGCGCAGGGCGGCCCGGTCGCGTCCCCACAGCGACACCACCTCCTGCTGCGAGAGGCGCCGGTCGGGCACCGCCACTGGCTCGGGGCATGGTTCCCGTGCCGCTGCCGGCACCTGCGGCCGCACGAACGCGGTCTTGATCACCGGCCTATCGGGCGCCGTTGAGCAGGCGGCTACGATCGCGGTCGAGGCCGCAAGCATCAGCATTCGGGAGAGCCGCATTCATCTTCTCCAGGTCGTCGAGCTCGGCGTTGAGGCGGGCAATCTCGGCAGCCGTCCGGACCTCGATCTGGGCGACGCGCGTCGCCTGCTCGGCCTTGACGCGCTCCACAGCGGCGTTGGCCTTTTCGATCTCCGCGCGCCAATGGGCATCGCGCTCGGCGCGGGCGGCATCGGCGGCGCGCTGTTCCATGCGGTCGATGGCGGCCATGCCGCACCAGAAACTGAGGGAGGCGAGCAGGAGGAGCCCGAGGACGATGAGGCCGGCGACGAGCGGCCGCGACAACTTGAGGGCGGCGAGCATGTCATAGCCCCGCCAGGCACAACTCGAGCTCACCGATGCGGTTGGCATCGCCGTATTCGCGGCGCCGCTTCAGCCCCTCGATGATCTTGCCG
Source organism: Chelatococcus sp. XZ-Ab1 (assembly GCF_029309855.1). Taxonomy (NCBI): domain Bacteria; kingdom Pseudomonadati; phylum Pseudomonadota; class Alphaproteobacteria; order Hyphomicrobiales; family Chelatococcaceae; genus Chelatococcus; species Chelatococcus sp. XZ-Ab1. The sequence goes on along the minus strand of NZ_JARKII010000001.1, from coordinate 250,395 downwards.
CCGGCACGATTGAACCGAGTCATTGCGTAGCAGGCTCCGCGCATGTCGCCTGTTGCAATCAGGCGCGCCGCCGTCGAGTTGCAGGCCGCGCCGACGCCGACGTTGTAGGAGAGGTCGAGCATGGAAGCCTGCACACTGACCGGTGCGGCGTCGAATTCGCGGATGCACTTCTGTAGGGGCCGCCGGAAGTCGTACTCGAGCCGCGTGTAGAGCTTGCGCAGACACTCCTCATCGGTGTAGCGGTCGCCGGGCTTTACGCCCTTCGTCTCGCCGAAACAGACGGTCCAAACCTTTCCGAGGCGGTCGTAGTAGGCAAGGTTCTCATTTCCCTCCCAGGGCGCGGTCATGAACGTCGCGGTCAGCGCCACGAGGCCGAGTCCGGACGCCAAGGCGGTTTTCGCTCGCCTGCTCATAGTCATTCTCCTGATACGGATTTCTGGGCGACGAGGCGGGCGACGAAAGCCGCCGCCGTGACGAGGAGCGACAGGCCCGCGAAGAGGCCGGGCGGGATCGGCATGACGCCGCCGATCAGCGGCAGCGCCACCTCGAGGCCGGAAAGGAGGCCGCCCAGAATGAGCAGCCGGATGCTCCAGGCGCGCTGCAGCACGACGCGCCAGTTGTCGACAAGGCGCATGTCAGAACCCCATCAATTGGCGTCCGAAGATCGCGGGGCCGGCCGGGTCACCCCCATGCATCGGGCGGTGGGCGCAGGCGGCGAGGGCAGCCGCGAGCACGGCGGCGAGAATGAGCCGGGCCATCGATCACGCCAGCGCGACGGCGAGGCCGCCCCACAGGGCGCCCGTCAGCAGCTCGGCGACGATGATCGGATTGGACGGCCGCAGCCGCCATGCGATCTCATAGGCGCCGGTCGCGAGCGCCGAGAAGGCGAGCGCCGCCGCGACGCCGAGCAGAAGCTCCCCGGTGATGGCCGCCGCGAGCATCAGCCCCGGCAGGGCGAAGAGGTGCCGCAGGCCGAGCGCGACATGCACATTCCCAGCCGCCATTTCGATGAGCACCGCCTCGAGGCTCGACGCCGGGCGATCCGGCGCGAAGCGGCCGAGCCCGATGAGGTGCCCCCACGGACCGACGGCCCAAACGAAAAAGGCGGCCCCGAAGGCCGCCCCGAACGAGATGCCGCCGAATATGGCGGCGATGACGCCGATCAGCGGCGCCGTGTAGTAGAGCGCCCGGCCGCCGAGCCAGGCGGGCATCCATCTGTCGTCGCCGCGCGCGCGATTGAGCGCGGCGCAGGCAAGCGCCGTCACAACGAGATCCATATCGATGTCCTTGGAAGGGCGTCAGGCCGTGCGCGGTGAGCGCCGTTGCATGGCCCTGACACACGCCGAGCCGAGCCTGATCGCGGGTCGTTCGATCAGCAGGTAGGTAACGCAGGACACGAGAACTGAGGCCACGGCCCCAACCACGAACACGAGCAGCGGATCGGAGACATAGGCTCGCGTCTGGATGATCACGCCGAAGTGCACCAGGTAGACGCTATAGCTCACGGTGCCGACGAGAAGCACGACAGGATTGAGCAGAAGCGCCCGGACGACCAACGCCTCGCCCCTGCCGAATATGATGACAACGCCGGTGGCGAGGATCGCGACCATGTGCGGCATCCCGACCCCGAAGGTGGCATGCACCGCGAGAAGCAACACGGCAAAGCCTACGGCCGCTGTCGCGACCAGGTTGCTCGTCGGTGGGAAGTGCCTGCGCACCAGATAGGCGGCCACGCCGACGGCAAACGGGAAGGCATGGGCGAGCGGGCTGTGGAAGAACAGCTCGCGGTCCATCCCGGCGAGACGGGCCGCCGCATAGAGCGGGTGCGCCGAGAGAAAAGCGACGGTGAGCATGGCGAGGCAATGCAGAGGCCCGCGCGACGCAATCGCGAGCATGACGGGCACAAGCAGATACCAGAAGGCCTCGACGGGAATAGTCCACTCGATGCTGATGATCCTGTTCCCGAACTCCGGCCACAGCCAATCGATCAGCGCGAAATGGACCGCGAGGTTCTCGGCGGAAGCGCCCCAGGGGATGCCATAGGCAAGGAGCGCCGCGTAGTACGGCGGCAGGAGCCGGAATAGGCGCTTGACGAGATACTGCCCCGTCGTCGCCGACGCCGCGAGGGAGTGGCTGACGCTGAAGCCGCTGATGACGAAAAAGGCCTGCACGCCCATCGCGCCGAGGACCGTGAGGCGTTCTCCGATCGCCCCGAAGGACAACAGCCCTGCACCACCGGAGTGGATAAGAACCACGCCGAGCGCCGCATAGGCCCTCATGCCCGTCACGAAATCGGTGTCACCGTAGCGGCGCATCAGCGCCGCCGCAGCACTTCTCATGTCCCAGCCCCATGTCCCCGCCACTGAGATACCGGGAGCGCGACGAAGAAGGCAAGTGCGCTACAGCAACGCGGCCTCTCGAAATGCCTGGTCGATGTCGGCCGAGGCCAAGCCGAAGGCTGGCCCGAGCAGGTCGAACAGATGGTGCGACCGCTGGAACGTCGTCGCGTCCTCGTATTCGATCAGGGCGTGGGAGCGATCAGGTTCGTCCAACGTGGCTATGGCCGCCCGGATCGCGGCGTCGTCGTGCCCCGCATTGAGCATCCAGAGCCGGAGCTGCCGACGCGCGATCTCCGGGATCGGGGGCGGCGGCGCGTCTGGCGACAAGCCCAGCGCCGACGGGTCACCCAGTTCCTCGATGACGACGGGTCGCCCTCCTTGATCCCACCAGATCTCGTCGCGGTGGTCGGGCACGATGCTCCATTCGGCACCACCCCAGACCGCGGCCTGCTTGTCTTCCAGCGCAGGAGGAGGATCCGCCACCGCATTGCCGGGCACCAAGAATGCGTCGGGGTTACGCGGATCGACGTCCGTCGGACCCAGTTCGCAGGCGCCGACGAATTCGCGCGTGCGATAGTCGAAGCAGTAGACCAGCATCGATGCACCTCAGCGGAACCGGATGACAACCATGTACGCGACGTTCCTGGGTCGCGTTTCCGTGCCGCCCGTGGAACCGACGTTGAAGGGCCCGCCGCCCGTTTGGCGGAGGACGGTCGCGCCAGTCCCGCCGCCGGTCGAGCCTTCGTAGCCGGCAATGGGATGGACGTGAGACTGGATCGCAAATCCTTGGGACGTGCCGGCCCCACGACCGCTGTCGACGCCTCGACCATCGTCCCAGCCGCGCATGAACTCGCCGCGTAGATCGGGAATGCGGAACGTCGTCGACCCGTCCCCGGAGGAGAACGAGCCCTGATTGTTCGACGACCAGTTGGCCTCGGTCACCAGCAACCCCGACGACTGGGCATGGGCCCACAGCTCGGGATAGGAGGCGCGACTGAGAAGGGCGCCATTTGCCTTCAGTTCATTGTCGCGCAGCGTCGTGCGCGTCACGGGGTAGATGTCACCAACGCCCCTGTCGAGGGCATAGAGCCACTCACCAATGGCGATGATCACCTCTTTCAGGTTGATCTTGTCGGAGAACCAGTTCGGATCGTCCCAGCCGACGTCCTCGGGACGCACGCTGCCGCCGAGCCAGTTCTCCCACACCCCGGCGCCGGTGCGCCGACGGTGGCCGATGATCAGTGCCGTCCCGCCTTCGAGCAGCGAGGCCCGCTGCAGCAGGGTCTCGCTCGTCGGGTCGAGGATGACCTCGACGGCCCACCGGTTTCCCGCGCCGGCAACCGGCGCATTCGTCCCGGTCGTGACGAAATGCGTGCCGGGCGCGAGCAGCGCGTTGAAGTCCGTCCCGTCCGGCTGCTCGAAAACGCGGGCGTCGGTGACGAATTTCAGGAGCGTCTCAGCCGTCCAGTTGATGGCCTGCTGGTCGCGCGAGCCCGCGATCAGGTCGGCGAGAAGCACCTCGGGAAGCGTCGGGCGCTGATCGATGCGAACGCGTTGCTCGAGAGTCATCTTCCATCCTCACGCTGCGAGATTGAAATCGAGGTAGCCGCTGCTGGTTGCGAAAGTCGCGTCGGACCGCCAATCGGTGCGCACGCGCCCCGAGGCCACGTAACGAGAGACCGAGATCTGATCGATGGCGTTCGCAATGTGATCCATCCCGGCGGCCGGCGACGCATCCGCCTGCACGGCCCCCGTCACCACCTGCATCTGCGGCGTGCGCGACCAGTTGACGTCCTGCGTGGCGGAGAACGCGAGCGTCCCGAGCCCGAGATTGGCCGGCGTGCCCGACTTGCGCGCCGTGAGGAACAGGCGGTTGAGGTTCGCCAGCGCGGTCACGGTCGGCACGTTGGACGGATTGGTCGACACGCGCGCCAGCAGCGCGTCGTCATAGGCGCTGTCGAAGAACGCGTGGCTCTCGGCGAGGGTGGCCGGGTTGTAGCCGGCATCCGCCAGGTCGCGCAGCACGAGGCGCCCGTTGGGGAACGACGCTGCCGGCGTCGCGAGGCCCGTGCCGCTGGCGTGCCAGCGCAGGTGATAGACCTTGTTCGCCGAGGTGGCGAAGGTGCGGCTGCCCTCCGCGAAGGTGGAGAGGTCGATGCGAAACACGCCGCGCCAGATGATGACGTCGATCGCGCCGACGAGGACCTGCCCTGTCGAGCTCGTGATGCTCACACGCCCGCCCGCCCCTGGCGTCACCACCTCGGGGTATAGCAGCATGTTGGCGCGCGCGTCGCTCTTCGTCACGGCGTCGATGTCCGACGTCGCGGCCTGGATCGCCTTGAGCAGCATGTCGTCGTCGGCATTGTCGACGCTCACGCCCATGCCGACGATCGCCCGGCGGATCTGCGCCAGGATGCCGTTGAGGAAGTCGGCCGTGATGCGCGTGCCGTCCTGTTGGCTCGGCGAGGTACAGGGCTTGAACCAGCTGTCGTTCTCGCCGAAGACCCGCGTGTCGCCGGGGCGCGTCGTCACGGCATTGATGGCCGAGGCCGGCCCGAGAAGATCGGTCATGGATGGTCACTCCGCAACGAAGAGGCGGCCGTCCTCGTCGACGAGGTGCGTCTCGTCATCCGCCATCAGGTAGATCGGCGGCGGGATGAGGATGTACTCGACGGCGAGATGGGCGTGGATGACACGATCCAGCACGCATTGCAGGGGCGAGATGTCCGGATCGCAGGCAAGGGAGCCGTCGGCGACGAGGGCGTCCGCGAAGGGCGCCGTCTCGATGCCGCCGGCGTAGGCGTCCGACGCGCCGAGGTCGACGCGAATGACGATGGTGTTGAGCGGCGGCCCGCCGGCCGCCTCGGCGCAATCGGCCGCGGCACAGTCGGCGGTGTCGCCGCAGGCATCGGTCGCGTCGGCGCAGTCGATGACCCAGCCGGCGCGGGCCGCGACCGAAACGAGATGCTCGCACCGCGCTCCGCCCTGGGCCGCCACCTTGGCGCAGAGGTCGGGATAGGGGTCGCATTCATCCGGCAGGCCGTATTCGGCCATCCAGAGGTCGCGGGTCTCCGACTGCGTCGCGCACCAGAACTCGAGGCGCAACGCGCAGAGCCGCCGGCAGGCAAAGGCGAACACGTCGCAGACGGCCGCCCAATAGCGATAGAGCGTCGTCCCCGGCCCCGGGCCGCCCTCGTGCGTGCCCCAGGCGCGACCGCGCGGCAGCAGCGCCAGCGCCTGCGGGATGAGGTCGTCTTTGCTCGGGCAGAACATCGGCGCCTCGCATCAGGTAAAGGCCACGGCGCCGAGCACCGGATATTCCCCGGGCACGAGGCCGATGTCGCCGGCCGGCGCCGCGATGCTGTGCCGCTCCTCGCCGCTGGCATTGGCCACCGCCTGCCAGATCCACGAGCGGCTGAAGGTTGCGGAAGCGGCAAGGTAGGGCATGGAAGGGCTCAGCACGTCGATGCCCGCCACCCTGCCCTGCCGGCGGAAGGCGGCCTTGAGCTCGGCGAGCACCGCCTCCTGCACGGCCGTCGTCGCGGGCACGAGCCCGTCGATGGTCACGTCGATGACGCGGGGCACCGGCGCCACCACCGTGACGACGGCCCCGGCCGGCGCGAGCACGTCGATGTGCTCGGCCACGCGCTGAACGTTGGCCGCATCGGGCACGCCGCTCTCGAAAAGGTCGTGCATCAGCGGGAAGACGCGCACCGTGCCCGGCCCCGACCAGCGCCGCTCCACGAAAACGCCCGTGACGCCCGGCACCTCGCCGGCCCACATCACATAGTCCGCCGCCGAGCCGCCTTGCGGCACGTTGCGCTTGCGGAAGAGGATGCGCCCGCGGAAGGTGCCGAGGTCCGACGTGAACGGGTCGCCGTCCTTCTCGACATCCGCGCCCCCGACAACGCCGGCGGCGCCCACCTCGATCGTCGCCGCCCCGATGAGGCCGGACACGGCCGAAAGCGTGGTGCCCGGCAGCGTCATCGTCGCCTTGCCCGTGCCTGTCGAGGCGATGTCGAGCGTCAGCGTCCCGGCCGACGGCAGGCTGCCGCCGGCCACGACACGGAACTGCACCCCGTCGCCCCGGCGCAGGATGGCGCCCGGATCGACCGTCAATGCCGCAGGTGCGGTGAACACGGCCTGTCCCTGCGATGGCGTCGCCGGTCGGCGGGCAAGCCCCAGCTCGGCACCATGCATGTCGAGGTTTTCGCCCTCCGCCGTCAGCGCGAATTTCTGTTTCGCGATGTAGTCGGCGAATCCGAACACCTCGTGCGTCAACCCGCCCATGACCTTGGCGGACGGGCCGATGTTGTTGGGCCACAGCCAGGCATCCGAGCCGGGCAGAGCCCCGCGGAAGGCACGGCGCGCCCGCTCGACGAGATCGGGGAGTGAGGGGATGGCGAAGGTCATCTCAGCATCTGGCTCCAGACGATCTCGAAGCGCCGGTCGTAGATTTTCTGGCCGTCGGCCCCGTAGAGCCGCACCATCAGGTCGAGCCGGTTGTCCGGCGCCCGGGCGCTCGCCTCCACGTCGATGCGCGAGGCAGCGCCCTGACGCAGGAGCGGCATGAGCGCCTCCTCGGCCATGGCCTTGGCCCAGCGCGGCACATCCTCGGTAAGCGCCGCCCGCTCCAGCAGCCACAGCAGGGAGCCCAGCGGCTCCTCGCCGAGGTCGGCGCGCACGTCGACGCCGTCGCCCCACCAGCCGCGGGGGTCGGCGTCGGCATATTTCCGCAGCGGGTGGTCATCGCGCACCCGCCGGTCGGTGAAGAGCGCCAGCACCACCGCCGTCTCCAGCGCCGAGCGGGCACGAAGGCCGCCGACGTTGAGCGCTTCGCCATCGGCCAAGGCCCAGTCGGCCTGGTGCGTCGCGCCGTCCCAGACGCTGTCCCACAACAGGAAAGGTTGCGCCTCCTGCCCTTCGGCAGTGCGGATGAGGATGTCCATGACCGTTCCTGATCAGGCCGCGGGCTGCCCGGTGTTCCCCGTGCCCGGCTGCACGTTGGTGTGAACGTGGGTCTCGCCGATGTTGCGGCCGTTGTGCCGCAGGGCCGGCGACTGGATGTCCGTGCCGCCGGCGGAAATGGTCATCTGCGAACCGCCCGCCTCGAGGATGATCTCGGGCGCGCTCACGACGACCTTCTGCGCGTGCACGACGCGGACCTCTTGCTCGACCAGCGAGACGATGCTGCCGAACTGGTCATAGATGGCCGTCGCCCCACCCGGCAGGCCGCGCGGCCGATAGGCCTCGTGCTCCACGCCGATGACCATCGCCCGGTCGGACCGGCCGCCGAGCGAGATGAGGACGCCGACGGAATCGGCCGGCGGGTTCGACGTGAAGCCATAGGGCTGCACCCGCGGCACCTTCCGCGGGCTGTCGCCCTTGAGCCCGGCGAGGCCCATCATCTGCTGTCCGCCGCTGTCGTCGAGCGAGACGAGCTTCGCCCGGCGGATCATGGCGCGCACCGCGTCGTCGAGGTGATAGACGTCACTCATCGGTCGCCTCGTCGTCGCTCTGCTCCCACGCGTCGCCGGACTTGTTGCCCTTGTTCTTCTTCCCTCCGTAGGAGCGCGGGTCGACGAGACCGAGCTTGGCCTCGCTGCCGCCTACGCCGTCCTGCACGAAGTCGACGGTCTCGATGAGCATTTCCTGCCGGATCTGCAGGAACTCGCTTTCGGTCCACACAAGCCAGCCCGGCCGCCAGATGGCGCCTCGCTCATCGCGAAAACCCTGAACAGTGACGGTCGCCGACAGGGCCCTACCCGCCGCCTTGTCGCGCCGGTTCCGCGCCGTCTTGCGGGCCCGGGCCGGCGTGGTGTCGTCCTGCTCCACGATGATGACGGGGCGATAGCGGCCGACGCCGGCATCACGGGCGATGGCCTCCACCTCGAGGCTGTCCGGTCCGCTGCCGACGGCGCGCTGCCCCTTCACGACATACTTGCTGTGGCGGTTGGACCAGTTGTGGTCGGCTTCGCCGCTCTTGAGGTTCTGCCCCTCGACGATGCCGCCGGCATGGCGCTTGCTGCCGGCCTTCGGCATGCGGATGCTGCCGTCGGCCTCGCCCATCAGGGTGTAGCCCTGCTGCCGGGCCATCTTCTCCACGGCCCGGAACACGGATTCGCCCGGCGTGATCTGGTAGTCGATCGGCTCCATCTCGCCGTCGGCGGCGAAGGTGACGCCGAAGGGCGCCCCGAGCTCGTTCGCGATCTCCACCGGCGTCTTCTGTTCGAAGCTACCCGTGTCGTGCTCCGCCGAGGAATCGATGATGTCGGCCGACTTAGACCGGCCCTCGATCGCGACGCGCGCGTCCTCGGCGTCGATGCGCGGCCGGTAGCGGTCGACATGGCCGACGAGCAGCAGGTCGTCATTGGCATAGATGGATACCTTTGCCCCGGCGCGGAACGTCCAGGCCGTCGCCGTGGCCCCCAGTTCGGCCGCCACCTCGAGGCGAAACGACCGCGCCGCCTCCTTCATGGAGGCGCGCACCTGCATGCGCAGGAAGGCTGTGAAGCGTTGCCCGCCGACGACGACGGTGACGATCTCCTCTCCCATGGTCGGCTGGCCTCAATTCCCGAGCGCCTCGAAACGCTCGGGCATGAAGGATGGATGGACGACGCGGTTGCGCCGCACGAGGTCGTCGGCTCGGTTCGGGTCGCCGTACAGCCGCCAGGCGTGCCACAGCGACGGCAGTGCCCGCGGCACCGTGACGGTGACGATGGGCGCAATGTCCGCGATCTGGCGCGACAGCAGGTCGACGGCGCGCCCGCTCATATCCTCGCTGGCGAGGTAGAGCGCGGCATAGGCCGCGCCCGTCATGCCCGCCTGCTCGCGCGCGATGAGTTCGGCGAGCTCCCCGCGCGCCGTGATCGCATCCCGCCGCCCGTCGAACTGCCGGCGGGTGGTGGCCTCGACCATGGCCGCCAGAGCGGCGAGGCGCAGCACGAGGCCCGTGATACTGCGGTTCTGGGCCGCGGCCCGCTCCCCGTCCGTGCGCGCCGGCTCCACGAAGGGACGAATCGCGACGATCTCGCGAAAGGCGCCGACGGCGGCATCGGCCGGCAGGCCGTCGCCCAGGTTCCGCGCGATGGCGAAGATCCGCTCGGCCACCTCCGGCGCCGCGCCGGCCGCCCGGGTGATGAGGGCCGGCGCCTCGTCGTGCAGGGCCGCGATCGCATCGCGCGCCCCGGCGCTCACCTCCGGGTCGACGGGCTGCGACGTGCGCACCACCTCGAGCGTCGCCGCCGCGTCCTGTGCCGCATCGACCGCCGCGGCCACCGCATAGTCGGGCCGCCGGCGCACGTCCGTCAGCTCCGCATAGGCGCCACCGATGATGCCGGCGAGCGCGTCGACCGCGTTGAAGACCTGTTGCGCCAGAAAGGCGACGCTCGCGATGGCAACGGTCGCCCCTTCGCGCACGAAATCGAGTTCGTAGGCGACATAGCCGGCCCGATCCCGCTCGCGCGAGCGGCGAAAGTCGACGCAGCGGGCCGTCAGTGGCCCATGCATGGGCAGGACGAGGACCGCCGGGCCGCGGGCGCGGCTGGCACTTGCGAGCGCCGCTGCCTCCGCATCGGCCGCGTCCGAGGCGAGATAGGCCGTCACCGAGAAAATGGCCGCCTTCTCGCCCAGGTCCTCGTGAAACGGCTCGTCGCGCATGGGAAACTCATGCGTGACGATGCGCCGCCCGCCCCTCTCCTCGTCGACCTCGACCCAGAAGGGCACGCCACGAAACGAGGCGTGGAACAGCGTGCGCGACCAGTCCCTCATCGCTTAGTTGCTCCTCACGACAGAGCGAGCTTCCGAAGGTCTCGCAATAGGCCAGCAGGAAATCGTCGGGGATGCCGTGATCCCCGATCCGGAACGCCAGAACCTCCGCCATTATCGCGTGCTCGGCCGCATTGCGCGGGCGCGACCGCACGATGGTGGCCGCATTTCAAGTCCGCTCCATCGACATGACCGAGGACAGCTTCACGTTCCTTGTCATGGCTTCATCAGATGCGCCCCCTGGGTGGCTTGCCGACCGGCCATCCTCGTCTAATCTCCCCCTTTCCAACCGGGGGATTGACCATGAAGCTCAACTTTCGCGGCACTTTTCCACTTTTCCTACTGATCGTTTTCAACGCGGGAGCGATCTTTTTCCTTACGGGTGAAAGCTTCTCTGTTTGGAGCTACAGAGGTCGCGAGGCCGGCACCTTTTCTATGGCAGAAGCCGCGTATCTCGGCGCTCAATGGTCTAGGATTACCGCAGGCTGGGCGGCAGTCGCCGCGATCAACATCATGATCGGCCTTGGCGTAATTATTCAGCGGCTGCGAGATCTCGGCCATGTACTTGCCGACACTTCGAAACAGCAGATCGATGCCACACGAGCAATCGCAGGAAATGGCGGTTAGCCGCCCGCATCCGGCGACGACAAGCCCGTTGAGCCCGGCCCGACCGGGCTCATCTGCGGCGAAAGGCGGATGTGCCCGACCTCCTCGCGGATGACCTGCCGCACCTGCGCCCGGAAGAGATCGGTGTTGAGCGTAAGCTCGATTTCGTTGACGACGCGCGCATGCCCTTCGAGCTCGGCCTTGATCGGCCCGCCATCGCCGATGAGGGGCACGCCCATCTTCGCGCCGAAGGCGCCGAAGCCCGGTCCCTCCATCGTGCTGGCACCGGAAAGCCCATCCATGCCGGGCCCGGCGCCGATGGCTTTCGCTCCCTTCCAGCCCTTGCCTTGCGCCGAAGCACCGAAGGGCTGCCAGAAGCCGAGGCTCATGCCACGCTGTGCCATCCACACTGCCTGCAAGCGCTCCAGTTCGCGCTGCAGGTCGTAGATGCGGCGGTTCTCCTCCTCCCCCATGGCGGAAGAGAAGGCGGCGAGCCGCTTGTCGCCGAGCGATGAGCGGCCATAGAGCAGCTCATCGAGCATGTCCTCGCGCGCCTTGTCGGACCGCCCCTCCGCACTGCGCCGGCCTTCCCGCAGTGCCGCATCGACGCTGAGCGACTGCTCGTAGGCTTCGACGAGGCCGGCGAGCCCGCGGCTGAAGTCGATGCCCGTCTTGGCGAGGATCCAGGCGTCGAAGGCGGCGCCCTTCTGCGTCTCTTCCTCGATCCACTTCTTCGTGCCGCGTGCGTCTCCCGAAGCGTCGGCATCGGCCGCCGCGATCTGCCGGCGCTTTTCGAGGATGTTCTCGACCTTTTCCAGCCCGCTGCCGAGTTCCTCAATGCTCTCAGCCAGGCCCTGCAGCAGGCTGCCCACACCCATGCTGACGGCCCCGGAACCGACGGCATTGACGAACCGATCCCATGAGTTGGACAGCGTCTGGAGCTTCGCCTGGGTGTCGCCCAGAACCATGTTGAGGTCGCGCTCGACCGTCCCGCTCGCCTGGCCGATGGTGCTGGCGAGCTTCTGCCACTCGCCGCGCATCGACAGGAGCGCTCGCATGCCGCGTGCGAACTCCATGTCGTTGATGACCTTGGGCAACTGCGACAGGTCGCCCTTGATCGCCTTCCACGTCGCTTCCTCGAAGACCTCGATGAGGTTGCGCCCCTCCTTGCGTCCCTTCTTGAGCGCCGCCTCGAGGTTCACGCCCATCTTCGCAAAGCGCTTGCGCGTCTCCTCCGAAGACATCTTCTGGAGGATGTTGTTCATGGAGGTCGCCGCCTCCTCAGCGGAGCCGGCGCCCTTGCGCAGGATCTGCAGCATGGCGACGAGATCGGACAGTCCCTTCGTCCCCTCCATCCCGAGGGCCTTCGCTGCCGGCGCGAGCGACGGCAGGTAGCGGGCCATGTCCTTCAGTTCGAACTGCCCGGCCTTGCCGCCCTCAGCCATGATGTCGAAGGCCTTCTGCATCTCGGTCGCGCCGATCTGCAGGTGGGTGCCGACAGCGTCGGCCGAGCGGGCGATGTCATCCACCTCGGCACCGGCCGCCTGCGCCGTCTTCGCGACGGACGGCAGGATCGCGCGAATCTCCTGCATGGACCGGCCTTGTGCGGCGAGCGCGTCGGCACCGGCCACGATCTGGTCCATGGGCATCGCGAGTTCGCCCGCCATGCGGCGGGCCTCGCCCGTGAACTGCTGCATGTCCTCGCGCGAGGCGTCCGCTGTGATGCCGACGCGGGTCATCCTCCGCTCGAGCTCGGCAAAGCTACGCACGGCACGGGTCGTGCCATAAGCGAGCGCGGCCGGGCCGAGCACGCGACCGGCAGCGATCATCCCTGCGGTCATGGTCCTGGCCGCACGATCGTGCATCGTCATCGAGCGGCTGACGCTCCTCGCCGAGCGGTCGAGGCCGGCGAGCTTGCGCGAGACGGACGCAAAGGCGGCACCGGTGCGGTCCGACGCCGTGATGATGGCGCCGGCCTCGAGCGTGCGGGCCCTCGTCATGGTTCACTTCCCCTTGCGGCGCTTGTGCCAGTCGACGGCCCGGGAGCCCCACGCGCAGATCTCGTCGAGCGTCAGGCGCTGGACGGTCCCGACGTCCCAGCCGAGCCCGAAGACGAGGCTGTCAGCGACGGCGGCGACGCCTCGGGTTCGCGAAAAAAATCGAGGACGGCATCCCTCACCTTGCGCGCATCGGCGAGGCCGAGGAGCCCGAGCGCGTGCACCTTGTCCTGGTCGATCAAGAGGCGCTGCGCATATTCGCGCACGGTCTGGTAGTCGACGTTCCGGAAGTAGATGCCGCTCTTGGCGTAGCCCTCGGCATAGGGCTCGCCGAGGTCCATAAACTCGGCGAAGGTCGGCGCCCGCAGGGCGATCTCGTGCACCTGCTGGTCGTGCCAAAGCACGGGTTCCGCTAGCGCGATGGTGGTCGTCTTGCTCATCGGTCAGGCCCGCGACTTTCGATAGCTGCGGGCGAGGCCCTGGATTCCCGTCACCTCGCCGGTGCCCCGGTCGACGTTCGGGCGGCCGGTGAAGAGCGCGCCGGTCCAGGTGTGCACCGTGCCCGTGTGGTCTTCGATGCACGAGACGTTGAAGGGGCCATTGCGCATGATGGCGTCCCAGTCCACGTCCGCCGCATCCTCGAAGGTCGGCTCGAAGCCGTAGCCGGACGGCTTGTGCGAGGCTGACACGCTGTTGTCCTGGTTGACGATGCCCTCGACTTCGGTGTTCGAGGGCGTCGTCTTGATGGCGGCGCGCAGGATGAGGGGCGCGCCGTTGAAGGTGAAACGCATTTCGCCGCCGAAGCTGGCCATGGCGCCGGTCTCCCGTTGCGGATTGTGGAAGGGTGTGACCGGCCCCGCAGGGCCGGCCCGTCAGCGCCCGGTCAGGTGCGGACGTACTGCTGATAGATCGTCGCGTTGGCCGCGAGGACGTCGAGCGGGTTCACCCGGTCGAGCGGGGCGAACACGTCGATCCGGTTGGGGTTCTGCGCATTCCGCCGCACGTCGAGGCGCTGCACGAACTCCGGCACGTTCTCGAAGACGCCGCGCAGCACCAGCGCCTCGTAGGCGTGGATGAACGAGCCCTTGATGTCCTTCGGCGTCGTGATGGCCGCGAGGTTACCGGGGTTGTCGTCGGCGAGCGCCTTCTGCCCCTGCTCGTCGGCAAGCACGGTGCGGATGTAGGACAGGCCGCCCGACACCTGGAACAGCGCCTGGATGTCGCGGAAGGTCGAATCCGGCTGCCCGCTCGGCCCGAGGCGATACATCGTCACCAGCTTGTCGATCGCAACCTTGCCGTCGGCCGTGACCTTCCAACTGGAAATGCCGGACTTGTTCAGCGTGTTGCGGGCAGAGTAGCCCCACCAGGTGCTGCGGTCGCGCGGCGGGGCAAGGCCTTCGACGACAAGCCCCGTCTGGTTGCGCGAGACGTTGCCAGTCGCCACGTCCGACAGCCACGGGATGACCCTGGCCGCAGGGCCCGCCGCCCACAGCCAGGGCGGATGAGGCGAACCCGGCAGGCGCGGGATGGTCGTCGCATGCCGGTCGTTACGGCCGAGGCCGAGCGTCGTCTGCGCCGCCGTGTTGCCGGTATTGCAGCACAGGGCGTGACCATAGCTCTGCCGCATCCACGACCACCGGCCCGAAACATCGGACAGCGCAGTCTGGTAGGCGTCGAGCGAGGTGGTGTCGGCCCACGGCGAGACGATCATGTCCGCCGGGTCATCGCCGAGGGCAGCGAGAGCGGCGGCGAGGGACGGCGTACCGGCGCCGGCGGCGCCGGTGGCGATTGTGAGCGCCCCGGACGTGGCGAACCAGTTGCCCGAGATGTTCGTCGGCACGAAGAAGTCTTCCTCGGCCATGATCGCGCCCTTGTGGCGCGAGGTGACGGTGACGACCTCGGCCGCCGCGGCCGCGGTCACCGTCAGCATGGCGCCTGTGAGATCGTCGAAATAGCCGTTGATCGCCGCCGCGAGGGCCGTCGCCACATCCGCTGCCGCATCTCCCGGCGCGATTGTCACCGACAGGCGCTCGCCGCTGATGTCGATAACGCCGAGGCCGCCCGCCGTCGGCGGCGTGCCCACCGTCAGCGTCCAGGTCGGCGCCGTTCCTGTCTCCGGCACCGGCACCATCCAGATTTCCTGCGCCGGGGCGTTGCGGGCGGAGATGCGATACATCTCGCGCAGCATGGATCCGGGACCGGCGAGGGCGTCGGCTTCCGACAGCGACGTGACAACCGACGGCGTATTGTCGGCGAGCGACCCCGCGCTCGTCTTGTGGCCGATGAGGACGAGGCGGGAGACGCTGTCGTGCCAGCCCGCGCTGTTGATCTCGAAGCCGAAGAGCGGCGCGACGAGCCCCGACGGGATAAAGTTGAATCCGATGCTCATGGCGGTTCCTCAGCGCTTGGTCTTGGGGCTGGTGGCATTGGGGCTGGCGGGCACCTTCTCGGCGCCCTCCTCCGGCGGGCTCGCCTCGACCACCGAGCCGTCGGCGAGGCAGGCCATCCAGAAGGGATCGTCGGCATCGACCGTCATTCCCGCCGCCGGGAAGAGGCGGAAGTCGCGGTCGGGCATGGGAAGCTTGCTCGCCGGATCGGCGAGACGCGCGAAGATGCGGCGGGCCATGGGTGTTCCTCAGGTTGCACCGGGCGATTGGCCGGCTACTTGGGCGCGGACGTCATAGTCCTCGGCGGTCGGCATGCGGCCGATGCCGGCGAAGATGTCGATGGCCTCGAGCGGCACGAGGCCGGGCGGAGCCGGCACCAGGCCGGCGACGCGGTCGCAGATGTCGCGACCGTAGCTGCCCACCGGCAGGGCTTCCGCCACCGTGCGCAGCGGCTCGGGCAGCGTCGGCTCTGCGCCGGGCGCCGGCCATTCCGTCGCCCGCACCTGCACGGTGAAGGAGATGGTCCGAAAGGCGAGCCGCGTCGTCTTCTCGGCATCGCGCAGCGGCACCGATTCGATCGCCCGTACTTCCATGGCGATGCGTCGATAGAGCTCCGCCGACGGGGCCATGGAGCGTCGGTCAAGGGCGTAGCGCACCTGCGCCTCGAGCACGTCGAGGAGCGCCTCGTGCTCCGGATCCGTCGGTCCGACGTCGGCGACGCCGACCGTGCCGGTGCCGCCGTCCGGCAGGTCGATGACCACCGTTCCGCGCGCGGCGATGAGGGCCTCGACCACCAGCGTGACGATGGTCTCTTCGGGCCGGTGCCGGCCGGAACCCCACGGCGTGCCCTTGTCCTCCTCCGTGTAGACGAGGAGAATCGGGCGCGGCTTGTCCGGCACGAGCTGGTCGATGGGCACCTGCCGGCTGTCGTAGACGAGCCGGCCCGCCAGCGTCGGATAGGGGCCCGCCTCCTCGCTCGCCGCCGGGCAAAGCGCCTCGACGGCGGCAAGCCGCAGGGCAAGACGATGCAGGCTCATGGATCGACCTCACCGGATCAGGCGGTTTTCAGAACCCGGCACTGCAGGCGGCCCATGCCGTCGGGCGGCGCATTGGCGATGCGCCACGTGACGCCGTCGGCGAGCCGCACGAGCAGGTCGCCCTCGCGCACGTCGAGCGGTGGCTCCGCCTGGTTGCGCGGATCGATCTCGACGATCGGGTCGCCCGTGACCACCCCTGGCCGCTTGTCCGTGCGCTGGTCATATGCGTCCGGAGCCGAGACGGTGGTGGGCGCATCCCGATAGATGCCCACCACCTCACGCTCGGCCCTGTCCGGATCGGGCGCCGGCGCGCTGTTGACGCCGGCACGCCGCAGCGGCACGAGCCGCCACCGCTCGCCGTAGACGCCCTGCTGCACCCGCTCGGCGGCGGCATCGAGCCGCGCGAAGAGCGAGCCCATGGCGTCAGACGCCCGCCTGCCGCAACAGCACGTTGCCGGCGGTATCCGCCGAAGCGGCGGCCGCGGCAGCATAGCCGATGAACGTGTTGTCGGTCGCCGTGACCGTCACGTACTTGCTGGTGTCGTTCCAGTAGAGCTTGGCGCCCTCGGTCCAGGCGGAGCCCGTCGCCTTCGGCAGGCGAATGACGCCTTCGGTCTGGCCCTCGAAGGACTTGCCCTCACCCGTCGAAAACAGCGCCACGACGAAGAGCGAGCCGATGAGGTAGCCATTGCCACCGACGACGCCGCCGGCAGGAGCGGTCAGGGGAATGGTATCCCCGTGCTGAACATAGTTCTTCATGATGCCCTCGATTGATCTGCGCAGGTGGGATGGCCGGCCGGCGTCTGCCGGCCGGATGCGCGAGGGGCCGGCTTAGCCGGCCGCACCGGGGTTGCGATAAGCGCCGCGGAAGTCGATGGCGCCACAGCCGAAGTCATGCTCCAGCGAGATGCCGACGCCCGAGACGCCGAACGGGTTCTCGATGCGCATGCGCGGCGCCGTGTAGCCTTCCAGCAGCCCCCATTGGAAGACAGGCAGCGCCGACGGTTCGGCATAGAGCTCCCAGGCGTTGCCGGAGACCTGCGCCGTCGCCACCACCTCGAGGCGACCCGAGAAGGGGTTCACGTTCCCCGCCTGCTGCGGCTGGATCGACGAGGTGACCTGCTCGGCCTCGGTTTCCTTGTCCGGACCGACAAGAAGGATCCGCGGGGCGACGTTGATCGGCGCGCCGCTCATGTTCTTCTGTTTGCGCATCGCCGCCCGGGCCTTTCCGAGATTGGCGACGTCGATGACGGTACCCGCCCCGGCGAGGTTGCCGTGATCGGCGTGGAATACCGTCTTGTTGTCCTCTTTCAGCGTCGGGCCGAGGCCGGACGCCACACCCTTCATGGCGTAGAAGGTCTGCTCCTCGAAGAGAGCAACCGTGTCGCCATAAGAGCCGAGCACCTGGTCGATCGCGCCGAGGTGGTCGTTCACCAGCATCTGGCGGGTGAGCGCGAACTGCACCGCATAGGGCGCGACAACCACCGTCTCCTTCGCCTCGCCGAAGGTGCCGAACTTGATCTTGCCGCCCTCGCCGACCGGCTGCAGCATCGGGAAGTCACCGACCCGCACCACGTCGTGGGGGCGGAAGTCGACGAAATTGCGCTGCACCGAGATGCGCCGGTAGGTCGGCTGCGCCTGGATATAGCGTGCCTGCAGCACGCGATTGATGGACCCCTCGAAGATGATCGGGAAATCCGTCGTCGTGTGGAAGGCGCGGCGCAGCACCTCCTCGCGTTCGGCAAAGGAGCGCGGCATGGAGCGCTCGCCCAGAACTTCGGCGGCCATCTCCGCAAGCCCATGGCGCGCGAAGGATTGCGCCGGCCCCGAGAGGGCGCGGACGACCTCGAGGCGTCCCTCGTCGTTCCGGCGCACGGCGGCGACACCGCCAATGCGGAACGAGAGCGCCTCGGAGAGGGCGGCACGGCGCGTCTCGGTCTCGTCGCGCTCGACGCGTACCGAGGAGGTCGCGCTCGACGACGCCCGGGCCGCCATATGGTCGAAAGCCCTGCGGCGGAACTCCTCCACCGTCTGCCCGGACCGCACTGCGCCGTCGATATCCTCGCGGGCCATGCCTGCGCGCGTGCCGAGGTCCATGATCTCGGCCGAGCGCGCGCGTTCCGCGGCCAGGTCCGGAGCAGGCGCAGGCGTCGGCGAGCGGGCGGCGTCAGCCCGCTCCATGGTGGCGATCTCGCCATTCACGCGCTCGAGCTCGCGCAGCAGCTCCCCGTGCTCGCCCTCAATGCGCCGGGCGTCGTCCGTCGGCGTGTCGTCCTTCACTTCGGCGATCTTGGCAGCCGCCCGCGCAGTCAGGTCATCGCGCTGCGCGCGAAGGGCAAGAAGCGCCGGATTGGCAAGCGCCATCGCGTCCTGCAGCCAGGACACAGCGGCATGGCCGTCGATGCCGGACTGGACCGGAACAATGGCGGCGAAGGCTTCCGGCGAAAACGCCGAGAGGGCAAGACTGGTGATCACGGCGCATGCGATGAGCACTGCCGCGAGTTTGATGGTCTTCATTGACCGTCTCCTCAGGGTTTGATCATCCGGGGGCAATGCGCCGTGGACCCTGCCGCCCCGGCGGCGGGCAGGTAGCGAACTGGTGGTCTCAGGCGATGCCGAGGCCGGCCGCCCGCATCCGCATGCGGGTGGCAATCGACGCGGTTCCGATGGTCGCGGCACGCGTTTCGAAGGTGCAGTCGAAGGAGCCGCGATCCTCGCTGCGCACCCGCGCATTCGGATCGGCGCCAACGGTCACGCTGGAGATCTCATAAGGCTCCCAGTCGACCGCCCGCCGCACCAGGCGGTTGTCTGCGTCCCGCTCCTGCTCGAAGCGATGCACCCGGTAGCCGACCGAGACATTCTTGCGGATGCCGTCGTCGATCAGCGCGAAGGTCCGGTCCGCATCGGCATCAATGCCCGCCTTCGGGAATCGGATGAGCGCGCGGCCTTGACTGCCGTCGAGCCAGGCCCGCTCGACAACTCCCATGCCGCGCCAGTGCTCGCTGAGGAAGGGCGCCGCGCCGCTCGCCAGGCGCTCCATGCGAATGGCATTGGGGCTGACAACCAGTTCCTCGACGAACAGCTCGTCCGTCCAGAAATCCCGACGCAGGACCGGGGCACCGGTGGTCCAGATGACCTCGAAAGTGCGCCGGCCTCCGTCGATGCTTGTGACACCGGCCTCGCGCACAAGAAGGGGGATGGAGCGATTCTCCACCCCTGTCGGCTTTTGGTGCTTCATGGTGCTCAGCCTTCGTCCTCGCGCCGCCCCTCGGGCTCGCTCGCCTGCGCTGCGCCGGTTTGCGTGGTGCGGCGCGGATCCGTATCGAGGATCACGCCCATCTCGTCCGCGGCCTTCCAGAAGTCGGCAGTCGCCTGCAGGACCTCGTCAGGGTCGTTGCCCCAGGAGGCGATGAACTCCTGCGGCGTCATGCGCCCCGATCGCACGGCCAGGATATCGGCCTGCATGTCCTTGAGCGGATCGACCGGCTCGTTCGCCGGCATGATGTATTCCCGCGTGTAGGGTGCGACCCGCCGGCGCAGCTTGCCGGCCATAATCGCCGTCTCGAGGAAGCGCTCGACCACGGGTTCCATCAGCTTCGGCACGACGCACAGCCACTGCAGCTGTTCGACCAACCGCCGGTGCTCGATCCGGCCGGTCTTCATCGACGAGTAGTTCGCCCGCCGCAAATCCCCCGTCAGCTGGTCGTAAGTGATCATGCCGCCGGCCGCGATCCCCTGCAGGGCCGACAGGGCGATGGGTTCGAACTGGCTTGTGCTGGCCGGTGCGAAGGCCTGAACCGTCTCCCCATCGCGGAACCGCATTGTCATGCCGGGGCGAAGGCGATCAATCGGCTCCGGTGCCTCGCCCTGCGCTACTGTGCCGGGCAATCCGGTGCGCCCATCGGAGCTTGTGATGAGGAGCCCTATGCAGGCTTCCATCCGCGCCTTCACGACGACCGCGTCCATGAGATCCGCGAAGTCGCGCGCCGTCATCATCATGGGCGCCATCAGCGGCACACCGCGGACCTGCCCGGGCCGAAGGGCGCGGAAGAGATGGCAGAACTCCGACCGCGGAATGAAGCGCGACAGCGACAGCCCGCTTGCACCACCCACCGAGACGGCGGCCTCGCCAGGATGGCGGGGAAAAATATAGAACCCCTCCCGCGCGTCCCACTCACCGAGCACGACACCCAGTCTCACTCGCCGCTCGTCAACGAGGCCGTCGCGCGTCTCGTCGATAAAGTCGCCCTCGAGCACCTGCAGGCGGAGTGGCACACCCGGCGTGTCGAGCGGGCGAGGCACGAACCGCACCAGGCTGTCGCCGCCTTCGAGCATGGCCCGAACGGCGGCGAGCTGCTGCCCGGCGAAGTCAATCTCGCCCTCGACGTCCGAACGCTTGATCCACTCGTTCCAGAGCCGTTGCGCCGTCTTGTCCTTGAACTTGACGACGATGCCCGTGCCGACGACATGGGCGCAGAGCACGTCGAGCATGCGCTGCCCGATCCACGTGTTCCGCGACATGTCGCGGGAGCGATCGCGGAGCGGCTTCAGCGCGGTCGACAGGGCCGCATTGGCCGAATCGGCGCCGCGCTTGAAGCTTGCCCCGCGGCGGCCGCGGTTGGCCGCGTCGTAGGACCGCCAGGCGTCGATGGCCGCAAAGGTCCGCAGGCGCGCGGAAGCGGCCCCGGGCGCCACCCAGGCGAGAGCCTTGAGAATGCGGGACACGACGTTCTCCCGGTCAATCGCGCGAGTGTTCGGCGTAGGACACGATGCAGCGGTCGCGGCCTGCGAGCTCATCCTCCACCTTGGCGAGCATGGATTCGATCTCGGCCTGCGAGCGATAGGTGACTTCGCGGCCGTCCGCGTAGCGCACCTTATGCGCCCCGGTCGCCAGAGCCCGGCGAAGCGTCACGGCATCTTCCTGTGTGAACATGGTCAGTCCAGCCAGTTGCTCAGATCGCGCCCGATCCAGTCGCCATCCCGAGCGGCGGGTTTCGTCACCTCAGCAGCGGGGCCGGGTGAGGCGTTCGGATTGTCTCGGGCCGGATCGGCCGCAGCCTCCTGCCGCGGCGTGAACAGGTCCGCCCGCGACAGCTCCTCAGGCAACCCTCGCCGCCGCGCGAGCGCCGCCCACTCTTCCGGGGTCGATGACGACAGGCCGAGATATTCGGCGAGCGCCAGGTTGTAGACCCGGCAGTCGAGCAGGTGATTGTTGCCCGTGTCGACCCAGCGTCGGCCGGCGACGCGTCCGCGAACGATCACGTCCTCGAGCCGCTCGTCGGTCAGCTGCTTGAAATAGGCCTCGTCGAGCCACGCGCCGAAGTGACAATAGCCCGGCGGATTGGCCGGCTGGTTGGACATGACGCCGAGCAACTGCAGGTCGGCATAGAACGAGCCCTTGAGGGGCCACGTGCCGACCGGCCAGAGCTTGGCGCCTTGCTTCACCTTCTGCCCGTCGAGGTCGATGTCGACGAGCCGCGGCGTGCCGATGGCCGGGTGCCCCCAGCCGTCCCGGCCATCGACCGCCAGGATGAGGTCGCGGCCCGTGTCCGGGTGCAGACGCTGGTTGTTCCGCACCCAGGAATAGACCACATGCGAGCGATAGCCGGCGTCGACCGCAAGCGCGTCGATGCGGCGAGGCCGGTCCCACGCATCTTGGAAGGTCCGGTCGATCGTCGCCGTCCGGAGCTTCTGGAAGGCCTCGCCCGTCGGCTGCGAGGTGTCGCCGTCGAGAAAGTCGACCTCGACGGTCCACGTCTGTCGGTCGGCGCCGACCGCGATGACCTCCAGCCAGATGCCGCGCATCTGCACGTCGGCGGCCGCGACGAGCAGGAGGCCGCCGGCCGGCACGCGCCCGCGCCGCACCTCCGGGTCGCGGCGGGCCATCAGCTTTTCATGGTCCGGGGCGTCGCCGCGGAACCGGAAAGGCCGGCCCAGCGTGAGGTTCGAGTAGTCCTTGCGGCCCCGCTCGCCACGCTTCTCGGCCTTGATCTTGTCCTCGGCGATCGCCTCGTAGCTCATCATCAGCGAGATGAAGGCGTCGATGTGGAAGCCGGGGTGCCGATCTGGCCCTTCAGCCGTCGGCCGCCAGTGGCAATCGCCCGACTTCAGCGCGGCGACCCGCTCCGTTTCTGTGATCCCGTGACCGCAGTGGTCGCACTGGTAAGCAGAGCGGTGCGGATGCTTCTCGTCGACCTGGAAGCGGTCCGGATTGTGCGTGAAGAACGATCCGCACTCCGGGCACGGCAGGAAATAGAACCGCTGGTCCGACCGCTTGAAGGAGCGGTCGATGCGGCAATGACCCATCGCCTCGCCGAGCTCGTCGCCGGTGTCGATCTCCGGCGTCGAGATTTCGAGGATCTTGTAGCTTTTCGTCCGGCGGAACGCCGTGAAGCGCCCTTCGAACAGCGTTTCTGGATCGCCGAAGCCGGGGATGTCTTGCCACTTCGACAGTTCGTCCTTGATGCCCTTCTTCGCGGTCTTGGACGACAGGTCCATGACGGAATTGGCGTTGCCGAGCCACAGACGGCCGCCGGGAAACACCTTCTCGTAAGTCGTCGAGCCGGCGCCGGAGCGCGACGTCTGCTCGGCGATGACGGTCCGCTTGATGTGCTTGTGCCAGGCCTTGATGAGGGGCCCGAGCTTTGCGGAGTTGAGGTCGCGCAGCATGTCGATGCCGGGCGCGACATAAAGCGTGTTCGCCGGCTCGCGGTCGGCGATGTAGAGGCACCAGCCGAGCGCCAGGATTGACGCGCCGGTCTGCTGCGACTTGCGCACCGTGACGAGGTTGCACGGGTGGTCGTCGCCAAGGCAGTCGGCGATCTCGCCGAGATAGGGCGCGCCCGCCAGCGTCCACAACTCGCCGGCATTCGGCCCGTCGACGAGCACGAGGTTCTGGCTCATCCACCGCGACAGCGGCACCGGCTTCTGCGGCCGGATGGCGCGCGAGAACCCGCCGGCGACGAGCACCGCGGCGTCGGGATGTCCTGTCATGGCTCGGCCGGTTCGGGTTCCGTCTCGTCTTCGCTGCGCCTGGTCACGGCGACCTTGTCGAGTGCCTTGGCGATATCCTCGCGCATGGCGCTGGCGAGTTTCTTGAGGGCGACCCGCAGCCCGTGCGAGCCGTCTCGCGCGACGGCCGCGGCCAGATCGTCCGCGGACGTCGGCAGGCGGTCGATCACGCTGGCGATGGCTGCCCCGCTCTCCGCGACGATGCTCTCGACGGCGGCGACGGGCACGAGCCTGCCCTTCATCTCCTCGAGCTCAATGCGGCGTCGCTCGGCCTCGTGCCAGGTCTTCTGGCGCAGGGCCTCGTCGTAGCTCTCGCTCGGAGGCGGCTGCGGCAATTCCTGCTGCCGCGGCGCCTGCACCTTCGACGGATCCCCGTACCGGCCGCGCAGGTGGTCATACTCGGCCACGTTCAGGGCGACCACGCGCCCCTGCCCGTCACGCTCGACGGCAAGGCCGTGCCGCTCGACGAGGTCCTTGACCTTCTTCGAGACGGCCTGTTTCGACACCCCGTCCCGATCGGCGACCTGTTTCACCGTCCACATGACGGCGCGAGGCGCGTCAACCGGAGTTGTCGGCGTTGTCAACATCGTCAACCCTGATTTTTGACCTGCCTTACTGGCAAAATCTCGCGGGCCGCGCCCCCGTGGCGCCCTCCCCGGGGGGAAGGACCCGTGAAACATCCGTCGTGAAACATCGCGTCAGACCCCGTGGCGGGCCTTCACGCGGTCGATCTCGCGGCCGATCTCGTGCAGGGCCAGCGGCAGGATGACCTCGCCGACCTTGTCCGTGATGACCTTGGCCGCGTCCTTGTTGAACCCGACCTTGCGCTCGTCGAGCAGCGGGCGCGGCACGGACGGGCCGTAGAGCTGCTTCAGCGGCAGCCGCTTCTTCGAGGTCCGCGCGAAGATGCCGATGTGACCGTTCGGCATCTTGGCGATGAACGCGCCGCGGTGCATGCCCCAGCGCCCTGCCACAACGCCGCTCGGCAACAGGAACGGCTTGCCGCCTGCCGCCAGCGCGTAGCGGAACAGGGTGAGGTAGCGCCCGGACACCGTCAGCATCGCGGTCGGCCGTGCCGCCGAGGCGTTGAACACCACGGTAGCGCTGCGCACGTAGCCGTAGGGCAGTTGCGTGCTCTTGACGATGAAGCGCACCCACTGTGTGCGGGCCTGCGCCACGGCCTTGTTGATGGCCCTGGCATAGGCGGCGTTCCGGCGCTCGACAGGCACGAGATCGCGGAAGGCGCGTTCGAGCTTGTCAAAGGTGTCGGTCACGCGGACCGTGACGCTCATCGCCGCAGCCTCGCTCGTGCCGCCGCCACCCGTTGCGCGAAGGCCGACGATGCGTCCTGCGCGGCGGACCGCACGACGCTGCGCACCTCGTCGAGGGCGCGGGCGCCATCGCCACGCACGAGCGCGGCGGCGGAGCGGCCAAGGGCGGCACGACGTTCGGCACAACCTCCGCACATGCCCGCCTCCAACGCAAAAACCCCGCGCGGGCGACCCGGCGGGGCTTCTTCGATTTCAAACCTTTTCGTGTGTGGTGACCATCGGCGAAATAAAGGTCGCGCGCAAGCCCCTTTTTCCTATCGCCGCGCCCGCCGCGGCCGCACCTCCTTGCCCTGCAACGGTTTCAGCATGCTTTGGAGGATGCGCGGCCCGGCCTCTCCCGCCTCCCACGGGCGCAGCGGGCGCGGCGAAGGCCGCACGTCGACTGATTCGAGCCGGCCCGAAAGCTCCTCGCTCAGCAGGTCGAGCGCCGCCCGCCACACCTCGTATTCCGCCCGCTCGACGAGGCCCGCGACCGGGTCCGGCACGAGGCGCGTCTTCTGATAGGCGCCGGGACGCGGCCGGCGGCGCGTATAGCTGTAGCCGTCCACCTCGACGATGCGCTGCACGCGCTCGCCGCTGACGGTCTCTTCCCAGATCACGTCCCGCATGAACCACGCCGGCTGGCCGGTCTTGCCACGGCGCACCACCTCGACGGCCGGCGCCTCCATCTCCCAGTCCGGGCACCCGCCGAGAATGGCGTGCTTCTCGACGAGGCGGCGCGGCGTGCGGCGCAGGCGGCGGCGGTCCTGGGCGTCGATGACGGTGACGCTGGCAATGGCGCGGGCGACCGCCTCCCGCCCGAGGTCGCCGAGGTCGCCGAGGTCCGCCATCGGGTTCCAGTCCTCGGGCAGGTCGATGACGAGTTCGTCGAGCGCCCGCACCCGCTCGAAGACGATGAGGGCGTCGTCGTGCGGCCCGCCGGTGGAGAGGAGGTCCGGCACGACGCCGAAGCCGTTGTCGTCGATGACCGTCAGCAACTCGACGAAGGTCTCGACGCTGTCCCACCCGGCGCTCATGCCGCGCGAGAGGCCGGCCCGCACCGGCGCCGCCTTCGGCAGCTCATCCCGGTAGGTCCACCGCAGCACCGCCTCGATATCCATCACCCTCTTAGCCGTCATCGCCGCCGCTCCTTCGCCGTCAGGGAGGCAAGGGACGCAAGGGAGGATCGCAGGGAGGCAAAAAACCGGCCAACCAATCCTCTAACCCTTTGCGCCCTTTCCTCTTTTTTCCTTCGCTTCGCTCATAGGGAGGATAGGGAGGCAGAAGTGTCGTGATATGTGAGAGAAGAAGAACGCTTCAAACCTGATGAAGCGCCTTAATTTCACACGTACACGCCCGGATTGCCTCCCTAGCCTCCCTACCGTCCCAACTTGCTGAAATCCTTCGCACTTCCTCAGGGAGGCAGGCGAACCGCGCACCCGCCAGCCTCCCTAGCCTCCCTCGCTCGCCCGCCCTCCAAAGAAAAAAAGATCAATTTTTAAGAAACGGGCCCCGTCGCAGTCGCGGCTCAGCCGTCGCCGTCGCCACCATGGGTGTGCGAGGGCGGCCGGAAGTCGTCCTTGATGCGCAAGCCGCGATAGAGGCTCATGCCCATCGACTTCGCCTTGCGGAAGCCGAAGGCCGCCGCCTTCAGCGGCAGGTTGCGGTTGAAGGTCGTGGGGCCCCACGCGTTGAAGCCCGCCCGCTCGCAGAACACCTTGAAGGAGGCGTGCGCCTCGCCCGGCGTCACCATGTCGGTGTCGTCGCCGGTGACGATGCAGGCTTCCCGCACCCAGGCGCTCACCGGGTCCGATTCCTCGCGATATTCGTCTGTCGCCGCCCGCACGGCCTCGGGAATGCGCAGCCCCTCCTGCAGGTAGGACAGCGCCCCCGCCACGAGCCAGTTGAGGATGCCGGCGCGCTCCTCCCACAGCTTGTCCGGCAAGGCGCGGTCGATCTCCTCCTTCGGGATCTGCACGAGGAAGGGCACCAGCAGCACGCGCCGCCAGATGCCGTCGTCCGTGCCCTTGATGGTCGGCTTGTGGTTGCCGGAGACGATGAGCTTGAAGGTGGGATAGACCTCGACGAAGTCCCGGTGCAGGTGCCGCACGAGGATGGGCTCGCCCGAGGTGAGCGATTTGACCATGGCCTCTCGGAACTGCATGGACTGCTCGGGCTCGCTGGCGCGCACCAGGCGCGTGCCCGGCAGGCGGGCCAGCTCGGGCGTTGCCTCCGATCCCTTGCGCCGGTCCTCGCCGGCCAAGGTCTCGAAGGGCACCGTTGCGGCATAGTCGGCGAGAAGCCGGCAGATCAGGTCGACGAGGGTCGACTTGCCGTTGCGCCCCTGCCCGTAGAGAAAGACGAAGACCTGCTCACCGGTGAGCGCGGTCAGCGCATAGCCGAGATAGCGCTGCATGAACGCGCGCACCTCGTCGTCCGGCAGCACGGTCTCGATAAAGCGCAGAAAGTTCGGGCACTCCGCCGCCTCGTCATAGGCCACCGGGATAAGCTTCGAGATGAGGTCCTCGCGCCGGTGCGGGTCGAGCTGCACGGTCCAGATGGCCTTCTTGCCCTCGCCCTCTTTGACGAGCCGCACGGTGCCGTTGTCGCAGTTGATGGCGAGCGGGTCGGCATCGAGGTCGGAGACCGATTTCGCCACATAGACGGCCGCCTCCCGCAACATGTTGTCGATCTTGCCCGAGGACGCCGAGGTCTTGCCGTAGCGCACGCGCTTGGCCCTCCGCTCGGAAATGGCCTTGGCCGCCTCCGCGCCGATGCCGACCACCTCGCCGAGGCGCAACAGCTCCAGCTCGTCTTCCGGCGAGCGCTTGCGCCCGAGCTTCTTCAGCTCCCGAAAGCGGGGAAAGGCCTCCTCCGCCGCCGCCACGGCCGCCTGCTCCTCCTGCGTCGGCTCCACGAGCGACGCCTCGAGGCGGATCTGCTCCACCGTCTTGTGCGCCAGCGGGCGAATGCTGGAGCCCTCGACGTCCTCCGCCCAGCGACGGCCGTCGAAGACGTGGAAGCCGATGCGCATGACGGAGATGACGTCATTCCGGCAGCGGTGGAGGAAGCGGCGGGCATTGCCGATGTCGGTTTCCGGCTCGGCGGCGCAGCGGCGCACCATGTCCCAATCGACAGGCTCGCCCCCGTCCGCCGGCGGCTCCCCGGGCCCATGGCCGCCATCGCCGCCATCGGGTGTGAGAGGGCCACCACCGTCGCCGGCCGGCGCCACGTCCACGGGCTCGGCATTCTCGACGATCTCGGCAATCGTGCGCAGGGGATCGTCCGTCATGCCGCCACCAACCCGCCAAAATATTGCTTATAGCTATTTACAGCGATATTGCTATCGGCTATAAAGGAGCCATGAAGACGGTCACCTACACCCTCGCCGCCCGCCGCTCCCTCCGGAAGCTTCCGGGCGATGTCCGCCAGCAGGTCGAGGCCAAGCTCGCCCGCTATGCCGAGACCGGCGCCGGCGACATCAAGGCCCTGTCGGGCCAGCCGGGCGCCCGCTTGCGGGTTGGCGATTACCGGGTGATCATCATCGAAACCGTAGCCGCCGTTGAGGTCCACGCCATCGGACACCGGCGCGAGATCTACCGCTGAAAGGAGGCCCCCATGGGCAAGCCGCAGATCATCCACACCGACGGCGAGGACCTCGTGGTCCTCTCCCGCCGTGATTACGAGGCGCTGTGCGCCCGCGCTGGCGAGGAGGCCGCCGAGGACGCGATGACCGCCCGTATCGTCGCCGAGACGCGCGACGCTATCGCTCGTGGCGATGATGTCGCCCTGCCGGGCGCGGTCTGGGACGCAATCGAGGCCGGCGAGAACGCGGTGCGCGTCCTGCGCAAGCACCGCGGCCTCACCCAGGCCGCGCTCGCTGAGGCCGTGGGTGTGTCCCAGGGCTACATCGCCGAGCTCGAGGGCGGCCGGAAGTCCGGCACGCCCGAGACGCTGCGCGCCCTCGCCAAGGCCCTCGGCGTCCCGCTCGACGTGCTGGTGGAGTGAGGGTGCGCTCATAGACCGCACCCCGCTTCGCAGACCATGAGCATGCCATGACCGCGCTCTGCGGCGGTGGAAAGGTCCACCTCGGCGAGCGGCTGACGTGAGCTGTGCAGGAACTCCAGCTCGCGCATTCCCGGCGTGCTTCGGATCAGGCGGTCGATTTCGACCGCCTCAGCCCAGCCCTCCGGGTCGTTGTCACGTAGCCAGCGCCATTCCGAGTCGCTTCGGTACGGGCAAAAGATGCAAGCGCTCTTCGGTGGCACGCGGAGACCGCGCTCAGAAAGCCACCGGACGCAGTCCTGGCGCGACATTCGCATCTCGAGCAGCGGATATCGGTTTACAACCCAGCCTGCGAACGCGGCGCCGGCGCGCACAACCTCGTCCGTGCTGATGCCGATCCAGACCTCGCACGAGCGAGCTGGAATGCGCTGCCGGGGCTTGTACCCGAGGAGGTCACGCTGTCGGCGCTCCAGCGGCTCAGTCTTGAATTCGCGCGTGCACTGCCGCCGCCCTTGGCCCCCGTTGGAGGTAAAGAACGGCGCGGCGACGAACCGCTTCCCGCTTCCGAAGCCACGGTCACCAGTCGATCTCGCCCGAATTGTCTCGGTGAGCGCCATCTCCTCTCCGACACGCAGAAACTGGACATAGTTGCTCGCCTGCCGGACGCGTTCCTCCATGCGCGCGACATGCTCGCGCGTCCGCTGACCATCATTGTTTTCCGCGTAGATGATGGCATCGACCCACGGCAGCACCCCGGCGATCATCATCTCGACAAGCGTCGTCGACTGGATCCCGCCTCCGAACGAGAGTGTCCGCAGCTTTGCACCCTCGACCGGTCCCCAGGACCAGCCGCCGCGACGGACGCGGGGCTTCTTCGGGGCGGCAGGAGACGTCAAGGCAAATTCGTTCATTGCGTCCTCCATCAGCCGAACAGGGCGAGCGCCTCGTCGGCCGGCCGGGCGCGATGGCGCATCTCGAGTGTCTCGTCGGGCACGAAGTTGGCGCCGACCAGGGCGGCGGCAATGGGCGGACACACGCTGTTGCCGCACATACGCACCTGTGCCGTCTTCGTCAGCGGCACCTCGACATGGCCATCGTCGAAGGCGCCGGTGACGCGCAGGCCCGTCTCGATCTCGTAGGATTCAGGAAAACCCTGCGCGCGGAACAGCTCGCGCGGGGTCAGCATGCGCATGCCGATATCGACGATGACGAACTCGCCGACCGTGGCATATTCACCTTCGACGGCTACCCCGTGAGCGCGCAGGAAGTCCGCGACCTGCAGGGCCCGGGCCCGCATGGCATCCGTCAGGGGCGGCACTGCGCCGTCGACCGCGGCAAGGCCGAACCGGTCCCGGGTGGTGACGGTGCGCATGGGCTCGCCCGTCCCGACGCCGTCGGTCTCAGAGCCGTAATACGGGATGAGAGAAGCCCCGACGACGGCCTGCGTGCAGCCCTTGCCGACGATGGTCGAGACCGGCTTGCGCGCATCGTGGCCGACCATGTCGGTGTTGTGCTGCGCGAGATAGGTGGCGACGAGATGCGATTTTCCGCCGCCTCCATCGGTCATGACCGTGCGGGTGGGCGAATCCACTGACGATCCGATGGCCGTGCCGAACTGGCGCGCCAGATGAACGGCGGCGAGGCTGCCGCCGTTCGCCGTTGGCACGACGACCGGCATCGGTTCCTCGATCGAGCGCGTGCGCGGTTCCTGCCCCGGCCGCTCGCCGTAGCGAGGCACGAGATACGGGACCGCGAGGCAGGTATCTGCCTTTGCCGTGCCCGTATGCGTTGGCTCGTTGGCACTGCGCGGGCGGCTCTGACCGGCGCGACCGCCGCAACCGACCAGGATGGGAGTGATAATCGCCTTCTCACCGCGATGTGCGGCTGTGACCGTCTTTACAGGCTCGCCGACGGGTTCAACCCGTTTGCCGCCGTGGTGTGTCAGGCTGACGATGAACGGCTCCGCGGCATCGATCACGTACCGCTGCACGCCTTTGGCGATGCGCGCCATCGTGGCCGGCGCGAGCGGGCGGTTCACGCCTTCGGCGCGGCCATCTTCGCGGGTCAGAAAGATGGAAGGGCACGGCAGCGACCAGTCGAGGACCTCGGCGGCCGTCCGCCAGGGCTTGAGCTTGCCGCATTGGACCGCCTCCGAATTCGGGTCGCCGTGCGTCGGTTCGGGCCACACGATGGGCCGGCCGTCACGCCGGGCGATGAGGAAGAGCCGCTTGCGGATCGTTGGCGCGCCGTAGTCGCAGGCCCGCAGCTCGCGCCAGGCGACACGGTAGCCGAGCCGCTTGAGGTCACCGATCCAGCGCCTGAACGTCTCGCCGCGCCGCTCCGGACACGGCCGATGGTCCGCGCCGACCGGTCCCCAATCCTGAAACTCCTCGACGTTCTCGAGGATGATGACGCGCGGTCGCACCTGCCGGGCCCAGCGCACCACGACCCATGCGAGATCGCGGATGTTGCGCTTCACGGGCTTGCCGCCCTTGGCCTTGGAGAAATGCTTGCAGTCCGGCGACGCCCAGAGCAGCCCGACCGGACGGCGGCCGCACACGTCGAGCGGGTCCACCTTCCAGACGTTGTGCGGCAGGTGCAAGGTGTCGGGGTGATTGGCCGCATGCATGGCGAGGGCCATGTCGTCGTGGTTGATGGCGATGTCTGGCGAGCGGCCGAGCGCCATCTCGATACCGGTGGAAGCGCCTCCGCCGCCGGCGAAGGAATCGACGATGATCTCGCGCATCACACCCACCCCCATGCAACATGCTGCGGCCGGGGGCCGTCCTTCCGCTTCTCCCTCACCGGCGCCGGCGCATAGCTGAGGCGCGTGTGCTCGGCGCAATAGGGCGAGCAGCCGTCGGAGAAGACGCCCGGCCGGCGCAGGCGCGAGGCGCCGCAGAAGCGCTGCCGGCCGTCGGGACCGGTGCCGACCGGATAGCGGCAATGCCGAAGATCGAGGTCGCCGATGCCGACGCCGCCTTCCGGCGCCGGCTCGTCGACCGGCACCGGCAAGGAACTGGGCACGGGCTTTGGCGGCAAGGCCACCGGCGCGCTGCCGCGCCTGTCCGCGATGGGCTCGGCTGCCACCGGCTCCGGCACGGGCCGAGGCTCCGGCCGAGCGACGGCCGCTCGCACGGCGCGAGGCGCCCGCCGAGGCCCGGCATTGTTGCGCGGGGCGGTGCCGCGCAGCTCGGCCGGCACATGGCGGTTCCACAGGCCAATCACAGCGTTGCGGCTGAGGCCATAGCGCTCGCCGACCGTGCGGGCCGATTCCCGTCCATAGGCGGCGACGATGGCGGCGCGGGTTTCGGGATCCGTCATGGCTCTCTCCACGACATGCGCATGAGTTCGATGGGTGTCCCCGCAGGGCGCGGGTCGGCGGAGAAGACGAACCAGGCAAAGGGGGCGCCGGAGTTCGTTAGGCGGTTCCCGCTCCAGCCTTCGCGATGCATCGTCGGCAGACGTTCGATGCCGGCCCACACGCGCACGAGGTGCCGGTCGATGAGGTCGGATCGCCCCGCCCCCTCGATCGCCATCAGGCGCAGCAGCACGATGACGGTCGGCACGAGAGCCAGCCCGTGTCGGATGAAGGCATCGGCCAGCTTGTAAGGCGGGTTCGTCACGATGCACGCGCATCCGGCGGGCGCCGCTCGCTCCAACAGGAAATCGATGGGCGTCACGATGCCGGGGTCGGCGCCCGCATGCGGCACGAGGTCGAACGCGACCACGTCATGGCCGGCCGCGGTCAGCTCGCGCGCGATGGCGCCCCGGCCGGCGCACGGCTCCCATATTCTTTGCGGCAGGGGCTGCACGCGCAGCAGCGCACGGGTCGCAACCGGCGGCGTCTCATAAAGGTCATCCTTGCGCGCAGCGAGCGCGTGCCTGGCGGCGCCCTGCCTCATCCCGCCACCCCTTCGAGAAGATCGTTGAAATCCGCCCCGGCCGGCGCCCAGGCGTTGCGGATGGTCCGGCCCTCGCGCGCATAGCGGGCGGCGCCGCGCTTGAGGGCGCATTCGGTGAGGAAGCGTTCGGAATCGCCGTCGCCGAGCTGCACCAGGTCCGTCACGCTGTCGTGCACGGGAATGCCCGGCTGGCTCAGTTCCGGCACCGGGCCGGGAACGAGAACGGGTCGCGCGCGCCCGGCGCGGTCCACCTGTGTCAGGGTCGGGTGCGGCACCGTCCCGGCATGCAGGCCGCCGAGGTTGCCGAGGTCGACCGAGGACTGGAACACCGTCGCGCCGAGGTCCGCCCCCTGCGCCACGAGCGCCTTGCGCACCGAGAGCACCGTCTCGATGCCCTCCCCGCGGATGATGCGCGTCGGCCGTGCGTCCGGCCCGAACGGCCCGGCAAGGTGGATGTGCCCGCCCCGCTTGGAGCCGCGCACCTTCTTCACGGGCAGCACCTCGCCCGTCTCCGGATCGACGATGAAGGCCTTGCCCTTCGGCCGCGACGGGTCCACCCAGGTGATGTGCAGCCCGGCGAAGCGCCAGTCGGGCCCGATGATGCCGGCGAGCATGGCCGGCCCCGTGTAGATCACGCGCTGGCGCGTCTTGCCCGGCCGCCGCGGGTCCGGCTCCTCGCCGTGGAAATAGGGCATCTCACGCGCGGCGCGCAGCCGCCCCTCAGGCGGGGGCTCCAGCCCGCGCAGGCGCAGGTATTCCTCGGCCGCCGTGCCGCGGATCGGCGTCGCGCCCTGCCACAAGCGGAACAGCCGCTCGCGCTCCTTTTCGCGGAAGATGGCCGCCGCGCGCTCGCGCCGGGCGCGCTTGCGCTCCCGCTCCTCCTGCCGGCGCCGCTCCTCCTCGGGGTCCAGCACCTCGGCCCCGCCGAGCCACGCGACGGCGGCGCGGAAGTCGAGCCCCTGCACCTTCTCCACGAGGCGGATGACGTCGCCGCCGTCGCAGCACACGGCGCACACCCAGCGCTCGCCATCCACCTCGAAGCGCCCGGCCGTCCGGCTCTGTCGGTCGTCGGAGCAGATCGGACACGGCCCGATGAACTTGCCGCCCGAGCGGCGCAGGCTCACCCACCGGCCGGCCACATCGGCCACCGGCTGGCGGGCGCGCAGATCGTCGAGGGAAGCGTCGGAAAGCCGCGCCATCACGCCGCCCTCCGGAACATGGCGCGCTCTTCCGCGCTCCACAGGCCCGCCCCCGCCAGCACCGCAGCCAGCCGCTCCGCCCGCATGCCGAGCGCGCGGCAAATCGCATGCGCCGGCCAGCCGGCAGCCGCCATGCGCCGGGCGATGCGCCCGCGGCGCGGGTGGCGCAGGTGGTGGACGGTGAAGCGCCGGCGCATGTCACTCGCCCTTGCCGGCGAGGCCGGTGAGCTTGCGCTGCACGCTGGTGAGGGCGTCGAGATGCTCGCCGATGGCCGCCTTCACGGCCTTCGCCTCGCGCGGCGTCACCACCCCGTCGGCGAGCGCCGAGCCGAGCTCGCTCGACACGCGGGCGCCCGTGCTCGTCGTCTTCACGAGGTCGCCCACCAGGTCGTCCGCGCCGGCGTCGTCCGCCAGCGGCACCAGCCGGTGGCTGGTGAGCGAGGCGAGCGCCCGCGAGACGATGGGCTTTTGGGTGACGAATTCGAGCTGGAAGATCACGTCTAGCGGCGGCAGGTCCTTGTAGGCGTCGCCCTGCCAGCGGCTGATGGTGCCGCGCGAATAGCCGGTGAGCTGCTCGACACGCTCGGGCCCCGTGGTGCCCGGCACCGCGCAGGCCGCAACCTGTGCGCGGATCGCGCTCTTGATGAGGGTGATGAGCCCATCTGGCAAAAGGATATCGCTCACGAAAAAAGCTCCTCGGCTTTTTCGTTCCGAAAACGGCGCGGTGGTGGGACAGTCAGGCGGTCAGATCACGGGGGACCACGCAGATGCAGCAGCACGAGACGGAGAGGCAAAGGCGTATCGAAGCGGCGCGCGAGCGCCTGCGCGGCGCAATGCAGCGCTACGCCCTGGCCGAGGCCATGGCTGAGGCACTCTCCGAGGGCCTGGTCGACACGTTGGAGGCTGACGTTGCCCAAACTCATGCCGGCTCCTCCGAAAGGGCCGGGGCGGAGGCGCGCTCCGCCCCGGCAGGAGTGCCCAGGTCAGGGGCACGGGAGGACCGTCGATGAGATTGACAGGGATCCACAACGCACGGCACAGCTTCCCGCGCCATGCGCTCACGAATGAACTCCCGCACGCGGTCCGCCGTCTCGATGCGGATGGATCGCCCATCCCGCAGCCGACGGAGCAGCTTGCTGTTCCCTACAGCGATTTGGCCGAAGTACGACTCACTCATGCCGGTCGAGGACAGAAATGAATCGATCTCCGCGAGGAGGTCTTCCCGGGCTGTCATGGCCCTAGAATGTGGGCTACGGCCTACACTGTCAATAGGCTACAGCCGCAATGTCTGAGAAGCGCGAGGCGGGCATGGTCCCGCATGTGCCAAGTGCTCCCTACAATCGCCTGCGCGCTGACTGGCGCGACATATTGCGCCGCGCGCTCGCGGAGCGTGGGCTGAGCTATCGCAAGGCATCGCTCGCCGCCGGCCTCAACGAAACAGCGGTGAGCGAGTGGCTGCGCCAGACGCCAGGCCACAAGCCCAAGCAGCCGTCCTTTGATTCCATGGCCAAGGTGGCCGCCGTCCTTAACGTCTCGATGGACATCTTCACCGAGGGCGAGCCCGGCGAACGACCCGAGCCCTCGACATTGAAACAGGTTGTGCACAAAGCCGTGCCGGTCGTAGGCTACATCCAAGCTGGGATGTGGCAAGAGCCTGAAATGTTAACTGTCGAAGATGAGACCTATGTTCCTTACATTCCGAATCCAAAATACACCGGAATGAGGCAAGTTGCTTGGCGCGTCCTCGGGCCGAGCATGAACCGTATCGCCAAGAACGGCGAGTATATTATAGGCGTCTCCATTATAGAGTTGGGCTATACGCCGCCGGAAGGCTCGCCCGTCGTCGTGGTGCGACGGCGCGGCAGCACCTATGAATATACCGTTAAGCGCGTGCATTATTTGCCGGCCGGCGGCGCGGAGCTGCGCCCCGACAGCGAGGACCCGCGCTTTCAGGAGGTCGTCTGGACGGTGAACCACGCCGAGGACGGCGACGAGGTCGAGATCACCCACCTCGTCATCGGCGTCTACCGCGATCTGGGCATGCTGTAGGTCGCAGATCGCAGCAGCCCAC
This sequence comes from Chelatococcus sp. XZ-Ab1, assembly GCF_029309855.1. Lineage (NCBI taxonomy): Bacteria > Pseudomonadati > Pseudomonadota > Alphaproteobacteria > Hyphomicrobiales > Chelatococcaceae > Chelatococcus > Chelatococcus sp. XZ-Ab1. The sequence goes on along the minus strand of NZ_JARKII010000001.1, from coordinate 214,761 downwards.
ATTCTGTAGGCTGCTAGCTTGACAGTATAGGCCACAGCCCATATCGTCCCTCCATCAACCCCGATGGAGGGCATCATGCTCGCACCCACCGCTTCCCTCACGCCCATCCATGATGCGCCGGCGCAGGACCGCGCGCTGCACAAGGCGGCGATGAATGCCCGCGTCGCGGCCATGGCGCGCGTCATGTACGAGACGAGCCTGCAGTCCGGCGGCTGCACGGCGGACGATCTCGCCCGCGCCGGCTTCACCGCCGCCGAGATCCTCGAGCACGCCGACGACGCCCGCGCCCTCGCCGGGCTGATCGATCAGGAAGCCGCGTGATGTGGCCCGCCTGCGCCGTCGCGGCCGGGCACTTCCTCTGCCGCGCCCTCTACGACGCCTTCGAGGTCCTGTGCCTCGCGGCCTTCTCGGCGCCATCGGCCTTTGGGCCGATGCGCTCCGCTATGGAGGCTGAGGTGGCGGACGTTCTCTCCAACATCGCCGCCGTCGTCCTCATCGGGCTCGGCCTCTGCCTCGCGGGCATCGCCTGGGCGCGCCTCTTCGGCGCCCCGGCCCGCGAGTACTTCGGCGACCAGATCGACGAGGACCGGCCATGAGCGGCTTCGCATTCTATGCGCAGGGGTTCGAGAACAGCGAGCACCCTTGCGTCATCCGGGACGATCCGGCCGGCGGGGACCCGCATGTCCTTTGCACGGTCCGCCGCATCCACAACCCGGGCGCGCTCAATGAGCTCTGCGCGAAGGCAAACACCATTGAGCCGCTGACGGACGCGCTCGCAACCGCGCAGGCCTTCATCCAGGCATATCGGGACGAGGTCTTCGCCAGCGTCACGGTCGGCGGCGACGCCGCCACGATGGACGACATAGACAAGCCCATCGTCGAGGAGATGGACGCGCTGCTGGCGACGATCGACGCCGCCCTCTCTGCCGCGCGGGAGGCTCGCCAATGACCTGGCTCCCCACCACCACCGGCAAAATCGTCGACCTGCTGCGGCCGGACCCGGCGTCGATCGACTTCCGCGGCGACGTGGCGCCCCAGCTCGCCCGCGTGGCCCGCTTCGGCGGTGCCACGGGCGGCGGCATCTTCTCGGTCGCCCAGCACTGCGCCGTCGGCGCCGACGCCCTCTTTCACGAGACGCGCGACCCCGCCCTCGCTGCGGCCTTCCTGCTGCACGACGCCCACGAATACCTCATGGGCGACATCATCACCCCCGTGGTCGAGGCCCTGTGCGTGCACCTCACGCTCGACAGCAACGGCCGCGAGGTCGCCGTGCGCGTGCCGGAGGTGAAGGCGCAGATCACGCGCCTCAAGTCCCGCCTCGACCATGCCATCCACCGCGCCGCCGGCCTGCCCTGGCCGTTGCCGCAGCACGCGGCGAAAGCCGTGAAGGCGATGGACCTGCGCATGCTGCGCACCGAGCGCGACCATCTCACCGTGTCCTGCGGCCGCAAATGGGCGGCCGAGGTGGAGGCGGCCGAGCCGGTCCCCATGCGCGGACGCCTCACCATCTGGCCGTGGCCCAAGGCCGCCGACGAATGGCTCATGCGTCTCGACCGCTACTGCCCCCAAGCCCTCAACCGCGCGGCGTGAACCGCAACCGAAGGAGGCCCCATGTCCGCCCGCCCGATCCGCCGCATCGAGGAGCTTCTGCCGCTCCTCTCCCGCGGCAACTTCCTCGACAAGTGCAACGAGCACCTTGCCAAGTCCATCGAGACCCTGGAGGCCCTGCCGCAGGAGAAGGGCACCGCCACCATCACGGTGACGCTCACCTTCACCTACGAATCCGGCCGGCTCGACGTGAAGCCCGCCGTGAAGTCCAAGCTGCCGGAGGAGAAGGCGTTCTCCGGCACCCCGTTCTGGACCTACGAGGGCGCCCTCTCCGTCCAGCATCCCAGCCAGATCGACATGTTCGCCGGCCCGCGTGACGTGGGTATGGGCGCGCGTGCCGAGGGCTGATCCACCGGAGCCTCGCCACATGAACAAGCCTGCCCCTCTCTCCAACGACGTGCCGGCCGCCGGCGCCGCCGCGCTGATCGCCGATCTCGCCACCCGGGCGTCGGCGCCCGAGGTCGTGAATATCCCCACCGCCGGCCTCGGCCCCGGCCTGCCGCCGACCGTGCCGGTGCTGTTCGACCGCCACAATCAGCGCGCCATTGCGCTCATGGCGGAGATCGAGGCCGCCCGCCAGTTGCCGAAGCGGCGCACCGGCACGGCAAAGGTCGATACGCTGTCGTCCTTCATCGACCTCGTGAACCGCCACAAGGACGAGCATTCCGTCATCTTCGCCAAGGCGCAGTGGCCGGATCCGGCGCTCATCGCCGTGCTCGACTATCACGAGACCACCCACGGCCCGCGCTGGGGCAAGCACCGCGTCGTCTACACCTTCCCGGTGACGGACGAGCTCAAGACGTGGATCGAGCTCAACAAGAAGCCGATGGAGCAGGCCGACTTTGCCGCCTTCCTCGAGGAGCACGCGGCCGAGCTCGCGGCACCGAGCGACGGTGAAGTGGCCGAGTTCGAGCGCCTGTTCAAGGAACGCTTCGCCACGCCGGCCGAACTCATCGACCTGTCGCGCTCCCTCGAAGTGTTCGTCGGCGCCAAGGTCAAGCGCGCGGAGCGGTTGCAGACGGGCGAGCGGACGGTGGAGTTCGTTGAGGAGCACCTCAACGGCAAGGGTGAGAAGGTCGACATTCCCGGCATCTTCATGGTGTCGGTTCCGGCCTTCCTCGACGGCGAACCCGTGCGCATCCCCGCCCGCCTGCGTTATCGCGTCAGTGGCGGCGGCATCACGTGGTTCTACCAACTCTATCGCTGGGAATACTGGCTGCGCACGCGCGTGCAGAATGATCTCGGCATCGCCGGAGACAAGACCGAGCTGCCCACCTTCGAGGGCGCACCGGAGATGAGCGCCTGACGCGCGACGCCTCCTGCCCCCTCTCCCCGCCCGCGGGGAGAGGGTTGGGGTGAGGGGCAACCACCACCCGACACCGCCAGCCGAGAGCCCGAGCCCCATGAAACTCGTCATCGATCGCGCCGACCTATTGAAACCGCTCGCGGCCCTCAATCGCATCGTCGAGCGCCGCACCACCATCCCCATCATCGCCAACGTGCTGCTGCGCGCCGAAGGCGGCCGGCTCAACCTGGCGGCGACGGATCTCGACATCTCGGCCGAGGCCAGCGTGCCCGCGGCCATCGGCGAGCCCGGCGCCCTCACCGTGCCGGCCGCCACCCTCAACGACATCGCCCGCAAGCTGCCGGACGGCTGCCAGATCGAACTTTCCGCCGAGGCCGACGGCTCCCGCCTCACCGTCAAGGCCGGCCGCTCGCGCTTCGTCCTGCAGGCCCTGCCGGTGGACGACTGGCCCGACGTCTCCGCCGACGACCTGCCGCACCAATTCGCGCTGCCGGCCAAGACGCTACAGCGCATCCTTGCGCACACCACCTTCGCCATCTCGACGGAGGAGACGCGCTACTACCTCAACGGCATCCATCTCCACGCCGACGGCGAGGGCCGCCTCAACGCCGTGGCGACCGACGGGCACCGTCTGGCGCACCTCACCGTGCCCCTGCCCGAGGGCGCGGGCGACATGCCGCCCATCATCGTGCCGCGCAAGACGGTGGGCGAGATCGCCCGCCTCGTGGCCGACGCCGAGGGCGACATCGACATCGCCGTCTCCAGGGCCAAGGTGCGCTTCGTCGTCGGGGGCATCACGCTCACGTCGAAGCTCATCGATGGCACCTTCCCCGACTATCAGCGGGTGATTCCGACGAGCAACGACCGCGTCGCGGTGCTCGACACCGCCACCGTGAAGGACGCCGTCGCCCGCGTCGCCACCATCACAGGCGAGAACGGCCGGGCCGTGAAGATGGAATTCGCCCCGGGCGTCCTCACCCTATCCGTCAGCAACGCCGACACCGGCGAGGCACGCGAGGAGATCGAGGCCGACTTCGAGGGCGAGCCGCTCGGCATCGGCTTCAACGGCAAATATCTCGCCGAGGTCCTCGGCATCGCCGCAGCGGACACGGTGCGCCTCGCCCTCGCCGATCCCGGCTCCCCCTGCCTGATCAAGAGCCACGAGAGCGCCGACGCGCTCATCGTGCTCATGCCGATGAGGGTGTGACATGGCACGCATCTACGCAGCATCATCGTGGCGCAATCCCTATCAGCCGATGGTCGTCGAGCATCTCCGCATGCACGGCCATGAGGTCTACGACTTCCGCAACCCGCCCAACGGCGTGCCCGGCTTCGCCTGGTCGGAGATCGATCCGGATTGGCAGGCATGGTCGGCCGAGCTGTATCGGCACCTTCTGACCACCCATCCGATTGCCGCGCGAGGGTTCCTCAACGACCTGCGCGGCATGCAGTGGGCCGATACCTGCCTGCTCATCCTCCCGTGCGGGCGGTCTGCACACCTCGAGGCCGGATGGTTCTGTGGGCAGGGCAAGCGCTGCATCATCCTCACCCAGGACGGGGAGGAGCCGGAGCTGATGGCGCTCCTGGCGAACGATATCTGCATCTCGATTCCCGAGGTCATCGAGAAGCTCGCCGAGGCTCATCCCTGTGGCCTCCGCAGCAACAAGATGGTGCCCAGCCTTTCACTGCGGAGGGGCGAATGAGGTGCCTCACCATGATCGAGCGCTTCGAGGCCGAGCGCCACCGCTGCCGGCAGGCCTACGAGAAGGCCCGGCGCGGCCACCGCAATGTCGGCCGTGCCGCCGAGGCGCTGCGGACGGCCACCCACGCCGCCCTGAAAGCCGAGGTCGACGAGCTCCGCCGCCTGAAGCGCGCCGTCGAGAAATCCGCCCGCCGCCGCGACGAGCGCATCCCCGACCTGTTCATGGAGGCCGCCCATGGGTGACCGCTCCGCGATCGAATGGACCGAGGCAACGTGGAATCCCATCGTCGGTTGCTCGGTCGTCTCGCCCGGCTGCGCCAACTGCTACGCCATGAAAATGGCCGCCCGCATCGAGCGGATGGCGGCCGGCGCCGGCAAGTGGACGCACTACAACGGCACGACGCAGGCGAGCAAGGCCGGCCCGGTGTGGACCGGCAGGCTCACCCTCGCCCCCGACGAGATCCTGACGGCGCCGCTGCGCTGGAAGCGCCCGCGCCGGATATTCGTCAACAGCATGTCGGACCTCTTCCATGAGAGCGTTCGAGACGAGTGGATCGACCGCATCTTCGCCGTCATGGCGATGTGCCCTCAGCACACGTTCCAGGTGCTGACGAAGCGCTCCAGCCGGATGCGCGAGTACATGAACGGCATCCAGTCGAAGATCCCGTTCTTCGGCCGGATGCCACTTGAGCGCATCCACCTTGAGGCTGCCGCGCATATGGAAGGCGACAGCGGCTTCATGGATACGTTGAAAGATCGAGGCAACGTCTACAGCCTCTATCTCGACGCGCCCTGGCCCCTCCCAAACGTCTGGCTCGGCGTCAGCACCGAGGACCAACGCCGCGCCGACGAGCGCATGCCGGATCTGCGTGAGACGCCGGCGGCCGTGCGGTTCGTCTCGGCGGAGCCACTGCTCGGCGCGATCGACTTCGAGCCGTGGCTTGACCGGATCGACTGGATCATCGCCGGCGGCGAGAGCGGCCCCGGCGCCCGGCCGATGCATCCCGATTGGGCGCGCTCGATCCGCGACCAGTGCGCGGCGGCGGGCGTGCCGTTCTTCTTCAAGCAGTGGGGCGAGTGGCTCGACGAGCAGGTCGCTACCGCAATGCATCTCGCTCCCGACGCGGCGATGTTTGATCGCTTCGGCGCGCCAAAGGGGCCGAAATGGCATCCTTACGAGGCGAGCGATCGCAATGGCGGCGCGCTGATCTGCGTCGGCAAGAAGGCCGCCGGCCGCCTGCTCGACGGCCGCGAGCACAGCGACATGCCGGAGGCGAGGCCGCTATGATCGAGATCCCCCGCTTCGCCCTCTCGGTACGGCAGCCGTGGGCCTACTGCCTCGCGGTCGGCTGGAAGCCCGTCGAGAACCGCTCCTGGCACAAGCCGAACCCGGCCCTCAAGTTCCGCGGCCCCTTTGCCATCCACGCCTCGACGGGCATGACACGTGACGAATATGCCGATTGCGCCGATCTGTGCGCGCGGCTCGGCTTCGCGTTGCCCGCGCCGGGCGATCTGTTGCGTGGCGGCATCGTCGGCGTCGCCACGATCGTGGACATCGTGAGGGAGTTCGACAGTCGATGGTTCTTCGGGCCGTGCGGGCTGGTGATCGCCGATGCGCGGCCGGCGGATTTTATCCCGGTCGGTGGCCGCCTCGGCTTCTTCGACTGGCGCGAGCTGCTGCCGTACCGGAAGAGCGACGCTCCGGCGCCGCCCGCAAAATGGATGCTGCCGCGGGCAGGCGCTCCGAATCCACTCTCGGCCGCAGGCATGCAAGGGAGGCTACTTTGACGCCGCCCACCCGCATCCAGCTCTCCCGCCGAAAGGGCTGGCGCATGCCGCCCGACACGGTGAAGGTCGACCGCTCCACTCGCTGGGGCAATCCCTTCGTCGTCGGCCGGCACGGCACCCAAGCCGAATGCGTAGCGCTTTACGCCCGGCTCGCCGGCGGCCATGTCCCCATCAGCTTCGGCCGCGAGACGTATGAGGCCGCCCGCGAAAGCCTGCGGCTCATCTGCGAGGACATCGGCGAGCTGCGCGGCAAGAACCTCGCCTGCTGGTGCCGGCTCGGTGAGCCGTGCCATGCCGACGTGCAGCTCGCCCTCGCCAATCCCCCCAAATGTGAGGAAATCGCCTGATGGCCGGATCCGTCAACAAGGTCATGCTCATCGGCCACCTCGGCCGCGATCCCGAGATCAGGCGCAACCAGGCCGGGGAGCCAATCGCCAACCTGCGGCTCGCCACCTCCGAGACGTGGCGCGACAAGGCCACCGGCGAGCGCCGGGAGCGCACGGAGTGGCACACCGTCGTCATCTTCAATCCGCGCCTTGCCGAGGTCGCGGAGAAGTACCTGCGCAAGGGCTCCAAGGTCTACCTCGAGGGCCAGCTCGCCACCCGCAAGTGGCAGGACCGTGACAACAAGGACCGGTACACCACCGAGGTGGTGCTCTCCCAGTTTCGCGGCGAGATCACCCTGCTCGACAGCCAGCGCAACGCCCCGCCACCGGCCGCCGACCCGGAGGACTACGGCACCACGCGCTCGCGCGACGATGGCGGCTATGCGGCTGCGAGGGGCGGCGACAGCCCCACCCGGTCGGCGCCCGCCGACCTCGACGACGATATCCCGTTCTGAGGCGCCGCCATGCTGATGCGCACTCCCGGCCACCCGAATCCCCGCAGCGCGCCCCGGCGCTTCCGCCGGCATGCCGCGATCATCCTCGGTGGACTCATCGCGCTCTACCTCATCATATTCGCCGCGCTCAGCGTCGCGAACGCGGCCGAACCGCTCATCGTGGCGGTCGACGGCGACACGATCCATGTCGACGACGAGCGCATCCGCATCGTCGGCCTCGACGCGCCGGAGACGTACCAGGCACGGTGTGAGAGCGAGCGCCAGCGCGGCCACCGCGCCACCGCCCACCTGCGGCGTCTGCTCGCCGGCGGCACCATCACCATCCGCCGGCAGGGCCGCGACCGCTACGGACGCACGCTTGCCCGCGTCTTCGTCGACGGTCGCGACGTTGCCGGCCTCATGATCCGCGCCGGGCACGCTGTGCGCTACACCTGCCCGCGCGGGCGCTGCCCGCGGCGCATCGACTGGTGCGGAGGCCGGCCATGATGGACGTCCGCCTCATCGCCGCCGTAGGCCGGCGCGGGCAGATCGGCCTCGCCGGCCGGCTGCCTTGGCACGAGCCCGAGGACCTAGCCTGGTTCAGGGCACAGACCTTGGGCCATGTTGTCGTCATGGGCTGGCGCACAGCCCGCATCGTCGGCAACCTTGCCAACCGCATCGTGGTGCCGTGGCTCGGCGAGGACGACCCGGCCAAGTTCCTCGCCCGGACTGCCCACCGCTTCCCCGGCCGCGTGATCTGGATCGCCGGCGGAGCGAAGACCTATCGCGCCTTCATGCCCCACGTCCGCCGGGCCGTAATCACCCTCGTCGACTACGACGGCCCGGCCGACGTGTGGATGCCGCCGCTTTGGGAGGGCGCCCGATGAGAATCACAGAGCGCCGCAACGCGCTGCCGCTCTCGCTCCCCCCGCGCGGGCTCTCGCGCGTGGAGGCTGCCACCTACATCGGCGTGTCGCCGTCAAAGTTCGATGAACTGGTGAGAGACGGTCGCATGCCGCCCCCGATCCATATCGACGCCCGCCGGGTATGGGACCGCAACAAGATCGACATCGCTTTCGACGGCTTGCCACAGAATCACACCGACGATCATAATCCATGGGACGACTGAACCGTGAGCGCATCCGTGGCCGCAATCGAACTGCCCTACCTTGTTCGCGACCGGGATAGGCACGGAAACGTTCGGTATTACGTTCGCGTCCCCGGGCAGAAGAAGGTGCGCCTGCGCGGTGAGCCGGGATCGGAAGCGTTCATGGCACAGTACCATGCCGCACGATCCGGCGCCGCAGACGACAAGACGCGCGCCGCGGCTCGCCCTGGGTCCTTCCGATGGCTATGCCAAGCCTATTTCGGCAGCCATCAATTCAAAGCGCTCGATGCCAGCACCAAGAGCTGGCGCAGGCGTGCTTTGGAGAGCGCGTGCCAGAAGCACGGCGACAAGCCGGTGCGCCTCATGGAAAGCCGCCACGTTCGCAAGCTGCGCGACGAGCTGGCGGACAAGCCCGGCGCGGCCAATCAGAGGCTCAAGGCCATGAAAGCGCTATTCGCGTGGGGGGTGATCGAGGAGCCGGACATCGTCAAGAACAACCCCACCCGTGACGTGAAACTCATCAGCTACAAGAGCGACGGGCATCACACGTGGACGCTGGAGGAAGTGGCGACGTTCGAGGAGAAGTACCCCATCGGCACAAAGGCCCGGCTGGCCATGGCCCTGCTTCTCTATACCGCATGTCGGCGGGAGGACGTGGTGAGGCTCGGCCGCCAGCACATCCGTGGCGGTCGTATCAAGTTCGTTCAGGCCAAGAACGAGCACCGGAAGCCGGTCGAGATCGATATTCCTGTGCACCCCGACCTCGCTGCGGCCATCGCCGGAGCGGACGCCGGGAATTTGACCTTCCTCATCACGGACTACGGCAAACCCTTCACCGTCGCCGGCTTCGGAAATCGATTTCGGGAGTGGTGCAATGCGGCCGGTCTGCCTCATTGCAGCGCTCACGGGCTGCGCAAGGCGACGGCTGCCCGTCTCGCCGAGCGAGGGGCCACCCCGCACGAGATCATGTCCATCACTGGACACCGGAGCCTTGATGAAGTCGAGCGCTACACACGCGCTGCGCAGCAGGCGAAGCTCGCTGACCGCGCCATGGGGAAGCTCTAAAGGTGAACATATGCTGTCCCACCTCGTGTCCCACCTGCGATTTTTTTGATGTTTTTCAGGCGCTTATGAGGCGGGTGGCGCTCCCAAGGGGACTCGAACCCCTGTTTTCGCCGTGAGAGGGCGACGTCCTAGACCGCTAGACGATGGGAGCGTCTCGCGTGAGGCCGCTTCTATATAAGCGCTTCGCCCCCTGTTCAAGTCCTGTCGCGGCACTTTGTGTCAAAAACCGTCCGTCTCCACAGTCTCAAGACGGTTCTGTTGCCGGGAGAGGCTTGACTGGACTGCCGCGACGGGCGACGAGCGCTCATGAGCGACAAGATGGCGGATGCCGGCCGAACCATCCATCTGACCGCCGGGGCAGATGATGCCGGCGTGCGGCTCGACCGCGCGCTCGCGCTCAGGCTTCCGGACCTGTCGCGCAGCCGCATCCAAGAACTCATTAAGGATGGTCACGTCAGCGTCGGCGGAAAGCCCGAAACGAATGCATCGCGCAAGCTCGCCGCCGGCCTCCCTCTCGCCGTCACCGTGCCTCCGGCGGCGGCGGCGGAACCGTCCGGCGAGGATATCCCCCTCAGTGTGCTCTATGAGGACAACGCGCTCATCGTGATCGACAAGCCGGCGGGTCTTGTCGTGCACCCGGCCCCCGGCAACGAGACGGGCACGCTCGTCAACGCCCTCATCGCCCATTGCGGCGCGAGCCTCTCGGGCATCGGCGGCGTCCGGCGGCCGGGCATCGTGCATCGCCTCGACAAGGACACGTCCGGCGTCATGGTGGTGGCGAAGACCGACGAGGCGCACAAGGGGCTGAGCGCCCAGTTCGCCGACCACGGCCGCACCGGGCCGCTTCACCGGGCCTATGTGGCGGTGGTCTGGGGCGTGCCGCAGCCGCTGGCCGGCACGATCAGTGCGCCGATCGACCGCGCCCCGCACAACCGGGAGAAGATGGCGGTCGCCCGCGCCGGCCATGGACGCGAAGCGGTCACGCACTATATGGTGGAGGAGCGTTTCGCCGCCGGGCACGCGGCGGATGTGGCGAGCTTTGTGCGCTGCCGCCTTGAAACGGGGCGCACGCACCAGATCAGGGTGCATCTCGCCCACCGCGGCCATCCGCTCCTCGGCGACGCAATCTACGGCAGCGGCTTCCGGACGAAGTCGGCCCTTCTCGGAGAGGCGGCGCGCCAGGCGTTGAGCGTGCTGTCTCGCCAGGCGCTTCATGCGGCCGAGTTGGGCTTCGCCCATCCAGTGACGGGCGAAGAAATGCGCTTTGCAAGCCCGCTGCCGCCAGAGCTACTGAGGCTCGTGAACGCGCTGCGCGCGAACACCTGAAAGCGCGGGTGCGGAGTCCGATGTGTGCGCTAGCGCACATGCCGGACGAAACCAACGGCCGAAACTGCGGTTCTGAGACAGTCGGATGCCCTCTTTCGGACAATGTGTTCCCGGATGTAGGGTGTTCAGGACGGCTGGCCAGGGGGCGGCCGTCACACGGCCTGCCGACAGGGGGCCGAAAGGAGGTGAAAATGGCTACCGGCGCACTTCCCACGCTCGCCAGCGAGGGCGGGCTTTCGCGCTATCTCGAAGAGATCCGCCGTTTCCCGATGCTGAAGCCCGATGAGGAATTCATGCTCGCGAAGCAGTGGCGGGAACACGGAGACCGCGACGCGGCGCACAAGCTCGTAACGTCGCATCTGCGGCTCGTCGCGAAGATTGCGATGGGCTACCGCGGCTATGGTCTGCCCATCGCCGAGGTGGTCTCGGAAGGCAACGTCGGCCTGATGCAGGCCGTCAAGCGCTTCGAGCCCGACAAGGGCTTCCGTCTCGCGACCTACGCCATGTGGTGGATCAAGGCTGCGATTCAGGAATACATCCTGCGTTCTTGGTCGCTCGTGAAGATGGGCACGACCGCGAGCCAGAAGAAGCTGTTCTTCAACCTGCGCAAGGCCAAGGGCCGCATATCCGCCTATGAGGAGGGCGACCTGCGACCGGAACAGGTCAGGGCCATTGCCAAGCGCCTGGGCGTGCCCGAGCAGGACGTGGTCGAGATGAATCGCCGCCTCGGCGGCGACACTTCGCTCAACGCTCCCCTGCGCCAGGACGGTGACGGGGAATGGCAGGACTGGCTGGTCGACGAGAGCGACGACCAGGAAGCCAACCTCGTGGCCGAGGAGGAGGGGCGCAACCGGCTCGCTGCCCTGCGCCAGGCGCTCGGCGTGCTCAACGAGCGCGAGCGGCGCATCTTCGAGGCGCGTCGCCTGCGCGACGATCCGATCACGCTCGAGGATCTCTCCAGTGAATTCGGCGTCTCCCGCGAGCGCGTGCGCCAGATCGAGGTCCGCGCCTTCGAGAAGGTACAGGAGGCCGTCAAGCAGGGTCTCGCCCGCATTGAGGCGCCGAAGGGCGACGGTCAGGCGCTGAGCCCCGCCTGACGTTGCGGCCGAGTGGCCTCTGAAGAGCAACGGCGGCCGGGGGCCGCCGTTTTGTTGTGCAGGTCTGCCCGTCCGATGGGTGTCGCGGGGGCTGCCTCACCGGCGCCCCACAAGGCTTGCTATTGCTGGCCTGCCCAGACGCGCAGGGCGGCCTCGAGCGCCTGCTCGCCCGACAATCCCTTCTCGAAGGCGAGCACGGCGCGCCGGCCGGATGCATAGCGCAGCGGAATGTCCATCCACGACCGCGACCGCAGCAGCTCGGTGTTGCGCTCCACATCGCTGGCGAGGTTGGAGAGCCCGACCAGGAAGAAGTTCGACGTCACCGGCACCGGCAGCCCGGCGAGCGGCGTGCCGCGCGCCCCTTCGTCCGTCTTGAGCTGCGGCACGCCGACTTCCCGGACCGCCCGTTGGGGATCCGTTTCCTCGAACGTCATCTCGACGGTATGGGATGCCGGCAGCGTCGCGTCGGTGTTGCGGCGGAAGGTCAGATTCAGCGTGAAGCCTGCCTCGGGCACGGCAACTTCGGCACGTACCACCGTTTCGAGCGGCTGCCCTTCGCCGGGGTTGACGGTGTCGAGCCGCCAGACCGCACGCCCGCCAGTGGCCCGCGGCGCCTGGTTGGCATCGCCGGTCTCCTCATAGAGGATGGCCCGCTGCGAGACCGCCACCGCGCCGCCGGGCGGCGTCGCCTGCTGCGGCGGCTGCGGCTGCGGCTGCGCCGGCGGGGCCTGGTCGGACGGCGGACCGCCGATGCGATCGTTGAACTTTGCCTCACCCTCCGTCGGCGTCTCGCCGGGCTCCGTCTGTGCCTGGTCCGGCACCGGTGCGGGCGCCTCCTGCCGCAGCCACAGGGCCGTGCCGGCTATTGCCGCGATGGCAAGGGCGAGGACGCCGGCAACGATCAGCGTGCGACGGCGCTCGCCACCGTCGCGAGCGCCGCGCGACGGAGACAGGCGCGGCCGCGCCGGGCGCTCGTCCTCGCCCCGGGGCAACGCTCCGTATCCGCCCGGCATACCGGGCGGCTCGGCCGACTGGTCGTCGCCCGGCCCGTAGCGGTCAATCTCGCCATAGCCCCCGCCGCTCCGGTAGGGATCCCGGTCATCGTCGTAGCCTGCCGTCGCCCCTACCGCCTCATCGAAACGCGGCTCCAGCGGATCGTCATAGAGAGGCGGCGCATATTCGTTCTCGATCCGCGCGATGACATCATCGAGCGCGATCTGTTCGCGCTCGATATCGGCCTCCGACAACGGCGGGTCCACCGCCCGCAACTGCTGCAGCAGCACGACGCGCGCCCGGTCGTAGATCGCGCGCCGCGTCTCGGGGGTGTTGTCCGGCAGGCCGGCCACGGCCCGCGAGAGCAAAGGATAATAGTCCGCCATCGGCTCCCGAATGTCCCGAAAACGTGGGGCCCGTCAACCTTCGAAGGGATTATGCACGAGGATCGTATCGTCGCGCTCCGGGCTCGTCGACAGAAGCGCGACGGGGGCGCCGATCAACTCCTCGATGCGCCGGACATATTTGATGGCCTGGGCCGGCAGGTCCGCCCAGGAACGCGCGCCCGCTGTCGTGCCGGGCCAGCCCTCGATGGTCTCGTAGACCGGCTCGACGCGCGCCTGAGCGCCCTGGCTTGCCGGCAGATGATCGAGCACCTCGCCGTCGAGGCGATAACCGACACAGACCTTGATCTCGTCGAAGCCGTCGAGAATGTCGAGCTTCGTCAGCGCGATGCCGTCAATACCCGAGGTGCGTACCGTCTGGCGCACCAGAACGGCGTCGAACCAGCCGCAGCGACGCTTGCGCCCCGTTACCGTGCCGAACTCGCGGCCACGCTCGCCGATGCGCTGCCCGATCTCGTCGTCGAGCTCCGTCGGGAAAGGCCCCTCGCCCACCCGAGTCGTATAGGCCTTGGCGATACCGAGCACATAGCCCACCGCCTTCGGCCCGAGGCCGGTGCCCGTCGCCGCCTGGCCCGCCACCGTGTGCGAGGAGGTGACGAAGGGATAGGTGCCGTGGTCGATATCGAGCAGGGCCCCCTGCGCGCCCTCGAAGAGGATGCGGCTGCCGTGGCGGCGTTCCTCGTCGAGCAGGCGCCACACCGTGTCCATGTAGGGCAGCACCTTCGGCGCCACGGCGGAAAGCTCGTCGAAGATCTCCTCGGCGCCGAACTCGGCGAGACCGAAGCCGCGGCGCAGGGCGTTGTGATGCGACAGGAGGCGCTCGATCTTGGCGGGCAGCGTCTCGAGGTCTGCAAGGTCCATCAGGCGTATGGCGCGACGGCCGACCTTGTCCTCATAGGCCGGGCCGATGCCGCGGCGCGTGGTGCCGATGCGCGTGCCGGCGTTGGAATTCTCGCGCAGCGCATCAAGCTCGCGGTGCAGCGGCAAGATGAGCGTGGCATTGTCGGCGATGCGCAGGTTGTCGCGCGTGATGCTCACCCCTTGGGTGGCGAGGCGATCGATCTCGTCGACGAGCGCCTGCGGATCGAGCACGACACCATTGCCGATGACGGCGAGCTTGCCGGGGCGGACGACGCCGGACGGCAAAAGCGAGAGCTTGTAGACGGCATCACCGATGACGAGCGTGTGGCCTGCATTATGCCCGCCCTGGAAGCGCGCGACGATGTCGGCCTGCTCGCAGAGCCAGTCGACGATCTTGCCCTTGCCCTCGTCGCCCCACTGGGCGCCGACCACCACGACATTCGCCATTTACGTCCAGCCTCCGGCTGTTCCGGCCATCAACATGATAAACCCCGGCGCAAGCTCACCTTGGCCGGGGTTTCCTTGCACCCTCTCTTGGGCGATCGGGAGGCGAAAATCAAGCCCGGCGCATGCGCCCACTGCGATTTGCGACGGCTCCCGGGTCAATGCCGCATCGTGCCGCCGTTGCGGCAACCGGCGACGAAATTGCGGATTTCGAGCGTGCGCAACGCCTCCACGAGCACCTGCTCGTCGAGGCCGTGTCGCCAGGCGAGGTCGCGTCGGCTGCGGTCGGCATCGAGCGCCCTGAGGTCACCGACATAGCCGGCAACTTCGGCCGGGTCGCGGAAGAAGCCTTCGTCGGTCAGCGGCCCGGCCATGCGGTCCATGATCGCGGCGAGCTCGGTCAGCGAGAATTCCGGGTGATACTGCACGCCCCAGAAGACGCCTCGCCCGTGGCGGATCTCCGCCGCCTGCACGCCGGCCATGCCGTTGGACGCAAGCACGATGGCGTTCGCCGGCAGGCTGGCGACCACATCGAGATGCACGCAGGGCGCATCGAAGGCACCGGGGCGTCCCGCGAGCAGCGGATGCCCCCTGCCCGCCTCGCTCGGCGTGATTCGTCGCGCAAAACCCACCTCGCGTCCGAGCGGGTTGGGCGTCACCGTCCCGCCGGCGGCGACTGCCGCCACCTGCAGCCCCCAGCAGGAGCCGAAGGACGGCACGCCGCTGTCGTAGACCGCCCGCATCAGCTCGATCTGCCGCCGCACCGGCGCCTCGTCATGGTAGACGTGCAGCGGCGAGCCCGTGAGGATCACCGCATCGTAGGAGGAGAGCCCGGCGCCGGACGGCAGCTGCGCATCGGCATCGGCAGGCAGCGCGATATCGCAGGCGGCGGCCGGCGCGATGCCCTTCACGACGGCAGCATAAGCCTCGCCCGGCGTCAGACCGAAGCCTGCATGGTGGCGTTCGCGAGCATCTGCCGGATAACCATCGACGATCAGAAACCGCATCCTGTGACACCTTCTGCCGCAATGCTCCCCTGCGTCTAGGCCCCTTACAGGCCGGCGGCAAGCACCCTAGTCTGCAAAGCCATCTTCACGGAAGCCGATCTTGACCCTCCAGCCGTTGACCGCCGCCCGCCATCGCCTCGACCACGCCTACCTGCTCCTGACGCTCACCACGCTCATGTGGGGTGGCAATGCCGTCGCGAGCAAGCTTGCGGTCGGCCACATCACGCCGATGGTGCTGACGTCGGCGCGCTGGATCGTCGTCTGCCTCATCCTGCTGCCGCTCTACGGCCGGGCCCTGCGCGACAACTGGCGCATGATCGCCTCCCACCGGCACCGCGTAATCCTGATGGGTGCCTTCGGCTTCACCGGCTTCAACGCGCTCTTCTATCTCGCCGGCCACCATACGAGCGCGGTCAACATCGCGATCATGCAGGGATCGATGCCGATCCTCGTACTCGTCGGCGCGCTCATCTTCTTCGGCGTTCGGGCCACCTGGCTGCAGATCGTCGGCGTCATCGTGACGCTCGGCGGCGTCGCCATGACGGCGACCCACGGCGATATCGCCACCATCACGCAGTTCGCCTTCAACATCGGCGACGTGTGGATGTTGATCGCCTGCGTATTCTACACGGGTTACACCCTTGCCCTGCGCGGCCGCCCGGACGTGCCGGGGCTCGTCTTCTTCCTGGCGCTCGCCATCGTCGCCTGCCTCACCTCCTTGCCGCTGCTGGCCTGGGAGATCAGCGCCGGCGACGCCTACTGGCCGACCTGGCAGGGCTATCTCGTCCTCATCTTCGTCGCGCTGTTTCCGTCCCTGCTCTCGCAGATCACCTTCATGCGCGGGGTCGAACTCATCGGGCCGAGTCGCGCCGGCGTCTTCGTCAATCTCGTGCCCGTCTTCGGCGCCCTGCTCGCCGTCCTCATCGTCGGCGAGCCCTTCGGCTGGCACCACGCGGTCGCCATGGCCATGGTGCTCGGCGGCATCTTCATCGCCGAGCGCCTGGGGCGGAAGATCGGCTGAGCAGGTGCGGCAAGCTCGCCTCCGTGGCTTGCCCGAGCAGGGCCTATTGTGTACACATATGAGTGCACGCGAGGATCGCCATGGCTCAGGCACGGAAGGACAATCAGGTCAGGGTCGGCGTCCGTGAGTTGCGGGCCAATCTCAGCGGGCTGCTCCGGCAGGCCCGCCAGGGAACATCGGTCCTCGTCATGTCGCGCAACGAAATCATTGCTGAGATCGGCCCACCTCCCGGGGGAGAACGTCCGCGCCGGATGCCGGGGATGCTCAAGGGAAGCATCCGCATGGCGCCGGATTTCAACACGCTCCCCGAGGAGATCCTGTCCGCCATGGAAGGGGACGCTGATTGAGGCTGCTGCTCGACACGCATGCCCTCTTGTGGTGGCTGTCGGGCGACGCGCGGATTGAGAGTAGGGCTGAGGATCTCATCAGCGACCCAGCGAACGACATCTTCGTCAGCACGGCTTCGCTGTGGGAGATCGTCGTGAAGGTGCGTATTGGCAAGCTCGAAGCCGGCATCGGGGACATCCTTGCCGCGATTGACGCCCAAGGCTTCGAAATGCTCGACATCCGCCCGGATCACCTCGACGAGCTTGCCCGTCTGCCGATGCACCACAGGGATCCCTTCGATCACCTGCTCATCGCCCAGGCCATCGCCGAACGCCTCACCCTCCTGTCGGACGACCGGCACGTGCCAGCCTACCCGGTGGCGCATGTCACGTGTCGCGACGGCGATCCATAATCGGCTTTGACACTGGTCCGTCAGGTCGGATCAACATCGAAGACGGCTTTCCCCGAAACAAAAACCCGGCGCGTCGGTCGCGTCGGGTCTTGTTGCTGCAGCAGTCGCGTCGGGTCTTGTTGCTGCAGCAATTGTCTCACGCTGCCCCCGTCACGGCATGGCCGGGCTTGTCCCGGCCATCCACGCGTTGCTCGCTTCCCGGCGTGGATGCCATGCGACGAGCGCGGGCATGACGGCGAAGCGCGGCGCGGTTTGTCCCCCTCAGAACGTCAGCGCCTTGGCCTGCTTCACGCCCGGGATGGTCTGGATGTCCTCCAGCACCTTGGCGGGCACCTCGCCGTCCACCTCGACGAGCGCGATGGCGGAGCCGCCGGGGGTGTCGCGGCCGAGGGCGAAAGTGGCAATGTTGACACCCGCATTGCCCAGGATGCCGGCGAAGCGACCGATGAAGCCGGGCTTGTCCTCGTTCGTCACATAGATCATCGACGGGGCGAACTCGGCGTCGACCGTGATGCCCTTGATGTTGACGATGCGCGGCTTGCCGTTGGCGAAGACCGTGCCGGCGACCGAGCGGGTCTGCCGTTCGGTGACGACCGTCAGGGTGATGAGCGCGTCGTAGTCGTGCTCGGCCTCGCGCACGGTCTCCTCGACGACGATGCCGCGCTCCTTGGCGACGACCGGCGCCGACACGACGTTGACATCCTGCAGGATCGGCCGCAGCAGGCCGGCGATGGCGGCCGACGAGAGTGCGCGCGTGTTGAGATGCGCCACGGTCCCCTCGTAGGTGATGTGCACGCTCTTCATGCCGGTCTCGGTAAGCTGCCCGGCGAAGGAGCCGAGCTTTTCCGCAAGCGCGATGAAGGGCTTGAGCTTGGGCGCCTCTTCGGCCGTGATCGATGGGAAGTTCACGGCGTTCGAGATGGCGCCGCGCAGCAGGTAGTCCGACATCTGCTCGGCCACCTGCAAGGCGACGTTCTCCTGCGCCTCCGTCGTCGCGGCGCCGAGATGCGGCGTGCACACGACGTTAGGGTGGCCGAACAGTGGGTTCTCCGTCGCAGGCTCAACGGTGAAGACGTCGAAGGCGGCACCCGCCACATGCCCTTCGTCAAGCGCCTTGCGCAGCGCCACCTCGTCGACGAGGCCGCCACGGGCGCAGTTGACGATGCGCACGCCCTTCTTCGTCTTGGCGATGTTTTCGGCCGAGAGGACGTTCTTCGTCTTCTCGGTGAGCGGCGTGTGCAGGGTGATGATATCGGCCCGCGCCAGAAGGTCGTCCAGTTCCACCTTCTCGACGCCAATGTCGAGCGCGCGCTCGGGTGACAGGAACGGGTCGTAGGCGATCACCTTCATCCTCAGGCCGAGCGCCCGCTCGGCGACGATTGAACCGATGTTGCCGCAGCCGATGATGCCGAGCGTCTTGCCCGTGATCTCGACACCCATGAAGCGGTTCTTCTCCCATTTACCGGCCTGGGTCGAGGCGTCGGCAGCGGGAATTTCACGCGCGAGCGCGAACATCATGGCAATGGCATGTTCGGCGGTGGTGATGGAATTGCCAAAGGGCGTGTTCATCACGATGATGCCCTTGGCCGTTGCGGCCGGGATGTCGACATTGTCGACGCCAATGCCGGCCCGGCCGATGACCTTGAGGCGCGAGGCCTGCTCCAGAATCTTCGGCGTGACCTTGGTGGCCGAGCGGATGGCGAGGCCGTCGTAGTTGCCGATGATCTCGGCAAGCTTGTCCTTGTCCTTGCCGAGGTTCGGCTGGAAATCGACCTCAATGCCGCGATCCTTGAAGATCTGCACGGCAGCGGGCGACAGGGCATCAGAAATGAGAACCTTGGGGGCGGTCATGGGTTTTCGCCTCGATGGAATTGGGCAGTCGGCAATCGGCAGATAGGCAGTCGGAGAAGGCAGATCGACGATTGCCGACTGTCCCGACTGCCCCCGCCGTCAGGCGGCAGCGGCGAGCTTCGCCTTCTCGGCGGCGAAGGCCCAGTCGAGCCAGGCCGTCAGGGCCTTGACGTCGTCTGTCTCGACAGTGGCGCCGCACCAGATGCGCAGACCGGGAGGTGCGTCGCGATAGGCGCCGATGTCATAGGCGACGCCCTCCTTCTCGAGGGCGGCGGCGATGCCCTTGGCGACCGCGGCGACCGTTTCGGGCCCTTTCGTCACCACCTCGGGATCGACGATCTTGAGGCAGACGGAGGTGTTGGAAGCCGTCGCCGGATCCTCGGCGAGATTGGCGATCCACGGGCTCGCCTCGACCCAGTCGAGGAGCGCCTTCGCATTGGCGTCGGCCTTCGCGACGAGCGCCTTGAGGCCGCCGAGCGACTTCGCCCATTGGAGCGCGTCGATATAGTCCTCGACACAGAGCATCGACGGCGTGTTGATCGTCTCGCCCTGGAAGATGCCCTCGATGAGCTTGCCGCCCTTGGTCATGCGGAAGATCTTGGGCAGCGGCCAGGCGGGCGTGTAACTCTCGAGCCGTTCGACGGCGCGCGGCGAGAGGATCAGCATGCCGTGCGCCGCCTCGCCGCCGAGCACCTTCTGCCAGGAGAAGGTGACGACATCGAGCTTCTGCCAGTCGAGGTCCTGCGCGAAGGCGGCGGAGGTCGCGTCGCAGATGACGAGGCCTTCGCGGTCGTCGGCGATCCAGTCGGCATTCGGCACGCGCACGCCCGAGGTCGTGCCGTTCCAGGTGAAGACCACGTCGCGCGTCCGGGTGTCGACCTCGGCGAGGTTCGGCAGCGTGCCGTAGGGCGCCTTGATGACGCGCGCGTCGTTGAGCTTGAGCTGCTTGACGACGTCGGTGACCCAACCCTCACCGAACGATTCCCAGGCGAGCATGTCGACGCCGCGGGCGCCGAGCATCGACCACAGCGCCATCTCCACGGCGCCGGTGTCGGACGCCGGCACGATGCCGATGCGATACTCCGCCGGCACGTTCAGAACTTCGCGGGTGAGGTCGATGGCGAGCTTCAGCTTCGCCTTGCCCACCTTGGCGCGGTGTGAGCGGCCGAGCGGCGCGTCGTTGAGGGCTTCAAGGGTCCAGCCGGGGCGCTTGGCGCAGGGGCCGGAAGAAAACTGCGCGCGCGCGGGCCGCGCGGCGGGAGCATTCGTCGTCATGTATCCATCCTCTCAGATGGGCGCTTCCCGTTGGGGGGAAGTGTCCCGCGGATGGGGATACGCGAGCCCCGCTCCCGCGTCAACGGCGGAATTTGGACAACGATGCCGCAGGGGGCAAAGAGACCGTCGGCGGTCGGGCGATCTCCCGCCACTCCCTCACGAGCGGCCTCGTTTCCCGGACGCATGCGACGAGGCGGTATGCCGCCCGGGGACCCAGCACAGGGAACCGCCGACGGCGCCATGACAGAGGCCCCGGATCAGCTCCGCATCCTTCTCGTGAGCGGTGTGTCCGGGGCTCGAAGGTGCGGTGGGGACCAGAGGTTCGCCTGTGAGCGCCTCGCAAGCCCCATTCAGAACTTCGCCGCCACCGCGCCCCGCACGGTGTGGAGATCCGCGTTCACGTTCTCGAACGAGCCGAACCGGACATATTCGTATTCGCCGCGAAGGAAGAGGTTCTCGGTCAGGAGAATGTCGAGACCCAGGCCTGCGGCAATGCCGACCGCATAGGTATCCTTCTTGCGCTCGCTGGCCGAGCCGTAGAGCCCCGCCGCGCAGGCCGGCGGTGTGCTGCCCGTCGTGTCCTCGCACAGATAGACGTTCGCGCTGCGGGTCACATCGGCGCGACCAACCGCAAGACCGAGCGTCGCATAGGGCAGGAAATTGCCAAGATCGTAGCCGGCGCGTCCGCGGAACGTCAGATAGTCGGTCAGCTTCACCTGGGCGCTGGATTCCAGCCCGACATTATACGTGTAGCCGTTGCTGGTGGCCGTCCAGAACCTGTTGCTGTCCGAAGCCGTCGCATCGAGATTGAGTCGCGTGTAGCCGAGCTCGACGCCGAGGACCACATCCTCCCACTGGCTGTTGTAGCCGACGAGAAAGCCGTAGTTGCCGCCGCGCACGTCGCGCTCCGGCAGCACCGTTGCGCCCGAGATGCGGCGCTCCTGCTCGACGGAGAGATTGCGCAGGATATAGGCGATCTGGCTGCTGTTCGCCGTGCCGAAATCGATATTGGCGTTGGAATAGCCGCCCTGCACGCCGATGTAGAAGCCGCCCCAGGCGCCGGTCGGCTCGCTGTCGCCATAGGCGGGCATCGAGCCGCGCAGCCAGCTGTCGCCGAGATCGGCAGCATGAGCGGCCGGAGCCGCGAAAGCCCAGCCGAGACCAATGACCAGGCCCGGAAGAAGCGCGCGCATCGATCAGAACTCCCCAACCTCCAGTACAGCCTCGATCATTGCCCGTTAACCTTAATATTCCGTTGCGAATGCCGCTCAATCGAAGGTGTAGCGCAGGCCGAAGCGCACCTCGTGGCTGCGCAGGTCGCCGACGCGCACCGCCCCGCCCGCCGCCCGCGCCTTGCCGAGATCGGCGAAGCGATAGCCGAGATCGAACTTGAGCGAGGTGGTGATATCGATGGCCGCGCCCGCCATCAGCGCCCAGGCGAATCCGGTGCGCGTGCCGCCGTCATAGGCGATGTCCGTACCGGTCGCCGTCGCGGTCTCCCGGACGGAGCCGAGCCGGTTGACCGCAAGACCGGCACCCGCGCCGACATAGGGTGTGATGCCGGACCACGTGCCGAGGTCGGCATAGAGATTGGCGAGCACCGCGACGGAATTGAGCTTGGCCGTGGCGGCAAGGCCCGGGGCGGAGGCCGAGAGGCTGCGCTCGGCGAAGACATCCCCCGTCACGTCCGCCCGCAGCCAACCGAAGTCGTAGCCGAGCCCGAGCCCGAAGGTGGCGTTCTTGTCCAGCCGCTCCCCGATGTAGCCGAGGCCGTTGATGGACAGCGCGGGGTCGATCGGCATGGCGTAGCCGACGTCGCCGCGCAGGTAGAAACCCTCCCCGCTCGCCAGCACCCCCGGCTCGGGATCGAGCACCGGCGCCGGCGGAAGCTCGGCCGCAGCGACGGGGGCCGCCACGACGAGGGACAGGGCTGCGACGAGAAAGGCATGACGCATCGAGAAATACTCCCGGGACGGACGCAATGGGCGCGGGCAAGGGAGGCACCACCATTTGCCGGGAGCTTGCCGCCAAGAAGTTAAGTGACCATTAACCTTAACGAATGTTGACCGAAGATCTCGACTCCTTTCGCCGACGGCCGGCAAAAAGAAAGCGCGGCGTAGGACGCCGCGCTCCTAGAACTGCGATGATGGCCCGCTCTGCAGCCGATCAGTATTTGGCGACGATCGGCTCGTAGCTCTCGGCAACCACGGGGCCGCCGAACATCCAGCGCATGCCGAGCTTCACGTCGTGCGAGGACAGGTCCTTGAACTTCATCGGGTTGTACACGTTGTTCGTGCCCGTGTACGTGATGATGTCGCCGCTCTGCGCATCGCCCAGATTGACGTAGCGATAGCCGAGCTCGACTGTAAAGTTCGGCGTCACGGCATAGGCAAGGCCCGCATAGAGCGCCCAGGCGAAGTTCCACTTCGAGGCATCGCGCGCATAGGCCGAACCGAGGTTCGGCACGTTCTCGTCGCGGAAGCTGTGGATGGTGTTGTAGGAGCCGCCAACGCCGGCGCCGACGAAGGGCGTCACGCCGTGCCAAGTGCCGAGGTCGAGATAGGCATTGGCAAGGAACAGCCATTCGGACTTCGAGCCCGAATAGTTGTTGGAGCCCGCGGCATAGCCGGGGCCGGCCGGATAGACGTCGTAGCCGTGGAAATTCGCCCGGGCGCGATATTCGCCCGTGACGTCGAAACGTAACCAGCTGTTGAACTGGTAACCGAGGCCGACGCCGAAGAACGGTGCCGCATCGAAGGCCTTGTCGATGTTCACGACGGTGGCGTCGTAGAGCACGTTGTCGAGCTTGTCGACTTCCTGGTTGCTGAAGCCGATGTCGCCTCTGAGATACCAGCCGCCGAAAGCGACGGGTTCGGGCACCGGCAGGGGCGCCGGCGCAGGCAGAAGATCGGCCGCCCGGGCGCCGGAGACGAGCCCGGCGGCCATGAGGCCGGCGCACGCAATGAATTTCAGGCTGCCCATGAGTATTTCCTTCGTACCGGGCAAATCGTGCTTGCCCGCAAAACCGCAGACGAAGGCAATCTAGGCACTACTCGTTAAATATCGCTTAAGCCTAACGCTTAACCCTACCGATCCGTTAAGATGAATCGACAGCGGCGGCCGCCGGAACGGCGCTGGAGGACGGCCGGCGACCTTCCTTGCCCTCGACGGGTGGGACGTGCCGCCGCATCGCCGACCGCTCGCTCCTGTTGCCGGGTGCGCAGACCCTGCACGATGCCGGCGTCAGGCGGCGGCCCTCGTCAGCGCGTCGCAGACCTCGCCCACCACCTGCTCCACGAGGTCGCGGTCGTCGCCCTCGGCCATCACGCGGATCACCGGCTCGGTACCGGAGGGCCGGATCACCAGGCGTCCGTTGCTGCCGAGCCGCTCGCGCGCCGCATCGACGGCATTGGCGACGGAATCGTTCTTCAGCGGCTGGCCGTCCCGGTAGCGCACGTTCTTCAACACCTGAGGCAACGGCTCAAAGCAGTGGCACACCTCGCTCACCGGCCGGTCCTGCGCCTTGAGGACGGCCAGCAGTTGCAAGGCCGCGATGAGGCCGTCGCCGGTCGTCGTATGGTCGGACAGGATGATGTGGCCGGACTGCTCGCCGCCGAGATTGTAGCCGTGCGCCCGCATGTGCTCCAACACGTAGCGGTCGCCCACCGCCGTGCGGGCGAGTTCCAGTCCGCGGCCCGCGAGATAGCGCTCGAGGCCGAGGTTCGACATGATGGTGGCGACGATACCGGGCTTCGACAGGCGCCCGTCAGCCTGCCAGCTCGAGGCGATGACGGCCATCAGCTGGTCGCCGTCCACAAGATGGCCCTTCTCGTCGACGATGAGCACGCGGTCGGCATCGCCGTCGAGCGCGATGCCGATGTCGGCACGGGTCTCGCGTACCTTGCGCACCAGCGCCTCCGGTGCCGTCGAGCCGACCTCGTGATTGATGTTGAAGCCGTCCGGCTCGTCGCCGATGGTGATGACCTCGGCCCCCAGTTCCCACAGCGCCTCGGGCGCAACCTTGTAGGCGGCGCCATTGGCGCAGTCGACGACGATGCGCAGGCCCTCGAGGTCGAGCTGGCGCGGCAGGGTGCGCTTGGCAAATTCGATGTAGCGCGCGTGCACGCTCTCGATGCGCTTGGCCCGGCCGAGCCCCGCGGGCGGCGCCAGCCGGCTCGTCAGATCGCTCGTCATCAGAGCCTCGATCTCGCGCTCGACCTCGTCGGACAGCTTGTAGCCGTCCGGGCCGAAGAGTTTGATGCCGTTGTCTTCGTACGGATTGTGCGAGGCGGAGATCATCACGCCGAGGTCGCAGCGCATGGAGCGCGTCAGCATGGCGACCGCCGGTGTCGGCACTGGCCCGAGCAGCAGCACGTCCATGCCGACCGAGGTGAATCCGGCCTGCAGGGCGGATTCGATCATATAGCCGGACAGGCGCGTGTCCTTGCCGATGACGACACGGTGGCGATAGTCGCCGCGATGGAAGACGAGGCCGGCCGCCTGGCCGACGCGCAGGGCGAGCTCGGGCGTGATGGTGCCGTTGGCCCGGCCACGGATGCCGTCGGTTCCGAAGAAGCTGCGTGTCATGTGCGTAGAGCTCGGTGCGTGCAAGAAGAGGCCACTCTTATCTGAACCCGCGCGAATATATCATCCGGCATCGGCCAATGATGCGCGCGCTTTGTTCACAAAGTATGAGCGCAGATTACAGCCGCTCGATCAGAAAGACGAACGGCGCCCGACGGCGCCGTTCGGCCTGCGTTGGGCGTAAGCGTATCAGGCCTGCGGCTGCGGCTCGAGGCCGGCGTCCGGCTCGCCGCGCGGGCGGTTGAAGCCAGCCGACGGCACGGGCGAGTGGCGCGTGGGCGCCGCCGGCTCGCCGGCATCGCGCACGGGTGGCTTGCCGTCGAGCAGATCGCGGATTTCCTCGCCTGTCAGCGTCTCGTATTCGAGCAGCCCCTTCGCCAGAAGCTCCAGCTGATCGGCCTTCTCCTTGAGGATGCGGGTCGCCTCGGCGTAGCCCGCCTCAACGAAGCGGCGGATCTCGGCATCGATCTTCTGGGCGGTCGCCTCCGAGACGTTCTGCTGGCGTGCCACCGACATGCCGAGGAAGACCTCGTCCTGATTCTCCCCGTACATGACGGTGCCGAGCTCGTCGGAGAAGCCCCACTGCGTCACCATCATGCGGGCGAGCTTGGTCGCCTGCTGGATATCGGAGGCAGCGCCGGAGGTCACCTTGTCCTTGCCGAAGACGAGTTCCTCTGCCACGCGGCCGCCCATCATGATGGCGAGGCGCGAGGTCATCTGCTCGTAGCTCATGGAGAGCTTGTCGCGCTCCGGCAGCTGCATGACCATGCCCAGCGCGCGGCCGCGCGGGATGATGGTCGCCTTGTGTACCGGGTCTGTCGCCGGAACGTTGAGGGCAACCACGGCGTGGCCGGCCTCGTGATAGGCGGTGAGACGCTTCTCCTCCTCGCTCATGACGAGGGTGCGGCGCTCGGCGCCCATCATCACCTTGTCCTTGGCGTCCTCGAACTCGCGCATGGTGACGATGCGCTTGGAGCGGCGGGCAGCAAGCAGGGCCGCCTCATTGACGAGATTCATCAGGTCGGCGCCGGAGAAGCCCGGCGTGCCGCGGGCGATGACCTTGAGGTCGACATCCGGAGCGAGCGGCACCTTACGCACGTGCACGCGCAGGATCTTCTCGCGGCCGGCGACATCCGGGTTCGGCACCACGATCTGACGGTCGAAGCGACCGGGGCGCAGGAGAGCCGGATCAAGCACGTCCGGGCGATTGGTGGCGGCGATGATGATGACGCCCTCGTTGGCCTCGAAGCCGTCCATCTCGACGAGCAACTGGTTCAGGGTCTGCTCGCGCTCGTCATTGCCGCCGCCGAGGCCGGCGCCGCGGTGGCGGCCAACCGCGTCGATCTCGTCGATGAAGATGATGCAGGGCGCGTTCTTCTTCGCCTGTTCGAACATGTCGCGCACGCGGCTCGCGCCGACGCCCACGAACATCTCGACGAAGTCCGATCCCGAAATCGTGAAGAAAGGCACGTTCGCTTCACCCGCGACGGCGCGGGCGGTTAGCGTCTTGCCGGTGCCCGGCGGGCCGACGAGCAGGCAGCCGCGCGGGATGCGCCCGCCGAGCCGCTGGAACTTCTGCGGATCGCGGAGGAACTCCACGATCTCCTGCAGGTCCTCCTTGGCCTCCTCGATGCCGGCGACGTCCTCGAAAGTCACGCGCCCGTGCGCCTCGGTCAGGAGCTTGGCCTTGGACTTGCCGAAGCCCATGGCGCGACCGGCGCCGTTCTGCATCTGGCGCGACAGGAAGATCCAGGCGCCGATGAAGACAAGCAGCGGCAGCCAGTTGACGAGCAGGGCGATGAACCAGGGCGTGGAATCCTGCGGCGGCTTGGCCGTGATCTGCACGCCCTTCTGCGACAGCTTGCTGATCAGGTTGGGGTCGTAGGGCGCGTAGGTGGTGAAGGTGCCGCCCCCGCCGATATAGGTGCCCGTGATGTTCTGGCCCGAGATCACCACGGAGCCGATGCGGCCGTTCTCGGCGTCGGCGATGAGCTGCGAATAGGGAATTTCGTTCGCGGCCTGCCGCTGCCCAGGGTTCTGGAAGAGCGTGACCAGTGCCAGCACCAGGAGAAAGATGACTACCCAGAGGGCGAAATTACGAAAATTGGGATTCATCGTTTCCCTGTCGCTTTGTTCTTCGGCACCGGAACCCGGGCCGCACTCATGTCCAAGCTAATTTAAGATCGCGCTAAACCCTTGCCAAGGGAAACCCAACCCGAGAGGCCCCTTAAGGGAATGTTCGTATCAGCTCCGTATCAGCCAGATGTCGGCGGCTTTTCTGGGGCGCGCCGGCCGCGCCGGCGTGGGGGTTCGGGCGTGATGCGCACGCGACCGCCGGCATCGAGCGCAACGAGCATCCCCGCCAGCGTCGCGCGCATGGTGCTGCCGGCTGCTTGCACCCGCCGCAGGGACGAGGCCAGGGCCTCCAACCGCTCGAGACGCAAGGGCATTGTCGGCGAGGTCGCTCCACCCGCGGCTTCCGCAATGGCACGCTCGAGCACGCGCAGCATCAACTCCTCCGGCAGGCGAAAGATCTCAGCCAATATTTCGACACCCCCATTTCCTTCCGCAAAAGGGTGGATGAGCCGGGCCGCCTCGGCCTGCGCGACCGACGCGAGGGCCTCATCCGCCCTTGCAGCCCGCGCCGCGAGGCGCACGAGCCTCTCCCGCGTCAAACCGAGCGTAGCGGCAGCAGCTCGCGCCGCGGGGCCGCGCAGCCGCGCCCGCGCGTAGGTCGGATCGCGGTTCGAGGGATCGTCCGTTGGCACCAGACCGGCTGCCGTCACCGTCGCCGCGAGACGCGCCTTGGGAATGGCGATGAACGGCCGCGCGAGGCACAGGCTTGGCGCGACCGCGACCCGCGGTCGCATGGCAGCCAGGCCGGCGATGCCGCTGCCTGCGGCAAGACGCATCAGCACGGTCTCGGCCTGATCGTCGCCGTGATGGGCTGTGGCGATGCAATCGGCGCCGATCGCGGCGGCATGGTCAGCGAGCAGGCGGTAGCGCGCCGCACGGGCCGCTTCCTGGATGCCGTGCGCCGGTTTCTCGCCATGCCAGCGTAGGGTCGCGTGCGCCAAGCCGAAGCCAGCCGAAATCCGCGCCACGGCCTCGGCCTCCGCCGCGCTTTCAGCCCTGAGGCCATGGTCGACGGTGGCGACGCTGACGCGCGGCTTGCGTCCGGCACGGTCCAGCCAGCCGGCAATGGTGATCAGAAGGGCAAGGGAATCGGGGCCGCCGGAAACGGCGAGAAGAAGATGGCGGCTGTCGACGAGTTTCAAGAAGGCCGCATCGACCTCGTCCGGAGCGAGAGGCTCATCTTTGGCGTGCGAGGACCCGTTCACGGGTCAGCAGCGCGCCCGCTCGCGCTCGGCCGCCTGACGCACGGCTCCGGGAGCCTGCGGATATTTGCGGGTGACTTCGGCGAAGGTGGCGCAGGCCTGCTCGCGGGCGCCGATCGCGTTGAGCGCCTGTCCGAGCTTGAGCAGCCCCTCGGGGGCACGGCCGGCACTGGGATAGTCTGTGGCGAGCTTCAGATACTGCTCGGCCGCCTCGTTGTAGCGCTTGCGCTGGTAATAGGTTTCGCCGAGAAAAAAGGTTGCGTCGGGCACGAGCCGGTCGCGTGGATGTGACTGGAGAAATTGGCGCAGGCCCATCTCCGCCGCATCATACTGGCGTTGCCGCAGCAGTGCGACGGCCGTTTCATAATCCTGCGCCGGGTTCGCCGATCCCGTCGCAGCGATGCTCGGTCCACTGCGCGCCGTCGGCGCAGAAGCCGCCATCGCCTCCCGCGCCAGCGAATTGATGTCCAGTGGCGTGCCGGCACCGGGTGCAGGATCGTCGCCGATGATGGCGACCCCGCCCGTGGCGCTGTTGGCCGTGTTCACCGGCGCCTCGCCGAGATTGCGCGGAGCCCCCGGCGCCGCAGGCGCGGCCGTGGGGTCGAAGGCATCGCCGCGCCGCTGCGGTGCAGGGGCAGGCGCCGGCTGGGTGCGCGGTGTCGTGGCGCCGGAGCGACCAGCCCCGCCCCCTTCCTGGAAGCGGAATTCCACGTCCTCCTGGAACCGCTGCAGCGTTTGCATGAGCTGCCGGTTCTGGTGCTGCAGCTGCTCGACCTGGCCCGAGAGTTCCCGCACCTGCCCTTCGAGGCGGTTGAGGCGCACGAACATGTCAGCGGCATCCTGCGCGCGTGCGCCTTCGGGCAGGACGATCATGACAGCGGCCGTCGCGAGGAGCGCGACGGCGATGCTTCGGAAGGTCTGGATCATGCGATGCATTCGGTTAGCCGCGTTTGTCGCGTCGGCCTAGCAGAACAGGCCGGTTGCGGCCACAATATGGCTGCAGACCGGCCCTTCCCCACGCAGACGCCACGTCGGGCGAGGGCAGCACCTGTCAGGCGCCGGCCCCGGCATCGAGCACCGTGACGGCGCGGCGGTTCTGCGACCAGCAGGAAATGTCGTTGCACACCGCCACCGGGCGCTCCTTGCCATAGGAGATGGTGCGCATGCGTGAGGCGGGCACGCCGCGCGAGGCGAGATAGTCGCGCACCGTCTGCGCGCGACGGGCACCGAGCGAGAAGTTGTACTCGCGCGTGCCGCGCTCGTCGGCATGGCCCTCGATGAGGAAGGTATAGCGCGGATACTGCGCCAGCCACTGCGCCTGCTTGTTCAAGGTCGCGATCGCGGTCGGCGTCAGATCGGAGGAATCGGTTTCGAAGAAGACGCGATCGCCGACATTCACCACAAAGTCCTGGGCAGTGCCGGGGGCCGCATAGCCGCCGGTACCCGCACCACCGGCGAGGCCGTCCTTGTTGGGATCGGACGAGCAGGCGGCCAGCGTCAGGGCCGCAGCCAGGGCGGCCGCCACCTTGAGGCCGCCCGACGAGAAGAGCGAGGACATCATCTGACAACTCCTTGACGCACCTCCGGCTGTCGGCGACCACCGGACAGACGCGGAACGAAGCCTGATCAATGAGCCGTCAACCTTGACGAGAGGTTGACGACAGGGACCCGAAAGCGACAGGTGCCGTAAAGCTCGCTTTGGGGTTAACCGCCGGTAAACGCCGCCGTCAGCGCACGTCCGTCAGAAGCGGCGACCAAGCGGGATCGGAGCCGAAGGACGGTGTCGGCACCGGCACCTCCACGCGGCCGGTCACGTCCACCATGTAGAGCTTGCCGCCGCCCTGCCCGCCAGGATCGCGCCAGAACATGAGATACTGGCCGTTCGGCGCCCAGCTCGGCCCCTCGTTGTGGAAGCCTTCGGTCAGGATGCGCTCGCCCGTACCATCCGGCCGCATGATGCCGATGGAAAAGGTGCCGCCCTTCTGTCGCGTGAAGGCGATGTAGTCGCCACGCGGCGACCAGACTGGTTGGGCGTAGGAGCCCTCGCCGAAGGAAACGCGCTGCACGTCGGATCCGTCGACGTTCATCACGTAGATCTGCTGCCGCCCGCCACGGTCGGATTCGAAGGCGATGCGCGCGCCGTCGGGCGAGAAGGACGGCGAGGTGTCGATGGCGTTGGTCGAGGTTATGCGGGTCGTCGTGCGCGAGCGCAGGTCCATGATGTAGATGTTGGCATTGCCGCCCTGCTGCAGACTCATGACGATGCGCTGGCCGTCCGGCGAGAAGCGCGGGCTCGACGTCATGTCGGGAAAGTTACCGACGATCTCGCGCTGGCCGGTGTCGAGATTGAGCAACTGCACGTGCGGCTGCTCGCCCGTGCGCTGCGACATGAAGGTGATCTCCTGCGCCACCGGCGAGAAGCGCGGCGTGACGACGAGGTCCTCGCCACGCGTGAGATAGCGCAGGTTGGCGCCGTCCTGGTCCATGATGGCGAGGCGCTTGCGCCGCGCCTCCTTCGGCCCGGATTCGTCGACGAAGACGACGCGCGTGTCGAAGAAGCCCTTGAGGCCGGTGATCCGCGTGAAGATGGCGTCCGAGATGATATGCGCGATGCGCCGCCAGTTGTTTGGATCGGTGAAATACTGCTGGCCGGTGAGCTGCTGGCCGGCGAAGACATCCCACAGGCGGAACTCGGCCTTGAGCCGCCCGCCCCCCTCGCGCGTCACCCTCCCCGTCACCAGTGCCTGGGCGTTGATCGCCTGCCAGGCACTGAACTGGGGCGCGGCGTCGAAGGCCGGCGACGGCTCGACGAAGGCCTGCGCATCGATCGGCACGAAATAGCCGCAGCGGCGCAGGTTGGCGGTGATGACCTCGGCGATGCGCGCGCCGAATTCGACGTCACCGCCGAAATTGGTGACGGCGATCGGCAGCGGCTGAAAGTTCGCACGGTCGAGCGTGATGGTGATTTCCGCGCGCGCTGGCGTCAGCACCGCCGGCACCAGGGTCATCGCCGCGATCAGCGGCAGCGCGAGGCGCGCCATCAGGGTCTTCATCATCGGGCTTTTCTTGGCTCTTGCCGGGAGAGACATGACGTTCGTGGGGCGTTGGTTATGGATGAGGCTGACGGCGAAACCATGTCAGCCCAGGAATTCACTCGGGTCGAGGATGACATTCCACTCCTGCCAGTCGGCATAGAAGGGCTGGAAGCGCTCGGGAATGCGGAAGGGCGCACAGCGCCGCACGGCCCTGAGCGCGCTGTCCGCTACCGAGCGGAATGCGGCCTCGCCGGATGCGTTCGCCAGCGTCGGCGTTGCCCTCAGCGAGCCGTCCGGATTGAGGCTCATGCGCACGATCGGCTTCACCGCGGGATTGGCACCCGGTGGCGGCGACCAGCACTGGGCCAACTGCTCGCGCACGATCCCGCCGAGAATATCGGCGTCGGCGGGCGACAGCCTGGCGGCATTCCCGGTGCGTGTGCCGAGCGAGGCGGTGCGGTTCACCTCCTGCCCGGTCGCTGCGGCGTTCTGCGGCTTGTCCTTGCTCTCGAGCAGCTTGCGGATGTCGTTCGGGCTGAACTTGCGGTCCGGCTCCTGTGACCGCGCGGGCGCCGGCCTCTCCTGCGGCTTCGTGTTCTCGATGAGCTTGGCGAGGTCCTCGCGCTTCGGCTCGGGCTTGGGCTCGGGCTTCCTGGGTTCCGGCTGGCGCTCGGGCGGCTTGTCCGCGATCTCGGGCCGCTTCGGCGGCTGCGGCGCGGGCTCCGTCCGGGCGGGTTCGGGCTTTTCTTCGGCCTGCTTCTCGGCGGTCTCGGTAGTGGGCGCCGGCTGTGGCTTCGGCGGCGTGACCTGCTGGGGTGGAGGGGGCGGCGGCGGAGGCGGCGGCTTCGGCGTCTCGGGCTGCTCGGTCTCGGCTGTCTGCGGTCGCGACGGCGGCGCCGGCACGTCACGCGGCGCCTCGCCTGGCTTCGGCTGCTCCTCGACCTTCTCCGACTGCTTGTCGACCACCGGCCGCGGGTTCTCGGCGACCTTCTTTTCGGTCGGCGTGCCGCGCGTCAGTTCGCGCAGATCGCTCTCGCTGATCACGTCTACGGCAATCGCCTCCTGCTGGTCGGCGAAGGGCGTCGCCGTCGAAAAGGCGACGAGCCCCGCCACGAGCACGGCGGCATGGCCGACGCCCGAAACGATCAAACCCGGTTGCTGGCGAAAGAAGCGCAGCGCCACGGTCCCGCCCTCAGCTGTGCTGCTCCGGCTCCGTCACCAGCGCAACGCGCTTGAAGCCGGCAGCGGTGACGAGCGCCATGACCTGGGCGACGCGGCCGTAGTCGACCTGGCGGGCGCCGCGGATATAGATGCGTTCCTCGGCCCCGGCCTTGGCCACCGCCATCAGCTTGGGGACGATCTCGCCGTCCTCGAGCGGCGTCTCCATCAGGAAGACGCGTCCCTTGTCGTCGATCGACAGCATCAGCGGCTTCTGCTCGACGTTGATCGGCTTGGCGGCCGTCTCGGGCAGGTCGAGCGGCACGCCAACCGTGAGGAGCGGCGCCGCGACCATGAAGATGATGAGCAGCACGAGCATGACGTCGATGAACGGCGTCATGTTGATCTCGGACATGGCGCCGTGGCCGCGGCGCCCACCCCCGCCCCGGCCCCCCCCCCCCCGGCCGCGGCCACCTCCGCCCGCTCCTGCTCCGATGGACATGGCCATGGCAGTTCCCTCTCGTTCCTCGCCCGTCAGGCAGCCGCGCGCTCGTCGATCTGGCGCGACAGGATGGCGGAGAACTCGTCGGCGAAGCCCTCCAGGCGCCCCTGCGCCTTCGCCGCCTCGGCCTGAAGCCGGTTGTAGGCGATGACGGCGGGAATGGCAGCGAAGAGGCCGATGGCCGTGGCGAAGAGCGCCTCGGCGATGCCCGGCGCGACGACCGCGAGGCTCGTATTCTTCGAGGCGGCAATGGAGCGGAAGGAGGTCATGATGCCCCAGACCGTACCGAACAGGCCGATGAAGGGCGAGGCCGAGCCGATAGTGGCGAGCACGAGCAGCTTCGATTCGAGCCGTTCCACTTCGCGCTGGATCGACACATCGAGCACCTTGTCGATGCGCTGGGCAAGGCTCGCGACCGCCCGGCCGCTGCCCTCGAAGGAGCGCTTCCACTCGCGCATGGCGGCGACGAACAGGGCACCCATCCCCGAGACCGGACGGTTCGCGAGCGAGCGATAGAGATCCTCGAGCGACTGGCCGGACCAGAAGACCTCTTCGAAACGGTCCATCTGCCGCTTGGTGCGCATGAACAGCAGCGTCTTGTCGACGATGATCGCCCAGGACCAGATGGAGGCACCGAGAAGGCCCAGCATCACGAGCTTGACGACGAAATGCGCCTGCCAGAACAGCCCCCAGAGGGATACCTCGTTCACAGCCTGCAGGGCACCTTGCGTCACTTCGGCGGGGTCCATTCGCTTGTCCTTTGCACTCTCGCGCGCCGCATGCGCCGCGGCATTCGCCGTCGTCAACGGCAAACGGCAGGCTGTCGAAATTCCGGAAGCGTCACGCAGATGCTCACTCGCTTCCGAATCTGTCGAAATGAGGGCGCCCCTGGCCCCCGCTTCCCGCGCAACGGGCAACTTGCCGTTGTCACAGTTAGTCCCCCGACACGGTTAACGCCGGGTTTCCGAGGCGCGCGGCATTGAGGGCAAGGCTGGTCGGCAACGGCAAATGAAAACGCCCGCCTGATGAGGCGGGCGTCCGCAAGGCAGCTGGCCTTTCGGCAAGGTAGGCGGCGTTACGCCGCGGGCGCCTCGGGCTGCGGGCGCTGGCGACGCTCGGCCATGAACTGGTCGAACTCGGCCTTGTCCTTGGCAAAGCGCAGCTTGTCGAGGAAGGTCTTGAACTCGCGCTGCTCCTCCTCGAGCCGGCGCAGCGTTTCCTCGCGGTATTCGTCGAAGGCGCGGTTACCGCTGGTGCCGCCCGTCCAGCCGCCATGGCCTTCCATACGGGCGCGCAGACGATCCATCTTCTCCTGCAGGCGCGACATCTTATGCTCCCAGCGGTCACTGCCTCTTCCGCACATCATGCGTCCGCTCCACATTGCATAAATCAGGACAAACAGGCCGAGAGGCCACCAGACGAGAAAGCCGAGGATCGTGAGCGCAATCCATGCCCCCCGTCCCATCTCGTCGAGCTTCGCCGCGATCGGCATGACTGGGCTCCATCGGTGAGTGTCGATCGGCTGTGAATGTAAATCACATTTACATAGGTAGGCAAGGGGCGTGGCCTTGTCAAGCGAAAGCGGTCGTTGGTCGGATCGGGCGCCCGCTGCCGCCGGGCGCTGCCTTGTGTTCTTGGCGTATCGCGCACGCCGACGGCAGCAGGACTCCCGCACGAGGGATCGGAGCGAATATCCGGGACCAGCATACCGGGGTGCCAGTGTGCACCCGGCGGCCATGGCGCGCGATCCGACGAAGCCCGCTTGCGGCCGCCATCGGGAGGCTTCATCGCTTGTGGACAGGCCGGTTGCCCCGGTTGTAGCCCGTGCCCGAATCTCCGAGCGTTCAAAGGTGTTCTGTGCGTCGGGACTCCGGCGCGCTATAGTCGAAGAGAAAGGTGATTCGTCGCAGGCCTCCGGTCTATTTGGATCAATGCCTGTAACGAATACGTCGTTGGCGCGATATCTCTTCGAAATATAGCGGCAACGGCGTGGTCGCGTCGCCCGTGTACTGCGTTGCTTCACGGCAGCCGGGGTCATGGCCGGTTGCCCGAACCGTCCGAGCGAGCCGAGGTATCGGCAATGACCCACGTCGAGTTTGATTACGAACGCAGTGAACACCCGCTCGATGTCGTCGAGCGGCTTGCCAATATCAACGACTGGACTTTCGACCGGGCCGAAGACGACGAGATGTCGATTTCGGTAGCGGGCGTGTGGGCGGAATACCACATCGCCTTCACCTGGATCGAGGACGTCGAGGCGGTGCATGTCGCCTGCGCTTTCGACCTCAAGGTGCCCGAGCGGCGGAAGGCGGAGTTGCTGCAACTCGTCGCGCTCATCAACGAGCAGCTCTGGGTCGGGCATTTCGACCTGTGGAGCGCGCAGGACGTCGTCATGTTCCGTCATGCCCTGCTCCTGAGTGGCGGCGCTGAACCGACGCGCAGCCAGTGCGAGAGCATGCTGCGGACCGCCCTCGAAGCATGCGAGCGGCACTACCAGGCCTTCCAGTTCGTGCTCTGGGCCGGCAAGAGCGCCCGCGAGGCGCTGGAGAGCGTCCTGTTCGAGACCGAAGGCGAGGCCTGACGCCGCAGCCCGACAGGTCGCGGTGGCAAGTTGTGCCCGCGCGGCCTACAACGGCGGGCATGGGCTGTGCCTTTGGCGCAGGTCGATCTTCTTCGGATAGGGCCCGATGTCTCTCGTATTTCCCGAAACCCTCGTTCTCGTCGGCGCCGGCAAGATGGGCGGCGCCATGCTCGACGGCTGGCTCGCCAATGGCCTGGCGCCGGAGGCCGTGACCATTCTCGACCCACACCCCGCGCAGGAACTGACGGCGCTGGCGCGCGAGAAGGGCCTCCGGCTCAACCCGCCACTCGCCGAAATCGCGCCGCCGGCCGCCCTCGTACTCGCCATCAAGCCACAGTCGCTCGATGCGAGCGCCGACACGATTGCACGACTCGCCGGCGCCGGGACGCTCGTCGTCTCGATTCTCGCCGGCAAGACCATCGCCAACCTGCGCGCACGCCTGCCCGCCGCCGGCGCCATCGTGCGCGCCATGCCGAACCTGCCGGCGGCCGTACGCCGCGGCGTCACCGCAGCCGTCACCGGCCGCGAGACCAGCCGCGAGCGGCGCCTCATTGCCGACAGCCTGCTGAAGGGCGTCGGCACCGTCGAATGGCTCGACGACGAGAGCCTGATCGATGCGGTCACGGCGGTATCCGGCTCGGGCCCAGCTTATGTCTTCCACCTTACCGAATGCCTTGCCGAAGCGGGCGCCGCCGCCGGCTTGCCGCCGGACCTCGCCGCCCGGCTCGCCCGCGCCACGGTGGTCGGCGCCGGCGAGATGCTGCGCCAGACGGAGCTCACCCCCGCCAAGCTGCGCCAGAACGTCACCTCCCCCGGCGGCACCACGGCCGCCGCCCTCGACGTGCTGATGGCGAAGGACGGGCTGCAGCCGCTGCTGACGAAGGCCGTCGCGGCAGCCAGGAAACGCGCCGGCGAACTGTCGGGCTGACAGAGCTGCCGGCCGCCATTCGCCGGCAGCGTCGACGGGCTGTCGGGGCGCGCAATCGCGCCCTGCCGGCACGATTCCCCTTCCGATGCCGGCGGCAATGCCTATCTTGAAGACAGACCGTGCATCGAGGAGGACGACATGGCAGCCAAGGGCACCGAAAAGGCGCGCGACATCCGCGGTGACATCGTCGAGGCCCTCATGCGCCTCGCCGCCGAGAGGGACTGGGACGCGATACGCCTCTCCGACATTGCTGCCGAGGCGGGCGTGACGCTGGCCGAGTTCCGCGGCGCCTTCGGCTCCAAGGGCGCTGTCCTCGCCGAGTTCAGCCGCCGCATCGACAAGGCGGTGCTCGAAGCCATGCCGGCGCCCGAGGCGCCCGACAGCATGGCAGACCAGCCGGCCCGCGAGCGCGTCTTCGACGTCATGATGCGCCGGCTCGATGCGCTGACGCCCTACCGGGCCGCCCTCAAGCGCCTGTCCCGCAGTCTCCGGCGCGAACTGACGGCCCTGCCGGAGCTGGCGCGGCTGGCACTCAATTCCCAGCGCTTCATGCTGGAGGCCGCTGGCATCGACACGGAAGGCGCCATGGGGCGGTTGCGCCTGCAGGGCGCCGTCCTCGTCTACGCCCGCGTGCTCGACACCTGGTACGACGACGACGATCCGGCGCTCGCCGCGACCATGGCCCGGCTCGACCGGGAGTTGACGCGCGGGGAGCGCATGCTGCGCTGCGCCGAGGATGCCTACCGTCTTGCCGCCCCGTTCCGGGCCGCCGCACGCGTCTTCTGCGAGGGCCGCGCCCGCAATCGCCGCTATTGGCGCGAGCGGGCGCGCAGCCGCCGCGACATCGACGGCGACGACAACGAATCCTTCGCCCCGGCCATCTGACCCCCATCATTCGGGCCCGCCGCAGAATCTGCTGCGGCGGGCCCGGATGCGGCATCTTCTGTCATCATCGGTCGTTTCTCCACGCCGACGTTGGGATGCGTTGCGCGATGATCTTGCATTGGAGCGTCGCCGGCGGCACATGCGGCGACGCCCGCAACCGATGGAGAATTCCTGCCCATGTCGACGACGGACCTCGCAAGCGAACGCATCACCTTCGACGATTTCCTCAAGATCGACATCCGCGTCGGCACCATCGTCGAGGTCGCCCCCTTCCCGGAGGCCCGCAAGCCGGCATTCAAGCTCGTGATCGATTTCGGCGGTGACATCGGCCGCAGGAAGTCGTCGGCCCAGATCACCCAGAACCACGCGCCCGAGGATCTCGTCGGCCGGCAGGTGCTGGCGGTCGTCAACTTCGCCCCGCGCCAGATCGGCCCCTTCATGTCCGAGGTACTGACGCTCGGCGTGCCCGACGCGGCCGGCAACGTCATGCTCATCGGCCCCGACCGCCCCGTGCCGAATGGCGGGCGGCTGTACTGAGGCCTGCTAGACGGGTATGCGCACCATCGCCCGGAGGCCGCCGAGCGGGCTGTCCATCAGCGTCACGTCGCCGCCATGGGAGCGGGCGATGTCGCGGGCGATGGCAAGGCCGAGGCCGGTGCCGCCGTCGTCGACGTTGCGCGCCTCGTCGAGACGCACGAAGGGCTTGAACACCTCCTCGCGCAGCTCCTTCGGCACGCCGGGGCCGTCGTCGTCCACCGTGATGATGAGCCAGCGCAGGTCGCGTAGGGCATTGATGGCGATGGTCTTGCCATGTCGCGCCGCATTGGCCACCAGGTTGACGAGGAGGCGCCGGAAAGCGTCCGGCCGCACGGTGACGACGAGGTCATCGGCCACGGTCACGCTCGTCGCATGGCCCTGCCGCTCGAGATCAGCCTGCAGGTCCTCGAGCAGGTCCCGCATGTCGGTCGGTGCCGGCTGCTCGCCGGCATCGCCGCGCGCGAAGGCGAGATAGGCCTCGAGCATGCGTGTCATCTCGTCGACGTCCTTGCGCAGGGCCTCGACGTCCGGTGTGTCCTCCAGCATGGCGAGCGACAGCTTGAACCGCGTCAAGATTGTGCGCAGGTCGTGGCTGACACCGTTCAGCATGGTCGTGCGCTGGTCGATGGCCCGCTCGACGCGCTGCTTCATCTCGAGGAAGGCCTGGCCGGCCCGGCGCACCTCGCGCGCGCCGCGCGGGTGGAACTCGACCTCGCGCCCCTTGCCGAAGGCTTCGGAAGCGTCGGCAAGGCGCAGGATCGGCTTGATCTGGTTGCGCAGAAAGAGGATGGCGACGGCGAGCAGCACCAGCGATGCCGTCACCATCCACACGAGGAAGATGTGGGAGTTCGACGCATAGGCGAGGCTGCGCCGCGCGATGATGCGCATCACCGCCTTGTCGAGCTTGATGCGGATCTCGATGAGGTTGGAGCGCCCCACGGTGTCGATCCAGAACGGGCGCGCCACCTGCTTGCGGATCTCGTCGGAGAGCACGCTGTCGAGGATGGAGAAGAAGGGCTTCGGCCCCGGCGGCGGCAGTTCCTCGCCCGGCAGGATGT
Organism: Chelatococcus sp. XZ-Ab1; assembly: GCF_029309855.1. NCBI lineage: Bacteria > Pseudomonadati > Pseudomonadota > Alphaproteobacteria > Hyphomicrobiales > Chelatococcaceae > Chelatococcus > Chelatococcus sp. XZ-Ab1. The sequence continues at coordinate 175,740 of NZ_JARKII010000001.1, read as the reverse complement.
CTACGTCGAGCCCGAGATCCTGCGCCGCGATGCGCGTAAGGATCGTCGCCTCGGCATCCTGCGGATAGCTCTCGTAGACGTGGATGAGCGCCGCGACGTCGCCTGATACGGCGGACGACAGCCGCCGGGTGACGAGTTGCCAGTGCCGCTCCATGAAGACATAGGCAACGACGGACTGCAGGATAACGACCGGTGCGATGATGATGATAAGCGAGCGGGCATAGAGGCCCTTGGGCATCATCGAGCCAACCCAGCGCAAGGCCCGGTGGAAGAAGGCCGACGGTCGACCCATCGCACTGATTAGGCTCATGAGGTCACGTCATTCGTCCACGAGCAACCGGTAGCCTATGCCGCGCACGGTCTGCAGATGCACCGGGTTGGCCGGGTCACGCTCGATCTTGCGGCGCAGCCGGTTGATCTGCACATCTACCGTGCGCTCGCTGGCACCGGCCCCGAGCCCGGCGAGCGCCTCGCGCGGCACCTGCTGGCCCGGGCGCGAGCCAAGGATGCTCAGGATCTCCCGCTCCCGGTCCGTGATGCGGATGATCTCGTCGCCGCGGCGCAGTTCGCCCCGGTCGAGGCGGAAGGTGAACTCGCCGAAGCGGATGGCATCGGCCGGCGCCTGGGCGCCCTCGCCGTTGCCCGCCCGCTTGAGGATGTTGCCGACGCGCAGCAGGAGTTCACGCGGTTCGAAGGGCTTCGACAGATAGTCGTCCGCACCGATCTCGAGCCCCCTCACCCGGTCGCCGGCATCCGCCCGCGCCGTCAGCATCAGGATCGGCATGCCCGACAGCAGCCGCAGGCGTCTGGCGAAGTCGAAGCCGTTCTCGCCGGGCATCATGATGTCGAGCACCATCAGGTCGAAGACCATGTGGCCGAGCCGTGACTCGGCCTCGGCCGCATTGGCGGCCGGCGTCACGCGGTAGCCGTTCTCGCTGAGGAACCGTGTGAGGAGATCGCGCAGGCGCCTGTCGTCATCAACCACGAGAATGTGCGGTGCATCGTCCGCCAGCGAGATCGCCCTTCGCATCCGTCAATCCCCGACAGGCGGCACCCGCCCGTCACTGCCCCTTCCGTTGGCCCGCACCGTACACGAGGCGCGCCACGTGGTCGCGATCGTTTTCGTCGATCATGGCGAAAAGAAAGCGTAGCGCCGCCTGCCTGTCGTCCTCGCCACAGCGCTCGATCGCCCGGCGAATGCGCTCGCCCTGCAACCGGGAGAGCGCGAGCGCCAGGTCGCGGCCCTTGACGGTGGGGAACAGGAGGCGCTGGCGCCGGTCCTGCACGCCGGTGCGCTGCTCGACGAAGCCCTTTTCGACCAGCTCCTTGAGCACGCGGTTGAGGCTCTGCTTGGTGATGCGCAGGATGTCGAGCAGCTCGGCGATGGTGAGACCCGGCTGGCGGTTGACGAAATGCAGTACCCGGTGATGGGCCCGGCCGAAGCCGTAGTCCGTCAGGATGCGGTCGGGATCGCTGACGAAGTCGCGATAGGCGAAGAAGAGAAGCTCGATCACGTCGAAACAAGATTGCGTCTCGACGGGGTCGATCGCAGCCGCGGGCGGCGCCTCGGCAAGGGCTCCAGACAATGCGTCACTCCGTTACGTCAGCCTTATTGACATATCTCAAGCCGATTGTTACTCGTCAAGCGCGATCCGCGAAACGAATGAACTTTGCCGGGCTGTTTTGGGTAGCATTCTGACCCTCCGGCACCGAAGGCGGACGAGGTCGTGAGGAGAATCTCCCAATGTCAGTCATTCCGTTCGATCAGCGTGAAGGTGTCATCTGGTTCGATGGCAAGCTCGTCCCCTGGCAGGACGCGACGCTGCACGTACTCTCCCACGGCCTGCACTATGCCTCCTGCGTGTTCGAGGGCGAGCGCGCCTATGGCGGCGCTATTTTCAAGTCTACCGAGCACTCGCAGCGCCTGAAGAAGTCGGCGGAATACCTCGATTTCGAGATCCCGTTCTCGGTCGAGGAGATCGACGCCGCCAAGCGCCTGGTGCTGGAGAAGAACGGTCAGGTCGACGCTTATGTGCGCCCGGTCGCCTGGCGCGGCTCGGAGATGATGGGCGTCTCGGCCCAGCACAATAAGATCCACCTCGCCATCGCCACCTGGGAATGGCCGAGCTATTTCGACCCGGCCCAGCGCCTCAAGGGCATCCGGCTCGACATGGCCGAGTTCCGCCGCCCGGATCCGGCGACGATCCCGTGCAAGTCCAAGGCTGCCGGCCTCTACATGATCTGCACGATCTCCAAGCACAAGGCCGAGCGCAAGGGCTATGCCGACGCCCTGATGCTCGACTGGCGCGGCCAGGTCGCCGAGTGCACGGGCGCCAACGTCTTCTTCGTGAAGGACGGCGCGCTGCACACGCCGACACCGGACTGCTTCCTCGACGGCATCACCCGCCGCACGGTCATCGACCTCGCCAAGCGCCGCGGCTTCGAGGTCGTCGAGCGCGCCATCCTGCCGGGCGAGCTCGAGGGCTTCTCGGAGTGTTTCATCACCGGCACCGCCGCCGAGGTGACGCCGGTCGCCGAGATTGGCCCCTACACCTTCGTGCCCGGCGCCATCACCAAGGCCCTGCTCGATGACTACATGGCCGAGGTGCAGCCGAAGGCCCGGGCGGCGTGAGGTATGGCGGCGGGTGCCTCCCGGCGCCCGCCCGCCTTTTGCGATGAACGATATCCAGCGCCATGGCCGGGCTTGTCCCGCCATCTACTTCTGAACGCGGCGCTTGCCTGTTGAAGGCGTGGATGCCCGCAGCAGGCGCGGGCGTGACGCGCCGGGATACGCTGTTCCCTCACTCCCAGCGTGTTGTCGCCTCGTCGTCCTCCTGCCGCGGCGCCACCCAGCCGCCGCTGGTGCCGTCGGCGAGATACTCCTTCTTCCAGAACGGCGCGCGGGTCTTCAGGTAATCCATCAGGAACGACGCCGCCTCGAAGGCCGCCTGCCGATGATCCGAGGCGGTGACGACGAGCACGATGTTCTCGCCGGGGCGGATGAGGCCGTAGCGGTGGATGACGCAAAGGCCCTTCAGCGGCCAGCGCCGCTCCGCCTCCGCGGCCACGCGCGCGATCTCCTCCTCCGCCATGCCGGGATAATGCTCGAGCTCGAGCGCGGCGAGCCGCCCGCCGTCGTTCCGGCACACGCCGATGAAGGTGACGACGGCACCAATGTCATGAGGGCCGGGCTCCCGGGCACCCGCATCCCCGCCGGCCTGCAGCGCCGCCACTTCCGCCGCGACATCGAAATCGGCCGACTGGACGCGGATATCGGCCATGGTGTCAGCCGCCTGTCATGGGCGGGAAGAAGGCGATCTCGCCCGCTCCCGCGATGGGCGCATCGGGCCTGACGTGGCGCCGGTCGATGGCCGCGCGCACGATATCCGGCTCGGCGAAGGCATGGGCATATTCCTCGCCCCTGCCCCTGAGCCAGCCGGCGAGTTCGGCGACCGTGCGCACCTCGTCCGGTGGCGTCACGGTTTCCTCGGTCTTGCCGATCCGCTCGCGCACCCACGCGAAATAGACGATTTTCATGACCGCCGCGCGTCCTCCTCGAGGAGATGCTTGATCCCGGCCTTCATATAGTCCCACCCGGTGTAGAGCGTCAGCACCGCGGCGAGCCACAGGAGCACGATGCCGATCACGATCGTGCCGGGCAATACACGCTCCCCGGCCGGACCGGCCACGAGAAAGCCGATGGAAAGGAGCTGGAACGTCGTCTTCCACTTGGCGACACGCGTCACCGGAACGCTGACGCGCAGTTCCGCCAGGAATTCGCGCAGACCCGAAACGAGGATCTCGCGGCACAGGATGATGATGGCCGCCCACATGCTCCAACCGCGGATGGTCCCGTCCGAGGCGAGCATGAGGAGGCACGCCGCCACGAGGAGCTTGTCGGCGATGGGGTCGAGCATGCGCCCAAGCGCCGATTGCTGCGACCAGGCGCGCGCCAGCCAGCCGTCGAGATAATCCGTCACCGCCGCTGCGATATAGAGGCCAAGCGCGATCCAGCGCGTCCACAGGTCCTCCGGCCAGAAGAGGCAGACGACCACCGCCGGCACGGCCGCGATGCGACCATAGGTCAGGAGATTCGGCAGGCTCAGCGCGCCATTCCGGCGCGTGGTGGCAGTCTCACTCATCGGGCGCGAGCAAACCTTTTCTGTTGCGGTGCGTCAACCTCGGGCAGTCTATCGCCCATCCGTCTCGTGGAAGAAATCATAGACGAGTCGCGCTGTGGCGGCATTGATCCCGGGCACGCGCTGCAGGTCGTCGAGCGAGGCGCGCGAGACCGCCTTCGCCGTGCCGAAGTGGTGCAGCAGCGCCCGCTTGCGCGCCGGGCCGACGCCGGCGATCTCGTCGAGCGGATTGCGGCCGATGTCGCGCCTGCGCCTGGCCCGGTGCGTGCCAATGGCGAAGCGGTGCGCCTCATCGCGCAGACGCTGGATGAAATAGAGGGCCGGATCGCGCGGCGGCAGACGGAAGGGCTCGCGTCCGGGGATGACGAAGGTCTCGCGACCGGCATCGCGATCCGCTCCCTTGGCGACACCGACGAGCGGCACGTCCGTGATGCCGAGTTCGGCGAGCACCTGGCGCGCGGCCTCGATCTGGCCCTTGCCGCCGTCGATGAGCACGAGATCCGGCCAGGCGGGAAAGGCTCCGTCCCCGTCCCCGTCCGTTTCCGGCGGGAGGTCCGGAAGGCCATCGGCACCTCGTTTCTCCGCCGAGCGGGAGGGATCGGACGCCATATCCGCCTGCGACATGTCGCGGGCCTCCTCCGGCCTCACCCGCGGCGCCTCCTTCAGCAACCGCGCGAACCGCCGCTGCATCACCTGGCGCATCATGCCGTAGTCGTCGCCGGGCGTGAGGTCCTGCGAGCGGATGTTGAAGGTGCGGTAGTGGCTCTTCATGAACCCGTCCGCACCCGCGACGATCATGGCGCCGACGGCGTTTGTGCCGGAGATGTGCGAGTTGTCGTAGACCTCGATGCGCCGCGGTGCTTCGGCGAGGCCGAGCGCCTCGCCCACCGCGGCAAGCAGCTTGCGCTGCGAGCTCGTGTCGGCCAGACGCCGGCCCAGGGCCTCGCGCGCGTTCTGCGCCGCGTGCGCCACAAGGTCGCGCTTCTCGCCGCGTTTCGGCGCCGCGATCTCGACGCGCTGGCCGGCGCGGGCCGACAGGGCTTCCACGAGCAGATCGCGCTCGGCCGGCTCGTGCGAGACGAGTACGAGCCGCGGGCACGGCTTGTCGTCGTAGAACTGGGCAATGAAGGAGGTCAGCACCTCCTCCGGCGGCAAGCTCTTGTCGGCCTTCGGAAAATAGGCGCGGTTGCCCCAGTTCTGGTGATTGCGGAAGAAGAAGACCTGCACGCAGAACTGCCCGGCCTGTTCATCGAGCGCGAAGACGTCCGCCTCTTCCACGCCCTGCGGGTTGATGTCCTGGCTCGTCTGCACGGCCGACAGCGCCGCGAGACGGTCGCGGTAGCGCGCCGCTCTCTCGAATTCGAGCGCCTCGGAAGCCGCCTGCATCTCGCCTGCCAGCATCTGCTTCACCGCGCTGGAGCGGCCGGAGAGGAATCCGCGCGCCTCCTCGACGAGATGGCCGTAATCCGCGAGCGAGATTTCCCCGGTGCAGGGCGCGGCGCAGCGCTTGATCTGGAACAGCAGGCACGGGCGCGTGCGGTTCTCGTAATAGCTGTCGGTGCAGGTGCGCAGAAGGAAGGCGCGCTGCAGGGCGTTGACGGTGCGCGTCACGGCGCCCGCATTGGCGAAGGGGCCGTAGTAATTGCCCTTGCGCGTACGGGCGCCACGGTGCTTGACGAGTTGCGGCGCCTCATGGTCGCCGGTGATGAGAATGTAGGGGAAGGACTTGTCGTCGCGTAACAACACATTGTAGCGCGGCCGCAACTGCTTGATGAGATTGGCCTCGAGCAGTAACGCCTCGGTCTCCGTCTGCGTGGTGACGAATTCCATGGCCGCCGTCTCGGCGATCATCCGCATGGTGCGATGCCCGCCGTGGCCGATGCCGCGCATGTAGTTGGCGACGCGCTTCTTGAGGCTGCGCGCCTTGCCGACATAGAGCACGTCGCCCGAGGCGTCGATCATGCGATAGACGCCGGGGCTGTTGGGCAATGTCTTCCAAAAGTCGCGGATGACCTCCGCGCCAGCGCGCACGGAAGCCGGCGCATCGGCGACGAGATGCTCGATCTCGCGCAGTTCGCCGCCATTCTCGCCCGTCTCCGCCGGGACGTCCTCGTCCTGCCGCGCGGGGGCTCTTCCGCTCTTCGAGTCGTCCGCCATCATGGCGATGAGGTGACGCCGTGCGGATGGAAGGTCAAGAGGCCGGCGCGGGATGCAGCATCACGCCGGCGCGAGGCCGATCCGGGCGTCGCGCTGGCGCAGCCAGTGGATGAAGGGCACGGCGAGAAGCACCATCCATGCCTTGCCGATGACCTGGCCGGCGAAGAAGTCAAGGCTGCCGAAGGCGAGTTGCAGGAAGACGGCGCTGTCGACCACGAGGCCGACGACGCTCGACAGCACGACCGCCGTCACGAAGCGCTTGCGCTGCAGCGGCGTATAGACGGCGAAATCGGCCAGTTCCGACAGGAGGAAGGCCGCGGCAGACGCTATGACTATGGCCTGCGGCGCAAGCAGGGCCGAGAGCGCCGTGCCGACGACGATCGCTCCGAGCGCGGCCTTGGCGCCGAGGCGCCGCTGCACGATGTCGCGCGCGACGAGCGCAAGGCCGATCATCAGCACGCCACTCGGCGCCATGATGCCGGGTGCAACCGGGATGAGGCACGGCCCCTCCGGCACGCAGACCGTGCCGGCATTGCCGATGAGCCAGTTGGCGGCGGGGATGGTGAGGCCGAAGACGAGGAGGGCGAGGATGCCCTCGAACTGTTTCTGCCGGATCTTGTCGGTCGTCGGGTTCATGGTCCGTCGTTGTCTTCCGTGTTGCGCCCGGTGCGCCATTTCGCCCAGCCGGCGGCGCGCAACTCGCAGGCCGGGCAGGTGCCGCAGCCATAGCCCCAGTCGTGGCGGCGCGAGCGCTCGCCAAGGTAGCACGTGTGCGTCTCCTCGACGACGAGGGCGAGGAAATCCGCGCCGCCCAGCCGCTCGGCGAGCGCGAAGGTCTCCGCCTTGTCGCGCCACATCAGCGGCGTGTGCAGCACGAAGCGGCTGTCGGTGCCGAGATTGATGGCGACCTGCATCGCCTTGATTGTGTCGTCGCGGCAGTCAGGATAGCCGGAGTAATCCGTCTCGCACACGCCGAGCACGATGTGGCGCGTCCCGCGCCGATAGGCGAGCGCCGCCGCGAAAGTGAGGAAGATGAGGTTGCGGCCGGGGACGAAGGTCGTCGGCAGGCCGTTCTCGCCCGTCGCGATCGCGACCTCGCGCGTCATCGCCGTGTCGGAGATGGCGCCGAGCGCGGCAAGCGGCACGACATGGTCGCGGCCGAGCCGCCTCTCCCCCATCGCGCCCGGCCGGGCAAGGCGCTCGCGGATCACCCCGCGGCAGGTCAGCTCCACCGCATGGCGCTGGCCGTAGTCGAAGCCGATCGTTTCCACATGGGCGAAGCGCTCAAGCGCCCAGCCGAGGCAGACGGTGGAATCCTGCCCGCCGGAAAAGAGGACGAGGGCCTTGTCGTCGGCGAGCTCGGGCATCGCACCGATCAGTCGAACAGGCTGGAGACGCTCGATTCCGTCGCCGTGCGGCCGATGGCCTCGCCGATGAGCGGGGCGATGGTGATGACGCGGATGTTCGGCGCCACCTTCACGGCCTCGGTCGGCTGGATGGAATCGGTGATGACGAGTTGCTTGAGGCGCGAGGACGAGATGCGCGCCACGGCCCCGCCGGAGAGCACGCCATGCGTGCAATAGGCGTAGACCTCGCGCGCGCCCTTGGCGAGCAGCGCGTCGGCGGCGTTGCACAGCGTGCCGCCGGAATCGATGATATCGTCGACGAGAATGCAGGAACGACCCTCGACATTGCCGATGATGTTCATCACCTCCGACTCGCCCGGCCGCTCGCGGCGCTTGTCGACGATGGCAAGCGGTGCGTCGATCCGCTTGGCGAGCGCGCGGGCGCGCACCACGCCGCCGACGTCCGGCGAGACCACCATGACATTGGCGAGGTCCATGTGTTCGCGGATGTCGCGCACCATCACCGGCGCGCCATAGAGGTTGTCGGTCGGGATGTCGAAGAAGCCCTGGATCTGCCCGGCGTGCAGGTCGAGCGTCAGCACACGGTCGGCGCCGGCGCGAGTGATGAGGTTGGCGACGAGCTTGGCCGAGATCGGCGTGCGCGGGCCGGGCTTGCGGTCCTGCCGGGCATAGCCGAAATAGGGCAGCACGGCCGTGATGCGGCGGGCGGAGGAGCGGCGCAGCGCATCGATGATGATGAGCAGCTCCATCAGGTGGTCGTTGGCCGGGAACGAGGTCGACTGGATGACGAAGACATCCTCGCCGCGTACGTTCTCCTGAATCTCGACGAACACCTCCATGTCGGCGAAGCGCTTGACCTGGCAGGTCGCGAGCGGCACCTCGAGATAGTTCGAGATGGCCTCGGCGAGCGGACGGTTCGAATTGCCCGCGACGAGCTTGATCGAGGGTTTCATCCAGCGCGTTCCCGTATGTTGAGCGGAGCTGTGGAACTAGAGCCTGGCCGTCTGCCACGGGTCGCGCTGTCACAACCCGGACATATTGGTCTGCGCGGCTCTTATCAGCGATGGCGCGGGTGAACAATAGCACTTGTGCTGCAGCGCGGCATCTGGATGGCCGGCATGCCCCTCCCCGCTAGTGGCAAGAGGGTTCCAGGCCTTGCTCAACACAGCACGAGATCGAGTGAGGGCAGGTTCAGCGCGTCGGGCGCACCCTCCGTCACGAGATAGGTGCGGCCGAGGCACATGGCGGTCCCGCTTTGCGAATCCATCAGGATCATGTGCGCGAACATCACCATGCCCGGCACCAGCGGCCAGTCGTTATCCTCGTAGAACATCGGCCAGTCCATCCACGACGGGGTGAACTTGGCGCCTAGCGAATAGCCGCAGGCGTTGAGGCGGTGGCCGGCGAGCCCCGCCGCGTCCAGTGCCTTGGCATGGGCTGTGAAGACGTCCCCCGCCGTCTTGCCCGGCCGCATAGCCGCCTCGCAGGCGAGCAACGCCTCCTGCGCCGCTCGGTGATAGGTGAGATGCTCGGGCCGCGGGTCGCCGATGACGAGCGTGCGCATGGCCGCGACGTGGTAGTGCCGGTAGACGCCGGCGAATTCGAGCGTCAGCTGGTCGCGCGGATCGAGCACGCGCCGGCCGCTCTTGTAGCGGCACAGCAGGGCCTCGCGTCCGGAGCCGATGATGAACTCGTTGGCGGGATAGTCGCCACCGCCGCGGAAGATCGCCGCGTGCTGGGCGGCGAGGATCTCGCCCTCGTCGGCCCCGGCCCGCGTCAGGGCGATGGCCGCCCGGTCGGCCTCATCCGCGAGCACCGCCGCCCGGCGCACATAGGCGAGTTCCTCCTGCGACTTCACCGCCCTCAGGCGCGTGACGACGAGCGAGGCATCCGTGAGCTGCGCAAGGCCATCGAAGGCGGCGTCGAGCCTGCGGCCGTTGGCGGCGACGAGGCCGTAGGATTCGTATTCGACGCCGATGCGTTTGCCGGCGAGGCCCTTCTCGGCCGCGATGGCGCTGAGCTCGCCCGCCGGGTCGGCGTCCCGGCCGTCCCTCCAGATGCGGATGTCCTCGATATTCGACGTCAGCTCCGCCTGCCGCAGATCGGCGGAGCGGGTGAGAAGCACGATGTCGCCGCCGGCCGTAACGAGAAGGCTCTGGAAAAAGCAGAAGCCGAAGGTGTCGTAGCCGGTCAGCCAGTACATCGATTCCTGCTGGAACAGGAGGAGCCCGTCGAGCTTCTCCCGTTCCATCGCGGCAAGCAGGCTTTCCTTGCGGCGGGCGAATTCGGCTGGCGAGAAATGCAGGGCCATGCGGGTTCCTCATGGGTGGACCGGGCGGATGCAATCCACTCATCAATGCCAGCTTCGGACCCGCCCCGTCGAGGCCGCACGGCGCTTTCCGCAGTAAGAATTCCTTGTCTTCTGCGCGCTACAGACATCATCCTGAAGCAACTGATGCGTCGGGGACGGGAATGCGTGCAGCGGCAGGGCTCGGATCGGGGTTGATCGCCGGCAACGCCGCCGATGCGCACGCAGGCCCCCTGACCGGCGGCAATGAAGGCTTCATCGACGCGCTGGCCATGCACATCGGCCAGGCGGGGCGCGCCCTATGGGACGTGCTCGTTGCGACGCCACAGATCCCCTCCGCCTTTGCCGACGTGTGGGATGTCATGACGGCCGACGTCCCCGAGGCCGGCACGCTCCTCGCCCACGCCGTCGTCATCGGCGTCGCGGTGCTCTTCGTTCCCACGCTGGTGCGCCGCCTTGCCGGGGGTGCAGAGATTCATGCGGATGACGACGGGCGAGCACGGCTCAAGAAGGCCGTGCGTCGGCTCGTCGTCGATGCGGCCGGCCTCATCGTCATGGTTGCTATCACGGCATTGCTGGCGCGGCTGTTCCTGCGCGGCGACACGCCGGTGCATGGGCTTGCCGTTGCGATCGTCGGGGCGGCCGTGCGCTGGCGGCTGGCCATGCTGCTGCCGCTCACCCTCCTGCGCCCTCAGGAGCCGCAGTTGCGCCTCGTGGCGGTCGGAGAGGACCGGGTGCGCGCCGTACTCGTCGGCGCCGGCGCGACGCTCGCCATCCTTCTTGTCTTCTACACGCTCATGCCGGTCTTCGTCCGCGCCGGCATCGCGCGCCCGCCGGCACAGGCCCTTGGCGTGATCGTCGGCACGCTCGCCGCCACAGCCGCAGGCATGACGCTCGCTCGTTTCTTCGCGCACGCCGCCGAGGCGCCGCGTGCCGTCGTCATTGCCGCCGGTGCAATCGTCGTCCTCGTCTGGGTGGCGTGGATCTACGGCATCGTCGCGCTCGACTTCGACCTCTATCACGCCGCTGCCTTCTCGGCGCTGCTCGCCCTTGTCGTGGCGACGCTCGACCGCTTCCTCGCCTATGCCATCGCCTGCTGCCGCCCGCAGGAGGCTCCGGAGACGACCGAAGCCGAGGAGCCCTCGGCCGAGCTCGCCCTCGTGGCGGATGCGGAGGCAGCGGATGCAGCCGTGCCTGACCCCGGGTCGCCATATCTCCTGCAGATCCTGATCACGGCGCGCCGCATCGTGATCGCTGTTGCCATAACTGCCCTCGCGACCTTCTTCGTCCGGCTCTGGGTGGTCGAGATCCTCGCGCTCGTCAGCCAGGAACTCTGGTACGCCTGGCGCGAGGCGCTCCTGACGGCGGTCGGCATTCTCGTCGTCGGCTACATCTTGTTCGAGCTGCTGCGCGGCTGGGCACGCCTCAAGTTCGCCCCGCGGACGCACGGATCGGCGGACGATCACGACGCCGCCGGCCTGCCGCGGCCGGCGGGGCGGCTCGCCTCGGTCCTGCCGCTGCTCGAAGGCTTCGTCGGCGCGCTCATCGTCGCCACCGCCATCCTCGTCGCCCTGTCGCATCTCGGCGTCAACATCGGCCCGATCCTCGCCGGCGCCGGCATCTTCGGCCTCGCCTTCAGCTTCGGCTCGCAGGCGCTGGTGCGCGATATCGTCTCCGGCATCTTCTATCTTGCAGACGACGCCTTCCGCGTCGGCGAATACATCCAGGCCGGCAGCCACAAGGGCATGGTCGAGCGCATCTCGGTGCGCTCGCTGCGCATCCGCCACCAGAACGGGCAGTTCCACACCATTCCCTACGGCCAGCTCGGCGCCGTGACCAACTTCAGCCGCGACTGGGCGACGGTGAAGTTCAACCTGCGCCTCGCCCGCGATGCCGACGTGGAACAGGCGCGAAAGATCGCCAAGAAGATCGGCCAGGACCTCCTGACCCACGAGGAATATGGCAAGGATTTCATCGGCCCCGTGAAGATGCAGGGCGTCGCCGACGTGCAGGAGAACGCCCTCGTCTGCCGCTTCAAGTTCACCGTCAAGCCGGGCCGGCAGGCCCTCATCCAGCGCGAGGCCGTCAAGCGCCTGTTCAAGGGCTTCACCGACGCCGGCATCCGCTTCGCCTCCAATGCGGTCGTCGTGCAGGGCGGCGACGGCCGGAGCGACACCTCCGCCGCCGCGGCAGCCGACCTGTCGCGCCATCTGGCCGAGGAGCGGGCGCAGGCGCAGGGCTGACGTCCGGCCACGCAGCGTTGCAAAATCGAGGACTTGCTGCTAAAGGCAACGCGCGCCCGCCAGACACCCCTGGAGGCACGGGTGCGCCACACATGTTCTGTTGAACGTGAATGGCCGTGCGCGAGCACGGCCGTTTCTGTTCCGTGACCACAAAGGATCGAAGCCATGTCCGCTGTCAAGCAGCTCAAGGCCTCGGCTCGCGAGCGGGTCGGCAAGGGGGCCGCCCGTGCCGTTCGCCGTCAGGGCCGTGTTCCCGCAGTCATCTACGGTCTCGGCGAAGCGCCGCAGCCGATCGCGCTCGACTTCAACGAGACGAAGCGCCTGATCTTCTCCGGCGGTTTCCTCACCACCGTTTTCGAGATCGACGTCGACGGCAGCAAGACCCGCGCCATTCCGCGCGACTTTCAGCTCGATCCGGTGAAGGACACGCCTCTCCACGTCGACTTCCTGCGCGTGACGCGCGATGCCACCGTCAACGTCGAAGTGCCTGTGCACTTCCTGAACCAGGAAGCTTCGCCCGGCCTCAAGCGTGGCGGCACGCTCAACGTCGTACGCCACACGGTCGAGCTCATCGTGCCGGTCGATGCCATCCCCGATGCGATCGACATCGACCTCACGGGCCGGGAGATCGGCGATTCCATTCACATCTCGGCCGTCAAGCTGCCGGCCGGCGTCACCCCCGTGATCCAGGACCGCGACTTCACCATCGCGACCGTGGTCGCGCCGTCCAAGCTCGTCGCCGAGACGGCCGAGGAAGCTGCTGCCGGCGAGACCGAAGAGAAGTAATTTTCCCCAAGAGCGGGGCGGGCCTCTTCGTCCGCCCTGTCTGCCTCTCCCTGGGCACCGCCCGAGGATCGAGCCCGGTGCATGCTGGCCGCACTGGCCGGCCGCGCCGGGTTTCGGGAGCACCATGTGCTTCCTTCCGTTCACGGGGCTTCGCCATGCTGCTGTTCGTCGGGCTCGGCAATCCGGGCGCGCGCTATGCGCACAATCGGCACAACATCGGCTTCATGGCCGTCGACGAGATCGCCCGCCGGCACAATGCCGGCCCGTGGCGCCGTCGCTTCCAGAGCGAGGTGGCGGAGGCCGTCGTCGGCGGCGAACGCCTCCTGCTCATGAAGCCCCAGACCTACATGAACGAATCGGGCCGTGCGGTTGGCGAGGCGCAGCGCTTCTTCAAGGTCGCCCTCGCGGATATCGTCGTCTTCCACGACGAGCTCGACCTTGCACCGGCCAGGCTGCGCATCAAGACGGGCGGCGGCATCGCCGGGCACAACGGCCTGCGGTCGATTTCCGCCCACGTCGGCAACGACTATCGCCGGGTGCGCCTGGGCATCGGTCACCCCGGCGACAAGGCGCTCGTGCACACCTATGTGCTCAGCGATTTCGCCAAGGCGGAGGAGCCCTGGGTCGAGGATCTCACGGGCGCGGTGGCAGAGTTTGCGGCGCTCCTTGCCAGGGGCGAGGACGCCAGTTTCCAGAACAAGGTGCATCTGGCCATGGATGCGCGGGGTTGGGGCGACGTGAAGCGCCCGGGCGAACGCGCCGGAGGATAGGTGATGGGTTTCAAGTGCGGCATCGTCGGCCTGCCGAACGTAGGCAAGTCGACGCTCTTCAACGCGCTCACGCAGACGGCGGCGGCCCAGGCGGCCAACTATCCCTTCTGCACCATCGAGCCGAATGTTGGCGAGGTCGCGGTCCCGGACCCGCGCCTCACGACACTCGCCGGGATCGCAGGCTCGGCGCAGATCATCCCGACGCGGCTCACCTTCGTCGACATCGCCGGCTTGGTGCGCGGCGCCTCGAAGGGCGAGGGCCTCGGCAACCAGTTCCTCGCCAACATCCGGGAGGTTGACGCCATCGCCCATGTGGTACGCTGCTTCGAGGACGGCGACGTCACACACGTCGAGGGCAAGATCGACCCCATCGCCGACATCGAAACCATCGAGACCGAGCTTATGCTCGCCGATCTCGACAGCCTCGAAAAGCGCGTCACCGCCCTCGAGAAGAAGGCCCGCGGCGGCGACAAGGAGGCGAAGGAATCCCTCGACCTCATCTCGCGCGCCCTCACCCTGCTGCGCGCCGGCAAGCCGGCCCGGCTCGTCGAGCGCAAACCGGAGGAGGAGCGCGCCTTCGGCATGCTCGGCCTGCTGACGTCGAAGCCCGTCCTCTATGTATGCAATGTCGATGAGGGCTCGGCCCGCGATGGCAACGCATTCTCCGCCCGCGTCTTCGCGCGCGCCGCGGAGGAAGGGGCCAAGGCCGTCGTCGTCTCGGCCAAGATCGAGAGCGAGATCGCCGTGCTACCGGCCGAGGAGCAGGCGGACTATCTCGCCGCCATCGACCTCGAGGAGCCCGGCCTCAACCGCGTGATCCGCGCCGGCTACGAATTGCTCGGCCTCATCACCTATTTCACGGTAGGGCCCAAGGAGGCGCGCGCCTGGACCATCACCCGCGGCACGCGGGCACCGCAGGCCGCCGGCGTCATCCATACCGACTTCGAGAAGGGCTTCATCCGCGCCGAAACCATCGCCTATGCCGACTATGTGGCGCTGAAGGGCGAGGCCGGGGCGCGCGATGCCGGCAAGCTGCGCCTTGAAGGCAAGGACTATCAGGTCGCCGACGGCGATGTTCTGCACTTCCGCTTCGCGACCTGAGGTTTTGGTCGGACGAATGGCGAACCGCCAGTGCCACGCGCAACCATTGGCCGGGCGCAGGCGGAACAGCCCGGGTGCCGACGCAAGAACCTCATGAGCATCCGGGACCGGCAGCCACTTTCCCCTCGCCTGCTATCGATCGGTCTCCACCGGGGCGCCGATGCCGAGCCCCTGAAGGTAAACGAGCATCCCCGCCTCCAGTAGTTCCTCGGGCGTCATGGGCAGCGCGCGCCGTCCGGCGTCACCGCGAGCGAACAGGGACGCGATACCGTGCGACATTGCCCAGATATGCAGGGCCATCATCAGGGCCGGCGGCCGCTTGCCGGCAGGCACGGTGGCGACGAGCGCGTCCGCCGCATTGCGCAGCACCAGGAAGGCCCGCTCGGCGGCGAGCCTCAGCTCCGGGCTGGTATCGAGCGAGACGCCGGCCTCGAACATGGCGGAATAATAGGCCGGCTCGTTGCGGGCAAAGGCGAGATAGGCCTTGCCGAGACGCTCGAAGGCCGTGCCCGGATCGGGCGCCCCGCTCGCCCAAGCGGCCGCGAGTTCGCCCTCGAACTGGCTGAAGCCGCGCAGCGCCACATCGGCGAGCAGTTCTTCCCGATCCCGGAAATGGCGATAGGGCGCAGCGGGACTCACGCCGGCCCAGCGCGCCGCCTCGGCAAAGGTGAAGCCGGCCGGTCCCTTCTCGGCGATGAGCTCGAGAGCGGCACGGACGAGCGTTTCCTTCAAATTCCCGTGATGATAGCCCCGGGAGCCATCCGATCCGCCGCGTTTCCAGCTCATGTGAAAAGGTCTTACATGCCTTTAAGGGCGCTGTCGATGCAATGGCTCGGTGCCTATGCCTCGCCGCCGAGAATCCTGCGCAGATGGCCCGGAATGCGCGCCGGCCGGCCGCCGGCGATGGCCGCCACGCGCACGTCGGCCGTAACGATGACTTCGTCACCACGGAGGATGCGCTGGGCGATGACGAGCGAGGCGCCACGCACCTCGTCGGTGCGCGTCTCGACCGTCAGGACGTCGTCCATGCGCGCCGGCAGGATATAGTCAATCGTCATGCGTCGCACCGCGAAGATGAGGCCTTCGCCATCGGCATGCAGATCCGACTGGGCAACGCCGGCGAGGCGCAGGAAGTCCGTGCGCCCGCGCTCCAGGAAGCGCAGGTAGTTCGCGTGATAGACGATGCCGGAGAAATCGGTGTCCTCGTAATAGACACGCACCGGCAGGATATGGGTGCGCCCCTCGAGCACGCCGGCAAGATGCGGCCAGTGCCGGCCCGCTGTGTCAATCGTCATCACATCGTCCCTTTGCCCGTCCATCTCGTCCTTTCCATCGGCCGCTTCTCCCGCCGCACTGACCTACACATACCGGTCGTCGATTTCCATCCCCTGCCACCGGCGGAAGCCTGTGCTATCGTCGCAGCGATCCGGCCGTCGGCCGCCACATGACCGGTCCCTCGATGAAGTCCCTCATCAACAGCTGGCAACTCTGGGCTTTTCTGTCCGCCACCTTCGCGGCCCTGACGGCGGTCCTCGCCAAGGTGGGCGTGGAAGAGATCAATTCCGATTACGCGACGCTGGTGCGCACGCTCGTCATCCTCGCCGCCGCGGCGGCCATCGTCGCAGCGACCGGGCAGTGGCAGTCGCCCGTGTCGGTGCCTGGCAGGAGCTATCTCTTCCTCGTCCTCTCCGGCCTTGCGACGGCAGCCTCCTGGCTGTGCTACTTCCGTGCCCTGAAGCTGGGCGACGCCTCGCGCGTCGCACCCATCGACAAGCTCAGCGTCGTCCTCGTCGCCGTCTTCGCCGCCCTCTTCCTCAACGAGCGGCTGGCCTCGATCAACTGGCTTGGCGTCGTCCTCATCACGGCCGGCGTCGTTCTCGTCGCCTACAAGCCCTGAGCCTCAGGCCTCGTCGTCGCCGCCGAACAGGCCGAACTGCACTGTCTCGCGCTGCGGCTCCTCGAGGCCGAGGTGGCGGAAGGCGTGCGGGGTCAGGATGCGCCCGCGCGGCGTGCGCTGCACGAAGCCCTTCTGGATGAGGAAGGGCTCGATGATCTCCTCGATGGCGTCGCGCGGCTCCGACAAGGCTGCGGCGATCGTCTCGATGCCCACCGGCCCGCCGCCGAAGGAGAGCGCGATGGTCGAGAGATAGCGCCGGTCCATCAGGTCGAGCCCGGCGCCGTCGACCTCGAGCAGTTGCAGCGCCTTGTCGGCGATGGCGCGGGTGACCGTGTCGGCCCCGTCGACCACCGCGAAATCGCGCACCCGGCGCAGGAGGCGCCCGGCGATGCGCGGCGTGCCGCGGGCCCGGCGGGCGATCTCGTTGGCACCGTCGTCGCTCATGCCGATGCCGATGACCCGCGCGCCCCGCTTCACGATGAGCTCGAGTTCCTCCACCGTATAGAACTGCAGACGGATGGGGATGCCAAAACGGTCGCGCAGCGGGGTGGTGAGCAGGCCCTGGCGCGTGGTCGCGCCGACGAGCGTGAACTTCGGCAGGTCGATCTTGACCGAGCGCGCCGCCGGCCCCTCACCGATGATGAGGTCGAGCTGGTAGTCCTCCATCGCCGGATAGAGAATTTCTTCCACGGCCGGGTTGAGGCGGTGGATCTCGTCGATGAAGAGCACGTCGCGCTCGTCGAGATTGGTGAGCTGGGCGGCAAGGTCCCCCGCCTTGGCGATGACCGGCCCGGACGTGGAGCGGAAGTTGACGCCGAGCTCGCGGGCCACGATCTGCGCGAGCGTCGTCTTGCCGAGGCCGGGCGGGCCGACGAAGAGCACGTGGTCGAGCGCATCGCCCCGCGTCTTCGCCGCCTCGATGAAGACCGAGAGATTGGCCCGCGCCTGCGCCTGGCCGATGAACTCGCCGAGCGCGAGTGGTCTCAGCGACTGATCGGGGTCGTCGCCCCGCCGTTCGGCGGAGACCAGGCGCTGAGACGTCATTGTATGCCTCCCCAGCGCATCGGAGCGGCCGCGACCGCACGGTCGATGCCGCGCCGGTCCCTCGCCCTCCGAGCCGCCCCGATGCTGCTCCTGCAAGTCATTCGTCGTTCCCTGCGTCGGCCCCGCTCCCAGACGAGCCTATACCCCGGCCGTGACGCCGGCCAAACGGGTCGGATCGTCCGCTGCCGCCCCTCGTCACGCAACTGTTCCCTAAGGGGATGGTCATGCCCTCTCATCGCATCTCGAGTCGATATGTCCCGCTTGCGGCATTCCTGATCACCGCTGCGATCCCGGTGGCTGCCGAAGGCCGCCCCCCACGACGTCCGAAAAATGCGCTCCGTTCCGCAGCGGCGCGTGCAAGCCGCTCGCACAGCCCTTCACCGACTTTTCACCTGAATGGCAACCCGCGCCCCCACCGCCGCCCGACCTGCTCTACGCGCCCGGCAAGAAGGCGGGATCGCTTCCCTCTCGTGAGGACCTGCCGGCCGCCATGCGCCGGCCACCGGAGAGGAAAAGCCGCTGAGACCCGTCGCGCCCAAGCCGCCCGTCATCGCGCCAGCTCCTTCAGGCCGAGGCGGATGAGGGTGGCGGTCTGCGCCTCCTCTCCCGCCGCTTTGAGGGCCGCGGCAACGGCCGCCGCCGCCTGCGGCTGCCCGTAGCCCAGATTGACCAGAGCCGAGACGGCATCGGCCACGGGCGCCGGCGCATCGCCGTCCGTCACTGCCCCGGAAAGGCGGATGACCGCCGGATCGACCGCCCCGAACACCGGCGCCTTGTCCTTCAACTCGGCAACGAGGCGGGCGGCGAGCTTCGGCCCGACGCCAGGCGCGCGTGCGATCGCGGCCTTGTCGCCCATGCCGACGGCCGAGGCGAGAGCGCCAGGGTCGAGCACCGAGAGGATGCCGAGCGCAACGCGCGACCCTACACCCTGAACCGTCTGCAAGAGGCGGAACCATTCCCGCTCCGCGTCGCTGCGGAAGCCGTAGAGGCGGATCATGTCCTCGCGCACGATGGTCTCGATGGCGAGGGTTGCCGCCTCGCCGGCCGGCGGCAGGTTCTGCAGCGTGCGCGAGGAACAGTGCACCAGATAGCCGACGCCGTGCACGTCGAGGATGACGTGGTCCTCGCCGTAACTGTCGACGACACCCTTGAGCTTGCCGATCATGCCCGCACCCGCCTGTCGAATCGTGCCGTCATCATAGGGCAAGAGCCTTGCGCAGCGCCCGTGCCTGCCGGTGCTGGGCGTGGGTGATGGCGACCGCGAGCGCATCGGCCGCATCCGCCGTCGTCGCCACTGCCTTCGGCAGCAGCACCTTGATCATTGCCGCGATCTGGCGCTTCTCGGCATGGCCGACGCCCGTGACGGTCTTCTTGACGAGATTGGCCGCATATTCGGCGACGTCGAGGCCGGCGAGCGCCGGCACCAGCAGCGCCACGGCGCGCGCATGGCCGAGCTTCAGCGTCGCCTGCGCATCCTTGTTGACGAAGGTCTCTTCCACCGCCACCTCGTCCGGCCCGTGATCGCGCACGATGGCCGTGAGCCCGTCGTGCAATTCGCGCAGCCGCTCGGCGAGCGGCAATTCGCCGTTGGAGGTCACGCAGCCGCAGGCAACGAAGGACAGGCGCGTGCCGGCAATGTCGACGACGCCCCAGCCCATCTTGCGCAGGCCGGGGTCGATACCGAGGATGCGAATCGCGTCAACGCCCATGCCTTCGGCTTTAGCCGAACAAAGGGCGAACGGCCAGCCTCTTTACCCGCGCCGCCTGCCGACGCCCGCCAGTGCCCCGACGGCGCCGCTCGCGAAGAGGAAGCCAGCGGTGACGAGCACGAGGGCGCCGATGGCGAGCGGGGTGAGACGCTCGCCGAGGAGCAGCATGCCGCCGAAGGAGGACATGGCCGGCACGAGTGCCGAGAAGGCCGCGGCCACCGTGACGCCGAGGCGGCGCACGGCGAGCGAATAGGCCGCGATGCCGACGACGCCGGACAGGACGCCCTGCCACAGCACCTGCATTGCGAGTTCCTGCCAGGGAGCGGTGAGGAAGCCGCTGTCGCCGGACAGATACCAGATCGGCAGGAGCAGCAGGAAGGACCAGGCGTTGAGCACGGCGGCCGCCTGCCAGCCGGTCAGCCCGCTCTGCCGGATGCCGAAGGTGTAGACCGCCCACAGCGCGCCACCGCAGACGAAAAGCAGGTCGCCACGCCAGCTGCCGGCGGCGTCGCCGAGGCTCGGTCCGATGATGGCTGCGACACCGGCGAGGATGAGGGCAAAGCCGACGAGATGGACGCGGGTCGCCCGCTCGCCGAACCACAGCGCGCCGAGGAGCATGACGAACATCGGCACGGTGGTCGGCATGATGGCGCCCATGTGGGCGACCGGGGCCAGGCGCGCGCCGGCCATCGCAACGAGCCCGAACGGCAGGCCGGCGCCAGCCACCATGGCGGCGATCGTCCAGGGATTGGCCTTGCGGGGCAGGAGGCCGCTGCGCAGCAAAACCGGCGCCAGCAGTAGAGACGCCACGCCGTAGCGCAGGAAGGCGAGATCGAACGGCGTCAGGCTGGTCGAGGCGCTGTGGCGCGTGGCGATCTGCCAGCCGGCCCAGATGGAGATCGCGGTGAGCGCGGCGAGGATGCCGAGGAGCCGCCCGTCACGCACGGGGGTGCGCGCCGCCGCGTTAGCATCGACCGCGCCCTCGGTATGCACCGCCATCCACGCCTCCGGAACGCCGCTGTAACAAGTGGCGCATCCATAGCCGCTGGTCGGGCGGCGCACATCGTCGCGCGGCGGGCAGCAGCCGTGCGCCGGGCGCACGGCCGCGCCCGATCAGGCGCTCAGCTTCGCCAGGAGGCTGTCGGAGATCTCGAAATTGGCGAAGACGTTCTGCACGTCGTCGTGTTCCTCGAGCGTGCCGATGAGGCGCATCAGCTTCTCGCCCGTCTCGTCGTCGACGGCGATGGTGTTCTGCGGCTTCCACACGAGCTTGGAGGCCGTCGGCTCGCCGAACTTCTCCTCAAGGGCCTTGGAGACCTCGTTGAGGGCGCCCTGCTCGCAATAGACCTCGTGGCTCTCCTCGCCCGAGACCACGTCGTCGGCGCCGGCGTCGATGGCCGCTTCCAGCATGTCGTCGGCGGAAGCCACCGAGGCGGCGAAGGCGACATAGCCGACGCGATCGAACATGAAGGAGACGGCACCCGTCTCGGCGAGGTTGCCGCCACTCTTGGTGAAGTAGGAGCGCACGTCCGAGGCGGTGCGGTTGCGGTTGTCGGTCATCGCCTCGACGATGACGGCGACGCCGCCCGGCCCGTAGCCCTCGTAGCGGATTTCCTCGTAGTTCTCGCTGTCGCCACCGCTCGCCTTCTTGATGGCGCGCTCGATGTTGTCCTTCGGCATGTTCTCCGCGCGCGCCGCCAAGATGGCCGCGCGCAGGCGCGGGTTCATGGCTGGAACGGGCAGGCCGAGCTTGGCGGCGACGGTGATCTCGCGCGCCAGCTTGGAAAAGAGCTTCGACCGCATGGCGTCCTGCTTGCCCTTGCGGTGCATGATATTCTTGAACTGCGAATGTCCGGCCATCGGTCCTCCGGCGGATGCGGGGCACCACGGGCCGCTCCCGGCCGCCCTGAGGTCGTCCCCGTCTGGAATGAGTGGGCGCCTTATAAGCCGCCTGTCGCCGAAAATAAAGGAAGCGGCGCAGCCGTGGCTATTCCCAGAAATCCGGCCCGCTCGGCGCAAGATGTGGCCCGATGCGCACATGTGCCACGCGGTGGGCAAGGCCGGTCGCATCGTCGGTCTCGACGGCGATACCGGCAAGCGTGCCCTCGCCACTCGCGGCCTCCAGCCGGCTGCCCGGCGTCTTCTCGAGGAAGCGGCGGATCGGCTCGTCCTTCTGCATGCCAAGGATGGAATCGTAGTCGCCGCACATGCCGGCGTCCGAGAGATAGGCCGTGCCCCCGGGCAGGACGCGCCCGTCGGCGGTCGGCACGTGGGTATGCGTGCCGACGACAAGGCTGGCGCGCCCGTCGACGAAGGCCGCGAGCCCCTGCTTCTCGCTCGTCGCTTCGGCATGCATGTCGATGACGACCGCGTCGCACGCCGCACCCAGGGGGCAGGCTTCCAGTTCCTGCGCCACGACGTTGAAGGGATCGTCGAGCGGATCCATGAAAAGCCGACCCATCACGTTCATCACGAGGACGCGCGCGCCATTGCGGGCCTCGACGACGGTGGCGCCGCGGCCGGGCGTGCCGCGCGGATAGTTGGCGGGGCGCAGGAGACGCGGCTGGCGCTCGATGAAGACGAGCGCCTCGCGCTGATCGAAGGAATGGTTGCCGAGGGTGATGACGTCGGCACCGGCCGCGAGCACCTCATCGCAGATCGCCTCGGTGATGCCGAAACCGCCGGCCGCGTTCTCACCGTTGATGACGACGAGGTCGAGGCTCCAGCGCTCGCGCAGGCGCGGCAGCCGCTCCACGACGGCCGTGCGCCCCGGACGGCCGACGATATCTCCGAGGAAGAGAAGGCGCATGTGAACTCCCCGATTGCGGGCGGGATGCGGATTCCATGCGGCACTCAGGCCGCCTGAGGGCGGATGACTTCGCTTTGCGTGACGACGACGTCAAGCCGCTGGTCGTGATTTTCTGCCGGCACGCTCGCGACCTCCTGGCAGGCGAGCGCCAGGCCGATCGTCGTCAACGCCCCGGCTGCCGAGAGCCGGGCTATCGCCCCGTCGTAGTGGCCCTTGCCGTAGCCGATGCGATGACCAGCCCTGTCGAAGGCCGCGAGCGGCACGAGGAGGACGCGCGGCGTCACCTCCGCAGCCGTCTCCGGCGGGCCCAGGGTGCCGAAACCGGCGGGTACCAGCGGCTGCCATGGTTGCCATGCCCGGAAGAGCAGCCCTTGCGGCGAGCATACCGGCAGGGCAAGCGTGACCCCCCGGTCGGCCAGGATCTCCAGGATGGGGCGAGGATCGATCTCGCTGCGCAGCGGCCAGTAGCCTGCCACAGGGCCCGTCAAGGGGCAGGTGAGTTCCGGCAGGGTCAGCGCGTTGTCGCGCAGGGCCTCGGCCGCCTCCAGCATCGTGTCGACGTCGAGCGCCGCCTCATCCCGCCGGGCAAGGGCGGCCCGGCGCAGATCTTCCTTGGAGGGGGAACCGGAAAGGGCGTGCACGCGTCGACTGGCCTCGCCGGCGGATGAAGACAGTGCGGAGCCACGATGGCCGTTGGAGGATCGATCCCGGGAAACCTACAACGTAGGTGGGCGCCGTGTCGCCGAGTCCACGGACAAGGCAAGGAACAGCTCCCGTTAGGATCGATAAGGCCCCGGGGATATGTTCTCCTGACGCACCCCGCAGCACCGCGCGGCAAACATAGGCCGGCGTCGGAAAGATTGCTAGAGGCCCGCGTGCTCTGCCGAAAGCCGCCTCGTTCAACCCGGCTGGCTCGGCTGCGCCGGGGGCGTCAGCGACTTCGTCACGCGCTCGACGCGCTCGGCGAGCGTCGAGACGGCCTCCGCAAGCCGCTCCTCGATCACACCTATCCGCTCGTCGCCCGCGCCCACGGCGTCCTTCAGCGTGGCGACCTCATTCTCCAGCCGCGCCAGGGCCCGCTTCGCCTCGCTCAGCTCGTCAGCGATGGTGAGCGCGGCCATGACGTGCAGGCGCATGTCGCCGATCTCGCCGAAGGCCGTGCGCATTTCCTCGATGCGCCCGTCGAGGGTGGCGGCGAGCCCCTCGATATGCGCCTCCTCGCCCTCCCCGCAGGCCATGCGGTAGAGACGCCCGGCGATGGTGACGGAAACCTGCGGCATTACCCTTACCTCTTGGCTTCAAGGCTGGCTTTCGGCCCCCATGACCGTTCTGACCGCCCCCATAGCACGCTCGACCCGCCGCGACACGTCATCCGCCGCCGCCTCCAGGCGCTCCAGCCGGGCGAGCGCCCCGTCGAGTTCGACGGCGAGCCGCGCCCTGTCGTCCTGCATCAGCGACAGCTCGGTCTCGAGGTCGCCGCGCCGCTGTTCCAGCTCGAGCCGCCGTGCTGCCGCGCGCTCGAGCCCCGAGACGGCCGCCTCCAGCCGCTCGAGAGCTGCATTGAGCATTGCCTGCGATCGCGCCATGATCTCACCCGATGACTGTCGGCGGCGCGGGGAATCGCATGCCGGCCGTCGTTCCATTGACTCGCAAAGATGACCTGCTATCAAGCCCGCGCCCCCCGCGGCTGTGCCGGCCCACGTCGGAAGCGGCGTCGAACGCGCAGTCAGACCCTGGTTTCGAGCGTACCGGAAACGATCCAGTGACTTCTCCTGTCGAGCACGCCCGCCTTGCCAATGCCATCCGCGCCCTCAGCATGGACGCCGTGGAACAGGCCAAATCCGGCCATCCCGGCCTGCCCATGGGGGCGGCAGACATCGCCACCGTCCTCTTCTCGCGCTTCCTGAAGTTCGACGCGGCCGATCCGCGCTGGCCCGACCGCGACCGCTTCGTCCTGTCGGCCGGTCACGGTTCGATGCTCATCTACTCGCTGCTGCACCTCACGGGCAACACGGATGTGACGCTCGACGAGATCAAGCGCTTCCGCCAGCTCGGCTCCAAGACGCCGGGCCATCCCGAGAACTTCATCACCTCCGGTGTCGAGACGACCACCGGCCCCCTCGGCCAGGGGATTGCCACAGCAGTCGGCATGGCACTCGGCGAGCGCATGCTCAACGCCCAGTTCGGCGACGACCTTGTCGATCACTATACCTATGTGCTCGCCTCCGACGGCGACCTCATGGAGGGCGTCAGCCAGGAGGCCATCGCGCTCGCCGGCCACCTCAGGCTCAACCGCCTCATCGTCCTCTTCGACGACAACGGCATCTCGATCGACGGGCCGCTGTCGCTCGCCGATTCCGTCGACCAGCTGAAGCGCTTCGAGGCGGCCGGCTGGGCAACGGTCCGCGTTGACGGGCATGACCCGCAGGCCATCGCCGATGCGATCTCTGCCGCCCGCAACAGCGAATACCCTACGCTCATCGCCTGCCGCACCACCATCGGCTATGGCGCTCCGAACAAGGCCGGCACCTCCAAGGCACACGGCGAACCGCTCGGCGCCGAGGAACTCGGCGGGGCCAAGCAGCGCCTCGGTTGGCAATACGGCGCCTTCGAGATCCCCGAGGACATCCGCTCCGCCTGGCTCGCCATCGGCGAGCGCGGCCGCGCGACACGCGAAGCCTGGCAGGCCCGCCTCGCCGCCATGGACACCGAACTGCGTGAGGAATTCTCCCGCCGCATCACTGGCACGCCGCTCGCCGGCCTCGACGAGGCCGTCGCACGGCTGAAGCGGGAACTCGTGGAGATGGCCCCGACGCTCGCCACCCGCAAGGCGAGTGAGACAGCGCTTGCGGTTCTGACGGAAGCGGTGCCCGAACTGGTCCTTGGCTCCGCCGACCTGACCCCCTCCAACAACACGCGCACCAAGAACCTCGCCGCGGTCAGTGCCGGCAATTACGGCGGCCGCTACATCCACTACGGCATCCGCGAACACGGCATGGCCGCGGCCATGAACGGGCTTTCGCTGCACGGCGGCTTCATCCCGGCCGGCGGTACCTTCCTCGTTTTCGCCGATTATGCGCGCCCGGCGATGCGCCTCGCCGCCCTCATGGGCACGCAGGCCATCTACGTCATGACGCACGATTCGATCGGCCTCGGCGAGGATGGGCCGACGCACCAGCCGGTCGAGCACCTCGCGAGCCTGCGCGCCATGCCCAACATGCGCGTCTTCCGCCCGGCCGATGCCGTCGAGACGCTGGAGTGCTGGCAGCTGGCGCTCGAGCGGCGCGACGGCCCGACGGTCCTCGCGCTGACGCGCCAGAACCTCCCGGCCCAGCGCACGGCCTTCACGGACTGGAACATGTGCGCCACCGGCGCTTACGAACTCGCCGCCGCCGAGGGCGAGGCCGTCGTCAGCCTCTTCGCCTCGGGCTCCGAAGTCGAGATCGCCGTCGCCGCCCAGTCGCTGCTCGCCGAGCGCGGCATCGCCGCCCGCGTCGTCTCCGTGCCGTCGCTCGATCTCTTCCTCGCCCAGCCCGAGGATGTGCGCCGCGACGTCATCGGCAATGCGCGGATCAAGGTCGCCGTCGAGGCCGCCGTCCGCTTCGGGTGGGATGCGGTGATCGGCCCCGACGGCATCTTCGTCGGCATGTCGGGCTTCGGCGCCAGCGCCCCGTACAAGGAGCTGTACAAGCATTTCGGCATCACGGCCGAGGCCGTCGTCGAGCACGTCCTTGCCAGGCACACCGCCTGAGCAGGCACGCTTCGCCTCAGTTTCGCCGAACGCGCCGTGTCTCACGGCAACAGATCGAGGGAGTGATACCATGACGGTTCGGGTAGCCATCAACGGTTTCGGACGCATCGGCCGCAACATCCTGCGTGCCATCATCGAGAGCGGGCGCAAGGATATCGAGGTCGTCGCCATCAACGACCTCGGGCCAGTGGAGACCAACGCCCACCTGCTGCGCTTCGATTCGGTTCACGGCCGCTTTCCGGCCGAGGTTAAGGTCGACGGCGACACGATCGACGTGGGCCGCGGCCCCATCAAGGTCACCGCCATCCGCAATCCGGCCGAGCTGCCGCACAAGGACCTCGGCGTCGACATCGCCCTCGAGTGCACGGGCATCTTCACCTCGAAGGACAAGGCAAGGGCCCATCTCGACGCCGGCGCCCGGCGCGTGCTCGTCTCGGCCCCGGCCGACGGCGCGGACCTCACGGTCGTCTACGGCGTTAACCATGACAAGCTGGCGAAGGACCATCTCGTCGTCTCCAACGCGTCCTGCACCACGAACTGCCTCGCGCCGGTGGCGAAAGTGCTCAACGATGCCGTCGGCATCGAGAAAGGCTTCATGACCACGGTGCACGCCTACACGGGCGACCAGCCGACGCTCGACACCATGCACAAGGACCTCTACCGCGCCCGCGCTGCGGCCCTCAGCATGATCCCGACCTCGACCGGTGCCGCCAAGGCCGTCGGCCTCGTGCTGCCCGAGCTCAACGGCAAGCTCGACGGTGTCTCCATCCGCGTGCCGACGCCGAACGTCTCGGTCATCGACTTCAAGTTCATCGCCCGCAAGGCGACGACCAAGGACGAGGTCAACGAGGCCATCAAGCGCGCCGCCGCGCAGGAGCTGAAGGGCATCCTCAACTTCACGGCGAGCCCCAACGTCTCGGTCGACTTCAATCACGACAGCCACTCCTCCACCTTCGCCCTCGACCAGACGAAGGTGATGGAAGGCACGCTCGTGCGCGTCATGTCCTGGTACGATAACGAGTGGGGCTTCTCCAACCGCATGGCCGACACGGCCGTTGCAATGGGCAAGCTGGCCTGAAATGCATCGGGACGCGGACCCAAGCTCCGCGTCCCGCGTTACTTGAGGGGGTCGGCGGGGGGCGAGCTGGAGACCGCAATGAGCGACACAGGTGGCCAACGCATTGAACCCTTTCTGCCTCAATCAGCCCCTGATGCCGAGCCGGCCGCGCCCCCTGCCGAGCCAGCCCCTGCGCCAGCCCCGCCCCCGGCTGCTCCCCCCGCACCCGTCGAGGACCCGCCGGCGCCCCCCGCCACCCCGAGCGCCCGCTCCCTGGCGGAGCAGCTCGCCCGCATCGAGGAAAAGGCGGCACGGCTCGAGGAGAAGCACGCCCGCAGTGAGGCGCTGATGCTGCGGCTCGACGACAAGGTGCAGGCGACCTCGAACCTCTCTGGCGAACTCGCCCGCCAGAGCGACCTTGCCGCGCTGCACGATCGCGTCGCCCGGCTGCCGGGCTATTCCGCCCTCATCGTCGCGGCGGTCATCGCGGCGGTACTCGCCGCGAGCTTCACCGTCGCCCTCATCAAATTCCTGCCCGGAGGCATTGGATTATGAGCCATGGGACATCGAGCCCTGGAACCCGGAGCTTTCGCACGCTCGATGAAGCGCAGGTGAAGGGCAGGCGCGTCCTGTTGCGCGTCGACCTCAACGTGCCGATGGAGAATGGCCGCGTGAGCGACGCCACCCGCATCGAGCGGGTCGTGCCAACCATTCGCGAGATCGCCGACAACGGCGGCCGCGTGGTGCTGCTCGCCCATTTCGGCCGCCCGAAGGGCAAGCCCGAGCCCAAGGACAGCCTGCGCCCGGTCGCGGCCGCGGTCGCCGAGCACATCGGCCGGCGGGTGGCCTTCGCCGAGGACTGCATCGGCGAGGCGGCGACCGAGGCCGTCGACGCCCTGAAGGATGGCGATATCGTCCTTCTCGAGAACACCCGCTTCCACGCGGGCGAGGAGCAGAACGACACTGATTTCGTGAAGGCGCTCGCCGCCAACGGCGATCTTTACGTCAACGACGCCTTCTCCGCTGCCCACCGGGCGCACGCCTCCACCGAAGGGCTCGCCCATGTGCTGCCGGCCTATGCCGGACGCACGATGCAAGCCGAACTCGAGGCCCTGGCCAAGGCGCTGGAAGCACCGAAGCGACCCGTCGTCGCCATCGTCGGCGGCGCCAAGGTATCGTCGAAGATCGACCTCCTGGAGAATCTCGTCACCAAGGTCGATGCTCTCGTCATCGGCGGCGGCATGGCCAATACCTTCCTGCACGCCCAGGGTGTCGCCGTGGGCAAGTCGCTGGCCGAGAAGGATCTGGCGACGACGGCCTTGAAGATCATGGAGAAGGCGTCGGCGCACAACTGCGCCATCATCCTGCCGGTCGATGCGGTGGTGGCCTGGCATTTCGAGGCCAACGCCCCTTCGCAAGCCTATGGCCTCGACGCCATCCCAGAGGATGGCATGATCCTCGACATCGGCCCGCAGTCGATTGAGCGCGTACGCGCCGCCATCGACGATGCTGCGACCCTTGTGTGGAACGGCCCGCTCGGCGCCTTCGAGCTGACACCTTTCGACGCCGGCACGGTCGCAGCCGCTCGCTATGCTGCGGAGCGCACAGCGGGCGGCAAGCTCGTGTCGGTGGCCGGCGGCGGCGATACGGTCGCAGCGCTGAATCACGCGGGCGTCGCGGAAGCCTTTTCCTATGTCTCGACGGCGGGGGGCGCCTTCCTCGAGTGGATGGAAGGCAAGGCCCTGCCCGGTGTCGAGGCCTTGCGCGCCGGCTAAGGCCCGGCAACCATAACGAGGCGGGCAACCAACGCCCGCCCGGCCAGTCTAGCGGAGAAGTACAGTGGCTCGCATCACCCTGCGTCAGTTGCTCGACCACGCTGCCGAATACGGCTACGGCGTGCCGGCCTTCAACATCAACAACATGGAGCAGGGCCTCGCCATCATGGCGGCGGCCGATGCCGTCGATGCGCCCGTCATCATCCAGGCGAGTCGCGGCGCCCGCCAGTATGCCAACGACGTGGTGCTCGCCCGCCTCATCGACGCGCTCGTCGAGCTCTACCCGCACATCCCCGTGTGCATGCATCTCGACCACGGCAACAACGAAGCAACCTGCGTCACCGCCATGCAGCACGGCTTCACCTCCGTGATGATGGACGGCTCGCTGAAGGAGGACGGCAAGACGCCGGCCGACTGGGACTACAACGTCGGCATCACCCGCCGGGTGACCGAGATGGCCCATTACGGCGGCGTCTCGGTGGAGGGCGAGCTCGGCGTGCTCGGCTCGCTCGAAACGGGCATGGGCGACAAGGAGGACGGCCACGGCGCCGAGGGCAAGCTCAGCCACGACCAGCTGCTGACGAACCCGGACGAGGCGGTGAAGTTCGTCAAGGAGACTCAGGTCGATGCGCTCGCCATCGCCATGGGCACCTCGCACGGCGCCTACAAGTTCACGCGCAAGCCGGATGGGGCTATCCTCGCCATGCACGTGATCGAGGAGATCCACCGCCGCCTGCCCGAGACGCACCTCGTCATGCACGGCTCCTCCTCCGTGCCGCAGGAACTGCAGGACATCATCAACAAGTACGGCGGCAAGATGCCCCAGACCTGGGGCGTGCCGGTGGAAGAGATCCAGCGCGGCATCAAGCACGGCGTGCGCAAGATCAACATCGACACCGACAACCGCATGGCGATGACCGGCCAGATCCGCCGCATCCTCACCGAGAACCCGGGCGAGTTCGACCCGCGCAAATATCTGAAGCCGGCGATGGAGGCGATGACCAAGCTCTGCAAGGAGCGCCTCGAGCAGTTCGGCACGGCGGGCCAGGCCGGCAGGATCAAGCCCGTCTCCCTGTCCGAGATGGCCAAGCGCTACCGCTCCGGCGAGATCGCCCCGAAGATCGCCTGATCCATGCCCGGCCGGTTCCCGGACCGGAGCAGGACGCGAGGGTCGCCGCACGGCGGCCCTCGGTGTTTCAAAAACAGGTTTCCACTTTCAGGCACGGCGCTCTAGAGTCCTTCCCCGCGACCTCGCGCTGCCGGCAGCCGGCGCGGACGACGCCGCCTTGGAGCCGATGCCGGTCGATTGTCCTGCAATCGGACCGGCATGGCTCTCGTTACTCGGGTACCTCAACGGCCATGTCCGACTTCACGCCCCGTCTCTATCTCGTCTCGCCCCTCGTGACCGATGTCGAGGCCTTCGCGCCACAGCTCGAAGCGGCCTGCAGGGTCGGCGACATCGCGGCCGTGCTGCTGCGGCTCGCCGCGAGCGACGAGCGGACGGCCATCAAGCAGGTGAAGGCGCTCGCGCCCATCGCCCAGAACGAGGGCGCCGCCGTCGTCGTCTCGGGCGCCCCTGTCATCGCCATGCGCGGCGGGGCGGACGGCGTTCACATCGCGGGCACCGGCTCGCCCGCCGAGGTCGAGGCGGCCCGCGAGGCGCTCGAGGCCATGAAACCGGATCGTATCGTCGGTATCGGTGGGTTGCGCAGCAAGCATGATGCCATGGTCGCCGGCGAGATGGACATCGATTACGTCATGTTCGGCGAGCCGCTGCCCAATGCCACCCTGCCCCCCTTCGCGCAGGTGATGGAGCGTGCGGCCTGGTGGGCGGAGATCTTTGCCGTGCCTTGCGTCGCCTTCGCGCCGGCGCTCGAGGACGTAACGCCGCTCGCGGAGACAGGGGTCGAGTTCGTCGCGGTGGGCGATGCGGTCTGGTCCGCGCCCGAGGGGCCGGCCAAGGCCGTGGCTTGCGCGCTCGGGGCGCTCGCCTCCGCCGAGGTGCCGCAGCGATGAGGTTGCGCCTGGCGGTCGCTCTTGCCGCGCTCCTCCTCCCCACCGCTGCCATCGCGCAGCCGGCCGCATCGCCAACGTTGCCCGCTCCTGCGGAAGGCGCAGCGCCGGCCGAGGCCGGACGCGCTCCCCAGCTGCCGACACCGCAGAGCACCCCTCTCATTCCGACGCTGCCGAGCGACCGCACGGATCTCGCCTATGGCGCCTACCAGCGCGGGCTTTATGTCTCGGCCCTGAAATATGCGACGGCGCGTGTGGAAGCCAATCGCAACGACACGGCCGCCATGACACTGCTCGGCGAGCTCTATGCGCAAGGCCTTGCCGTGCCGCAGGACTTCGCGGAGGCCGCCTCCTGGTACCGGCTTGCCCACGAAAAAGGCGATGCCAACGCCACTTTCGCCCTCGCCATGCTGGCCATGGATGGACTGGGGCTCCCGAAGAACCGGGCGCAGGCCGAGACGCTGCTCGAACAGGCTGCCGCCAAGGGCCACCCGGTCGCATCCTACAACCTCGCCCTGTTGCTGCTGCCGCGTCGCACCGAAGGCGGCGACGAACGGGCCGTCGCCCTGCTCGAGCGGGCGGCTCAGGCCGAGATCGCCGATGCCCAATATGCGCTCGCGGTACTCTATCGCGAAGGCAGAGGCGTGCCCGTCGACCGCATCAGGATGGCCAACTGGCTGGCGCGGGCGGCCGACAACGGCAACCTGCCGGCCCAGGTGGAATATGCCATCGCGCTTTTCAACGGCGATGGCACCGCACGCAGCGAGGAAGAGGCGGCGCGCTGGTTCGAGCGAGCGGCTTGGCGCGGCAATCCCATCGCCCAGAACCGCCTGGCGCGCATCCTCGCTGCCGGTCGCGGCCGCCCGACGGACCTGGTCGAGGCCGCCGCCTGGCACATGCTGGCCGCGCAGGCGGGCCTCGCGGACAGCTGGCTCGACGATACCCTCAAGACCCTCACCGATGCGCAGCGCAAGGCTGCCGCCGACACCGCCCATGAACGGGCCGAACGCCTCGAATTCGGCATCGGCCCTTGACCCCGCCGCGCAGCGAGGGCAAACCCGCCGCCCGGCCGCCATTCCAGTGACGAAAGACCCCAAGGCATGATCCGCTCTCCCCTCATCACCGTGATGACCGACGCCGTCATGAAGGCGGCTCGCTCGCTCAAGCGCGACTTCGGCGAGGTCGAGGCGCTGCAGGTCACGCTGAAGGGGCCGGGCGACTTTGTTTCCGCCGCCGACCGCAAGGCGGAGAAGACGCTGCGCGAGGCGCTGGAGAAGGCCCGCCCCGGCTATGGCTTCGTGATGGAGGAAAGCGGCATCGTCGAGGGAAGCGACAAGAGCCACCGCTGGCACATCGATCCGCTCGACGGCACGACGAATTTCCTGCACGGCTTCCCGCACTTCGCCATCTCGGTCGGCCTCGAGCGCGACGAGCAACTGGTGGCCGGAGTCATCTACGACCCGATCAAGGACGAGATGTTTGTCGCCGAGAAGGGCAAGGGTGCCTTCCTCAACAACAGGCGCGTCCGCGTCTCGGCCCGGCGCGAGATGCCCCAGGCCCTTGTCGGCTGCGGCATCCCGCACCTGGGCAAGAGCGGCCATGGCCAGCTCATCCGCGAGCTTGCCGCCGTCTCCGTGCGCGCCGCCGGCGTGCGCCGCTCGGGCTCGGCCGCGCTCGACATCGCCTATGTCGCCTGCGGGCGGCTCGACATCTTCTGGGAGCGCGGCCTCAACTCGTGGGACATGGCGGCCGGTCTCGCCATCCTGCGCGAGGCGGGCGGCTTCGCCAGCGACGCCGACGGCGGCGTCAACCCCATCGCCAGTGGCTCCATTGCCTGCGGCAACGAGACACTCCACCGCGAGCTGCTCGACGTGCTGAAGAGCGCACGCGCCTGAGCGATCGCTGACAGGTCGCGGTGAGCTTGCGGCACAGTCACGAAGATGCCGACAAGACGTGCGACGAAGGGCCATTGTCGGCACGCCGCGCAACGCGTGCCGGCTTGATCGCCGGGTATTCCCCGGCGAACATGGGTGTATAGTCCCTTCGGACACAACCCGATGGTTTGAGATGGCGGCCGGCGATTCCCTCAAGCTTTCCTCCCCCCGGATCTACCTGGTCCGCATGGGCGTCTTCCTCATTCTGGTGGGCTTCCTCGCCTTCGTGCTCTACCGCCAGATCTGGTCGGCCTTCCTCACCAACCCGGCGCTGAATGGCATCATCCTTGGGGTGCTGCTCATCGGCATCGTGCTCGCCCTGCGGCAGGTAGCCCGGCTCTTCCGGGAGGTGCGCTGGGTCAACAACCTGCGCCGCAGCGGCGAGGGCGTCGCCCTCACCGACATGCCGGTGCTGCTCGCACCCATGGCGACGCTGATCGGCGACCGCTTCGGCCGCGGCGGCGTGCCCACGGCGACCCTGCGGGCCATACTCGATTCCATCGCCGCGCGCCTCGACGAGAGCCGCGACATCACGCGCTATCTCGCCGGGCTGCTCGTCTTCCTCGGCCTGCTCGGCACCTTCTGGGGCCTGCTCGAGACCGTGAGCTCGGTGGGCAAGGTCATCCAGTCCATGCGCACCGGCGGGGAGGCGAGCGCCCTCTTCGACGAGCTCAAGGCAGGCCTCGCCGCGCCACTCGGCGGCATGGGCATTTCTTTCTCGTCCTCGCTCTTCGGCCTCGCCGGCTCACTCGTTCTCGGCTTCCTCGACCTTCAGGCGGGCCAGGCGCAGAACCGCTTCTACACCGAGTTGGAGGACTGGCTCGCGGCCTCCGTCGCCGACGTCACGCTTGATGCCATGCCCGGCACGCCGGCCCTTGCCGCCGGGCAGGATGTCGCAGCGGCGCTGGAGCGGCTCACCACCGCCGTCAGCGAGGGCCAGAGCGGGCGGGCCGCCACCCATGCCATGGCCAATCTCGCGGAGGGCATTCAGGGCCTCGTCCAGCACATGCGCACCGAGCAGCAGATGATCCGCGACTGGGTGGAGGCTCAGGCGAGCCACCAGCGCGAGATCAAGCTGCTGCTCGAGCGCCTGAATGCCGAGCGCGCGCGGATCGACTAGCATGGCCCTGTCCCGCGCCCGCCGGTCAGACCGCCGGATCGATTACTGGCCCGGCTTTGTCGACGCGCTGTCGACGCTGGTTCTCGCCATCATCTTCCTCTTGTCGGTCTTCATGCTGCTGCAGTTCTTCCTGTCTCAGGAGATCTCGGGCAAGGACACCGCACTGCAACGGCTCAACCAGCAGATCGCCGAGCTGACCGAACTTCTCGCCCTGGAGCGCGGCTCGAAGAAGGAGCTGCAGGACAATCTCTCCGTCCTCCAGTCGACGCTGTCGGCGAGCGAAGCCGAGCGCAACCGCCTCTCCGGCCTGCTCACGAGCGGTACGGCCGAGGGCGACGCGGCGAACCGGCGCATCGGCGAACTGGAAGGCGCGCTGTCAGCAGAACGGGACATTTCCGCGCGCGCCCTTGCCCAGGTCGAACTGCTCAACCAGCAGCTTGCCGCCATGCGCCGGCAACTGGCAGCACTGGAGGAGGCGCTGGAGGCGTCGGAGGCCCGCGACAAGCAGTCCCAGGCTCGCATCGCCGACCTCGGCTCGCGCCTCAACACCGCGCTTGCCCAGCGGGTACAGGAACTTGCCCGCTTCCGCTCCGACTTCTTCGGGCGCCTGCGGCAGATTCTCGGCAACCGCTCGGACATTCGAGTCGTCGGTGATCGCTTCGTGTTCGAATCCGAGGTGCTGTTCGATACCGGTCAGGCGACGCTTCTGCCCGCGGGAACGGCCGAGCTCGACAAGATTGCAAGCGCGGTGCTCGAGCTCGCCCGCGAGATCCCGCCCGACATCCCGTGGGTGCTGCGCGTGGACGGGCACACCGACAAGCGCCCCCTGTCAGGCACCGGCCAGTACAAGTCCAACTGGGCCCTGTCGGCGGCGCGCGCCATCTCCGTGGTGCAATATCTCGTCGAGAAGGGCGTGCCGCCCCAGCACCTGCTCGCCGCCGGCTTCGGCGAATTCCAGCCCATCGAGCTCGGCGACACCGAAGACGCCTTCCGTCGCAACCGCCGCATCGAGCTGAAGCTCACCGAGCGGTGACGGTCGGCATAGGAGGAACTGGAGGGCCTGGAGCAACCCGTCCCCCTCCCCCCGCTTGCGGCGGGGAGGGGCCAGGGGCGGGCGGCGCCGCCTGAGCGGCGCATCCGTTACCCTCGTCCCCGAATTCGCTGCCGCCTGCCTGCTGAACCACCCCCCACCCCGACCCTCCCCGCCACTTCGTGGGGGGAGGGAGAAGAGGCCGCCCTTCTCCGCTCCAAAAATCTACTTCGCAGCGAGCACCTCGGCCGGCACGTCGCCGAACTGCAGGCGGGCGAGCTTGGCATAAAGACCGCCCCGCACCGCAAGCGTCGCGTGCGTGCCCTCCTCCACGATGCGCCCCTCGTCCATGACGAGGATGCGGTCGGCGGACTGGACAGTCGCGAGGCGGTGGGCGACGACGATCGTGGTGCGGCCCTGCATCAGCCGGTCGAGCGCTGCCTGCACGAGGCGCTCGCTCTCGGCATCGAGCGCCGACGTGGCCTCGTCGAGCAGGAGGATCGGCGCGTCTTTCAGGACGGCGCGGGCGATGGCGAGGCGCTGGCGCTGGCCGCCCGAGAGCGTGACGCCGCGCTCGCCGAGCATGGTGTCGTAGCCCTGCGGCAGGGCCGTGATGAAGGCGTCGGCGGCCGCGAACTCCGCTGCACGGCGCACCTCTTCCATGGAGGCATCAGGGCGGCCGTAGCGGATGTTGTCGGCGACACTCGCGCCGAAGATGACCGCCTCTTGCTGCACATAGGCGATACGGCTGCGCAGCGCCGCAAGGTCCGCGCGGCGCACGTCGACGCCATCGACCAGCACCCTGCCGCCCTGGCAATCGTAGAACCGCAGGATGAGCTGGAACACCGTGGTCTTGCCGGCACCCGACGGCCCGACGATGGCAACGCGCTCGCCCGCCGCAACCGAGAAGTCGAGTGCATGCAGCGACGAGCGTTCGGGCCGGCTCGGATAGGCGAAGGACACGTTCTCGAAGGCCACCGTGCCACGCGGCGGCTGCGGCAGGGCAACCGGCGAGGCGGGCGAGGCGACGCTCGCACGCGTGGCGAGCAACTCCGACAGGCGGCCCGCCGCACCTGCCGCCTGGGATACCTCGCCCCAGACCTGGCTGAGCTCGCCGAGCGCGCCGGCGGCGAAAACCGCGTAAAGCACGAACTGGGACAGCCGCCCAGCGCTCATGCGGCCGCCGAGCACGTCCTGCGCGCCGTACCACAGCACGGCGACGACGCTCGCCGCGATGAGGAAGAGCGCGACGGCGGTGAGATAGGCACGGGCGCGGATGGAGGCGCGCGCGGCCTCGAAGGCGTCCTCGGCGGCCGCCTTGTAGCGCCGGGCGGTCGCTGCCTCGACGCCGAAGGCCTGCATGGTGCGGATGGCGCCGACCGCCTCTGTGGCGAAGGCGGAGGCGTCGGCCAACCTGTCCTGCGCGGCGCGCGAGCGCCGGCGCACGCTGCGCCCCGAGGCGACCAGCGGCAGGACGATGACCGGGATGGCGGCGAGGACGAGGGCCGACAGACGCGGGCTCGTCACCACCATCATGGTCGCCGCGCCGATGAAGAGAAAGAGGTTGCGCAGCGCGATCGAGGCACTCGCCCCGAATGCGGCCTTGATCTGCGTCGTGTCGGCGGCGA
The DNA here is from genome assembly GCF_029309855.1 of Chelatococcus sp. XZ-Ab1. Taxonomy (NCBI): domain Bacteria; kingdom Pseudomonadati; phylum Pseudomonadota; class Alphaproteobacteria; order Hyphomicrobiales; family Chelatococcaceae; genus Chelatococcus; species Chelatococcus sp. XZ-Ab1. Next base: position 139,102 of record NZ_JARKII010000001.1, on the reverse strand, counting down.
GGCGCGAGGCGAGATCGCCGCTGCGCGCACTGTCGTAGAAGCCGGGATCGAGCCACAGGAGATGGCGGAAGACAGCCGTGCGCAGGTCCGCCACCACGCGCTCGCCGAGCGTCGTGACGATGTAGTAGCGGGCCGCGCTCGCGACGGCGAGCACGGCGACGACGATGACGAGCATGCCGAAATAGGCATTGATCATGCCGCTGTCGGGGTCGGAGAAGCCGCCGTCGATCACTCGCCGCACCGCCAGCGGCAGCGCAAGCGTCGCGCCCGCAGCAACGACGAGCGCCACGAGAGCCGCCGCGATGCGGCCACGGTAGGCGAGCGCGAAGGGCACCAGCGGCTTCAGCGCCGCCATCGGCGCGCGCTCGCCCCTTCCCTCGCCCGCCGCCCCGCCGTCCGCGGCTTCGCCCTCCATCCGCATGCGGCCCCTGCCCGCTGCCATCGTCCCGTCCTTTCCTCCTCGCCGGATCGCCCGCGGCGATTTTGGCCTTTCTGCCCTGCTTGTGTCCGACTTGGCGCTGCGCTATAGGGTCGCGACCTTTCAGGAATATCCGTCGTCGTCACGATGCGCTGCTGCCGGCGCGAGGCGTGCGGCGCAGTGTTGGACAAGGACACCGCCATGAAAAGCGATACGCATCCCGATTACCACTTCATCAAGGTCGTGATGACCGACGGCACGGAATATGTCACGCGCTCGACCTACGGCAAGGAAGGCGACGTGCTGAACCTCGACATCGATCCGCGCACCCATCCGGCCTGGACCGGCGGCTCGCAGCAGCTGCTCGACCGCGGCGGCCGTGTCTCGCGCTTCAACAACCGTTTCGCCGGCCTCAGCTTCGGCAAGAAGTAAGGGCGGGGCGGAGCCTTCCGCCTCTCTCCCCAAATGCAAAGCCCCGGCGCTGCCGCCGGGGCTTTTGCTTGTCGCGGGGAGGCTGTCGTGATCAGTGCCGGGAAAAGGCCGACTGCAGACGCCCGAGCTGCAGGGCGACCGGGCTCGTCGACGAGGTAAGCAGACTTTCCCCGCTCAGGAGCGCGTCGAGATGCAGCACGCGCTCCTGCAGGCGCAGCGAATGGTCGATGAGCTCGCGCATGCGCTCGGGCAGGAGCGAGACCAGATCGTCCGACGTCGGTGAATTCTGCCAGGTCAGCTTGACCTTGTGCTTTTCCTGCATCGCCTGCTCGGGCGTCAGTTCCCCTTCCGCCACCGCGCGCTGCAGCAGCAGCCAGGACGCGACCTGCATGAGGCGTGTCGTCAGCCGCATGCTCTCGGCGGCATAGGCGAGCGCTGCCTGCCTCTGCAGTTGGCGGCTCTCCTCGCGGCCCGGCCCGTCGAGATAGGCAGCCGATTCCTCGATCAGGTCCATACCCTCGCGGAACAGCAACCGAAAAGCCTCGGAAGCCACGAAGCTGCGCCCGAAGGGAATGGGGGCCGTATCGTCGTTGTGCTCGCTGCGGAGCTTGCTCTGTTCGCTCATGGTTCCTCGCGCCTCCCTCGGTTCCGCCACCATGCTGCTCCGAAATGGAACGTTGCACTCGTTGCGGGAGACACGCTGCAAGTTTGCCGCCAATCACCTCAGCAATAGGTTAACGAAACTGCCGATGGAGAGAAAGCGGCAGAATTTAAGAGCATGCATGCGGAGCGGCCCCGACGTCGGCCTCACCGATCCACGGCAGCGGAAATGGTGATCAAGCCTCTTGTGTTGATCAGATTTCCCTGGCGCTTCCGGCGCCCGGCCCCGCCGCGCGGGTATCAAAAAAGAGCCGCCCGAGGGGCGGCCCGAAGTGATAACAGGGAGGCGTCAAACAGAGTGGACAGGAGCCACTCGGCATCCAGAAGACTGGATAGCTGCCGTTATAAATCGGAAACCTTAACGCTCCGTTAAGCTGCGGCGTGCCAGCGAGGGCGCTCGCGTCCCGCTACGGCACAGGCTGATCCATCATCCAGAATGGATCAGCGGAAGAAGGCGTTCGCCGCCTGCCGTGAAGCCTGCTTCGCCTCTCTCATCCCCTCGAGCCGGGCAATCTCCGCCTTGAGCAGCGTGATCCTGTCCTCGAGCTCGTCGAGCGACAGCGCCGACAGATCCTGCCCGATCTCGTGAGCGAGGGGACTCTTGCCGAGGGGACCCTTGCGCGGCTCGTCGCCGAAGATGTCCTGCATGTCCTCCCTCCCGTCGCCAGTTGCGGACCCCTCAGTTTACGGCGAGGCGGCCGGGATTGTCACCCGCCCGGGCGACGGTGACCCGCTGTCGGCCCTCCACCGTGCCTCGGTCGAAAAAATTTCGCGTGCCATGTCGATCCCGGCGATGCTCGCTCGTCGTAGGGGCAGGAAGGCCATCGGGGCCTCTCCGGAAGACAAGGAGACGAGACGATGCGTGTGATGGTCATGGTCAAGGCGACCAAGGACAGCGAAGCCGGCGCCATCCCCTCGGCCGAGCTGCTCGAGGCCATGGGCAAGTACAACGAGGAGCTGATCAGCGCCGGTGTGCTGCTGACCGGCGACGGGCTGAAGCCTTCGTCCGCCGGCAAGCGCGTGGCCTTCGACGGCCCCAACCGCTCCATCATCGACGGCCCTTTCGCCGAGACGCGCGAACTGGTCGCCGGCTTCTGGCTCTGGGAGGTCAAGGACATGGACGAGGCGGTCGCCTGGGTGAAGCGCTGCCCCAATCCGATGCCCGGGCCGAGCGAGATCGAGATCCGCCCCGTGGTCGATGCCACCGATTTCGGCGAGGAGCTCGCCCCCGAATTCGGGGAGCGGCTCAACCGTCTGCGCGAGAGGCTGCCGGAACGCTGAGGCATCCCCTCGTCGCCATGCTTGCCTTGCCGCCTGTTTCTCGCCTAAGCGGGAGGCATGGCGGCAAGCGACACCCACCGCGCGATCGAGACGGTCTTCCGGATCGAACGCGCGCGGCTGGTCGGCGGCCTCGCCCGCATCGTACGGGACGTCGACCTCGCCGAGGAGCTGGCGCAAGACGCGCTCCTTGCCGCCCTCTCCGAATGGCCGCGGGCGGGCGTGCCACATAATCCCGGCGCGTGGCTGATGGCCACCGCCAAGCGCCGGGCCATCGACCGGCTGCGTCGTACCGCGATGCTCACGCGCAAGCACGCCGAGATCGGCCGCGATCTCGCCGAGGACGGCGCGGATCCTGTGGCGGCGCTCGAGGCGGCGCTCGACGACGATGTCGGCGACGAGGTGCTGAGCCTCATCTTCACGGCCTGCCACCCCGTCCTCTCGCCCGACGCGCGCGCAGCCCTGACGCTGCGCCTCATCGGCGGCCTGACGACGGACGAGATCGCGCGCGCCTTCCTCGCGGGCGAGCCGACCATCGCCCAGCGCATCGTCCGGGCCAAGAAGACCTTGCGCGAGGCCGGGCTGAGCTACGAGGTGCCGCGCGGCAGGGAGCGGGCGGAGCGCCTCGCCTCGGTGCTGAAGGTGATCTATCTCATCTTCAACGAGGGCTATGCCGCCACGGCCGGCGCGGACCTGACTCGCCCTGCGCTGTGCATGGAGGCCCAGCGCCTCGGCCGCATCCTGGCCGGCCTGATGCCCGAGGAGCCGGAGGTCTTCGGCCTCCTGGCGCTGATGGAGCTGCAGGCCTCCCGCCTCGCCGCGCGCCTGGGGCCGGACGGCATGCTCCTGCCCTTGACAGAGCAGAACCGCGCCCGCTGGGACCAGCTCCTCATCCGCCGCGGCCTTGCCGCCCTCGCGCGCGCCGAGGCCCTGAGCGGGGCTCGCGGGCCCTATGCCCTGCAAGGGGCCCTCGCCGCCTGCCACGCGCGGGCGCGGCGGGCCGAGGAGACGGACTGGGCGCGGATCGCCGCGCTCTACGGCGTGCTGCGCGAGGTCATGCCCTCGCCGGTGGTCGACCTCAACCGCGCCATCGCGCATTCCATGGCCTTCGGCCCTGAGGCCGGCCTTGCCCTCCTCGCAGCGATCGACGCCGACGCCCTGCGCAACTATGCACCCCTGCCCGCCGCCCGGGGCGATTTCCTCTTCCGCTCCGGCCGCCTCGCCGAGGCGAAGCGGGCGTTCGAGGAGGCGGCCGCCCTCACCCGCAACGAGCGCGAGCGGGCTTTTCTCCTCAAGCGGGCGGCCGCCTGCGGCGGCTGAATGCGGGAAGAGGCGGGCGCCGACAAGACGTCGCCGCGATCCTCTGCGATCATTTGCCAGATCGACGCGACGCGCTTATATAGCGGCCAGTCCCCGTCATCGACGATCGATGATTGCTTCGGCCCCGCCGGGTCGGAGCGCAGGGAAACCGTGTCTGCCAGGCCGGGGCGCCAGGCGCCCGCCGAAATGTCTTAAGGAGCCGACCATGTCCACCGGACCGCTGATGCCCAAGGCGACCGCCGTCTGGCTCGTCGAAAATACGGCGCTGACGTTCGACCAGATCGCCGACTTCTGCAAGCTGCATCCGCTCGAGGTGAAGGGCATCGCCGACGGGGAGGTCGCGGCCGGCATCAAGGGGCTCGATCCGACGGTAAACGGCCAGCTCACCCGCGAGGAGATCGCCCGGGCGGAGGCCAATGCCGCCTACCGGCTCAGGCTCGCCCCGCCCAAGGTCAAGCTACCGGAGGTCAAACGCAAGAAGGGCCCGCGTTACACGCCCGTCTCGCGCCGCCAGGACCGGCCGAACGCCATCCTCTGGCTGCTGCGTAACCACCCCGAGCTGAAGGACGCGCAGATCATGCGCCTCGTCGGCACGACCAAGACGACCATCCAGCAGATCCGCGACCGCACGCACTGGAATGCGGCGCATCTGACGCCGATGGACCCGGTCACGCTCGGTCTTTGCTCGCAGATCGATCTCGACTTCGAGGTGGCCCGCGCCGCCAAGGACCGTCCGCAGGTGGCGCCCGAGGGCGACCAGACGCTGCTGCCGGCCGAAGTCACCACCGCCCCCGAGGAGGAGGTGCAGCCCTTCGGCGACACCTCGCGCCCGCGCCGGGAGGAAGAGGAAAAGCTCGACGTCGATTCCGTCTTCGCCAAGCTCAAGCAGCTCAAGCGCCCGGACGACGAGGAGGACGAAGAACTCTGAGAAGCCGCCGGGAACGGCGCTTCCGACCGATCGGACCCCGCGGCACCATCCGCGGGGTTTTTCTTATGGGGCAGCCGATCCGCCCGGACGGCGGGCGAGCACGGCGGCGATCTCGTCGAGCGCCGCCGGATCGTCGATCGTCGCGGGCACGGACCATGCGTCGCCGTCGGCGATCTTCTTCATGGTGCCGCGCAGGATCTTGCCCGAGCGCGTCTTGGGCAGGCGGGCGACGACGAGGGCGAGCTTGAAGGCGGCGACGGGGCCGATCTCCGCGCGCACGCGGGCGACGATCTCGGCCTCGATCTCTGCGGGCGTGCGATCGACACCGCTCTTCAGCACGACGAAGCCGACGGGCACCTCCCCCTTCACAGGGTCGCTCGCGCCGACGACGGCGCATTCGGCAACGTCGGGATGGGCGGCGATCACCTCTTCCATGCCACCGGTGGACAGGCGATGGCCGGCGACATTGATGATGTCGTCCGTCCGCCCCATGACGAAGAGATAGCCGTCCTCGTCGATGTAGCCTGCATCCGAGGTCTTGTAGAAGCCGGGGAACGCCTCGAGATAGCTCTCGCGGAAGCGCTCGTCGGCCTGCCACAGGGTAGGCAGGCAGCCGGGCGGCAGCGGCAGCTTCACCGCGATCTCGCCCATGGCGCCTCTCGGCTGGTCCTTGCCCGCCTCGTCGAGGATGTGCACGTCGTAGCCGGGCATCGGCACCGTCGGCGAGCCGTGCTTGACCGGCAGCGCGCCGAGGCCGAGCGGATTGCCCGCGATAGCCCAGCCGGTCTCCGTCTGCCACCAGTGGTCGATGACCGGCACGTTCAGCACCCGTTCCGCCCATTGCACGGTGTCGGGGTCGGCGCGCTCGCCGGCGAGGAAGAGGGCGCGGAAGGCCGTCATGTCGACATTGTCGATCAGCGCACCCTGCGGATCCTCCTTGCGGATGGCGCGGAAGGCCGTCGGTGCGGTGAACAGCGTGGTGACGCCGTGCTCGGCGATGACGCGCCAGTAGGCGCCGGCGTCGGGCGTGCCGACGGGCTTGCCCTCGTAAAGGATGGTGGTGCAGCCCGTGAGCAGCGGTCCGTAGACGATGTAGCTGTGGCCGACCACCCAGCCGATGTCGGAGGCCGCCCAGAACACTTCGCCCGGCGCCACGCCGTAGAGGTTCTGCATGGACCATACGAGCGCCACCATGTGCCCGCCGTTGTCGCGCACCACGCCCTTGGGCTTTCCGGTCGTGCCCGAGGTATAGAGGATGTAGAGCGGGTCGGTGGCCTCCACCGGCGTGCAGTCCACGTCCTTGCCGGCCGCGCGGGCCTTGCTCACCGTCTCCGTCCAGTCGAGGTCGCGGCCCTTGACGAGGCTCGCCTCTTCCTGGGCGCGCTGCAGGATGAGGCAGGCCTCGGGCTTCGCCGGGGAGAGCTCGATCGCCTCGTCGAGCAGCGGCTTGTAGGGCACGACCCGGGTCGGCTCGACCCCGCAGGAGGCGGACAGGATGACCTTCGGCTCGGCATCGGCGATGCGCTGTGCCAGTTCCCGTGCGGCGAAGCCGCCGAAGACGACGGAATGGATGGCGCCGATGCGGGCGCAGGCGAGCATGCCGACCACCGCCTCCGGCACCATGGGCATGTAGATGACGACGCGGTCGCCCTTGCCGACCCCTAGGTCGCGCAGCACGGCCGCGAGCACGCGCACCTCCGACAGAAGGCCGTTGTAGGAGATGATGCGCTTCGCCCCCGTGACCGGGCTGTCGTAGATGATGGCCGGCTGGGAGCCGCGCCCGGCGTCGACATGCCGGTCGACCGCGTTGAAGCAGGTGTTGCAGGTCGCCCCCGGGAACCAGCGCCCGTAGACGCCGAGGGAGGCGTCGAAGACCTGCACCGGCGGGCGCATCCAGTCGATGGCCTTGGCCGCCTGCCCCCAGAAAGCGAGCGGATCCCTGCGCCAGGCCTCGTAGACCTCCCCGTATCGGCTGCGTGCTGCGGATGCCTTGGGCACGGCGATCATGCTGGCTGTCCTCCCCCTTGGCCGGAGCGTGCCCCGGCGGACAGATGGTGCGACCGGTGGCGGCGCCTTGCAACATGCCCGACAGCATGTCCGGCCCTGTGAGCATAGCAGCCCGGCGGCCGGCCGCCTTGAGACTTTCGGCGGGTCTGACTACCAAGAGATGCCTGCCGAGCCCAGCCCGAATGATCAACGATCCCCTTTTCTATTTCGCCGCCATCCCGGCGGTTGTCATCATCGGCCTTGCCAAGGGTGGCTTCGTCGGGCTCGCGATCCTGGGCATTCCGCTGATGGCGCTGTTCGTGCCGCCGGTGCAGGCCGCGGCGATCATGTTGCCCATCCTTATCGTGCAGGACGCGGTCGGTATCTATGCCTTCCGTCGGCATGTGAACAAACGCCTGCTCGCCATCACCCTCACGGGCGCGCTGGCCGGCATCGTCCTTGCGACCTTCACGGCCGCTGCCGTCTCGGAGGCGGCGGTGCGGCTCGCCGTCGGCCTCATTGCCCTCGTCTTCGCCCTCAACTGGTGGCTCAATCTCGCCAAGCAGGCGGCGGGCGAGCGGCCGGGCGGCATCGCCTGGGGACTGTTGTGGGGCAGCGTATCCGGCTTCACCAGCTTCATCAGCCATGCCGGCGGGCCGCCGTTCCAGGTCTACGTGCTGCCTCTGAGGCTCTCACGCGACGTTCTCGTGGGCACCACCACGTGGTTCTTCGCCACCGTCAATCTGATGAAGGTGGCGCCTTATGTCTGGCTCGGCCAGTTCACGCACGAGAACCTCACAACCTCGCTCGTGCTCATGCCCGTCGCCGTCGGTTCGACCATGGCGGGCGTTTGGCTGGTGCGGCGCGTCGACCCGACCGCCTTCTATCGCCTCATCTACGCCCTGCTCGTGCTCGTCGGCCTCAAACTGACATATGATGGGCTTATTGCACTCATCTGATTCTTCCCGTCCCGCCCGGGATGAGAGCACGACAGGAAAAGCCATGCCGCCGTTCGCACCTTCCATTATCCTTCGCACCGGCGTGGCCTGCCTTGCCATCCTCCTGGCAGGCGCTAGCGCGGCCGCCTTCGACCTGCAGGGCCACCGCGGCGCGCGCGGGCTCTCGCCCGAAAATACTCTTCCCGCCTTCGAGAAAGCCCTGCGCACCGGGGTCGCGACCCTCGAGCTCGACATCGGCATGACGAGCGACGGCGTGCTCGTCGTCTCGCACGACCCGAGGCTCAATCCCGACATCACGCGCGGGCCCGACGGCAGCTTCCTGACCGGGCCGGGCAAGGCGCTGACCGCCATGACGCTCGAGGAACTGCGGAGCTTCGACGTCGGCCGCACCAGGCCGGACAGCCGCACCGCCAAGTCCTTCCCGGAGCAGACGGCGGTCGACGGCACGCGCATACCGACGCTCGAGGATGTCTTCGCCCTCGCCGAACGCCTCGGCGCGAAGGACGTGCGCTTCAACATCGAGACCAAGTCGAGCCCGGCGCCGGATGCCGGCACGCCCGAGCCGCGCACCTTCGCCACGGCGCTGGCGAAGGCCATCGACAAGGCCGGGCTCGGGGAGCGCGTCACGGTCCAGTCCTTTGACTGGCGCACCCTCATGGCCCTCAAGGAGGTCTCGCCCGACATTCCGCGCGTGTGCCTGACGAGCGAGGGCAATTTCGATACGCTCCAGCGCGGCAAGGACGGGGGCTCGCCCTGGCTCGGTGGCCTCGATGTTGACGATTTCGATTCGGTGCCGGCGCTCGTCGCGGAAGCCGGCTGCACCACCTGGTCGCCCAATTTCCGCAACCTCACGCAGCCGCTCGTCGAGGAAGCCCAGGAGATGGAGCTGGCGGTGGTGCCCTGGACGGTGAACGAGACCGACGACATGGCGCGCCTGATCGACTGGGGCGTCGACGGGCTCATCACCGACTATCCCGACCGGGCCCGCACCGTCATGGCCGCCAAGGGCCTGCCCCTGCCCGCGCCGGTCGCACCCTAGGCCGACGAGGCGCCTCTCCCTTTGGCTGATTGATCGCCCGCAACCTCGCCGGCTAGGCTGCCACATCGCAAGTTCCGAAGCGGACTGGAAAGATGACGGCCTCAGCCTACGACCTCCACCTCGACCGCAACCCGGCCAATTTCCAGCCGCTGACGCCGCTGACCTTCCTCGAACGGGCCGCAAGCGTCTTTCCCGAGCGTACGGCCATCATCCACGGCAGTTTGCGCCGCAACTATCGCGACTTCTATGCTCGCGCCCGGCGCCTTGCCTCGGCGCTCGCAGCTCATGGCATCGGCCGCGGTGACACCGTCTCGGTGATGCTGTCGAACACGCCGGCGATGCTCGAATGCCACTACGGCGTGCCCATGACCGGAGCGGTGCTCAACACGCTCAACACCCGGCTCGACGCGGCCATCATCGCCTTCACGCTCGACCATGCCGAGACCAGGGTGCTCATCACCGACCGCGAGTTCTCGAAAACCATCCGCGAGGCACTCGCCCTCGCCAAGGCGAAGCCGCTCGTCATCGACTACGACGACCCCGAATACGACGGCCCCGGCGAGGTCCTCGGCAAGACGGATTATGAGACCTTCCTCGCCGGCGGCGACCCCGACCATGCATGGCAGATGCCGGACGACGAGTGGGACGCGATCTCGCTCAACTACACCTCGGGCACGACCGGCGACCCCAAGGGCGTCGTCTACCACCACCGCGGTGCCTACCTGCTTGCCATGGGCAATGTCGTCACCTGCGGCATGGGGAAGCATCCCGTCTATCTGTGGACGCTGCCGATGTTCCACTGCAACGGCTGGTGCTTTCCCTGGTCCATCTCGGTGGTCGCCGGCACGCATGTGTGCCTGCGCCAGGTGCGCGCCGGCGCCATGTATGCAGCGCTCGCCGAACATGGCGTCACGCATCTTTGCGGCGCGCCCATCGTCATGGCGACGCTGCTCAATGCGCCTGCCACGGACAAGCGCGATTTCACGCAGAAGGTCGCCTTCTTCACCGCGGCCGCGCCGCCGCCCGAGGCGGTGCTGGCCGCCATGAAGGACGCCGGCTTCGACGTGACCCATCTCTACGGCCTCACCGAGACCTACGGTCCCGCTGTCGTCAACGACTGGAACAGCGCCTGGGACGACCTGCCGACGGGTGACTATGCGGCGAAGAAGGCGCGCCAGGGCGTGCGCTACCTCGTGCTCGAAGGCCTCGACGTGCGCGACCCCGAGACGCTCGCATCCGTGCCGGCCGACGGCGAGACGCTAGGTGAGGTCATGTTCCGCGGCAACGTTGTGATGAAGGGCTATCTGAAGAACAAGGCTGCCACCGACAAGGCCTTCGCCGGCGGCTGGTTCCACTCCGGCGACCTCGGCGTCAAGCACCCCGACGGCTACATCCAGCTCAAGGATCGCTCGAAGGACATCATCATCTCCGGCGGCGAGAACATCTCCTCCATCGAGGTCGAGGATGCGCTCTACAAGCATCCGGCGGTGCAGGCCGCCGCGGTCGTCGCCAAGCCGGACGAGAAATGGGGCGAGACGCCGTGCGCCTTCGTCGAGCTCAGGCCCGGGGCGGAGGCGACGGCGGAGGAACTGATCGCCTTCTGCCGCAGCCGACTCGCGGCCTTCAAATGCCCGCGCCACGTGGTCTTCACCGAACTGCCCAAGACCTCGACGGGCAAGATCCAGAAATTCCGCCTGCGCGAGATGGCCCGCGAGGCGTGACGCGTCGGCTCGCCCATATGAAAACGGCCACCCTGAGGGGTGGCCGTCGTGCCGGTCGTGCGGCCGGCAGATCCGTCAATGTATCGATTGCGATATCGTCGTATGACGCAAGCGCTCCATCTCGTCCTTCAACTGCAGCTTCTTGCGCTTGAGTTCCGCGATCTTGAGCTCGTCAGCCGAGGGGCTGGCCTGCACCGTTTGGATCTCGCGCTCAAGCGCTTCGTGCCGCTTTGCGAGTTCGGCCAGATGGGCGTTCAAAGACATCGCTTTCCTCCTTCGGATCACTCCGACGACAGAACTGTGACACAGCATTGTGGCGGAGTCGAAGCAGATTCCGCCATCGGCGGTGCACCGGCGGCGAGCCGTGGGCAAGCCACCCTTTTTGCAGGGGCTCGGCTTGCCGAGCGTGCGGCCACGCCGCATACTTCCGACTTCCGTCATTCACCGGATCGATGCCCCCGGGCAGCGCCATGATGACCATCGATATCGACGACGAAGACGAGCGCCAGCAACTGATGGGCGAACTCAATCGCCTGCGCGAGGAACACCGCGACCTCGATGCGGCGATCGCGGCGATCGAATCCGTCGGCCCCGCCGACCAATTACAGATCCAGCGGCTGAAGAAGCGCAAACTCATCCTCAAGGATCGCATCACCTTTCTCGAGGACAGGCTGACGCCGGACATCATTGCCTAGCGGCAGTCGGGCGGACACCCCCCTCGCAGCAACCGGACGCAATTTCGTGTCCCGAACGCCCGCAGCGTCGGCGCGTCGCGCGAGCGGAGCCGATTGCTGATTGCCGACTGGCCGCCTGTTACTGTATGCCCCGCGCGGAAGACTTTTCGCAGGATCATCAATGACGACGCAAACGCCGGTCGCCATCGTCATGGGCAGCCAGTCGGACTGGCAGACCATGCGCCACGCGGCGGAGACACTGGCCGCGCTCGACATCGCCCACGACGCGCGCATCGTTTCTGCCCATCGCACGCCGGAGCGGCTGTTCGCCTTTGCGAGGGGGGCGCGGGACGAGGGCTTCAAGGTGATCATCGCCGGAGCTGGCGGCGCGGCCCACCTGCCGGGCATGGTCGCCTCGCTCACCCCGCTGCCGGTCTTCGGCGTGCCCGTGCAGTCGAAGGCCCTGTCGGGCCAGGACAGCCTCCTGTCGATCGTGCAGATGCCGGCCGGCATTCCCGTCGGCACGCTCGCCATCGGGCGGGCCGGAGCCGTCAACGCTGCTCTTCTCGCCGCCGCGGTGCTCGCCCTCTCCGACACGGGGCTCGCGGCGCGCCTCGACGACTGGCGCGCCGCCCAGAGCGCGGCCGTGGCCGAGCGGCCGCAAGATGACTGACGCGATGCTCGCCCCAGGCTCCACCATCGGCATCCTCGGCGGCGGCCAGCTCGGCCGCATGCTGGCGCTCGCCGCCGCACGCTATGGCCTTAAGGCCCATGTCTATGCGCCGGAGCCTGACAGCCCGGCGTTCGAGGTGGCGGCCCGCCATACGGTTGCTTCCTACACCGACGAGGGAGCGCTCGTCGGCTTTGCAGCGAGCGTCGACGTCGTCACCTACGAATTTGAGAATGTGCCCGCCGACACGGCCCATATCCTCGAATCGCACGTGCCGCTGCGCCCCGGCGCACGGGCGCTCGCCGTGGCCCAGGACCGGCTCGAGGAAAAGACCTTCGTCAGCAACCTCGGCATCGCCACTGCGCCCTTCCGCGCCGTCTCCAACGAGACGGACCTGCGCGCCGCCCTCGCCGCTGTCGGCCGGCCGGCGGTGCTCAAGACGCGCCGCTTCGGCTATGACGGCAAGGGCCAGGTCATCATCCGGACGGGCGACGACCCGGCGACGGCGCTCGGCGCCATTGGCCACGTGCCGGCGATTCTCGAAGGCTTCGTGCCTTTCTCCCGCGAGGTGTCCGTGGTTGCGACCCGCGGCCACGATGGCTCCGTCGCCGCCTATGATCTGTGCGAGAACGAGCACCGCGACCACATCCTGCACATCACGCGGGTGCCGGGCACCCTGCCCGCGAACCTGTGCGACGAGGCACGCGCCATCGCCGGGCGCATCGCGACGGCACTCGATTACGTCGGCACGCTGTGCGTCGAGATGTTCGTCGTCGAGACGGACGGCGAGCCGCCGCGCCTTCTCGTAAACGAGATCGCACCCCGCGTGCACAATTCCGGCCACTGGACGATCGAGGGCGCGAAGACCTCGCAATTCGAACAGCACATCCGTGCCATCTGCGGCTGGCCGCTCGGCTCGGTCGTGCTCGTCGGATCGGTGGAGATGACCAACCTCATCGGTGAGGACATGGCGGCCTGGCCGGAACTCCTCGCGGAGGAAGGCGCGCATCTGCACCTCTACGGCAAGGCGACAGCCCGGCCCGGTCGCAAGATGGGCCATGTCACCCGCGTCAAAACCTGAGGCTGGGGCCGGTTTCAGGCGCCGGACCTGTGGACAGGCGCCGTCCGATCTGTTATCCACCCTGCCACGGTTGTGGCGCGCCGTTCGCGCCATTATGGCGTTTCGCCACCCATCACGAATTCAAAAGCGGGAAGACGACGCGTGCAGGTTCTCGTTCGCGACAACAACGTTGATCAGGCGCTCCGTGCGCTGAAAAAGAAGATGCAGCGCGAAGGCATCTTCCGGGAAATGAAGCTCCGCGGCCATTACGAGAAGCCGTCGGAGAAGCGTGCCCGCGAGAAGGCCGAGGCCGTCCGCCGCGCCCGCAAGCTGATGCGCAAGCGCCTGCAGCGCGAAGGCCTGCTGCCGAGCAAGCCGAAGCCGACCCGCTGAGGGGCCGCCGCAGCAGGAATTGCCTCCCGCTCCGGCATCGCGGCATTGGCTTATCATCACGGGGTCCTGGCCCCGGCAGCGCAAGCGCCCTCCTCGCGGATGGGCGCTTTGTTTGCATGTGCCGGCCCCGCCTCTCGGGGGAGTGCCTGCGAGGCCACGGCCGCGCCAGGGTCTTCACGCTCCTGCCTCACTTGTGTCCGAGAACCGGCACGCAACAAACGATTCAAGTTGTTCGGGGTGGAGGATTGACGTGATCGAACGGAGGAAGTCGGCCTCTGGTGCCATCCTGTCGGCGACAACGCTCGGCCGCAGCCTGCTGCCGCTTGCCGTGGCGCTTGCATTGGCCGGTTGCGAGACGGTGAGCGGCGTCGGTGGCTCGCGCGGTGTGGCCGAGCTCGTCCAGGAGAATCCGGACGCGAGCAAGACCAATATCGCCTCTCTGTCGGATGTGATCCGCGCCAACCCGAACGATCCCCAGGCCTACAACGCTCGCGGGGCGGCCTATGCGCGCTCCGGCCGCTACAGCGACGCAATGAGCGACTTCAACCAGGCCATCAAGCTCGATCCAAACTTTGCCGCCGCCTACACCAACCGGGCGCTGTCGCTGCGCCAGACCGGCCGGGACGACCAGGCGCTGGCCGATTTCAACCGTGCCATCCAGGCCGATCCCAACTACGGGCCCGCCTATCTCGGCCGGGCCAATCTGCTGCGCGTCAAGGGCGACTTCAACCAGGCGCTGGCCGATCTCTCCCGGGTCATCCAGCTCAACCCCGAATCGGCGGAGGCCTATCATGCTCGTGGCCTCGTGCACCAGCGCCAGGGGCAGAACGAGCTTGCCATCGCCGACTTCCGCTCGGCCATCGACCGCAATCCCTTCGCCGGCGCGCCCTATGCCGCGCGCGGCCAGAGTCTCGTCGCCGTCGGCAAGTATCAGGAGGCGATCGAGGACTTCAACGCCGCCCTCAACGCAGACAACCGCAATGCGGTGGCCTGGGCTTGGCGCGGCGTCGCCTTCGAGCGCCAGGGCGACCGTACGCAGGCGACTGAGTCCTATCAGCGGGCTCTCGCCATCGACAGCGGCAACCAGGTGGCGCGCGAAGGCATGTCCCGCGTCGGCGGCGGCCTCGCCCTCTTCCGCTGATCCGCCCTTTACTGCCGGCCGGCCGCCTGCGGCGCCGAAACGGTCAGAACATCCGCGCCGATAACCCTCCCTGTGAGGGCATCGGCGATAAAGCGCCGGATGTGCGGTACCGCGCCATGGTCGAAGAGATCGACGTGGCCGCCGTCCACGAAGCGCACGAAACGGCGTGCCGTTATGGCAAGGCCGAATAGCGCTTCGCCATGGGCGAAGGGGATGACGCCGTCGCGCATGCCGTGCAGGACGAGCATCGGCACGCCGATACGGTCCACGATTTCCTCGCTGCGGAACTGGTCGCTCATGAGCAGCGACACCGGCACGAAGGGATAGATGCCGGCGGCCACCTTGGCCGTCGACAGGTAGGGCGCCTCGAGGATGACGCCAACCAGCCGCTGCTCGGCCGCAAGGCGTACGGCAACGCCCGTGCCGAGCGATTCGCCATAGGCGAAGAGCCGCTCGGTGCCAAATCGATGGGCGGCATAGGCATAGGCCGCTGCGCCATCGCGGTGCAGGCCCGCCTCGCTCGGGCTGCCGGTCGATCCGCCATAGCCCCTGTAGCTGACAGCAACGAGGCCGGTACCGTCCGCGACCAGCTGCCTGAAGCGGCTGACACGGAAGGCGAGCGCGAGATTGCCCGCATTGCCGTGGAAGAAGACGAGCACCGCCCTGCCCGGCGCCGGCGGCACCACCCAGGCGTTCAGCCTTTCGCCATCGCTCGTCTCGATCTGCACCTGCTCGAGCCCGGGGATGGCTGCGACGCTGCCGTCGATCGGTGCGGCGTCGGCTGGAAACAGCAGGTCGCGCTGGAATACGACAAGCCCCGCCACGATCAGCCCGTAGACGATAGCGAACAGCGCTGCGGCATTGAGCGCGATCTTGATCATGTCGGCGCCATATCATGAGCGGGGCGGCTGCCGCCAGCCACGGCCTCGTGAGAGGCAGCCAGGAAAAAGGCCGCCTCGCGGCGGCCCTTCCGATGCCTGTTGGCCAAGCGCCGCTCAGTCCAGCGCCTTGACGATCTCCTCCACCATCTTCTTGGCGTCGGCGAAGAGCATCATGGTGTTATCCTTGAAGAACAGCTCGTTCTCGACGCCGGCATAGCCCGAACCCATGCCGCGCTTGACGAAGAGCACGGTCTTGGCCTTCTCCACGTCGAGGATCGGCATGCCGAAGATCGGCGAGGCCGGGTCGGTCTTGGCCGCCGGGTTCGTCACGTCATTGGCGCCGATGACGAAGGCCACGTCCGCCTGCGCGAACTCGGAGTTGATGTCCTCGAGCTCGAACACCTCGTCATAAGGCACATTGGCCTCTGCGAGCAGCACGTTCATGTGGCCCGGCATGCGGCCCGCCACAGGGTGAATGGCGTATTTGACCTCGACGCCCTCGTGCTTGAGCTTGTCGGCCATCTCGCGCAGCGCGTGCTGCGCCTGTGCCACCGCCATGCCGTAGCCCGGCACGATGATGACCTTGCTCGCATTCTTCATGAGGAAGGCGGCATCGTCGGCCGAGCCCTGCTTGATGGGCCGTGCCTCGGCCTCACCGCCGGCCGCCATCGCGCTTTCGCCGCCGAAGCCGCCGAGGATGACCGAGATGAACGAGCGGTTCATCCCCTTGCACATGATGTAGGAGAGGATCGCACCCGAGGACCCGACCAGTGCACCCGTGATGATGAGCGCGAGATTGCCCAGGGTGAAGCCGATGCCGGCCGCCGCCCAGCCCGAGTAGGAGTTGAGCATCGACACGACGACGGGCATGTCGGCGCCGCCGATCGGGATGATGAGCAGGACGCCGAGGGCGAAGCTGACGAGCGTGATCAGCCAGAAGACCAGCCGGCTCTCCGTCAGCACGAAGAGGATGATCAGAACCACGAGCGCCGCCGCGAGCGCAATGTTGATGGCGTGCCGGCTCGGCAGCATGATCGGCTTGCCGCTCATGCGCCCGTCGAGCTTGAGGAAGGCGATAACGGAGCCGGTGAAGGTGATGGCGCCGATAGCGACACCGAGCGCCATCTCGACAAGACTGCCGCCGTGGATGGCGCCAACCTGGCCGATGTCGAAGGCCTGCGGCGCATAGAGCGCGGCAGCCGCCACCAGCACCGCCGCCATGCCGACCAGTGAGTGGAAGGCCGCGACGAGCTGCGGCATCGCCGTCATCGGCACGCGCTTGGCGATGACGGCGCCGGCGCCACCGCCGATGGCGATGCCAACGACGACGAGCAGCCACGCGAACCCGCCCGCCGGCGGATGGCCCACCAGCGTCGTCACGATGGCAAGGCCCATGCCGATCATGCCGTAGAGGTTGCCCTGCCGCGACGTCACCGGATGCGAGAGGCCGCGCAGCGCGAGAATGAAGAGGACGCCCGCTGCGAGATAGAGAAGGGTCGAGAGATTGGCCGACATTCGCTCAGCCCTTCTTCTTGTACATGGACAGCATGCGCTGCGTGACGAGGAAGCCGCCGAAGATGTTGACGGAAGCGAAGACGAGGGCGATGAAGCCGAAGATCCGCGCCCACACCGGGCCGTCGCCGAGGGCCGGCGCCGTCTCGACGCCGACGGCAAGCAGCGCGCCGACGACGATGACGGAGGAGATGGCGTTGGTCACCGACATCAGCGGCGTGTGCAGCGCCGGCGTCACCGACCAGACCACGTAGTAGCCGACGAAGACCGCGAGCACGAAGATGGCGAGGCGGAACACCGTCGGGTCGACGGCGCCGCCCGTCGCGGCATGCGCGGCAGCCCCCAGCGCCGCGGCCGCCTGATCGGCATAGCTCTGTGCGGCTTCGGCCGCTTGTCTGGCGACGTCGGCCGCCGCACGGGCCTGTTCGAGCGCCTGTTCCGGCGTCAGGTTGGCCATGGCTCGCTTCCCCCTGCTGATCCTCGCCCCGGACGGGGCCTGTCGGACTGACTTAACCCTGCGGCTGGAAGGCCGGATGGACGACGGCGCCGTCGCGCGTCAGGCAGGTGGCCTTGACGAGTTCGTCGTCCCAGTTCACGGCAACGGCCTTCGTCTCCTTGCTGACCAGCGTCTCGACGAAGGCGTAGAGGTTCTTGGCATAGAGGCTGGAGGCGGTGGCTGCCAGCCGTCCAGGCACGTTGAGATGGCCCACGATCTTGACGCCGTTGTGCACCGCGACCTCGCCGGGCTTGGCCAGTTCGCAGTTGCCGCCGCGCTCCACCGCGAGATCGACGACGACCGATCCCGGCTTCATCGATTCGACCATCGCCCTACTCACCAGCTTCGGCGCCGGCCGACCCGGAATGAGGGCGGTGGTGATGACGACGTCCTGCTTGGCGATATGCGCGGCAACGAGTTCCGCCTGCTTCTGCTTGTAGGCGTCCGACATCTCCTTGGCGTAGCCGCCGGCTGTCTCCGCCTGCTTGAACTCCTCGTCCTCGACGGCAATGAACTTGGCGCCGAGCGATTCCACTTGTTCCTTCGCCGCCGGGCGCACGTCGGTCGCGGTCACGACGGCGCCGAGGCGCCGGGCGGTGGCGATGGCCTGCAGGCCAGCGACGCCCGCGCCCATGACGAAGACGCGCGCGGCCGGGACCGTGCCCGCCGCCGTCATCATCATCGGGAAGGCACGGCCGTATTCCGCCGCGGCGTCGACCACGGCGCGATAGCCGGCGAGATTGGCCTGTGATGAAAGGACGTCCATCACCTGAGCTCGGGTGATGCGGGGCATCAGCTCCATGGCGAAGGCGGCTACGCCGGCCTCGGCGAGGCCCTTCACTGCAGCCTCGTTGCCATAGGGATCCATGATGGCAATGACGAGCGCACCCTTGTTGACGCCCTTCAGCGCCTGCGGCTCCGGCCGCCTGACGGCGAGTACGATGTCGGCACCCTTCACGGCTTCCGCCGCCGTCTTGGCGATGGTCGCCCCGGCGGCTTCGTAATCTGCGTCCGTGACGCCGGAGGCCAGTCCCGCTCCGGTCTCGACGGCGACGACCGCCCCGAGCGCCGTGAACTTCTTGACCGTCTCCGGCGACGCGGCCACGCGGCTTTCGAGATGAGCCGTCTCCTTCGCAATCGCGATGCGCATTGTTTCCCCCCGGGAACAAGGCCATCCCGCCAGGGCAGGGGCCGATCGTGATGAAAACCGCGGGGCCCGGCCGGGCCCGCCGTCAGAGCAGGAAGATCGCCAGGAAGACGAAGACGAGCACGACCGCGATGGTGGCCCATTTCGAGAAGGTGATGAACGCTGCGTAGGTGCGCTCGTGGGCGGGATAATCCATGTCCGGGTGCCCCCCGGCGGGAACGGCGTGCTTGTGTTCTGCCATGGTAATCCTCGGTATGATCCGGCGTCGTCCGGCTTTACCGCATGGTGCCGCCGCATGCAACGCGGGCCGCGAAGCATGGCCCCGTTCATTCGGCAGGCTTTGCTATTAAACCGTTTTAATCGACGCGCAAGAGCGTTTCTTCACGCCGGCGCGGAAAGGCCGGCCGCGGACAGAGCCCGGCCCTGCGCCGCCGCGACCGTATCGAGTCCGAAACGGTCGATCTCCGCCTCGAACAGGCGATGAAAGTTCAGCTCGGCCCCGAGATGCAGGAAGACCGCCCCGAGACCGATGGCTGCGCGATCCATGAAGACGAACTCGCGCGGCACCCGTACCGGCCCCTTCTCCCGCAACGCCTGCTTGACGCGCCAGGCCTCACGCCGGCCGTACTCGCCGGGCGCCACGCCGTCGGCGATCGTGCGCACCCGGTCGTCCAGAAGGGGGCCGTAGATGAAGCGCGCCCACAGGTTGAGCACCTCGATGAGGTCCTTGCGCAGGCCGCGGAAGCCCCAGGTCTCGTAGGCCGCGACGACCCGGTCCGGCTCGTCGTCGCGCAGGCCCTGGTAGAGGTCCACCACCCCGCCCACGAAGCGGGCGGGGAAGATGCGGATGCAGCCGTAATCGAGCAGGTTGATGCCGGCGGCGTGGCCCGCCGCATCGTCGAAGACCGTGTAGTTGCCGAGATGCGGATCGCCGTGGATGACGCCGAAATGCGAGAAAGGATGCCACCAGGCCTTGAACATGGCCGTGGCGAGGCGATTGCGGGTCTCCAGCGGCGCCTGCTTGTAGGCGAGGATCGGCCGCCCCTCCAGCCAGTCGAGCGTGAGCAGCCTCAGCGTCGACAGTTCCGCCCACACGCCCGGCACCCGCACCTCCGGCACGTCGGCGAGCATGTGGGCGTAGAGCCTGGCATGGCGCGCCTCGCGCCGGTAGTCGAGCTCCTCGCGCAGCCGCGCGCCGATCTCCTCCTGGATCTCGGCCGTGTCGATCTCCGGGCTCAGCCGCCGCTGCACGGCGAGCAGCATGCCGAGCTGGCTGAGGTCTGCCTCGACGGCCGACTGCATGTCCGGATATTGCAGCTTGCAGGCGAGCGGCACCCCGTCGTGCGAGCGCGCCCGATGCACCTGACCGAGGGACGCGGCCGCCGCCGGCTGCAGGTCGAACGCGCCGAAGCGCCCGGCCCAGTCGGGCCCGAGTTCAGCCATCATGCGCCGGCGCACGAAGGCAGCCCCCATGGGCGGGGCCTGCGACTGCAGCTTCTGCAGTTCCGCCGCATATTCCGGCGGCAGGGCGTCGGGGATGGTGGCGAGCAGCTGCGCCACCTTCATGAGCGGCCCCTTGAGGCCGCCAAGCACCCCCGTGAGCTCCGCCGCATAGCGCGAGCGGTCAGCCTCCCGCCCGAACATCCGCGTGCCCATCATCCGCGCGGCGATGCCGCCCACATTGGCGCCGACCCGCGCATAGCGGGCCGCACGCGCCGAGAACCGATTGCCTTCGGGATCGCTCATGGGGCGTTTTCTCCAACTGCCCCTATCTGGTGTCGACCAGAGCGAATTGCGACGGCCACGGAATGCTTCTCAATCCTCCAGTCCTTCCAGTTCGGTGATCAGCCGGTCGACCATACCGAGGCCGATCTGCCAGAAGGCCGGGTCGCGCGCGTCGAGGCCGAAGGGGGCGAGCAGGTCGGAATGATGCTTGGTGCCGCCAGCCGCGAGCATGGCGAGATAGCGCTCGGCGAAGCCCTCGCGCGCGCCCTCGTAGACGCCGTAGAGCGAATTCACCAGGCAGTCGCCGAAGGCATAGGCATAGACGTAGAACGGCGAGTGAATGAAGTGGGGGATGTAGGCCCAGAACACCTCGTAGCCCGGGCGCAGGTCGACGCTCGGGCCGAGGCTCTCGGTCTGCACCTTCAGCCACAAGTCGCACAATCGCTCCGAGGTCAGCTCGCCGGCCCGCCGCTCGGTATGGACGTGCCGCTCGAAGGTGTAAAAAGCGATCTGCCGCACCACGGTGTTGATCATGTCCTCCACCTTGGCGGCGAGCATGGCCTTGCGCTGGCGCTTGTCGCTCGTGGCATCGAGGAGGCGGCGGAAAGTGAGCATCTCGCCGAAGACGGAAGCCGTCTCGGCCAGCGTCAGCGGCGTCGGCGCCATGAGTGCGCCGTTCGGCGCGGCGAGCACCTGATGCACCCCATGGCCGAGTTCGTGGGCGAGCGTCATCACGTCGCGCGGCTTGCCGAGGTAGTTGAGGAGCACATAGGGGTGCGCCGAGGGCACGGTCGGATGCGCGAAGGCGCCCGGGGCCTTGCCGGGCCGCACCGGTGCATCGATCCAACGCTCGTCAAAGAAGCGGCGCGCGATGTCGGCCATCTGCGGTGAGAACTCACCATAGGCGCCGAGCACGGTGTCGCGCGCCTCCTCCCAGCCGATGGTGCGCATCTCCACCTTGGGCAGCGGCGCGTTGCGGTCCCAGTGCGCCAGCTTGTCCTTGCCGAACCAGCGCGCCTTGAGCGCGTAGTAGCGGTGCGACAGGCGCGGATAGGCCTGTTGCACGGCCTCGACCAGCGCTTCCACAACCTCGCGCTCGACGCGGTTGGCGAGATGGCGTGAATCGGCCACGTCCTCGAAGCCGCGCCAGCGGTCCGAGATCTCCTTGTCCTTGGCAAGCGTGTTGGTGACAAGCGTGAAGATGCGCAGGTTGGCGCGGAAAACTTGGGCCAGCGCCTCAGCGCCGGCCCGGCGCACCTCCTCCTGCGGCTCCTGCAGCTTATTGAGGGTCGGCTCGAGCGTCAGTTCCTCACCGTCGACGGTGAAGCGCAGCGAGGCGATGGTCTCGTCGAACAGGCGGTTCCAGGCCGCCCGGCCGGTGACCGACTTCTCATGGAAGAGCTGCTCGATCCTGTCGTCGAGTTGGAAGGGCTTGTCCTTGGCGATGTCCTCGAGCCACGGGCGCCAGTGGGCGAGCGGCGCCTTGGAGGCCGCCTCCGCAAGGACCTTGTCGTCGATGCGGTTGAGTTCGAGCGTGAAGAACAGGAGATCGGAGCTTGCTGCCGTCAGGCGCTCCTGCGTGTCGCCATAAAACTTGCCGCGCTTGGGGTCTGTCGTGTCGCCCGAGTAGACGAGCCCGGCGTAGGACATGAGGCGGCCGAGAAGATCCTCCAGCTTTTCGTAGCGGGCGACCACAGCCGCCAGTTGCTCGCTCGCATCCGGTGCCGCCGCCATCGCCGCAAGCTTGCCCCGGTAGGCGGCGGCGAAAGCCTTGCATTCCTCCTCGGCCCGCGCGAGATCGTCGGCGAAGGCCTGGGACTCCATGCCCGGATAGAGATGCGACAGGTCCCATTCCGGCAGGCCGCCGAGCGTGTTGCCGTCCCGCGCCTGCGCGCCCGTGCTGCTGATCGTCATCGTCTTCCTGTCGTTGTCCATAGGTCCCGCAGGTTCCTACCGACCCACGGACCGATTCCGTTTCTGGCCGATCATCGGGCTTTGAATCGCGATGATCAACGCCGCGACGGCGGACAGGATCCGTCTTCGGCACACGGCTGCGTTAACAAGAGCTTTACCGTTCTCGCCCAGCATCGCCCCGAAACGGAACACAGCCGGGCGATTGAGCGAGATGACGACGATCCTGATCGTGGACGACGACCCGGTGCAACGCCGCCTCGTCGAGGGCATGGTGCGGCGCTTCGGCTATGAGCCGCTCATCGCGAGTTCGGGCGAGGAGGCGCTCACGCTGATGGCCGGCGGCCAGCCGCCCGTCGATCTCGTGCTGCTCGATCTCGTCATGCCCGATCTCGATGGCATGGGCGTGCTCTCGGCGATGCGCGAGAAGGGTATCGCGCTACCCGTCATCGTGCAGACCGCGCACGGCTCCATCGAAACCGTCGTCTCGGCCATGCGGGCGGGAGCGGCGGACTTCGTCGTCAAGCCGGTGGGGGCGGAGCGCCTGCAGGTTTCCATCGCCAATGCCCTGCGCACCGATGCGCTGGAGGACGAGATCCGCCGCATGAAGCGGCGCGTCGAGGGCGCCCTGTCGATCCGCGACATCGCCACGCGCAGCGAGGCCATGCGCCGGGCGCTGCACCTCGCCGAGCGCGCGGCCCGCTCCGGCATCCCGGTGCTCATCGAGGGCGAATCGGGCGTCGGCAAGGAGGTGCTGGCCCGCGCCATCCAGGGCTCGGGCGAGCGCAAGGGCAAGCCCTTCGTCACCGTCAACTGCGGCGCCATTCCCGAGAACCTCGTGGAATCGACCCTGTTCGGCCACGAGAAAGGTGCCTTCACCGGCGCCACCGAGAAACATGCCGGCAAGTTCGTCGAGGCGAACGGGGGCACGCTCTTCCTCGACGAGATCGGCGAATTGCCACTCGATGCACAGGTCAAGCTCCTGCGCGCCATCCAGGAGGGCGAGGTCGATCCGGTCGGCGGGCGCCGGCCGGTCAAGGTGGACATCCGCCTGATCTCGGCGACGAACCGCAGCCTGCTCGACCTCGTCAAACAGGGCCGTTTCCGCGAGGATCTCTACTACCGCCTCAATGTCTTCCCGATGACCCTGCCGCCGCTGCGCGCGCGCCGTGAGGACATTCCGGAACTCGCTCTCGGCTTCCTCGCCCGGTTCGCCGCCGAGGAAGGCAAGCGCGTGCGCGCCATCGCGCCCGAGGCCATGGCACTCATCACTCGCTACGACTGGCCGGGCAACGTGCGCCAGCTCGAGAATGCGATCTTCCGCGCCGTCGTGCTCGCCGACGGGCCCGAGCTGACGGTAGCGGAATTCCCGCAGATCGCGAGCCAGGTCGAGGGCTACGCGATCGACATCCCGCCCGCCCCCGCGGGCCCTGCGCCCGCCCCTGCCCCGGCGCGCGAGATCGTCCATGTCGAGGTGCGCGATCCGGGCAGCCTGCGCCTTCTCGACGATATCGGCGAGGTGCGCCCGCTCGCCGACATCGAGGCCGACGCCATTCGCTTCGCCCTCAACCATTATCGCAGCCACATGTCCGAGGTGTCGCGCAAGCTCGGCATCGGCCGCTCGACGCTCTACCGCAAGCTCAAGGAACTGGGCCTCGCTGAGGCCCCCGAGGGGGACGCGGACGGATCCATCGAATGACGACAGCAGGTATGGCAGCACACGGTGCCGAACCCGTCAGCATGCGAATCGTTTACAAGACACTCGCTCCGGCCGGAACAGCGGGAAAGGGGGCACTCATGCGGGCAAGCACTGCCGCGTGCATCGTCGCCGTTGGCATCGGTCTTCTGACCGCTGCCATTACGGGCCGCGCAGCGGCCGAGCCGATCGTGCCGGCGCAATCCGAGAGCCTCGTCCTGCCCACCCCGCCCGCTGCGGCGGTCGATGTGAGGGACATCGCCCCAACAGAGCCCGAACCGCCCGCGTCCGCAGGCACGGGCACGCTCGCCCCGCCCGATCTCCCCGATATCGCGGTGTCGATCACCGCGGATGAGCCGTCCGTCGCCCTGGCCGGCCGCATCCTCGACGCGCGCGACTGGACGCTGCCGCGCCTCGGCGAGGAGCAGCGCGGGGCAATCCGCGCCTTCTATGAAGCGCGCGGCTTCAATCCCCTGTGGATCGCCGACGGCGCCTTCACGCCGGCGGCCCGCAAAATCATGGCGGTCCTGACGGACGCGGCGGCCGAGGGGCTCGACCCGGCGGATTATCCACTGCCGCAGATTGACGGTCTCGAGGGTTCCAGCCGCGGCAGGGCTCTCGCGGATGCCGACCTGAAGCTCAGCGCGGCCGCCGTCCTCTACGCCCGCGATGCGCGCGGCGGGCGCCTCGAGCCGACCAAACTCTCGAAGCTGCTCACTCCGACGCGCGAACTGCCGGAAGCAGGCGACGTGCTGGAGCGGCTCGGCGCAGCCCCGGATCCTGGCGCGGCGCTCGCGGCCTACAATCCGCAGCATGCGCAATATGCTGCGCTGAAACGCAAGCTCGCGGAGGTACGCTCCGAACGGCCGGCGCAGACGCCCATGGTGCGCGTGCCCAAGGGGCCGACGCTGCGGCTCGGCATGCAGGACGAGCGCGTGCCGCTCATCCGCGCCCGCTTCGGCCTCGACGTGACGCCGGACGGCGACCACACCTATGACGAGAAGGTGGCTGCGGCCATCGCCGATTTCCAGCGTGCGCACGGGCTCGCCGCCGACGGCGTCCTGGGCGCACAGACCCTGGCGGCGCTCGGTGGCGGCGAGACGACGAACGGACGCCTCGAGGCCGACATCATCGCCAACATGGAGCGCTGGCGCTGGCTGCCGGCCAACCTCGGCGACAGGCACATCTCCGTCAACATCCCCGCCTACATGGTCCGCGTGCTCGACCGGGGCGAGGTGATTCACGAGGCGCGCGTCATCGTCGGCAAGCCGGAGACGCCGACGCCCGTCTTCTCGGACGTGATGCGCCACGTCGTCGTCAATCCCTACTGGAACGTGCCGCCGTCAATCCTGCGCAAGGAGTTCCTGCCGCACATGGCCCAGGACCCGGATTATGCGGCGCGTCGCGGCTACGAGGTGATTCGGCGCGGCAACAGCATCTCCATCCGCCAGCCGCCGGGCGAGCGCAACGCTCTCGGCCACATCAAGTTCATGTTCCCCAACCAGCACGCCGTCTACCTGCACGACACGCCGAGCCGCTCGCTCTTCAAGCGCAGCGAACGTGCCTTCAGCCACGGCTGCGTGCGAGTGGACGATCCCTTCACCTTCGCCGAGATCGTACTTGGCGACGCCTGGCCACAGTCGCGGATGAAGAAGCTGATCGGCAAGGGGGAACGCCTCGTGCGTCTCCCCGAACTTATCCCCATCCATCTCACCTATTTCACCCTCATGGTCACCGACGAAGGCAAGCTCGTTCGCTACCCGGATATCTATAGCCACGACCAGCGTGTCGCGGCCGCCCTCCGCGATTTACACTGAACGTGGCGACAGGAGCGATCGATCGGCATTATTTTGCCATCGTCTCGCCTTAACCGGTTCTTGTCCGCAGCCGGTCCCGACGCTAACCTTGCGTTAAGGCTTTGCGGTAAGAGTTCGTTCATCGTTTGACTGACGGCCGCGTTCAAGGCCGTCTCAGCAACGGATGAGTTGGCTTTGTATTCGACACGCTTCAGGCAAGCGTTGTCCCGGGTGGGGCCTTGTTCGCGCGCGGCGTGCAAGATCCTGATCGCGTGCGCCGCGGTCGTGGCCGGGACCCGCAGTCTCCAGGATGCGGTCGCCAATGGCGACACGCGGGCGCTCAGCCTGTACCAGACCCACACCAAGGAAAGCGTGACAGTTACCTTCAAACGCAACGGCGTCTATGACCGCGAAGCGCTGGAGAAGCTCAACTGGATCCTGCGCGACTGGCGCCGGGACGAGCCAATCGCCATGGATCCCAAGCTGTTCGACGTGGCTTGGGCCGTGCACCGCGAGGTGGGCTCGCGCCAGCCGCTCCATGTCGTCTCGGGTTACCGGGCCCCTGAAACCAACGCCATGCTGCGCCGCCGCTCCAGCGCGGTCGCCAAGCAGAGCCAGCACATGCGCGGCAAGGCGATGGACTTCTACCTGCCGGACGTCAACATGGCCCAGGTGCGGGCCATCGCCATGCGCCTGCAGCGCGGCGGCGTCGGCTATTATCCGACGGCCTTCAACCCCTTCGTGCATCTCGACGTCGGCAGCGTGCGCTCGTGGCCGCGCATGACGCGCGACCAGCTCTCGCGCCTCTTCCCCGACGGCAAGACCGTCCACATCCCCGCGGATGGCCGGCCGATGGAGGGCTACGAACTCGCCCGCGCCGAGATCCTGTCGCGCGGCGATGCGGTCGCCGGCTCCTATTCGGCCTATGCCGAGGCCGAGACAGCCCGGCCAAGCGGATCGCGCAAGAGCTTCTGGGCCTCCCTCTTCGGCCTCGACGAGGAGGAGGATGAGGATTTCGCCAAACCGAGCGGCAATGCGCGCACAAGGGTCGCCACTGCCGAAACCGCGCCGGCGGGGGGCGATGCCGCCGTCGCCGCCGACAACAGCAACGTGTCCTTCTTCCTGCGCGACCGGCGCGGCGGCGGTGCACCGACAGCGCAGCCACAGCCCCCCCGACCCACCGCAGTCGCGGCGGCGCCTCAAGCGGAGCCACTGGTCCAGGCGCCCACCGCGGTACCGGCAGTGGTGCCGCTGCCCCAGGCGCGGCCGGACGGCATCGCCCCTGCGGCGGTCCCGTCCGCCGAGGCACCTGTCGCGCTCGCCATGGCGCCGGTGCCCCCGCGGCGGCCTGAGGACGCCATCGCTTCCGTCAATGCCATTGCCGCAACGGCGGTCGTTGCGAACGTTCCGGCGCCGCCGAGCCGACCGGTGAGCTTCGCCGCCGCCGGCCTCGGCTCGCAGGAGATCGGCACGCGCGCCTCATCCGACGAGAGTGGCGCGCTCGCCGCCCTCGCCGCGGCGGCATCCGCCCGTCCACCGATGACCCGCGTTGCCGGCCTCGTGCCGATGGCCTATGCGGCGGCCGACGTGCCGGTGCCGCCTATCCGCCCCCTCGCCACCGCCGCATCGCCGGCTGTCGCCGAAGAGGCGAGGCCCACGCCTGCCACGCCCCGCCCGGTCGCCGCAGCGGCCGTCCCGCGCGTCCTGCGCCCCCTGTTCGGCGGCGACCCGGTCGAGCCGCCGACCCCCTCGTCGCGCATTGCGATGGCCCATGCGGCAGCCTCGTCCCCGCGCCCCCTGCCGGCGAGCCGGCTAGCGGCAGCGGCCTTCACGCTCGCGCTGCCGCTTCACGCCGACGGTCCGGAGGCACCGCAACCCTGAAGCGCAGCGACCCCAGACAACAAGAAGCCCCGGCAGGACCGGGGCTTCTTGTTGGGCCGGTACGGCAGCCTCGCGGCACCTCACATGCCGAGCGCCTGCATGTAAAGTTCGAGGATCGCCTCTTCCTCCTGGCGCTCCTCCGGCGGCTTCTTGCGCATGCTGACGAGCCGGCGGATCGCCTTGGTATCGAAGCCGCGTCCCTTCGCCTCGCCGTAGACTTCCTTGATGTCGCCAGCGATGGCCGCCTTCTCCTCCTCGAGCCGTTCGATGCGCTCGATGAACTGCTTCAACTCCTCCGCGGCAACACCACTGTCGGCAACGTCGCTGACCATATGTCTCTTCCGTCTCACTGATGGATCATGGGCGACCGGCGGCCGCCCGCGCGCGAGCCGCGCAGACTAGTGGCTCCGGCGCGGATTGGAAGGGGCCGTGGCGGCCGAAATGTCTCGTGTCCCCGCTATCCCGATGTCAAGGCCGGATCAGCCGTGGCGATGGCCCGCCTTGGTGAAGGCTGCCTTCTGCTCCGGCGTCGCCTCCTTCTGGTGGCGCTCCTTCCAGTCCTCGTAGGGCATGCCGTAGACATGCTCGCGCGCATTGGCCCGGTCGAGCGTCAGCGAACGCTCGGCGGCCGCTTCCTCGAGCCAGTTGGACAGGCAGTTGCGGCAGAAGCCGGCAAGGTTCATGAGATCGATGTTCTGCACGTCGGTGCGCTCGCGCAGGTGCTTCACGAGCCTGCGAAAGACCGCGGCCTCCAGTTCGGTCATCGTATGGGCGTCGATCTGCTGCATTGCCGTGCTCCTTCCTCGCCGTCCGGCCGTTGCGAGGAACAATGGTGACGAAAGTCGCAACTTGCCATAGGAGGAGCGGGATCGCGACCTCCCTCGCAGACGCCGGTGCCCCCTTGAGCATCACCTCATCCTCGAAAGCCACGCATGCACCCTCGCCGCTCGCGCTCGGCGCCCTCCTCGCTGCGGCGCTCGCCATGGGCCTGTCGCCCGTCCTCGTGCGCCTTGCCGATGTCGGGCCGTTTGCCAGCGCCTTCTGGCGCGTGGCGCTCGCCTTGCCCATCCTCTGGGTCTGGATGCAGGCGGAAGAACGCGGCCGCGGGACCGCACGGTCACGACCCTTCGGGCGCGGCACCGTGCTCGCCGGCCTGTTCTTCGCCGGCGACCTGTTTTTCTGGCATCTCGCCATCATGAACACGACGATCGCCAATGCCACCTTTTTCGCGACGATGGCGCCGCTCTTCGTCGTGCTGGCGAGTTGGCTCGTGTTGCGTCGCCGGGTCGCCGGCCCGGTTCTCATCGGCCTCGCCTTCTGCCTCGCGGGCGGGGCGGCCCTCATCGGCCAGAGCCTCGATATCGCGCCGCAGCGGCTCGTGGGCGACGGCTTCGGCATCGCCACGGCCGTCTTCTTCGGCTTCTACTTCCTCGCCATCGAACATGCGCGCAAGACGACCGGAGCTGCCCGCGTCACCTTCGAATCGAGTCTCATCACCGCCGCCATCCTGCTCGTCGTGGCCTTCGTCATGGAGCCGCACATCCTGCCGCGGAGCAGCTGGGGCCTTGCCGTCCTCGTCGCGCTCGCCTGGTTCAGCCATGCCGGCGGCCAAGGGCTGCTCGCCTTTGCCCTCGGGCATCTGCCGGCGACCTTCTCCTCCCTCGTCATCTTCCTGGAAGCGGTCTTCGCCGCGGCCTTCGGCTGGCTGATCGCGGGCGAGGCCTTGACGCTGGTGCAAACGGCCGGCGGACTGCTCATCCTGTTCGGAATCTGGCTCGCGCGGCCGAAAGCTCCGCGCACCGCAGTGGAACGACAATTGCCGGTGCCGCACTAGGGTCGAGTGCCGGGAGGAACGAGGGAGAACGAGATGGCCGAAGGCTTGGGCGACAAAGGCATGGCGCACCCGGCGTACCTGTCGGGTCCCGTCGGCGCGCGCCGCGCGGTGCTGGAGGCGGTCTTCGAGGCGGCCGTCGCCGCGGCCCACCCGCGCCTCTGCCTGCCGCAGCACCTGCCTCCCCCGCCCGCGAACGGGCGCATCATCCTGCTCGCCGCCGGCAAGGCCGCCGCATCGATGACGGTCGTCGCCGAGGAATTCTACGAGAGCGAATACCGCCTCCCGCGCGAACGCATGACTGGCATCGCCGTGACACGGCATGGCTATGGCCAGCCAACGCAACGAATCGAGATCGTCGAGGCCGGGCATCCCGTGCCGGACGCCGCCGGCCTCGCCGCGACGGAGCGGGCGCTCGCCCTTGCCGCCGGGGCGCACAAGGAAGACCTCGTGCTCGTGCTTCTGTCCGGCGGCGGCTCTGCCAATTGGATCGCGCCGGCCGGCAACCTGACGCTGGCGGAAAAGCAGGCCATCACGCGCGCACTGCTGCGCTCCGGCGCATCGATCGATGAGATCAACGCCGTGCGCAAGCACCTGTCGCGCATCAAGGGCGGGCGCCTCGCCCGCTGCGCCGCTCCGGCGACGATCCTGACCCTCGCCATATCCGACGTGCCCCGCGACGACCCCTCGACCATCGCCTCCGGCCCGACGGTGCCTGACCCGACAACACTCGCCGAGGCGCGTGCCATCGTCGCCCGACGCGGCGTTCCGCTGACCGCCTCGGCCGCAGCGCTGCTCGACGATCCGGCGAACGAATCTCCAAAGGCCGGCGACCCAGCCTTTGCGCGCAGCCGCTTTGAGATCATCGCCCGCCCGGCCGACTCCATCGCTATCGCGGCGCGCACCGCGCGGGAGAACGGCTACGAGCCCATCGTCCTGGGGGCCGACCTCGAGGGGGAGGCCCGCGAGATCGCAGCCAACCATGCACGGCAGGCGCTTGCCCTGCGCGAAGCCGGCCGCCGGGCCGCCATCATCTCGGGCGGGGAACTGACGGTCACGCTGAAGGGTAAGGGACGCGGCGGCCCGAACCAGGAATACGCCCTCGCGCTCGCCCTCGCCCTCGACGGCGCGGCGGGCATCTGCGCCCTTGCCGGCGATACCGACGGCACGGACGGCGGCGGCGGTGCCGCGAGCGACCCGGCGGGCGCCATCATCGACGAGACCACGCTCGCGCGCGCATGCAGCCTTGGCCTCGATCCCGCCGCATCTCTGGCCGACAACGATTCGACGCGCTTCTTCGAAGCCCTCGGCGACCTTCTCCTGCCCGGTCCCACACGCACCAACGTCAACGATTGTCGCGTGATACTCGTCGACGACCGCTAGGACGCGCCGGTACGGACAACGAAGAGGCGCGTTGACATTCCGCGCCGCGACGCTCAAGACCTGTATCGATTAGATGCTTGATTGGCCGATGAAACTCACCCAGCTTGCCCCCATGTCCCGGCTGCGAAAGTTCGCCCTCGGCGCCCTCGCCCTCGCGTGGCTCGCGCTTGTCATCGGGGCCGTTTCGCCTGCCCGGGCGGACCTGCGCATCTGCAACATGACCGGGGCGCGCGTCGGCGTCGCGCTCGGCTATCGCGACGCCCAGGGCTGGATGACCGAAGGCTGGTGGAACATCGACGAACGCAAATGCGAGACGCTGCTCAAGGGGCCGCTCGCCGGGCGTTTCTACTACATTTACGCTCTCGACTATTCCGGTGGCGGGGAATGGGGCGGCCGCTCCTTCCTGTGCACGCGCGACCGCGAGTTTTCCATTCGCGGCATCGACAACTGCCTCGCCCGGGGCTACGAGCGGACCGGGTTCTTCGAGGTCGACACGGGACAGCAGAAGAGCTGGACCATCCAGCTCACGGACAGCAACAGAGCAGCCGAGGTGCGTAGATGAGACGGATGCGGCGCGTAAAGATCTTGGCCACCCTCGGACCCGCGTCCAACGACCCGGCCATGATCGCCCGGCTGCATGAGGCCGGCGCGGACGTCTTCCGCATCAACATGAGCCACACCTCGAAGGACGATCTCGCCGAGCGCGTTGCCGCCATCCGTGCCGTCGAGCAACGCGCGGGCCGGCCCATCGGCATCCTCGTCGACCTGCAGGGACCGAAGCTGCGCATCGGCACCTTCGCCAAGGATGCCGAGATGCTGTCGGCGGGCGAGCGCTTCGTCCTCGATGCCGACCCCAAGCCCGGCACGTCCAAGCGCGTGCACCTG
This sequence comes from Chelatococcus sp. XZ-Ab1, assembly GCF_029309855.1. Classification (NCBI taxonomy): domain Bacteria; kingdom Pseudomonadati; phylum Pseudomonadota; class Alphaproteobacteria; order Hyphomicrobiales; family Chelatococcaceae; genus Chelatococcus; species Chelatococcus sp. XZ-Ab1. The sequence continues at coordinate 107,279 of NZ_JARKII010000001.1, read as the reverse complement.
CCGCACCCCGAAATCCTCGCGGCGCTCGAGCCCGGCCATGCCGTCATCATCGACGATGGCAAGATCCGGCTCGAGGTGGAGAGCGTCGGCAAAGGCAAGGCCACCACGCGGGTCGTGGTGGGCGGCAAGATCTCCAACCGCAAGGGCGTCAGCCTGCCCGACACCACTATCCCAGTCTCGGCCATGACGGAGAAGGATCGCACCGATCTCGAGGCTGCCGTCAACATCGGGGTCGACTGGATCGCGCTCTCCTTCGTGCAGCGGCCGGAAGACATCGCGGAGGTGCGCAAGGTCGCGCGCGGGCGGGCGCTCGTCATGGCCAAGATCGAGAAGCCGCAGGCGGTTGCCCGGCTCGACGAGATCATCGAGGTCTCCGATGCGCTGATGGTCGCCCGCGGCGATCTCGGCGTCGAGATGCCGCTCGAGAAGGTGCCCGGCATCCAGAAGCTCATCACGCGCAGCGCCCGCCGCTGGGGCAAGCCGGTCGTCGTGGCCACGCAGATGCTGGAATCGATGATTACCTCGCCGGTTCCGACACGTGCCGAGGTGTCGGACGTCGGCACCGCCGTCTTCGAGGGCGCGGACGCCATCATGCTGTCGGCCGAGAGCGCGGCAGGCCAGTACCCGGTCGAGGCGGTGGCGACGATGAACCGCATCGCCGTGGAAATCGAGCGCGACAGCAACTACCGCGCCATCATCAACGCCCAACGCGCCGAACCCGAGGCGACGGGCGCCGATGCCATCGCCTCCGCCGCGCGCTCGATTGCCGAGACGCTCGACCTCAAGGCTATCGTTGCCTGGACCTCCTCCGGCGCCACGGGTCTGCGCATCGCGCGCGAGCGCCCGCAGACACCCTTGCTCGCCCTGACGCCGAATGCCGATGCGGGTCGGCGCCTCGCCCTCGTGTGGGGCGTGCATCCCATCGTGACCGAGGATGCCCGCGACATCGACGACATGGCCGACCGCGCCTGCGACATCAGCCGCGATGCCGGCTATGCCGAGGCCGGCCAGCGCGTCATCATCGTCGCGGGCGTGCCGTTCGGCACGCCCGGTGCGACGAACATGGTGCGCGTCGCCTTCGTCGCGCAGGATGGCGGTGCGCTCGGCCACGGTAATACATCGCGACGGCCCTGATGCCGAAGCGGCGGGCACGCTAGGCCGCTGACAGGCCGACGCGGGCGGCACGCTCACCCGCGGGGGCTTGCTGGACCTGCTGCCCGATCAGATATCCCGGCCGTCGACGTCCGGCGCCAGCCGCGCGACGGCGGCCTTCACCGCCTCGAGATGCGGGTGGACGGCCAGCGCCTGCCGATAGGCGCGCAGGGCGAGCGCCTTCTCCTCGTCCACCTCGAAGAGCCGGCCGAGGGCCGTCCACGCCTCGTAGTGGCGCGGTTCGCGAGCGATGGCCTGCTGCAGGTCGAGAATGGCCTGCCGGCGATCCCCCAGCATGCCGAAGAGCGTCGCGCGCTTCGCCCAGGCCTCGGCCCAGCCCGCCTCGATGACGACGACCCGGTCGAGCAATTCGATCGCCAGCGGCGGGTTGCCGGAGCGCGCGGCGACGAGCGCTCGGCTCATCAGGAGGTCGGCCGTATCGGAGCCGGAGCGCAGCCACTGGCGCTCGATGAGGCGGGCGATGCCAGCCGCCTCGGCTGCGTCACGGCTGTTGCCAAGACGCGCGAACAGCTGGTCGAGCTGGGCCGCCCGTCGCGCCGCGGGCGATACAGGCCGTTCTGCGCTCTGGGGTGGCTCCCGCGGCTCGGAGCCTTGCGACTGGGCTGCAATGCCACTCCACGGCGAAACGGCAAGGGCCATCCCCATCGAAAGAAGCACCAGCGGGCGGACTGCGCGTGTCATGCGACAGAGCCTAACGCGCCCAGGCTCCGGGGCAAAGTCCCGCGCAGACACGTCGCCGTGAATTGCAACCCGTCACCCCAACACCAAAAGCCCGGCGTCACCGCCGGGCTCTTCGTTGTTCATGCAAGACCGCCGAAGCGGCCGGGCGTCAGCCCTGGCGCGCCTTGAAGCGCTTCTGGGTCTTGTTGATGATGTACACGCGACCCTTGCGACGGACCAGCTGGTTGTCGCGGTGGCGCTCGCGCAGAGACTTGAGCGAATTGCGGATCTTCATCGTCCGATCTCCGTCCGGCGCGGCTCCATCGAACCTTGGCCGTCCTTCAAAAAATGGTGGGCGCGACAGGGATCGAACCTGTGACCCCTACGATGTCAACGTAGTGCTCTCCCGCTGAGCTACGCGCCCTTCGAACGACGCTTTCGCGACGTCCTCATGTGGGCCGCGGATATAGCGGCTTGCGGCGAACTGCGCAAGCCGCCCACGAAAAATAGTCAGGCGGCGAGCAACTTTTCCACTTCCGACACGAGTTCGCGCAGGTGGAAGGGCTTGGACAGCACCTTGGCGTCCTTCGGCGCCTGCGAATCGGGGTTGAGCGCCACCGCCGCGAAACCCGTGATGAACATCACCTTGATGTCCGGGTCGAGTTCGGTGGCCCGGCGCGCGAGCTCGATGCCGTCCATCTCCGGCATGACGATGTCGGTGAGCAGCAGTTCGAACGGCTCCTCCCGCAGGCGATTGTAGGCCGACAGCCCGTTGTCGAAGGACACCACCTCGTAGCCAGCATTCTGCAGGGCCTTGACGAGGAAGCGCCGCATGTCGTTGTCGTCTTCGGCGAGAAGAATCTTGCTCATGGCGCACGCGTCGAAAGTGATCGGGCGGGCCGCGGGCTCGGATCTGCCGTGCCGCGCTGCCCGGACGAAAGGTTAGTGGCACGTCCGTCGTCGGACAATGCTCTGCCCGAACCGCCGACGCCGTGCCTTATCGTCTAGACACGCTCCTCGTAAAAAAGCGGTGAAAAAGGGAGCGCGGCACACCGCCGGTCACGAATCGCACGCGCTCATGGCCATGCGGCGATGGACGACACGCCGGCAAATCGGCCACAATCATCGTTCGAGACGGCCCCGCCCGCGAGGGCCGTCGTCCCCGTAGCAGCGTCGTGGTCCCCGATGTCGTCTCCGATCGAGCCGGAACTCGCAATCCCCTTCACGGTCGTCGAACCATCCGATCAGACTGTGCCGCTTGTCTTCAACGCCCCTCACGCCGGCGCCGTCTATCCTCAGAGCTTCGTCGACGGCGCCCGGCTTGATCCACTCGCCCTGCGCCGTTCGGAAGATGCCTATGTGGACGCGCTCTTTGCCGGCATGGGCGCGCTTGGCGCCCCGATGCTCGTCGCCCGCTTTCCCCGCGCCTATCTCGACGTGAACCGCGAGCCCTATGAGCTCGACCCGCGCATGTTCGACGGCCGGCTGCCGCCCTATGCCAACACACGCTCGCTGCGCGTCGCAGGCGGGCTCGGCACCATCCCGCGCATCGTCGGCGACGGGCAGGAGATCTATCCCGGCAAGCTGCCTGTGGCCGAGGCCATGCGCCGCATCGAATGGCTCTACAAGCCCTACCATCGCGCCCTCCGGCAGATCGTGATGCGCACCCAACGCCGGTTTGGCTCGGTGCTGCTCGTCGACTGCCACTCGATGCCCTCTTCCAGCGTGACCCGGGACGAGAATTCGCGCGCCGACATCGTCATCGGCGATCGGTTCGGCACGAGTTGCGCGGCGGCGACCAGCGACAGGGTGGCGCAGTCCTTCGAGCGTCTCGGCTATCGCGTGGCCCGCAACCGCCCCTATGCCGGGGGCTTCATCACGGAGCACTATGGCGAGCCCGCAGCCGGCCGGCATGCCCTGCAGGTAGAGATCAACCGCAGCCTCTACATGGACGAGCGGACCATGCAGCGCACAGAGGGCTTCGCCCGCCTCGCATGCGACATCACCGAAGTCTTCTCCCTCATCGCAGCGACGGCCTGCACGGACCTCACCGAACGGCGCCTGGCGGCTGAGTAGCGCACGCTTGCCGACAGGCCCGTCAGCCAGGCACCAGGCAAGAAAAAAGGCCGCACACTTGCGTGCGCGGCCCAAGTCTAGGGAGGAAACGCCCAAGGAGGGCAGCGGCACCGCGACGGAACATCGCCGTACCGCACTGCAACAACATGCCACCGCACCGCACAAAAAGCAAGGGTGATTGACCTATTTTTTTGTGCCCCCGGGATCGCGATCCCGGCCGGGGTGGGGGTCGTGTGCGAGGACGTAGGTAATGAGTGCGGCCGCAATTGCAAGGGCCAGCAAGGAAAAGACAGCCTTGTAGGCCTCTTGTGGATAGTGCCCGAGGGGGCCACGACCGAAGAGATCCATAAGCCGACCCGTCACCGTCTGCATCACGAAGACGCCGCCCATGGTGCCGATGTTCATCAGCGTGATGCCGCGGCCGATAAGATTTTGAGGGAAAAGAGATTTCCCGTGCGCCATGACGGGCGGCGTATAGGCCACGGCCGCCCCGAAGGCGATAAGCCAGACGAGCACCGAGACCGGGCCGAGAGGCATGAGGGCAGCGTAGGCGAGGCATGCGATGGTTGCAGAGGCGCCGAGCACGACCGGGGGTTTGTATCCGCGGAGGAGCCGATCCGCCGCGCCCCACAGGAAGAGGGCGGCGATCTGCGTCGCCGACGCCGCGAAGAGCGCGACACCGCGCCGCTCGAGGTCGAAGCCGTAGACGTCGCTCAGAAACGGGCCCGCCCACAGGCCGATGACCGTGCCGAAGGCCGCATAGCCGGTCGCGTGCATCAGGAAGAGCGGCCAGAACGAACGCACGCGCACTGCCTCGCGCACGCCGGCGAGCGCCATGCGCCAAGATTCGCGGCCAGCCCATGCGGTGACGGCGGGACCGCGCACGCCGAGGAAGACCGCGAGGCCCGCCGCCGCCGCAAAGGCCGCGACGACGAGGAAGCTCGCCCGCCAGCCGATCGATTCGGCGGCGAAGGCGAGCGGGGCGGTGGCGGCGAGCGTGCCGAAATTGCCGATGCTGAGCTGGATGCCGGTAAGGAAGGCGAAGCGCTCGGGCGGGAAGAGGCGGGCATAGATGGCGAGCGGCGCCATGAAGAAGCTAGAGCAGCCGATACCTAGGAGAAGCCGCGCGCCGACGAGCATCGTCGCGTCCCGCGCCAGCGCGAAGAGCAGGACACCGGCCACCGCGATGAGGGAACACACCAGCATGACGCGACGCGGCCCGTAGCGATCGATGGAGATGCCAACCGGGATCTGAGCGGCCGCGAAAGTCAGAAAGAAGCCGCTGGAGAGAAGCCCGAGGTCGGTGGCGGTAAGCGACAGGTCCGCGGCGAGGTTCGGCGCAATGACTCCGATGGAATTGCGCAGGAATTGACTGACACTGTAGATGCCCGCAAGCACCGCGATGAGCAGCGCCGCCTGGCTTCCCACCGGCGCCGCGCCTACGCCCGTCGGAATCTGGCTGTCCTTCATGCCCGTTCCTCCCGCCCTGCGCTCCACCGGACGCATGGCCTCTCGTTCGTTCCTCTCTTTCTAAACGGCTCCGCCCGCGATAAGACCCCTCTGCAACGCAGCCCTGCCCGCATGAGGTGCGAGGCTCGTGCACGGCTGGCGGAGGGGATGGGAATGGCAGCGGTCGACTTCAGCGCCTTCATGGACGAGCTTGCAACCGTGTCCGGGCGCGCCATCCTGCCGTTTTTCCGCACCGCACTGATGGCGGAGAACAAGGCGCTCGGCGACAGGTTCGACCCGGTGACGGAGGCCGACCGGGCGGCCGAAGCCGCCATGCGCCAGCTCATCCGCCGGCAGTTTCCCCAGCACGGCATCTGCGGCGAGGAATTCGGTGACGAGCGCCTGGATGCCGACTACGTTTGGGTGCTCGACCCGATCGACGGCACGCGCGCCTTCATTTCGGGTCTGCCGCTATGGGGCACGCTGATCGGCCTCACCCACCGCAGCGCACCCGTCTACGGCCTCATGCATCAGCCTTTCACGGGCGAGCGCTTCTACGGCGGCGGCAGAAGCGCCGGCTACAAGGGCCCGATGGGTGCGCGCACGCTCAAGACGCGACGCTGCGCGAGCCTGGCCGAGGCAACCCTCTCCACCACGTCCCCCGCCCTCTTCGCGGCGAACGAGCGCCCGCGCTACGAGCGCGTCGAACGCGAGACGCGCCTCGTCCGTTACGGCTATGACTGCTACGCCTATTGCATGGTCGCAGCCGGCCACATCGACCTTGTCATCGAGGCCGGACTGAAGCCCTATGACATCGTCGCCCTGGTGCCGATCATCGAAGGAGCCGGCGGCGTCGTCACCAACTGGCAAGGTGATTCGCCGGCGGCCGGGGGCGCGGTTGTCGCCGCAGGCGACCCGCGCATTCATGAGGCGGCGCTCAAGCTGCTCTCGGCCTGATCCGGCAGCGCCCCGTCCGACCCCGGCACAAAGGCGTCGAAGGCGGCCCAGAACTGGTCACGAATGTCGTCGCGTTCCATGAGGATCTCGTGCCGGGCCCCGGGGATCACGATGGCGCGGCCCGTCTTGAGGCGGGCGGCGAAACGTTCGATCGCCGGCGTCGAGACGACCGGATCGGCCCCGGCCGCGACGACGAGCACCGGCGTCCTGATCTCGAGCGCGAAGTTCGGGTCCGCGAAGGCACCCATGGCGCGATAGGCTGCGTCGAGCCATGCCACCGTCGGATCGCCTATGGCGAGCGCGGGCGCCCGGGCGGCCACCTCGGCATTGCGCGCATAACGCACCGGGTCTGACGTCAGCCGATTGCCTGCGAAGGGCTTCGTCGAGATCGACGTGGCACCGCCGCCGGGAACATAACTCGCCCCGAAACCGCAGGCATCGAGCATCTCGGACAGGAGGCGTGCGGCACGCGGCCAGGGCACCATGGCGATGTCGATCATCGGCGCGACCGTCACGAGGCGGGCGAAGGGGGTCTTCTTCCCCCTCATGGCGTGGAGGAGGATCGTCCCGCCCATGGAATGGGCGAGCACGAAGTAAGGCGGTGGACAGCGCGGCAGGACGACCTGATCGACGACGGCCGCAAGGTCGCGCTCATAGAGGGAGAAGTCGTCGACGTGGCCTTTGCGCGGGTCGGCAAGGTCGCGCTGCGAGCCGCCCTGGCCGCGCCAGTCGAAGGCGACGACCGTAAAGCCGCGGCGGCGCAGGTCCGCCACCGTCTCGAAATATTTCTCGATGAACTCCGCCCGCCCCTGAACGAGGCAGACGGTGCCGCGGGTCCGGCGCGCTGTCGGCCGCCAGCGCACGGCCCGCAGCACGACGCCGTCGGCGGTGGTCACCGGCGTTATCACCGGCTGGCTCGGCACCGGGTTCAGCTCTGTAGCGACGAGTTCCATCGCCCCTCCCGCCGCGGTTTGCGGCCATTCCACCCGGTTATAGCCGCTGCACCCGCCTCATCGCCACAGGTCTTGAAAGACCGCCCGGGCGCCACCAACTCTCTGCCGTGCAGGCCGCTGACGGCTGCACGGTGGGATGCCCGGCCGGTTCAGGCGGGCATTGTCCGCATATCGCTTCAAATGGAGGATGTGCCATGCGTCAATTCGATCTGTCCCCCCTCTACCGCTCGACGGTCGGCTTCGACCGTCTGTTCTCGATGCTTGATCAGGTTGCCGGCGTCGACAGCTCCCCGAGCTATCCGCCCTACAACATCGAGCGCACCGGCGAAGATGCGTATCGCATCACGGTAGCCGTCGCCGGTTTCGCCAGCGATGATCTCGCCATCGAGACGAAGAACAACACACTGACGATCCGCGGCGAGAAGAAGGTCGCCGAAGGTGCCGAGAGGCCCGAAATGCTCTACCAGGGCATCGCGGCCCGGGCGTTCGAGCGCCGCTTCCAGCTTGCCGACCACGTCCAGGTGACCGGTGCCGCGCTGGAGAACGGTCTCCTGCACGTCGACCTCGTCCGCGAGGTGCCGGAGGCGATGAAGCCCCGCACCATCCCCATCGCGACGAAGCCGGCGAGCGTGGCCATCGACGCGAAGGTCGAGGAAGCCGCATAACACGGCAGCCATGGTCCGCCAGAGGGACCATGGACGATCCCAGAAAACAGACGAGGCGCCGGGCCTTCCGGCGCCTTTTGTCGCGTGCATTGGCAGCGGTGCATGCGGCCGGCGGCCGGCGTCAGAAAGGCGCGCTGGGCAGGATCTTCTCGCCAGAGGCCGGGCCGCCGATCTCATCGCCGTCATTGCCGATGACGTCGCCTGCCGGCGGCACGGGCGGCACCTCGGGCGGCGCGAGGACGACGCTCGGTCTCTCCTCAGCCTCGCCAGCCGCATCCGCCTGCCCGGAGGTCTCGGGCAGCCTCACGTCCCCGCGCGACGGCGGTAGCGGTGCGCGCAGCCCGAGCTCCTGGTCGCTCGGACGCGGCGGCGGCAGCGCCGCCATGCTCGGCTGGCGTTGCCGAAGCGGCACCGGCGCATAGATCTTGGTGCCACGGCCGGTATCGATCTCGACACCGATCTCGCCGCCGAACCTGTCGGGCGAATACGGCCGGAAGGGTTCCTCGGCCATGATGGTCGAGCGCAGCGGACGCGCATCGACGATGGCGCCCGAATAGGCGTCGATAAACAGGCGCATGCGCCAGCCATTCACGTCCGTGCCGTCGACGACGTAGAAGCCACGCGTCAGGCGCGGGCGGGAGATCTGGGCGAAGCCCTCCGAGCGCACCGAGCGCACCACCTCGCGCGGGCTCAGCGGCTCGTCGTAGACCTCCGGCGCGTAGTAGCCCTGGGCAAGAGCCACGCTCGACACCAGGGTAAGCGTCGCGACCGCCGCGAGAAGCCTGGCGGGGCGCCGCATTGGGCGCGATCCGGCAACAGGTGCAAACACGTCATCTGCCTCGTTCATTGCCACTCGTCACCCTCGTCTGTGCAACGGCATTGGGGCGGGCGTTTGGCGGCGCCGCGACAACGGCAGGTCAGGCGGCTGCCTGTCCGCCCGCGACGGCGAGAAAACGGTCGATGGCCGCCTCCGCCGTGTCGAAGGCCGTGACGAGACGCACCAGCACCTCCCCCTCCCCGGCCGCAACGCCCTCCGGCAGGCTGGACGTCACCCAGGGATGGTAGAGTGCCCCGGCAGCGCGCAGCGCCTCGTCCATCGCCTGCGGCAGGAAGACGAAGATCTCGTTGGCCTCGACCGGCAGGGCGACGCGGCAGCCGAGACGCGCGAGGCCCGCAGCGAGCCTGTCGGCCGCCGCATTGGCCCGGGCCGCGAGGTCGAGCCAGTGGCCATCGGCGAGATAGGCGTCGAACTGGGCACCGAGCAGACGGCCCTTCGAGAGGAGGTGGCCGCCGCGCTTGCGGCGCTGCGCCAAGTGCGCCGCCTTGTCGCGGTCGAAGACGATCACGGCCTCCGCCGCAAGACAGCCGTTCTTGGTGGCGCCGAAGGAGAGGACGTCGACGCCCGCGCGCCATGTCATGTCGGCAGGACTGACCCCAAGGCGCACGAGCGCATTGGCGAAGCGTGCGCCGTCCATGTGCACGCCGAGTCCGTGCCGGCGGGCGATGTCCGCGAGCGTCGCTATCTCGTCCGGAGTATAGACCGTGCCGGCCTCACTGGCCTGGGTCAGCGAGAGGGCCGAGGGAATGACCTGATGCGGCGGCCGGCCGGTCGGCGCGGCGAGATGCGCCGCGATCTCCTCCGCCGTGAGCTTGCCGAGCCGTCCGGGAAAGCCGACGAGCTTGGCCCCGCCCGTGAAGAACTCCGGCGCGCCGCATTCGTCCTCGGCCACATGCGCCTCGGCGTGGCACAGCACCGCACCCCAGGGCGGGCAGAGGGTGGCGAGCGCCAGCGCATTCGCGGCCGTACCCGTGGCGACGAGGAAGACCGAAAGGTCGCGCTCGAAGATCTCCTTGAGCCGCGCCTCGACGCGCGCCGTATGATCGTCCGCCCCATAGGCGCGCTGGCTGCCGGCATTGGCGGCGACGAGCGCCTCCATCACCCGCGGGCTCGCGCCCGCCACATTGTCGCTTGCAAAGTTCATCCCGCCTGTGCTCCCGCTTGGAAGCGGAAGCTAGAACATGGCTCGCCCAGCGTGAAGCGCCGAGCGGTCATGGCCGCGCCGCGCCCGCCTCCCGATCGCAGGATCGAAACGGCCGGCCGGCCATGGATGCGCAATTAAATTACGCTGACTTCATCTCGCTCGTCACGATCGCAATCCAGGTTGGGCGTCCCGTATAAGTTTCGATCAAACGACTCGCAAATACCCGCTTGTCACCTTAGAAAAAATCTGGCAAGGTCCGCCCGGTTTAGGACAGCCTTGCTGTCCCATTCCGATGATTATCCGAGCCCGGCATCCGGTCGGGCCTTCCGCGAGCAAGACAAGGCAGGTCTTGGTTATGGCACGTCCGACGGCCGCCAAACGCGATACGAAACCTGCCGCCCGCACGACGCGGGCTTAGCGGGCGCGCCCCGGCTTTACGCCGCGAGACGCCCGCGAGGTGCGGGCGCAACGGAAACAGCGCGACCGGACCTCCAAGACCAACAAGAGGGTGCGTACGGGCGGGCAGCGACAGGCTGCCGGCACGGACCGGCGACCCCCGCGAGAGACGAACGACGTGGACAAGGCCGCCGCGGCGGCAACGATGGGGCAGAACATGAGCGCGACGAACGAGCAAAAGCTGGTCTCCAACCCGGCGCTGCTTCAGAAAACGCGCGCTGCGGACCCCGGTCTGCCGCCCGCACAGGGCCTCTACGACCCGGCGCGCGAACGCGATGCCTGCGGCGTCGGCTTCATCGCCCACATGAAGAATGAGAAGAGCCACGACATCGTCGCCAACGGCCTTGCCATTCTGAGGAATCTCGATCACCGTGGGGCTGTCGGTGCCGACCCCCGGGCGGGCGACGGCTGCGGCATGCTGGTGCAGGTGCCGGACCGTTTCCTGCGCGAGGAATGCGAGAAGCTCGGCATCGCCTTGCCACCGGCCGGCGAATACGCCGTGGGCCATCTCTTCATGCCGCGCGACGCGGAAGGCTTCGCCATCGTTAAGGCGACCCTGGAGCGCGTCACTGCCGAGGAGGGCCAGGTGCTCCTTGGCTGGCGCGACGTGCCGGTCGACCCCTCCGTGCTCGGCGAGAGCGTGAAGCCCACCGAGCCGCGGCACGTGCAGGTCTTCATCGGCCGCGGTGAGGGCGCGACGACACAGGACGACTTCGAGCGGCACCTCTTCATCCTGCGCAAGGTCGTCTCCAACGCGATCTACGACCTCAACGACCCGCGCACGGCCGGCTACTACCCGGTGAGCCTGTCGACACGCACGCTCGTCTACAAGGGCATGCTGCTCGCCGACCAGCTCGGCGACTATTACGCCGATCTGCGCGACCCGCGCTTCGAGAGCGCGCTCGCCCTCGTGCACCAGCGCTTCGCGACCAACACCTTCCCCACCTGGTCGCTGGCCCACCCCTACCGCATGGTGGCGCACAACGGCGAGATCAACACCCTGCGCGGCAACGTCAACTGGATGGCCGCACGGCAGGCCTCGGTCGACTCCGAGATCTTCGGCAACGACATCTCCAAGCTCTGGCCCATCTCCTACGAGGGCCAGTCGGACACGGCCTGTTTCGACAACGCGCTCGAGTTCCTTACTCAGGGCGGCTATTCGCTCGCCCACGCCATGATGATGCTGGTGCCCGAGGCCTGGGCCGGCAACCCGCTCATGGACGAGGAGCGGCGGGCCTTCTACGAGTACCATGCCGCGCTTATGGAGCCGTGGGACGGCCCGGCTGCCATCGTCTTCACCGACGGGCGTCAGATCGGCGCGACGCTCGACCGCAACGGCCTGCGCCCCGCGCGCTACCTCGTCACCGAGGACGGCCTCGTCGTCGGCGCCTCCGAGATGGGCGTGCTGCCCATCCCCGAGGAGAAGATCGTCGAGAAGTGGCGCCTGCAGCCGGGCAAGATGCTGCTCATCGACCTCGAAGAGGGCCGCATCGTCTCCGACGAGGAGATCAAGAGCGAGTTGAGCCGCCGCCATCCCTACAAGGAGTGGTTGAAGCGCACGCAAATCGTGCTGGAGGAGTTGCCACCAGTCCAGGCGCGTGAATCGCGCACGGACGTGAGTCTGCTCGACCGCCAGCAGGCCTACGGCTACACCCAGGAGGACCTCAAGCTCCTCATGCAGCCCATGGCCGTCACCGGCCAGGAGGCCGTCGGCTCGATGGGCACCGACACGCCGATCTCGGCCCTGTCGGACAAGCCGAAGCTGCTCTACACCTATTTCAAGCAGAACTTCGCCCAGGTGACGAACCCGCCGATCGACCCGATCCGCGAGGAACTCGTCATGAGCCTCGTCTCCTTCATCGGGCCGCGCCCGAACATTCTCGACCTCGAGGGCACCTCGCGCCGTAAGCGCCTCGAGGTGCGCCAGCCGATCCTGACGAACGAGGATCTGGAGAAGATCCGCTGCATCGGCCACAGCGAAGACCAGTTCGACACCAAGACGCTGGACATCACCTATCCAGCCGGCCAGGGGGCGGAAGGCATGCCCGGCGCCCTCGAACGCCTGTGCGAGCGCGCGGAGGCGGCCGTGCACGGCCGCTACAACATCATCATTCTCTCCGACCGGATGCTGGGACCGGACCGTATCGCCATCCCCGCGCTGCTCGCGACGGCAGCGGTGCACCACCACCTCATCCGCAAGGGGCTGAGGACCTCGGTCGGCCTCGTCCTCGAATCTGGCGAACCGCGCGAGGTGCACCATTTCGCCCTGCTCGCCGGCTATGGCGCCGAAGCGATCAACCCCTATCTGGCTTTCGATACGCTGGCCGCGATGCACGAGGCGCTCGACTTCCCAGAGGAGGTCGATGACCACGAAATCATCAAGCGCTACATCAAGTCCATCGATAAGGGCCTCCTCAAGGTCATGTCGAAGATGGGCATCTCCACCTATCAGTCCTATTGCGGCGCGCAGATCTTCGATGCAGTCGGCCTCAGAAGCGACTTCGTCGCGAAGTTCTTCTTCGGCACGGCCACCACCATCGAGGGCATTGGCCTTGCCGAGATCGCCGAGGAGACGGTGCGCCGCCACCGCGATGCCTTCGGCGACGTTCCTGTGCTGCGCAATTCCCTCGAGGTCGGCGGTGATTACGCCTACCGCCTGCGCGGCGAGGACCACGTCTGGAACCCGGACACGGTGGCGACGCTGCAGCACGCGGTGCGCCTCAACGCGCAGGACCGCTATCGCGAGTTCGCCCGTCTCGTGAACGAGCAGGAGAACCGCTTCAGCACCGTGCGCGGCCTCTTCCGCATCCGGACGGCCGCCGAGCGCGGCGCTCAGCCGGTGCCGCTCGAGGAGGTGGAGCCCGCGGCTGAGATCGTCAGGCGCTTCTCGACGGGCGCCATGTCGCTCGGCGCCATCTCCAAGGAGGCGCACGAGACCCTGGCCTTGGCGATGAACGCCATCGGCGCCAAGTCCAACACCGGCGAGGGCGGCGAGGATGCCGCACGTTTCCGGCCGTTGCCGGACGGGCGCTCCAAGCGCTCAGCCATCAAGCAGATCGCATCGGGGCGCTTCGGCGTCACCACCGAATATCTCGTCAATTCGGACATGATGCAGATCAAGGTGGCCCAGGGCGCCAAGCCCGGCGAGGGTGGCCAGTTGCCCGGCCACAAGGTCGATGCCGTCATTTCCCGGCTGCGCCATTCGACGCCGGGCGTCGGCCTCATCTCGCCGCCGCCGCACCACGACATCTACTCGATCGAGGATCTCGCCCAGCTCATCTTCGACCTGAAGAACGTCAACCCCGCGGCCGACGTCTCGGTCAAGCTCGTCTCCGAGGTCGGCGTCGGCACGGTCGCCGCCGGCGTCGCCAAGGCGCGGGCCGATCACATCACCATTTCGGGCTTCGAGGGTGGCACGGGGGCCTCGCCACTGACGTCCATCAAGCACGCCGGCAGCCCGTGGGAGATGGGCCTCGCCGAAACGCAGCAGACGCTGGTGCTCAACCGCCTGCGCGGCCGGGTACGCCTGCAGGTCGACGGCGGCCTGCGCACGGGTCGCGACGTCGTCATCGGCGCGCTGCTCGGGGCCGACGAGTTCGGCTTCTCGACGGCGCCGCTCATCGCCGCCGGCTGCATCATGATGAGGAAGTGCCACCTCAACACCTGCCCCGTCGGGGTGGCGACGCAGGACCCGGTGCTGCGCAAGCGCTTCAAGGGTCTGCCGGAACATGTCGTCAACTACGTCTTCTTCGTCGCCGAGGAAGTGCGCGAACTGATGGCCGAGATGGGCTTCCGCAGGCTCGAGGAGATGATCGGCCGCACCGACCTCCTCGACAAGAAGGAGGCCATCGACCACTGGAAGGCCAAGGGTCTCGACTTCACGCGCCTGTTCCACCGGCCCGAGGTCGGCCCCGACGTCGCCGTCTTCCACAGCGAGCGCCAGAAGCATCCGATCGACGACGTGCTCGACCTCAGGCTCATCGCGCAGGCGCGCGGCGCCATCGACGAGGGCACGCCGATCGTCATCGAGGAGACGATCCGCAACGTCGACCGCGCGACGGGCGCCATGCTGTCGGGCGAGATCGCCAAACTGCACGGCCACGAGGGCCTGCCCGAGGACACCATCACGGTGAATCTCAAGGGCACGGCCGGCCAGAGCTTCGGCGCCTTCCTCGCCGCCGGCGTCACGTTGCACCTGACGGGTGAGGCCAACGACTATGTCGGCAAGGGCCTCTCCGGCGGCAAGATCATCGTCCAGCCGCCGGCGGAAATGAAGGCGATGCCGGAGCGCTCGATCATCGTCGGCAACACGGTGCTCTACGGTGCCATCTCCGGCGAATGCTATTTCCGCGGCGTCGCCGGCGAGCGCTTCGCGGTGCGCAACTCTGGCGCCATCGCTGTCGTCGAGGGCACGGGCGACCACGGTTGCGAATACATGACCGGCGGTGTCGTCGTCGTCATCGGCCCGACAGGCCGCAACTTTGCAGCCGGCATGTCCGGCGGCATCGCCTATGTGCTCGACGAGGACGGAACCTTCACCAAGCGTTGCAACCTGTCCATGGTCGATCTCGAACCCGTCGAGGAGGAGGAGGAGCTCATGGAGCGCCTGCACCACCACGGCGGCGACCTCGAGCACAAGGGCCGCATCGACGTGCTCGCCGACATGTCGGGCCACGACGAGGAGCGGCTGATGCAGCTCATCGCCAACCACCTGCGCTACACGGGCTCGACCCGCGCCAGGGCCATCCTCGACGACTGGGCGGGTTACCGCACCAAATTCGTCAAGGTGATGCCGGTCGAGTACCGGCGCGCGCTGCGTGAGATGGAGCGTCTGCGCACGCTGCAGGCGGCGGAATAAGGATATGGGACCGCGGTCCACCCTCTCCTTCGGGGGACGGGTCGGCGCCGGTGGCGCCGGGGTGGGGAGGCCGCGGTCCGGGCAGGAACCCCCTCCCGGCCGCTACGCGGCCGACCTCCCTCCGCCAGGGGGAGGTGGGTCGGCGGCGCAACGACTGGATGACGAGACGATGGGCAAGGTAACCGGCTTTCTCGAATACGACCGGCAGGAGCAGAAGTACCAGCTCGCCGGCGACCGCGTACGGCATTTCCGCGAATTCACGCTGCCGCTGGACGACAAGGACCTGCAGAAGCAGGCCGCCCGCTGCATGGACTGCGGCATACCCTTCTGCCACGGGCCGACGGGCTGCCCCGTCCACAACCAGATCCCGGACTGGAATGACCTCGTTTACAACGACGACTGGGAGGAGGCCTCGCGCAACCTCCACTCAACCAACAATTTCCCCGAATTCACCGGCCGCATCTGCCCTGCGCCCTGCGAGGAGGCGTGCACCCTCAACCTCGAGAACGTGCCCGTCACCATCAAGACCATCGAACAGGCGATCGCCGACAAGGCCTGGGAGATGGGCTGGATCCGCCCCGAACCGCCGGCGCGTCTCACCGGCAAGTCCGTCGCCGTCGTCGGCTCTGGCCCTGCCGGCCTCGCCGCCGCGCAGCAGCTTGCCCGTGTCGGCCACGAGGTGCATGTCTACGAGCGCGAACCACGTGCCGGCGGCCTGCTGCGCTACGGCATCCCGGACTTCAAGATGGAGAAGCACCACATCGACCGGCGCGTGGCGCAGATGGAGGCGGAAGGCGTCGTCTTCCACTACGGCGTCAACATCGGCGTCGACAAGCCGTTCGAGGAATTGGTGAAGGCCTACGACGCCGTGCTGATGTGCGGCGGCGCCGAGCGCCCGCGCGATCCCCAGTTGCCCGGTATGGAGCTCGAGGGTGTGCACTACGCCATGCCGTTCCTCGTGCAGCAGAACCGCCGCAACGGCCGTGAAAATTTCCTCGACGACGCGCCGATCCTCGCCGGGGGCAAGCACGTCGTCGTCATCGGCGGCGGCGACACGGCGTCCGACTGCGTCGGCACCTCCTTCCGCCAGGGCGCCCTCTCGGTCACTCAGCTCGACATCCGCCCCAAGCCGCCGGAGATGGAGGACAAGCTCACCGTCTGGCCTTACTGGCCGACGAAGATGCGCACGTCCTCGAGCCAGGCGGAGGGCGCGGAGCGCGAGTTCCAGGTCGCGACGCTCGGCCTCGAAGGCAAGAAGGGCCGTGTCACCGGCGTGCGCTGCGCCCGCGTGGACGAGAAGCGGGTGCCGATCGCCGGCACCGAATTCGTCTTGAAGGCCGATCTCGTCTTCATCGCCATCGGCTTCGCCGGCCCGGTCTTCGAGGGCATGGTAGCCGAGGCGGGCGTGGCGCTCGACAAGCGCGGCAATGTGGCGGCTAGCGAGCGCGACTATCGCACGTCGAACGAGAAGGTCTTCGCCGCCGGCGACATGCGCCGGGGCCAGTCCCTTGTCGTCTGGGCGATCCGCGAAGGTCGCCAGGCCGCCCGGGCCATCGACGAATACCTGACGGGCTCGTCCGTCCTGCCGCGCTGAGACCCCACGCGGGTGCTGCGGGCTTCGGCCCTTAGGATGCGGCCTGAGCGAAAGCGGCGCATGGGGCCGGATAGCCGGCATCGCGAGCGAGATTCTCCCGTCGACCGGACCGTTTACGGTTGCCGCGGCCAGGAAAAGTCGTCAACCCTGCCCTGTTTCGGCTGCGGCACGTCGCCGAGGATGAACACTCGCTCGGCAAGCTGGTCCATCTGGGCCGCACCCGCCGGCGCCGCGACGAGGACGCCGCCCGGGGCCGCATCCGGCGCGGTGAGCGGCAGGATGGGCCCAGCCACGGGCTTGCTCGACACAGAGATGAGACCGTTCGGCTCCGGCAGGCTCGGGATCGACGCATCGATCATGCGCTCGACGGGGTCGCGGCTATCGAGGCCGGGCATGCCGTCGTGCAAAGGCAGTACGGTCTGCTGCGCACTGCCGTGCGCATCGATCAGCCGGCGCAGCACGAGCGCCGCGAAATGCGCCGCCTTGCGCGCGCCCGCCTTGGTGAAGTGCACGCCGTCACTGGTGCGCAAGCGCGCGTTCTGGCCGCTCACATCGGGCCCGAAGGCCGAGAAGCGTCCGTCCGCATCGAGGAAGGCCTCCCAGATATCGACATACTGGCCGCCGGCCGCCGTCACGCGCTCGCGGAAGATGGCGTTAAGGGCCAGCATGTCGGCCGAGAGCCGCTCACCCTTCATCGGCGGCAGCCCCACCCAGACGAGCGGGATCCGCTTCTCGCCAAAGGTGCGGATGATCTCGTCGACACGCATCGTGTAGAGCGTTCGCCATTCCGGCGTGCCATGCTCCACCTCCCCCGCCGGCGTGCGAAAGCCCTGGCGGTCGTTGGCGCCGATCATCATTACGCCGATCGAGACGCGCGCGGGATTGGCGACGAGTTCCTGCACCGCCTTGGACCAGTCGTAGAAGTCGCTGCGCACGAGCCCCGTATCGCCCCGGGCGCGCGAATAGATCGCGACATCGGCGGCTTCGGCGAGCGTTTCGGCGAGCCCTTCCGTCAACAGTTCGGCGAGGGAATCGCCCATGACGACCACATAGGTGTCCACCTCGACACGGGGTGTGCGCTCGGCGACCCCACGTTGCTCGGGCGCTGCTCTTGGCGCCGTCTGGCGCGGGCGCGGGTCGGCGGGCCGGGAGGACCGTCTCGGCGCCTGCTCCACTTGCGGCGGGGGCTTCGGCTGAAAGATGCTGTTGAGGAAGCGGGTCAGCGGATCCTGCTGGGCGTGCGCGACCGCCGCGGCGAAGATGCATCCCGCCACGACGAGCAGGGCAACGATGAGGCTGCGTCCCGGCATCGTCCGTTTCCCGCCCCGGCCGCGGCCGGGGCCGGGTTCATGCTATCGCGTCTGGCGCAGTTGCGCCAACAGCCGGTTGTCGGCATGGCCGTCGGCGACGAGGCCTCGGCTCTCCTGGAAGGCGAAGATCGCGTCGCGTGTCTGGGAACCGATGCGCCCGTCGATCTCGCCGATGTCGTAGCCGCGGCTCGCGAGGTGCCGCTGCACCTCCTCCCGCTCGTGCTTGGCGAGCGGCACCTGATCGGTCGGCCAAGGCGCTTGTACCGGCGCGCCGCCATAGAGCCTGTCGCCGAGATGGGCGACGCCGAGAGCGTAGGCGTCGGAATTGTTGTAGCGCTTGATGACGTCGAAATTCGCCGTCACGAGGAAGACCGGCCCGCGGGCCCCGGCGGGCAGGAAGAGGCGCGCCTCGCCGGCCCCGGATAGCGGCCGCCCGTCGACACGGCGCACGCCGTGCGATGCCCAGGCTGCGAAGGACATCGTCTGCCGCCCGTAGCGGAAGCCCGCAGGCACCTTGACCTCGAAACCCCACGGCAGGCCCGGCTGCCAGCCGTGCTGCTTGAGATAGTTGGCGGTGGAGGCCAGCGCGTCCGGCACCGAGGTCCAGATATCGCGGCGCCCGTCGCCCGTGAAATCGACCGCGTAGCGCATGAAGCTCGACGGCATGAACTGGGTCTGCCCCATGGCGCCGGCCCATGACCCCTCCATGCGCTCGGGGCTGACGTGCCCCTGCTGCAGGATGACGAGCGCCGTCAGCAGTTCGTTGCGAAAGTAATCGCCGCGATACTTCGCCTCGGCGAGGGTGGCGAGCGCACGCACGACATAATGCGAGCCCGTGAAGCCGCCGAAATTCGTCTCCATGCCCCAGACACCCATGACGACCTTCCGGTCTACGCCGTAGGTGCGCTCGATGGTGTCGAGGGCGGAGGCCCACTGGCGCGTCATCGGCGTGCCGCGCTCGAGCCGGTTCGGCGACACGGCCGAGGCAAGATATTCCCACACCGGCTTGACGAACTCGGCCTGCTTCTTCGTGAGCGCGATGATCTTCTCGTCCTGCGTCACACCGGAGAAGGCCGCGTCGTAGACGGAGCGCGAGACGCCGCGGGCCTGGGCATCCGGCCAAAGGGCGGAGACGAAGGCGCGGAAGGACGGGGATGGCGTCCCCTCGCCGCGCGAGAACTTGGCCGGGGTTCGCAGTGCCTCGGGAGCGACCCGCTGCTCGGTCGGCGCATAGGGCGTGATGCTGCCGACGGACATCACATCCGCCGAGGCGCAAGAGCCGAGCGCGAGGCTTACGGCAAGCGTGGCCAACAGGGCACACCTGTCCCCATTCCTTGTCACGAGGCTCGTTCCACCGTCCGTGCCGCCATGCCGCATGTCGGATCCCCGTTTCGAACCGCGGCGAAGCCGCCACGCCTTGCACTCTCTCCACTAGCTCGCGCGATATGGTTGCAAAATCGTTGACGACGGGCTTCAAGCCGCCGATTGCTGGGCAAGCCGCCTCTCCCAGGCAAGCGCTTGGGAGACGATCACGTCGAGATCGTCGTAGCAGGGCTGCCAGTCGAGAAGGGCGCGGATGCGCGAGGCATCCGCCACAATGGCTGCCGGGTCACCGGCGCGGCGGGGAGACAGCTTCACCGGAAAGTCGATTCCCGACACCCGCCTGACCGCCGCCACGACTTCGAGCACCGAAAAACCCTTGCCGTAGCCGCAGTTGAGCGTCAGGCAGCCGCCACCCGCCCTGAGGTGCGCCAGGGCCGCCACGTGAGCGCGGGCAAGGTCCGAAACCTGGATGAAGTCGCGCACGCACGACCCGTCCGGCGTCGGATAGTCGGTGCCGAAGACCTCGAGCACTGGGCGCTGGCCGAGAGCCGTCTGGCACGCCACCTTGATGAGGTGGGTCGCCCGAGGGGTGGACTGCCCGATCCGGCCTTCGGGATCTGCGCCCGCAACATTGAAATAGCGCAGGATGACATGGCGAAGATCGTGCGCCACGGCGGCGTCGGCCAGCATCCATTCGCTGACGAGCTTGGATCGGCCATAGGGCGAGACCGGCGCCGGAGCCATGTCCTCGGAGACAGGGTTGGCGGTGACGTCGCCATAAACCGCCGCCGTCGAGGAGAAGATGACGTGCCGCACGCCGGCCCGCACCCCCGCCTCGATGAGGCTGCGCGTCGTGCCCGTGTTGGCGAGGTAATAACCGAGCGGATCGACCACCGATTCTGGCACCACGATCTTCGCCGCAAAATGCGCGATCGCGTCGACATCGTATTCGTCGATCAGCGATGAGACGAGAGCCTGATCACCCGCATCGCCCCGCACCAGCACGGCTTCGCGCGGCACAGCCTGGGCAAACCCGGTCGAGAGATCGTCCAGCACGACGACACGCTCTCCCGCCTTCACCAATTCGAGAACCATGTGGCTGCCGATGTAGCCGGCCCCGCCGGTCACCAGGACGCTCATGCCTCATCCCTTTCCTGCGCCAGGCCGCCCCGCTGGCGCAGCACTCCGGCTCCGTGGAACTATTGACAGACCGGCTGCGTTCATTCGTCAATCGCTTTACGCGATTGACACGTTCGCCGGTCAAGATCGGCGAGCATCTCGTGCGGGCACGGCCATGGCAAGAGAGGGCGCCGGGCCGTGTTTCTTGTTGTGCCCTCCAGCCCCTGGGGTTCCATGAAGAAGCCTATCCGAAAGGCCGTATTTCCCGTCGCGGGCCTCGGCACCCGCTTCCTGCCCGCCACGAAGGCGATGCCGAAGGAGATGCTGACGGTCGTCGACAGGCCGGTCATCCAGCACGTGGTGGACGAGGCACGTGCCGCCGGCATCGAACATTGCGTCTTCGTGACGGGCCGCAACAAGGGCGTCATCGAGGACCACTTCGACAGCCAGTTCGAACTGGAGCGTACGCTCGAGGCACGTGGCAAGACGAAGGAGCTCGAGCAGTTGCGCCGTGACCTGCCAGGGCCCGGACAGACCAGCTTCACCCGCCAGCAGGGGCCGCTCGGCCTCGGCCATGCCGTATGGTGCGCGCGCGACATCGTCGGCGACGAGCCTTTCGCCCTGCTGCTGCCGGACATGCTGCACCTCGGCGTGCGCCCCTGCCTCGCGGAGATGATCGAAGCCTACGAGGCCCACGCCACCGGCGGCAACATGATTGCCGTCTACGAGGTGCCGGCCGACCAGACGCATCAGTACGGCATCACGGGCGTGGGCGAGCCGATCGGCAACGGCAAGGTCTATCCGATCACGCAGATGATCGAGAAGCCGGCCAAGGGCACCGCCCCCTCCAACCTCGCCATCTCGGGGCGCTACATCCTGCAGCCGGAGATCTTCGACCTGCTGGCCAGGCAGGAGCGCGGCGCCGGCGGCGAGATCCAGCTGACCGACGCGATGATCACCTTGTCGAAGTCGCAGCCGTTCTTCGCCACGCGCTTTGACGGCGATATCTACGACTGCGGCTCCAAGCTCGGCTTCCTCGCCGCCAACGCCGCCTACGCGCTTTCGAACCCCGAGCTCGGCGCCGACTACCGCCGCGATCTGGAAGCCTTGCTGACCAAGAAGTAGGCGAAGCCTCCCCAGTGCCGGCGTCATGCCCGCGCTTGTCGCGGGCATGACGCCGTGGCGCCCTCGCAGGGTTGAATGGCCTGGATGGGCGGGACAAGCCCGGCCATGATGGTGGAGAGGCAGGCGCTTCTCGGTCGCGCTTTCGCGCTGTGCGAACGAACAGGCGGTCAACGGGCTTGACCATGACGGCGGCAGATCGTGAAGCCCGTGATATGGCAGGCAGTCGACGGTCGCCGTCGGCAGCGCCCCCGGCTCTGCCTAGCGAAGCTCAGCGCTGTAGGCGCAATCCGACGAGGAAGATGTTGGCGGTGTAGTCGTCGCCGGGTGTGGAACTGTCGAGCCGCTCGTGGGTGAAGCCCGCGCGCACGGCGAGCGAGCGCGTCAGCTTCCAGTCGATGCCGATACGGCCGGTAAAGCCCTTCTCGTTGAGGTCGACGCCCTTGTAGTCGCTGTCGCTGAGGGTCACCGAGGCCGTGAAGACGAGGTTGCGGCGCAGGGCGTGTTCGAGGGCGAGCGTCGCGCTGCGGTTCACGACGCCGTTCGATCCGGCGATCGTCGTCTCGCCGAGGCTGCCCGCTCCCGTGAGCCGGACGGTGGTCAGCGCCGTCGGCCGCCAGATCAGCGATACTTCACCGATGGGCCCGCGCAGGTCCGCGAGGCGCGGATCGTCGTACTTGCGCACCTCGTGCCCGATTGCCGCCTCGCCGGTAACGAGCCGCGTGAGCTCGAAGGTGGAGCCAACGCGCGCCCCGAGGCCATTGGACGAACGCTCGAACCCGCCGGCATTGATCCGCTCGTCGTACTGCCGACGGTCGATCAGGCCCTCGACGAACGGCACGAAACCGGGGTGCACCTCATAGCCCGCCCTGAGCCGCAATCCGTATTCGTTGTAGTTGCGGTAGCTCTGGTCGAGACGGCCGCCGTCCGCAAACTCCGCGTCGCCATAGACGTTGCGCTCGACGACGCCGGTTGCGCCGAGCGTCAGCCGGTTGAAGCGGTGCGCGCCGCCCAGTGAAGCACCGTAGGAGATGATCGTCGGCTGGTTGACGACACCGCCCGGCAGGTTGGGGTTGTCCGACCGCTGCGTCGTCAGCGATGCCCGTCCCTCGACATTGATGGTCGTATCCCGCGTGGCATCGAGGCGCAGGTTGAGGCGCCCGTCCGCCTCCGGCCGGTCCGCCTTCTCGAGGGTTGGGAAGGCCCAGTAGGAGCCGCGCAGATGGCCCGTGAACTCATGGCGCGACCAGTCGGACCGCAGGGCCACCCCGCCGCGCGTGACGACGGCGGTCGCTCCCTTCACGTTCCCGCTCTCGCGCCGGGGGTTGCTGTCGTAGCCACCATCGATCTCGATGGACGGAAAGACCGTCAGCGTGCCGAGGCGCAGGCCTAGCGGCGCCCAAGGATCGTCCTCCTCAGCCTCGCCCGGTCGCTGGGGCGCGGGGGGCGCGGGCAGGCGCGTGACCGGCGGCTGCCACCGACGCAGCGGGTTCTGTTCAAGCGCCGTGGGACCCCGCACGGAGCGATAGACGGGCGAGGCGGGCGGAACCGGTGGACCGTCGGCGGCCGTGGTTTCGAGGATACCCGGCAACGACACCTGCCCGCTGCCGGCGCGGTCGGGCTGCACGGTGCCGCGCAGCGTCAGGAACGACAAACCCTCCTGGCCGTGCGCGGCCGGACCCGCGAGCATGCTCGCAGTCACGACGAGGCACATTGCCAGCGGCGCACCGCCGCACCGGCGAGAAGGAATGGAGGGCCCCTGGTGCAAGTGGTCGCTTCCTGCAAAGGCGATGCGGCTCAGCCGCCGCGACGGTTCTGTCCGGCGGTTGATCTGCGTGGTTAACGGAGGCTAAAGCGGCATGGTTAACACCCGGTAAGCTTCCGCACGGACGTCGCCTGCTGACCCTCGCCGTGCTAAGAAGCCGCCGCGAGAAGCCCGGCGCCCGGCGCAAAGGGCAGGACGAAAGCCAGAATGAGGACCATGATGAGCCTTGCAGCCCGCGACACCGGCACGACACCGCGCAGAAGCGAGACGGCCGTGGCCTCGGCCCTGCGCACGCTGTCGAGCGAGCGGGCAGGGCTCGCGGCGCTGATCGAGGCCATCGAGGGCGAGCTTGCGGCCCCGTTCGAGGCTGCGGTCGCGACCATCGCCGGTGCGCGCGGCCGCGTCATCGTCACCGGCATGGGCAAGTCCGGCCACATCGGGCGCAAGATCGCCGCCACGATGGCCTCGACGGGCACGCCCGCCTATTACGTCCACCCCGGCGAGGCCAGCCATGGCGACCTCGGCATGATCCAGGCGGACGATGCCATCCTCGCCCTCTCCTGGTCCGGCGAGACGACGGAACTGTCGGACATCATCGGCTATGCCAAGCGCTTCCGCGTGCCGCTCATCGCCTTCACCTCGAGCGCGCAGTCGACGCTCGGGCGCGAGGCCGACATATGCCTCGCCCTGCCCAAGGCCAGTGAAGCCTGCCCGAACGGGCTGGCGCCCACCACCTCGACGACGATGCAACTCGCCCTCGGCGATGCGCTCGCCATCGCACTGCTCGAAAGCCGCGGCTTCTCGGCGCAGGACTTCCGCGTCTACCATCCGGGCGGCAAGCTCGGTGCGCAGCTCAAGTTCGTGCGCGACATCATGCACACCGGCGAGCGCCTGCCGCTTGTCGGCCGCGGCACCTCGATGGCCGAAGCGATCGTCGAGACGAGCGCCAAGGGCTTCGGCTGCGTGCTGGTGAGCGAGGACGACGGCCGGCTCGCCGGCATCGTCACCGACGGCGACCTGCGCAGGCACATGAACCCCTCGCTTCTTGCCCAGCGCGTGGAGGAGGTGATGAACCCCACGCCCAAGGCCGTCACGCCCGACACGCTGCTCGGTGAGGCGCTGGAGGTGGTGGAGCGGACGAAGGTCGGTGCCCTTGTCGTGGCCGAGAACGGGCGCGCCGTCGGCATCGTCCACGTGCTCGATCTTCTGCGCGCCGGCGCCGCCTGACAGGCAGCCGACCCGTTCCGCCCGCCCGCCGATCGTGCTTTGCGCGCAAGGCACCAGACGATATGATCTCCGCCAGGAGCCGGGGGGCCGCCCGTCGGGCGGCGCGGCGAGAAGCAGGACCGTTATGGGCCCGGAAAGGCCATGACGGATGACGCGTCGATCCCGAGCGGGGCGAAAGGCCCGCCCGCGAAGGGAGAACGCGTCATGTCCACCGCACCACGCCTCGAACATTACCTGTCGCGCAGCGGCGTCGCCTATGACCTCATGCGCCACGAACCAACTGCCACCTCGATGCGCACGGCGAAAGTCTGCGACGTGCCGGCCGACATGATCGCCAAGGCGGTCGTGCTGAAGGACAAGGCCGGCTACATGCTGGCCGTCCTGCCCGCGTCGCGACACCTCAGCCTTCGCGCCGTAAGCGAAATGCTCGACGAGGATGTCGAGCTCGCGCGCGAGGCTGAAATAGAGCGGCTCTTCCCGGATTGTGCCCGCGGCGCGGTTCCCCCGCTCGGCGCCGCCTACGGCATGCCGATGATCGTCGACGAGATGCTGGCCGACCTGCCGGACATCTATTTCGAAGCGGGTGATCACGAGACGATCGTCCATATGTCCGGCCGGGATTTCCGCCAACTCGCCGGCCGGGCGCGCCACGGCCGCATCTGCCTGCAGCAATGAGCGGGCGACGGCGGCGCCTCAGGCGTCGCCGTCCTCAACGGGCGCGACGACGAGATTGGCGCCGTCGAGGCCCATGACCATCACCCGCGTGCCCGCCGAGCAGTCGGGCCCGACGGCGCGCCAGACGGTATCGTCGATCCGCACGCGGCCCTCGCCGCCCGTGATCGGGGCATTGAGCGTGAACCTGCGGCCGACGAGCGCCGCGCCGCGCCGGTTGAGGAAGGGCTGGTCGGCCGATCCCTCGTCGCGGCGCCGGGTGACGAACCGCCCCACAACGACGCTCGCGACGGAGAGCAGCGCGAAGACAATGGCGCTCGCCTGCCACGAGAGGTCGAACAGGGCATCGACCAGACCAGTCGCGATGGCGGCGAGGCCGAGCCAGATGAGAAAGACTCCGGGCGCCGCCAGTTCGAGCGCCACGAGCACCAGCCCCAGCACGATCCAGGCCCAGGGGCCGAGGGCGATGATCGCCTCGCGGATCACGTGAGCCTCCCGTCAGACCGGGGCGGCGGTGCCGGGCCCACCGCTCGGCGGCACGCTTCCGCGGCGCGCCGCCTGCAACTGACGCGCCGCCGCGGTCCCGGTCCCCCCCTCGCCGAAGACAGTCTTGGTGATCTCGCCGAGGCCGGCCAGCGTGCCGACGACGCCCGCCGCCTCGATCGGCACGACCACGACCTTCTGATTGGGCGCCGCTGCAAGGTCCTTGAGGGCGTCGACATACTTTTCGGCGACGAGGAAGTTCGCTGCGGCGAGGTCGCCCTGGGCGATGGCGTCGCTAACGAGCGATGTTGCCTTGGCCTCGGCCTCGGCGAGCCGTTCGCGCGCCTCGGCATCGCGGAAGGCAGCTTCCTTGCGGCCCTCGGCAGCGAGAATTTGCGCCTGCTTCTCACCCTCGGCGCGCAGGATCTGCGCCTGGCGCTCGCCTTCGGCCTCCAGGATGCTGGCGCGCTTCTCGCGCTCGGCCTTCATCTGCCGCGCCATGGCATCGGCGAGGTCGGCCGGCGGCAGGATGTCCTTGATCTCGATACGGGTCACCTTGACGCCCCAGGGCGAGGCGGCCGCATCCATGACGCGCAGGAGCCTCTCGTTGATCTCGTCGCGGTGCGACAGGAGCTGATCGAGGTCCATGGAGCCGACGACGGTGCGGATATTGGTCATCGTCAGCGTCAGGAGCGCCTGCGACAGGTCGGACACCTCGTAGGAGGCGCGCGCGGCATCGAGCACCTGAAAAAAGGCGACGGCATCGATCTTGACGCCGGCATTGTCCTTGGTGATGGCTTCCTGGCTCGGCACGTCGAGCACCTGCTCCATCATGTTCACCTTGTGCCCGATGGATTCGACATAGGGCACGATGAGCCCCAGTCCGGGGCCGAGCGCGCGCGAGTAGCGGCCGAAGCGCTCCACCGTATAGGCATAGCCCTGTGGCACCGTGCGCACCCCGAGCGCAATCGTCAGGATGACGAGGCCGACGAGGACGATGACGAAGATATCGAACCCGAACATGATCCCCCCTTGAACCGCCCCCGCATGGCGCCTCGCGGCCGCAGGCCCGTCCCAGGTGGCGACGAAGCTACATATCACATGCCGGAGAGCACGAAAGCAGCGGCAACGATCGCCGAGAGGGTGGCGTCATCCGCAGCCGGCCTCCGGTCGCGGGGGCGGACCGGATCGGACGATCAGACCCAGCCCCGGAGCTCGCGCGTCACGATATGCTCGATGACGCGCATGCCCTCCGGCGAATCGTTGAGGCAGGGAATGGCGGCGAAGTGCTCGCCGCCATGTTCGTGAAAGATTTCGGCGTTCTCGCCGGCGATCTCCTCCAGCGTCTCGAGGCAGTCCGCCGAGAAACCCGGCATGACGACGGCGAGGCGCTTAACACCCTTTTCGGCGAGGCCCTTGACGGTCATGTCCGTGTATGGCTGCAGCCATTCGGCCCGGCCGAAGCGCGACTGGAAGGTGAGCAGGAAGCGCTCCGGCGGCAGGCCGAGCGCTTCACGCACCAGCCGCGCCGTCTTCTGGCACTGGCAGTGGTAGGGATCGCCCTTGAGGAGGTAGTCCTTGGGCACGCCGTGAAAGGAGGCGATGATGACCTCGGGCTCGAAGGTCAGCTTGGCAAGCTCCGCCGTCAGGCTCTCGACCACTGCGCCGATATAGACGGGATCGTCGTGATAGGGCGGCGAGACACGGATGGTCGGCTGCCAGCGCATCTGCATCAGCGCCTCGAAGGCCTTGTCGCAGGCCGTGGCGGTGGTCGCGGCGGCATATTGCGGATAGAGCGGCACCAGGAGGATGCGGTCGCAGCCCTCGCGCTGCAGCGCCTCGAGGCGCTCCTTGATACTTGGATTGCCGTAGCGCATGGCCCAGTCGACGACGAAGCGCCCGTCACTTCCGCCCGGCATGGCGGCGAGCTTCTGCGCGAGCTTCTCCGCCTGCGAGCGCGTGATCGTCTTCAGGGGCGACTCGTTGCGCTCCTTGTTCCAGATCGTCTCGTAGTCCTTGCCTTTGCGACCGGGACGCGTCGTCAGGATGATGCCGTTGAGCAGAGGCCACCAGAGGATGCGCGGGGTCTCGATGACACGCCGGTCGGAGAGGAACTCCTTGAGATAGCGGCGCATCGACCAGTAATCGGTGGCGTCGGGCGTGCCGAGGTTAAGCAGCAGCACGCCGATGCGCCCCGCCGCAACGGGCGGATGATCGGCAGGAAGGCGCACAGCACGGAATGCCGCTTCGCTCGAAGACACCGGATCGCTCTCCATTCGTTGCTCGCACAGGCACGACAGGCCTCATGTAGACACCTTTGGCCGCCTGTCCAGTATACGTGCAGCCGCCGATGGCGGACCGATCGCCGCAGACAAGGTCCAGCGCTGCCGCTTGCAGTGCTTGCCGGCTGCCCGATGCCTCGACATCATGACTCCGCGCGTCCCGCGCCATCTTCGTCGCAAGGTGCCATCGGTCGGAGCCCCCCAATGAGCCCCATCTCCCGTCGCCAGACCCTGCGCCTCGGCGTGACCGCCGGCCTCGCCGCCGCCACGCTGACCACCGGCGCCGAAGCCGCACCGCCGCCGGCGAGCTTCACGCTGCTGCTCGTCAACGACATCTACAAGATGAACGAGGACAAGGGACGCGGCGGCTTCCCGCGTCTGGCCGCCATCGTCAAGGCCGAGCGGGCGCGCGGCGTGCCCATGCTCTTCTGCCACGCCGGCGACTGCTTCTCGCCCTCGCTGATGTCGGGCTTCGACCACGGCGCCCACATCGTGGCCCTGACCAACATGATCAAGCCGGACGTCTTCGTGCCGGGCAACCACGAGTTCGACTTCGGCAAGGAGGATTATTTCGCCCGCCAGCGCGAGGCCGAGTTCCCCTTCTTCGCGGCCAACATGCGCGATGCCGCCGGCAATCCCCTGCCCGGCCACCAGGACAGCGCCGTCTTCGAACTCGGCGGCATCAAGGTGGGCGTCGTCGGCCTCATCCTCGAGAACGTGCCGCAGATGTCGGATCCAGGCGACCTCGCCTTCCTGCCGGTGATGGACACACTGAGCAGGCAGGCGAAGAAGCTGCGCGACGACGGCGCCGACCTCGTCGTCGCCGTGACGCATACGGACCGGGCGACGGACTATGAGATCGTGCGCTCGCGCCTCGTCGACGTGCTGCTCACCGGCCACGACCACGATCTTGCCATCGGCTTCGACGGCAAGACGGTGATGGTGGAATCGAACGAGGAAGGCAATTACGTCACGGCCATCGACTTCACCGCCTCCGTGAGCGGCGACGGCAGCGCCCGCAAGGTGACGTGGACGCCGACCTTCCGCGTCAACGATTCCCGCGCTGTCGACCCTGATCCGGAGGTGCTCGCGGTCGTTACGCGCTACGAGGCGGAATTGTCGAAAGAGCTCGACATTGCCGTCGCCACGCTCGCCGCCCCGCTCGACAGCCGCACGGCAAGCGTGCGCTCGCAGGAGACCGCCATCGGCGATCTCATCGCGGATGCCATGCGCGAGGCAACAGGCGCTGCCATTGCCATCACGAACGGCGGCGGCATCCGCGGCAACAAGCAATATCCGGCCGGCCACAAACTGACGCGCCGCGATATCCTGACCGAGATGCCCTTCGGCAACCGCACCGTCGTCACCAGTCTCACCGGCAGGCAGGTGAAGGAGGCGCTCGAGAACGGCTTCTCCCAGATGGAGCAGCGCGCCGGCCGCTTTCCCCAGGTGTCGGGGCTGACCGTGACGGTTGACCCCAGGCGCCCTGCGGGCAGCCGCGTCGTCGCGGTGACGATCGGCGATGCGCCCATCGAGGACGACAAGATCTACACCGTCGCCACCAACGACTTCCTGTTGAAGGGTGGCGACGGCTATTCGATGCTGGCGAGTGGCGTCAAGGGCGGTGATCTCGACGTCGCCGGCAAGCTGATGGCGAACGACGTGATGGTCTACGCCCGCAAGCTCGGCACGATCGACATCAAACCCGAAGGCCGCATCTTGATGCAGTAGAAGCCGTCGGGCGACGGCATCGCCTGCTGCCGACCGCCCGTCACCCCTCAATCGTACTTGCGTTCGTCGGCGATCACCTTGCCGTCGTTGGGCAGGGCGCCGGGCGAGACGAGCGAGACGCCACCCTTCAGCTTGGCGACCGCCTGCAGGGTCTCGCCCACGGCCGCCGCGTCGACGAGATCGGCATTGGCCGTCTCGGCCTGCAGCGTCATGACGTCCATCTCGTCCTCGCGCGTGACGACGAGGCGCAGCTTGCCGAGCTCCGGATGGCGGCGGCCGATCTCGGCCACCTGCTCGGGCCGCACGAACATGCCCTTGACCTTCGTCGTCTGGTCGGCGCGCCCCAGCCACCCCCTGATGCGCAGGTTGGTGCGCCCGCAGGGGCTCGTCCCGGGCATGATCGCGGACAGGTCGCCGAGGGCGAGGCGCAGGATCGGATGGTGCGGGTCGAGCGAAGTGACGACCACCTCGCCCACCTCCCCTTCCGCCACCGGGTCGCCGGTGCCCGGCCGCACGATCTCGACGATGAGGTCCTCGTTGACGACGAGGCCCTCGCGGGCCGGCGTCTCGTAGGCGATGGCGCCGCACTCCGCGACCGCATAGAGCTGGTAGCCGTCGATGCCGCGCTCGGCGAAAGCCCTCTGCAGCGACGGCGGGAAGGCCGCCCCCGACACCACCGCCCGACGGAAGGAGGAGGTGTCGAGCCCCGCCGCATCGGCCGCCTCGAGCAGGATCTTCAGGAAATCCGGCGTGCCGGTGTAGCCGGTGGGGCGGTACGCGGCGATGACCTGCAATTGCTGCTCGGTATTGCCAGGCCCGGCCGGGATGACGGCGCAGCCGAGCGCGCGCGCGCCGGAATCGAGGATGAAGCCGCCCGGCGTCAGATGATAGGAGAAGGTGTTGAGCACCACGTCGCCGCCGCGGAAGCCCGCGGCATGGAGCGCGCGCGCCGAGCGCCACGGGTCGGCCTGCGCCCCTTCCGGCTCGAAGATCGGCCCGGGCGAGGCGAAGAGCCGGCTGAAGCTGCCGGGAGCGTCGCCGACATAGCCGCCGAAGGGCGGCGCCGCGCTCTGCAGGGCCGGCAGGTCGGACTTGCGCAGCACCGGCAGGCTCGCCAGCGCCTCGCGGCTCGTGATGTCGAGCGGCTGGATGCCGGACAGATGCTGGGCCCAGCCGGGCGCCTGCATCGCCTTGGCGACGAGCGTCGGCAGATGGGCGAGAAGCTCCGCCTCCCGCGCGGCGGGGTCGCGCGTTTCGCGATGGTCGTAGAATTCCTTCATCGGTCCTCTCAGCGACGGTCGGTCGCAAGCCGCACGGCGAGCCCGGCGAGCACCAGTCCCATCAGGTAGCGCTGCGCCCTGAGCCACAGCGGCCGGCGGGCAAGGAAGGCGGCGATGGCGCCGGCGAATACGACGATGAGCATGTTGACGCTGACGCTCACGCCGATCTGGATCGAGCCGAGGAGAATGTTCTGCAGCAGCACGTCGCCTTTTCCGGGATCGACGAACTGCGGCAGCAGCGACAGGTAGAGCACCGCGATCTTCGGGTTGAGCAGGTTCGTCAGGAAGCCCATGGCGAAGAGGCGGACCGGCCTGTCGGGCGCGAGGTTCCGCGCCTCGAAGGGCGTCGCGCCGCCGGGCTTCACCGCCTGCCAGGCGAGATAGAGGAGATAGGCGGCCCCCGCCCACTTGATGGCCTCGTAGAGGAAGGGCACCGCGAGCGCGAGCGCCGTCAGCCCCACGGCCGCCGCAACCATGTAGAAGACGAAGCCCGCCGCCACCCCGACGAGCGAGACGGCGCCGGCGCGCCAGCCCTGCGTGATCGAGCGCGACACGAGATAGATCATGTTCGGCCCCGGCGTCAGCACCATGCCGAGCGCGATCAGCGCGAAAGCCGCCATCCGCCCCGTGTCGACCACGTCCATCCTTCGCTCCTACATCAGCCAGCGCTTGCGGCGCTTGTAGCTCTTCACCTCGCGGAAGGACTTGCGCTCACCCTCGCCGATGCCGAGGTAGAACTCCTTGACGTCCTCGTTCTCGCGCAGCGAGGCGGCGTCGCCGTCCATCACGATGCGCCCCGTCTCCATGATATAGCCGTAGGTGGCATAGCGCAGGGCGATGTTGGTGTTCTGCTCGGCGAGCAGGAAGGACACGCCCTCCTTGGCGTTGAGGTCCTTCACGATCTCGAAGATCTCCTCCACCACCTGCGGCGCGAGGCCCATCGACGGCTCGTCGAGGAGGATCATCTTCGGCCGGGACATGAGGGCGCGGCCGATGGCGCACATCTGCTGCTCGCCGCCGGAGGTGTAGCCCGACATCGAGCTCCTGCGCTGCCTGAGGCGCGGGAAATAGTCGTAGACCATCTCCATGTCGCGCCGGATGGCGGCCGTCCCGTCGCGCCGCGTGAAGGCGCCGGTCAGGAGGTTCTCCTCGATGGTGAGGTGGCCGAAGCAGTGGCGCCCCTCCATCACCTGGATGCAGCCGCGCCGCACCAGTTCGTTCGGCGTCATCCGGTCGACGCGCTCACCGTCGAACTCGATCGAGCCCTTCGTCACCTCGCCGCGCTCCGCCCGCAACAGGTTGGACACGGCCTTCAGCGTCGTCGTCTTGCCGGCGCCGTTCGCGCCGAGCAGCGCGACGATGCCGCCGCGCGGCACGGTGAGCGACACGCCCTTCAGCACCAGGATGACGTGATCGTAGATCACTTCGATGTTGTTCACCGAGAGGATCGTCTCTGTCGCCGCCTCGGCGGCGGGCGCGGCTGCGGTGCTCATACTGGTTCCCTCGTTGCCCCTGGACTTCCGGGAGCGGTTGGGGGCGGACGGTGAAGATCACGTTCCGTCCTGCCCCCTGCCCTCCCCCATGGGGGAAGGGATGAGACTGCGGACGTTCGCTCAGGACTGCTTGTCGCAGGGCTCCGTGCGCTTCGGCCAGCCCGTGCTCTTCTCGGCATAGTCCTTTGCCGCGGCCTCGAGCAGCGGCTTGACGCGGTCGGCCATCGGCTCGATGGGCTCGGAGATCTTTACCCACTTCTGGCCGTCCCACTGCTGCATAAAGGCCGGGCGATGGCCGTTGTGGTCCGCGCAGGTGAGCTTGATCGGGCCGGCGAAGCCCTCGAGTCCGAGTTCCTTCAGACGGGCCTCGTTAAGGTCGAGCGTCTCGAGGCCGCGGCGCACATCCTCACCCGTCACCGCCGTCTTACCGGTGATCTTCTGTGCGTTGCGGATGCCCTCGGCGATCAGCATCGAGTTGTAGACGCCGCGGTTGTAGAGCACCTCGCCCACGCTGTTCTTCTGTGCCTGGCTGAGGCCCTTGTCGACGACAAGCTTCTGGATGTCCTGCAGGGCCGGAAAGTCGGTGCCCACAGCGTGCCAGTTAAGGGTCTTGAAGCCCTTTCCGCCGGCGCCGGCCGAGCGCAGGTCGTCGTCGCCCGGCCACCAGATGGAGATGAACTTCTCCATGGGGAAGTTGATCTTGGCCGCTTCCTTGACGGCAGTCGGGTTGAGGGCACCCCAGCCATACATCACCATGTAGTCGGGCCGATCGCGTCGCACGCTCAGCCACTGCGAGGACTGGTTCTGCATGCTGTCGGCCGGCACCGGATAGAGCTTGAGCTCGAAGCCGAGGTCGCGCGACAGCTGGTCGAAGAGCGGCAGTGGCTCGCGACCGAAGCCCGCGTCGAGATAGATGTAGCCGATCTTCTTGCCCTTGAGCTTGTCGAGGCCGCCCTCCTGCTCGCCGATGTACTTGATGATCATCGACAGACCATCCCAGTAGGTGTTCGGCGGGTTGAAGATCCAGGGGAAGGTGTCGCCGTCCGCCGAGGCCGAGAGTCCGTAGGCCATGGACAGGATCGGGATCTTGTCGACCGCCGCGCGCGGGATGAGCGGCAGGGTGATACCGGTCGACCACGGGTTGACCATCACCGGCTTCTTGCCTTTCACCGCCTCGTAGCACTCGACGCCCTTCTTGGTGTCGTAGCCCGTCTCGCACTCCTCGAGGATGAGCTTGGCGCCGCCAATGCCCCCATCACGCTCGTTGAGCATGGTGAGATAGTCGCGCATGCCGTTGGCGATCGGGATGCCCGACCCCGAGAAGGGGCCGGTGCGGTAGGTGAACAGCGGCACATAGACCGAATCCTGCGCCTTGGCCGGCACGGCGAAGGCCGCCGATGCCACGACCGCAGTCGCCAGGATGGTGGAAAGCTTGCGCACCATGTTTCGTTTCCTCCCGTTGAAGCGCCCTGCGTCGCGGCGCCCGTCCGTTGTACGGCTCGTTCCCAGCCCTTCGCGCTAGTAGGGGAAGGGCCAGACCCTGAGCTTCTGTTTGCCCGTCTGCCACAGCCGCGCCAGTCCGTGCGGCTCGACAATCAGGAAGAAGATGATGAGCGCGCCGACGATCATGAACGTCAGGTGCTCGACCGTGGCGGCCCCGATGTCGAGGCCGACGAGCGAAGGCGCCCCGCGCAGAACGATGGGCAGGATGTAGATGAGCGCTGCGCCGAAGAAGGAACCGGTGAGGCTGCCGAGCCCGCCGATGATCACCATGAAGAGGATGAGGAAGGACTGGTTGATGGAAAAGACCTCGGGCTCGGCGCCGCCGTACCAGAGGAACACCATCAGCGCGCCGGCGACGCCGCAGTAGAAGGACGAGACGGCGAAGGCGAGCAGCTTCGTCGGCAAGAGCTTGATGCCCATCAACTCGGCAGCGATGTCCATGTCGCGCACCGCCATCCACGAGCGGCCGATGCGACCGTGGACGAGATTGGAGGCGACCCACGTCAGCAGAATGACGACGCCGAGGACGACGTAGTAACGCATCTCGGGCGAGGCGTTGGGGCCCGTCACGGCGATGCCGAACAGGGTCCGCGTCGGCACCTCGATCGCGCCCGAGACGTTGTAGTTGTAGAGCCACGGGATACGGATGAAGCACCATTGCAGGAAGAACTGCGCGGCAAGCGTCGCCACCGCGAGGTAGAAGCCCTTGATGCGCAGCGACGGCAGGCCGAAGAACACGCCGACGGCCGCGGCGAACAGGCCCGAGGTGAGGATCCAGACGATGATGTTCACGCCGGGGAAGATCGTCGTCAGCTTGTAGCAGGCGAACGCCCCCAAGCCCATGAATCCGGCCGTGCCCAGCGACAGGAGCCCGGTGTAGCCGGTCAGGAGGTTGAGCCCGATCGACGCCAGCGCAAAGATGAGGAACGGGATCATCACCACCGACAGAAAGAAGGCGTTGCCCGCGAGCGGGATGACCACGAGAGCGAGTGTGAGAATGAGAGCGATGCCGATCTTGTCCTGCAGGATCGGGAAGACCGCCATGTCTGCGGCATAGTTCGTCTTGAACTGGCCTGCTTCGCGGTAGAACATCGGATGCCGCCTCCTCAGATCCGCTCGATGATCTTCTCGCCGAACAGGCCCTGCGGCCGGAACAGCAGGAAGCCGAGAGCGATGACATAGGCGAGCCAACTCTCGATGCCGCTGCCGACGAGAGGCCCCCAGTAGAATTCGCCGAGCTTTTCGCCGACACCGATAATGAGCCCGCCAACGATGGCGCCAGGCACCGAGGTGAAGCCGCCGAGGATCAGCACCGGCAGGGCTTTCAGCGCGATGATCTGCAGCGCGAAGGACACTTCCGAGCGCGCGCCCCACATGATGCCGGTGGCGAGCGCCACGATGCCGGCGGTGAACCAGACGATGATCCAGATCTGGTTGAGCGAGATGCCGACCGACAGGGCCGCCTTATGGCTGTCGGCGACCGCCCTGAGCGCGCGGCCGATGCGCGTCTTCTGGAAGAAGACAGCGAGCGAGGCCACCATGATCGAGGCGATGACCGCGGCCGTGATGTCGATCTTCTGCAGGCTGACGAAGCCGCCGAGCATCTCGAACTCGACGGAGCCGCGCGGCAGGTAGAGTTCGTCCGTGATCATCACCTTCGGATTGCCACCAAAGACGAGCTCGCCGAAGCCGATGAGGAAATAGGTGAGCCCGAAGGTCGCCATGA
Organism: Chelatococcus sp. XZ-Ab1; assembly: GCF_029309855.1. Classification (NCBI taxonomy): domain Bacteria; kingdom Pseudomonadati; phylum Pseudomonadota; class Alphaproteobacteria; order Hyphomicrobiales; family Chelatococcaceae; genus Chelatococcus; species Chelatococcus sp. XZ-Ab1. Next base: position 71,420 of record NZ_JARKII010000001.1, on the reverse strand, counting down.
AGAGGATGATGTCGGGCTGGTTGACGAGGGGGCGCAGCACGATGCGCTCGACGCCGACGGCGAGCACGAACATCACGCCGATGGTCAGGACGAGCGCCAGGATCGCCGGGACGCCGGCCTCGTACAGCCCGACGAGGGTCAGCGCCGCGAACACCACCATGATGCCCTGGGCGAAGTTGAAAACGCCCGAGGCCTTGAAGATGAGCACGAAACCGAGCGCGATCAGCGCATAGAGCACGCCCGAGACGAGCCCCTCCCACAGGGTCTGCACGAACAGGTCGGGCGCCGAGCCCATCTGCACGAAGGGGTCGATGAAGATGTTGTACAGGATGTCCATCAATGCGCCCTCAGTGCGGCACGCCGAGATAGGCGTCGATGACGGCCTGGTTGCTCTTGACCTCGTCGGGCACGCCGTCCGCGATCTTGCGGCCGTATTCGAGCACGACGACGCGGTCCGACAGGTCCATGACGACGCCCATGTCGTGCTCGATGAGCGCGATGGTGGTTCCGAACTGGCTGTTGACGTCGAGGATGAAGCGGCACATGTCCTCCTTTTCCTCGAGGTTCATGCCCGCCATCGGCTCGTCGAGCAGCAGCAGCTCCGGCTCCATGGCGAGCGCCCGGCCGAGCTCGACACGCTTCTGCAGGCCATAGGGCAGGCGCCCCACCGGCACCTTGCGGATGGCTTCGATCTCGAGGAAGTCGATGATCTCCTCCACCACCTTGCGGTGCTCGATCTCTTCGGCCATCGCCGGCCCATGCCGCAGCATCTGCCAGAAGAAGCCGCGCCTCATCTTCAACGTGCGCCCGGCCATGATGTTGTCGAGCGTCGTCATGCCCTTGAACAGCGCGACGTTCTGGAAGGTCCGCGCGATGCCCTGGCTTGCCGCGACATAGGGGCGCATCTTCGAGCGCGTCCTGCCCTTGAAGGTGATGCGCCCGTCCTGCGGGTGATAGAAGCCGTTGATGACGTTGAGCATCGACGTCTTGCCCGCACCGTTCGGCCCGATGATGGCGCGGATCTCACCCTTGCGGATATCGAAGGAGACATCCGTGATGGCCTTGACCCCGCCGAAGCGCAGGGAAACGTTCTCGACGGCGAGCAGGACGTCGCCGGCCGCGACACCGGCATCCATGTCAGGCGCCCTCATGCGGCCTTCTCCTTCACCGCTGCGGGATAGATCCGCATGTCGCGGATCTTGACGCGCGCCGAGATCGTGCCCTTGCGGCCGTCCTCGAAGGTCACTTCGGTCGTGATGTCAGCCTCCCGCGAGCCGTCGTAGAGCGCCGTGATGAGCGGCGCATAGCGCTCGGCGATGAAGCCGCGCCTGACCTTCTGGGTGCGCGTGAGCTCGCCATCGTCCGCATCGAGCTCCTTGTGCAGGATGAGGAAGCGGCGGATCTGCGCGCCCGCCATCATCGGCTCGGCGGCGAGGGAGCGATTCACTTCGTCGACATTCTTTTCGATCATGTCATAGACGAGCGGATGACCGGCGAGCTCCTGGTAGGAGCCATAGACCACGTTGTTACGCTCGGCCCAGTTGCCGACGGCGGTAAGGTCGATGTTGATGAAGCAGGAAACGTAGTCGCGCTCGTGACCGAAGGCGACGGCCTCCTTGATGTTGGGGAAGAACTTCAGCTTGTTCTCGATGTATTTGGGAGGGAAAAGCGAGCCGTCATTGAGCTTGCCGACGTCCTTGGCGCGGTCGATGATTTTGAGATGGCCGGCAGGATCGAAGAAACCGGCATCACCCGTCTTGATGAAGCCGTCCTCGGTCAGCACCTCTTTGGTCTTCTCGTCATCCTTGAAATAGCCGACGAACATGCCCGGCGAGCGGAACAGCACCTCCCCGCTCTCGGAGAGGCGGATCTCGACATTGGGCATCGGCGGACCGACCGTGTCCGGCTTGATGGCGCCATCGGGCTGGGCCGTGACGTAGAGGAAGGCTTCCGTCTGGCCGTAGAGCTGCTTCAGGTTGAGGCCGAGCGAGCGATAGAAGGAGAAGAGGTCCGGCCCGATCGCCTCGCCTGCCGTATAGGCGACGCGGATGCGCGAGAAGCCGAGCACGTTCTTCAGCGGCTCGTAGACGAGGAGTCGCCCGAGCCCGTAGAGCAATCGCCCGCCGAGCGGCACGTTTTCGCCATTGAGGATCTTCTCGCCATAGCGCTTCGCGACGCCGATGAAGTAGTGGAACATGCGCCGCTTCAGCCCGCCCGCATCCTCCATGCGGATCGTGACGCGGGTCAGGATCTGCTCGAAGACGCGCGGCGGCGCGAAATAGAAGGTCGGGCCGATCTCCTTGAGGTCCTGCATCGCCGTCTCGGCCGATTCCGGACAGGCCATGCAGAAGCCGGCGACGAGCCCCTGGGCATAGTTGAGGTAATGGTCACCGACCCAGGCGAGCGGCAGGTAGGCGAGCACCTCGTCCTTTTCGCCCAGCTTGTCGAAGGTCACCGTGTCGCGCGCCGCGGCGATGCAGCGCTCCGCCGTCAGCACCACGCCCTTCGAGCGGCCGGTCGTGCCCGAGGTGTACAGGATGATGGATACGTCCGAGCCCTTGCCGGCGGCCATGATACCGTCGAGCCAGGACGCGACGCCAGGATCCTTCAGCGCCTCCTCGCCCTCCGCGATGACCTCAGCCATCGGGTGGAGGCGCGTGTGGTCGTAGTCGCGCAGGCCGCGCGGCTCGTCGTAGATCATGTGCCGCAGCAGGGGCAGGCGCTCGGAGACGGAGAGGATCTTGTCGACCTGCTCCTGGTCCTGCACCGCCGCGAACTTCACTTCGGCATGGGCGAGGACATAGGCGAGTTCGTCCGCCACAGCATCGGCATAGACGGGCACCGGCACGGCGCCCAGCATCTGGGCCGCCATGACGGTCCAGTAGAGCTTCGGCCGGTTGGCGCCGACGATGGCGATGGCCTCGCCGTGCTTGAGGCCGAGCCTCTCGAGGCCCACAGCGAGGCAGCGCACGTTCTCGTAGACCTCGGCCCACGTCCACGTTTGCCAGATGCCAAGGTCCTTGTGGCGGAAGGCTGGCCGGTCGCCGCGCACCGCCGCGTTATGCGCCAGAAGCTTGGCGAACGTATCCGCCCGCACGGAATCGACCGCTGTCACGGCGCGTTCCTCCCTTCGGCCGCATCGGCCATGGCGTTTCCCTTCAGGCCGGATTTTGCCGGCTCTCGTTGATGCTCGAATAGTGCGCGGAGGGGCGTGTCTCCGCAAGCATCCGCTTGACAGACAAGTCAGGCCCGTGTTGGCTGGGATGCCGGCTTGTGCCCGGCCTCTTTCCTATTCTTTTCGCCCGTTTTGCGCCATTCCGCCGTCATGCGGGGCGCGGTTCATGCCGCAGCGCATCGTGCGAAAAAGCGAATATCGTCTGGGCCTTATCCGCGCATACTGTGCAACGATTCGCATCCGGTCTCATTCGCCGTAGCGGGCCAGCCGACGCAGGTCGATGATGCGCACGCCGCTGTGCTCGATCTTCAGGAGGCCTTCGTCCTCGAGCGCCCGGAGGCACTTGTTGGTCATCTGGCGCGACAGGCCGGAGAGCAGCCCGAGCTCCTCCTGGCTGATGTCGAGATAGCTGCCGACACTGGGATAGAGCACCGGGTTGAACATCCAGGCAAGGCCGCGCGCGAGACGCGCCTGCGCGTCGAGCATGCGGTCGTAGCCGAGTACGGCGATGAACTGGCCGAGCCGCTCGTTGAGTTGGTGGACGAGGAAACGGTTGAAGGCGACGCTGTTGTCGAAGAGCCAGAGAAAGGTCGCCCGGTTCATCAGGGCAAGGCGGGTCGCGCGGATGGCGACGAGATCGTACTTGCGCTGTTCGTCCTTGAGCAGGGTTCCCTCCCCGAACCATCCGCCCGCGGGCACGCCGGTGAAGGTCACGGCCTTGCCCGTATCGGACACGGTGCTGACCTTGACGAGACCGCTGACGACGCCGGACCAGCTGTCGAAGCGGTCCCCCTGATGGCAGATGTACTCGCCCTGCCCGAAGCTGCGCTCGACGATGCCCTTGGCCGCCCGCTCCCGCTCGGCGGGTGCCAGATCGTGCGCCCAGCGGGCAATGGAAAGAAGATACTCGGTCGTGATCAAGACACTGTCCGTGGCCGCGTCGCCGGCACACTATAGAGAGGCTTGCCGGCCGAGCGAAGCATTGCGCGCCGCCGCAGGCCTCGGCCTTTCGTCGCCCTTCTTTCGTCCTCTTGTCCAGTCTGGTCCGGAATGGAACCTTGGCGGCAGGAACCGGGCGAACCTTGGGGGAACCATCCTGCGATGATCATTGAAGCCGAACGCTCCTGCCTTCTTCTCGTCGATTTTCAGGGCCGCCTCGCGCCCGCCATTTCAAGCGCCATGGAAACGGTTGCCGCCGCGCGACGCCTCGCGCTCGCCGCCCGGCTCTTCGGCGTGCCCGTCATCGCCAGCGAGCAGAACCCGCAGGGGCTCGGCCCGACGATCGAGGCCCTGCGGGACCTGCCGGAGCTCGTCATCGCCAAGACGGCCTTCGACGCCTCGCGCCAGAGCGAACTGCAGGATGCCCTCGACGAGGATCGCGACACGGTGCTCATCGCCGGCTGGGAGGCGCATGTCTGCGTCATGCAGACGGCCTTCGGCCTCAAGATGAACGGCTTCGCCCCCGTCGTCGTGGCTGACGCCATCGGCTCGCGCCAGCCGGCGAGCAAGGCTGCCGCGCTCGACCGGCTCGCCCGCCATGGCGTCGAGATCGTCACGAGCGAGATGGTCGTTTTCGAATGGCTGCAGGATTGCGAGCACCCGCGCTTCAAGGAAGCGCTCGCCCTGATCAAGTGACTTATGGTCAGGTGCGTCGTGGCGGGCGCGGCACACCCGCCTGCCGCGCATAGGCCGCCGGGGTCAACCCATAGGCGCGTTTGAACAGTCGGGTCAGATGCGCCTGGTCGGTGAAGCCGGCGCCAGCCGCCGCTTCGGCGGGCGGGACGCCACGGGCGAGCGCACCCTTCGCCGCCTCCAGGCGGATGGCGCGCAGATATTCGCTCGGCGGCAGGCCGAAGCGGAGCCGGAAGGCGCGGATGAGCTGGAAGCGCCCGAGCCCTTCTCCCTCGGCGAGCGCCTCGATCGTCAGCCGCTCCGCCATCTCTTCCCGCATGCGCGCGGCGAGCCGGGCGATGGCTCCATGGCCTGCATCCTCCGCGCGGCCGCGCCGCCCGGCGTGCCGCATGAGCGCGGCGGCGAGCCCGAGGTAGCGCTCCCCCGCCGCGAAGGGATCATCCCCGGCGTCGAGCTCGCGCGCATAGGCGAAAAGCGCGGCGGCAAGCGGCGGATCCTCCGCCACCACATCCCGGAAGCCGATCTCGTGCCGGGGGCCGAGTTCGGCGAGCGCGGCCGACAATTGCTCCGGCGCGAGATAGAGCATGCGGTAGACGACGCCCGCGTCGGTTGTCGCATGGCCGTCATGCAGGTCGAAGGGGCTGAACAGGATGACGGAGCCCGGCTGCGTCCGGTGCCGGGCGCCGCGGCACCAGAAGCTCTGCGATCCCCGCTCCGTGAAGCCGACGGCATAGGTCGCATGCGCGTGCCGGCCATAGGCGTGCCGGCTGAGGCCGGCCTGCAGCGCCTCGGCCCCGCGCGTGTCATCGCGCCGTGTCCGGAACCAGTCGTCGGCAGTTGCCTGTTGCAAGACCATCCCTCCTCGCCGCACCAGCGTACAAGACGCGGGGCGCGACCGGAAACGATCCTGGACGCGACATGTCGATAAAGAGGCAGGAGAGCCCGGATCAGATGAAGTTCGACACCAAGATCGCCATTGCCGTGCGCGAGGATCTCGCCGTCTGGCAGAAGCTCAACATGGTCGCCTTCCTCGCGAGCGGCGTCGCCACCGGCCGGCCCGGCACCATCGGGGAGCCCTATCGCGACGGCTCGGGCCGGCAGTACTGGTCGATGTTCGGCCAGCCCGTGGTCGTGCTGACGGCCGCGGACGGCGCGGAACTCAAGGCTGCCTACGAGCGGGCCTGGTCACGCGGCCTCGGCCTCGCCGTCTTCACCGAGCAACTGTTCGCAACCGGCCACGACGCGACGAACCGCGCCGCCGTCGCCGCCGTGCCGAGCCCGGAGCTCGATCTTGCGGGCTTTGCCGTGCACGGGCCACGCAACGACGTCGACCGCGCCCTCAAGGGGCTCGGCCTGCACCGTTGAGCCCGGCCTATTCCGCCGCCATGGCGAGCGGCGGCTCGCCGGCGCGCCAGCGCTCCAGGAGTTGCGCCTCCTCCTTCTTCGCTGCCTCCAGATGGCGCAGCTTGACGTGGCCGAAGCCCCGGATCTTCTCGGGGATCGAGGCGAGCGCGACCGCGAGCGCATGGTTGTCCTGCGTCAGACCTTGCGTGAGCTCCGCGACGAGCGTCTCGTAGTCCTCGATCAGCTGCCGCTCCATGCGCCGCTCGGCGGTATAGCCGAAGATGTCGAGCGGCGTGCCGCGCAGCACCTTGAGCTTCGCCAGCATCCGGAAGACGGGCAGCATCCGCGGGCCGAAGCTCGTCTTCTTCGGATTGCCGCTGGCATCCTTGCGGCCGAGGATCGGCGGCGCGAGGTGGAACTCGTAGCGCAGGTTCTCGCCCGAGAAGGTCGCCCTCACCTGCTTCTCGAAGCTGCCGTCGGTGTAGAGCCGCGCCACCTCGTACTCGTCCTTGTAGGCCATGAGCTTGAAGAGATAGCGCGCCACCGCCGTCGCCAGCGCCGTCGCGCCGGGCTTCACCGCCGCCTCGCGCTCACGCACGCGCTCGACGAGCGCCGCATAGCGCGCCGCATAGGCGCTGTTCTGGTAGGCGGTGAGGAAGTCGACGCGCCGCTCCACCATCTCGTCGAGGGTCTGCGAGATGTGCCGGGCCGGCGTCGCCTCGCGCGTCGGCGCCACGAGTTGCTCGATGCGCGCCGGCTCCAGCGCCGCACGCCGGCCCCACAGGAAGGCCGCCTGGTTGAGTCCAACCGCCTGGCCATTGAGCGCGATGGCCTTCTCCAGCGCCGCGGCCGAGACTGGCACCTTGCCACGCTGGTAGGCGAAGCCGAGCATGAACATGTTGGCGGCGATGGCATTGCCGAGGATGGCGTTGGCGATGCCGGTCGCGTCGACGAAGGCGACGCCCTCTCCGGCAGCGGCCGCGATGGCCCGCTTGATGCGCTCGCTCGGCAGGCGGTAATCGGCGTTGCGCGTGAACTCGCCCGGATGCACCTCGGCCGTATTGACAACGACGGAGGTGCCGTCGGGCCGGATGGCGGCGAGCACCTTCTTCATACCGGTGACGACGAGGTCGCAGCCGAGGATGAGGTCCGCCTCGCCGGCGAATACGCGGATGGCGTGGATGTCCTCGGGCTTCTCGGCCAGCCGGACGTGGCTGAAGACGGCGCCGCCCTTCTGGGCAAGGCCCGCCATGTCGATCATGCCGCAGGCCTTGCCTTCGAGATGCGCAGCCATGCCAAGGATGGCGCCGATCGTGACCACGCCCGTGCCACCGACGCCGGTGACGATGATGTTCCACGGCCGGCCGTTGAAGCCCGGCAACTCCGGCTCGGGCAGGATGCCCCAGTCATCGGCGCTCTCCTTCACCTTGGCCGGTGTCGGCTTCTTCAGTTGCGCACCATGCACGGTGACGAAGGAGGGGCAGAAGCCGTTGACGCAGGAAAAGTCCTTGTTGCAGTTCGACTGATCGATGAGGCGCTTGCGGCCGAACTCGGTCTCCAGCGGCTGCACGGACACGCAGTTGGACTTGACCCCGCAGTCGCCGCAGCCCTCGCAGACGAGCTCGTTGATGATGACGCGCTTGTCCGGATCCGGGAACTCGCCCTTCTTGCGCCGACGGCGCTTCTCGGCCGCGCAGGTCTGGTCGTAGATCAGCACCGTGACGCCGGGAATGGCGGCAAGCTCGCGCTGCACCGTCTCGAGGTCGTCGCGGTGATGAAGGGTGATGCCTGCCGGCCACTCGATGGTTGCCGGATATTTGTGGGGTTCGTCCGAGACGAGGGCGATGCGCTCGACGCCTTCGGCGCGCACCTGCCGGGCGATCATGTCCACCGTGAGGCTGCCCTCGTGGTGCTGGCCGCCGGTCATGGCGACGGCGTCGTTGAACAGGATCTTGTAGGTGATGTTGGTCTTCGTCGCGATGGCCCAGCGCAGGGCGAGGATGCCTGAGTGGTTGTAGGTGCCGTCGCCGAGGTTCTGGAAGACGTGGCCGCGCGTGGAGAAGGGCGCCTCGCCTATCCAGTTGGCGCCCTCGCCGCCCATCTGGGTGAAGCCGTCGGTGCGTCGGTCCATCCATTGCACCATGTAGTGACAACCGATGCCGGCATAGGCGCGCATGCCCTCCGGCACCACCGTCGAGCTGTTGTGCGGGCAGCCGGAGCAATAGTGCGGCAGGCGGTTGGCGATTTCCGGTGCCTCCTTGAGGGCGCGCTGGAACGCCTTGATGCGGTTGACACGCGCCGCAAGCTCCTCGCTCGGGTAGTAGCGCAGCACGCGCTCCCCGACCGCGATGGCGATGTCGTTGGGGTCGAGCGCGCCCTTGACCGGGAAGAGCCAGTTGCCCTCCTCGTCCTTCTTGCCGACGCAGATCGGCTGGTCGGCCGTGCCGTAGAGCTCCTCGCGCAGCTGCACCTCGATGAGCGAGCGCTTCTCCTCGACCACGATCACCATGTCGAGGCCGCGGGCGAAGTCGAGCAGGTCCGCGCGGCCGAGCGGCCACGGGCAGGCGATCTTGTAGAGGCGGATGCCGAGGTCGTTGGCGCGGACCTCGTCGATGCCGAGGTCCTCGAGCGCCTGGCGCACGTCGAGATAGCTCTTCCCCACCGTGACGATGCCGATCTTCGGGGTGCGACCGCCCGAGGTGATGATGCGGTTGAGCCTGTTGGCGCGCACGAAGGCGAGCACGGCCTCACGCTTGAACTCGTGCAGCCGCTCCTCCTGCTGGAGGATGTTGTCGAACGGCCGGATGTTGAGCCCGCCCGGCGGCATGACGAAGTCTTCCGGCAGCACGATGTCTAGGCGATCCAGCGAGCCGTCGACAACGGCGGTCGATTCCACCGTGTCCTTCATGCCCTTGAGGGCCACCCAGGTGCCGGCGAAGCGGCTGAGCGCGTAACCGTAAAGGCCGTAGTCGATCAGTTCCTGCACGCCGGCCGGGTTGAGGATCGGCACCATCATGTCGACGAAGTTGAACTCCGTCTGGTGCGCCACGGTAGAGGATTCGGCCGTGTGGTCGTCGCCCATGATGGCGACGACGCCGCCATGCTTCGACGTGCCGGCCATGTTGGCATGGCGGAAGACGTCGCCCGAGCGGTCGACGCCCGGGCCCTTGCCGTACCACAGCGAGAAGACGCCGTCGTATTTGCCCTCGCCGCGCATCTCGGCCTGCTGCGTGCCCCAGACGGCGGTCGCGGCGAGATCCTCGTTGAGGCCGGGCTGGAAGACGATTCCCGCCGGATCGAGATAGCGCTTGGCGCGCTCGAACTGCTGGTCGAGGCCACCGAGTGGCGAGCCACGGTAGCCGGAAACAAAACCGGCGGTATGGAGGCCCATCCGCCGGTCACGCTCCCGCTGCATCAGCATGAGGCGTACGATCGCCTGCGTGCCGGTGATGAAGACGTTGCTCTTCGTGAGGTCGTACTTGTCGTCGAGCGACACGTCCCTAAGCGGAATGGCGGGCTGGCCCATGCCGATCCTCCTCCTGGCGCCTCTCGGACGCGCTTGCCGCCGGATTGCTTCCGGTCTTGCCATCTCGATATGTCAGCAATGCTGACATAATTTCGAATCTGCGTCAACGAGATGAGAATGGTTCCAGGCGGAGGTGCTTCCCGACCCCGGCGCCTCCATTTCGCCCCACTCGCACCGACATGTGCTAGAAACGGAAGGCGATGCTCCCGCACCCGCGTGCAAGATCGCAAGCAATGGTTAACCCTGTCGGCCGAGGCTGGACGGAACGCGTTGCGCTCGCTCGGATGAAATGACGGCGACATGACCCCGATGATCAAACGCCCTGCCGCCGCGATCACAGCGGCCTTAATGACGGCGCTCGCCGCCGCACCCGCCGCCGCCCATCCGCATGTCTGGGTAACGGCGCGCAGCGAGGTGCTCTACGACGGCAAGGGGGAGATGATGGGCGTGCGCCACGTCTGGACGTTCGACGCGGCCTATTCGGCCTTCGCCGTGCAGGGCCTCGACAAAGACGGCGACGGCAAGATTTCGCCCGACGAGCTCAAGGAGCTCGCCCAGGTCAATGTCGAATCCCTCAATGAGTACGGCTACTTCACAGTCGCCAAGGCGAACGGCGCCAAGGTCGCCTTCGCCGACCCCAGGGACTACGGTCTCACCTATGACAACGGCGCCCTGACGCTCACCTTCACGCTGCCCACAGCGAAGCCCGCGCGTGCGGACAAGCTGCTGTCGCTCGAAGTCTACGACCCGACCTATTTCGTCTCCTTCGCCATGGCGGAAGGCGATGACGCCGTGCGGCTCGCCGACGGCCCGAGCGGCTGCAAGACCAATGTCACCCGCCCGAAGACGCCTGACCCCGCCAAGATGCAGGAATTGTCGGAGAGTTTCTTCGAGAACCTCAGCGCGAACTCGACCTTCGGGGCCGATTTCGCCAACCGCGTGCTCGTGGCCTGCCCGTGACGAGCGTCGGTCTGGCAGGAGCGACGGCAGGGCCGCGTCTCGTGGCGCGCCGGCTCGTCGTTGCAATCATCGCAGTGGCGGTGGTCACCGGCGTGCTCGCGCTCATCGCCCACCTCCTGCAGGGGAGCGCGACACCGGCGCCGCCGGCGCGCAACCCCTTCGGCACCGGGCTGCGCGAGGCCGCGCCGGAGCCGACGGGTTTCGGCGCCTTTATCCTCGCCGTCCAGAGCCAGTACTACCGCCAGCTCACCGCCGCCGTGCAGGCGATGAAACAGGATGGCGCCGCCTTCTGGAGCCTCGTCGCCATCGGCTTCGCCTATGGCGTCTTCCATGCCGCCGGTCCGGGCCACGGCAAGGGCGTCATCTCCGGCTATATCGTGGCCAGCGGCCGCTCGCTGAAGCGCGGCGTCGGCCTCAGCTTCGCCGCCGCCCTCGTGCAGGCGCTGGTCGCCATCGCGCTCATCGCCGTGCTCGCCCTTGCGCTCAACGCGACCGCGCGCTCCATCAACGAGACCGCGCGCCTCGTGGAACTCGCCAGCTTCGCCGCGGTCGCGCTGATGGGGGCCGCCGTACTGTGGCGCAAGGCCGGCCGCTTCGTCGCCATCGGCCTGCCGCAGGCCGGTGCCGCATCCTGCGACGACGACTGCGGCCACGTGCACATCCCCCCGCCGGAGGCGCTCGACCGGATGCGCGACTGGCGCGAGATGGCGGGCATCGCCCTCGCCGCCGGCATCCGCCCCTGTTCGGGGGCGCTCATCGTCCTCGTCTTCGCCCTGTCGCAAGGCCTCTTCGCCGCCGGCGTCGCCGCGACGCTCGCCATGGCGCTCGGCACGGCCCTGACGACGGGGGCACTCGCGGCCCTCGCCGTCTTCGCCAAGGCACTCGCGCTGCGGCTCGCAGGCGGGCGCGGCCTCACGGGCGCGCGCATCGTCGGGGGGCTCGAGGTCCTTGCCGGAGCCTTCGTCCTCGTGCTCGGCCTTGCCCTCCTCGCAGGCCTGTGGGCCGGCGCCGCGCCAAGCTGAACGGCCTCACGCCGGGGCCAGCGGATCGTTTTCGAGCAGGATGGGCCGTCCGTGCGGCGTCGCCCGTGCGGCCCTGTCCCAGGCGGCGCAGCGCTCGGCAAGCGCCTCGGGCGCGGCGACGCCCTTCTCGGCGACGAGCCTCTCCAGCGCCGCGAGCCAATGGTGGTAATAGCTGTCGCCGAGGTCGGGATCACCCGCCGCCTGCGCGCGGCGGATCTCCTGCGACAACGCCTCGGCCCATTCGCTCCAGGTGAAGAGCCCGGCCTCGTTGAGCGCCACCGCCATGGCGAAGGCCTCAGCCTCCCAAGGCTCGCGGAATACGGGCCCGTCCGCGTCCCGCGCCACTGGCGTGATGCTGCAGACGGCATCGAGCAGTGTATCCGCCGCGCTCATGCCGCCGCTCCTTCGAGATAGCTCTCCCAGGCGTCGATCGAGACGGTGAGCGTCGCATCGCCGTCCGCGCCCCACAGTTCGGCCCCCGAGAAGGCAACGGTGTAGAGCCATTGCGGGCACTCGCCCTTCCCGTGCGCGTGGGTGTCGGGAAAGACGAAGACGCCGTTGACGCGCGCGATGATTCCGACCTTGCCGCGGGCATAGCGCGGCAGGCGCGTGTGGCCGGTAGGGTGCATCACCTTCGTGCGCACCCGCTCGCCCACCGCGAAGCGGGCGGGCGCCTCAGCCGGCCGGTCGTACTGCGTGCCCCGCGCGAGCACGGTGGGCACGTCCGCGGCCTTCAGCACGCGCTGGCCGGGATCGCCCGGCGCCAGCGCCCGGCCGGCCGCCAGCTCTTCCGCCGTCACCAGCCCGCGGGCGAGCAGCAGCTTCTCCAGCCCCTTGATCCAGATCTCGTAATAGCTCGACGACAGATAATCGGCCGGGGGGAGCGTCTCGCGCGCATGGCGGCTCGCATCGATGTTCCATTCGCCCATCGCGCCGGCGGCGAGGGTGACGGCGAGCGCCCGCTTCTCCCAGGGAGCGTGGAAGCGCACGTCCTCCGGCTCCGGCTCCACCGGGCCGAAGCCCATCATACCGCCGAGGTCCTGCGCGCCGTTCATGCCCGCCCCTCTTCGGGTGTGCGGGCCAGGCCCGTTCCGATCATCGAATCGCGTGTCACGAGCCGCGCCAGCGCCTCCTCGTCCCAGCCCTCGGTGCCGGCCGGGCGCATGGGGATGACGAGATAGCGCGTCTCGGCCGTCGAATCCCACACGCGGATACGCGTCGCCGCGGGCAGGGTGATGCCGAAATCGGCCAGCACGCCGCGCGGGTCGATGACCGCGCGCGAGCGGTAGGGCGCCGACTTGTACCAGACCGGCGGCAGGCCCAGCACCGGCCAGGGATAGCAGGAGCACAGCGTGCAGACGACGAGGTTGTGCTCCTCCGCCGTGTTCTCGACGGCGACCATGTGCTCGCCCTGGCGGCCGGTGAAGCCGAGCGAATGGATCGCCGCCGTCGCATCCGTGCGCAGCAAGGCACGGTACTCCTCGTCCACCCAGGCCTTGGCGACCACCCGCGCGCCGTTGCGCGGGCCGATCTTCGTCTCATAGGTATCAATCAGCACGTCGAGCGCGGCGGGATCGACATAGCCCTTCTCGACCAAAATCGATTCCAGCGCCCTGACGCGCAGCGCCATGGGCGAGAGCTCGCTGCCCTCGTGATCGTGGTCGCGATCATCGTGGTGATGGCCGTGGGAATGCTCGTGCATGGCGCCTCGCACCGAAGGGCAGGATCGGCGGCGATCATAGCGCCCGCTCGCCGGGGGAGCGAGCCCGTTCCGGTCCTGCCTCCCCTTCCCACGCGCCGCCTTTCCCCCGTGTTGGTGATTGACCCGCGACCGCTTCCCCCCTAGTCCCTCGCCTGCACGTCCCTCGCCTTCAAGTCCCGCCCCCTGCCGCACGAGAGTTCCCGTGCCGAACGCCCAGCCCGAACGCCCACTGCCCGCACGCCTCGCCGTCGCGCTCGAGATGCCGGTCCTCGCCATCGGCAACATCGTGTCCTGGTGCGCCATCCTGATGGTGGTCCTCGAATTCGCCGTCGTGCTCATGCGCTACGTCTTCGGCATCGGCTTCATCGCCCTGCAGGAGAGCGTCATCTACCTGCATGCCGCCACCTTCATGCTGGCCTCGGGCGCCGTGCTGGCGCGGGACGGGCACGTGCGCGTGGATGTGGTCTACAGCCGGCTCGGCCCCCGTTCGCGCGCGCTCGTCGACCTCTTCGGGGCGCTTCTTTTCGTCGTGCCGCTGGCGCTGCTGACCTTCGACGTCGCCCTGCCCTATGTCGCGCGCTCCTGGGCGATCCTCGAAGGCTCGCGCGAGACGAGCGGCCTGCCCTTCGTCTACCTGCTCAAGACCCTGATCCCCGCCTTTGCCGTGCTTCTTGCCGTCGAGGGCATCGCCATGGCGCTCAAGGCGCTCGCCGCGCTCGCAGCCGGCAGGGAGCGTTGAGCGTGCTCCACAACATCCTCGGCCTTGCCATGTTCGGCAGCGCCTTCGCGCTGCTCCTCACCGGCTTTCCCGTCGCTTTCGCGCTCGCAGGCTGCGCGCTCGTCTTCTTCGCCATCGGCCTGATGACCGGGGCGATGCCCTATGCCTTCCTGCAGGCATTTCCCCAGCGCATCTACGGCATCATGACCAACGACGTGCTGGTCGCCATCCCGCTCTTCGTGCTGATGGGCGTGGTGCTGGAGCGCTCGCGCGTCGCGGAGGAGCTGATCGACACCTGCGCCCGCCTGTTCGGCGCCGTGCGCGGCGGGCTCGGCCTCTCGATCTTCCTGGTCGGCGCGCTTCTTGCCGCGACGACCGGCGTCGTCGGCGCCACCGTCGTCACCATGGGGCTGATAGCCCTGCCGCCGATGCTGCGCCACGGCTATTCGCGCTCGCTGGCAGCGGGCTCCGTCGCGGCCGCCGGCACGCTCGGCCAGATCATCCCGCCGTCCATCGTGCTCGTCGTGCTCGGCGACCAACTCGGCACGGCCTATCAGAGCGCCCAGCTCGCGCTCGGCAATTTCGCGCCGGAGACCGTGTCGGTCGGCGACCTCTTCGCCGGCGCGGTCGTTCCCGGCCTGCTGCTCGTCCTGCTCTACGTGCTCTATCAGGTGCTCGTCGCCTGGCTGCGGCCCGCGCTTGCGCCGGCCCTGCCGGCGGAGGCCCGCGACCTCGGCCCTTCGCCGGTCGCAACCGTCGTGCGCGCTGTCGTGCCGACGGTGGCGCTCATCGTCGCCGTGCTCGGCTCGATCCTCGGCGGCGTGGCGACACCGACGGAGGCGGCGGCCGTCGGCGCGGTCGGCGCCATCCTGATCGCGGCCGACCGACGCGGGCGCAGAAGCGCCTTCATCGCGCGCTCCACCGCCGCCGCGCTGCTCGCTCTGCTCGTCCTCACCGCCTTCGTCGATCTGCGCCTCGGGCGCGAGGTCGTGACGGCGGGCCAGTCCGCCGGCATCCTCTTGGCAGCGGCGCTGTGTGCGCTCGTCGCGGCAGGCCTCCTCCACGCCCTCTGGCGACTGGCCGCAGACGGGCTCTTCAAGACCATCGCCCGCGCCACGACCGACGTGACGGCGATGATCTTCGCCATCCTCATCGGCGCGACGCTGTTCAGCCTCGTCTTCCGCGGCCTCGGCGGCGAGGACCTCGTCAAGGATGCCCTCTCGGCCATGCCGGGCGGCCCGGCGGGAGCGGTGCTCCTCGTCATGGCCGTGATGTTCTTCCTCGGCTTCTTCCTCGACTTTCTCGAGATCGTCTTCGTCGTCGTGCCGATCGTCGCCCCCGCGCTCCTGCAGATGGAGGGCATCGATCCCGTCTGGCTCGGCGTGATGATGGCGGTGAACCTGCAGACCTCGTTCCTCACCCCGCCCTTCGGGCCGACGCTGTTCTACCTGCGCGGCGTCGCCCCGCCAGAGGTGCGTACAGCGGATATCTACAGGGGCGTCGCGCCCTTCGTTGCCATCCAGCTCGCCGTGCTCGCCATCCTATGGCTGTTCCCCGCCCTTGCCACGGCCCTCCCGCGGGCACTCTACGGCTAGATTCCGGACTGATCGGCTTGATTCAACCCGATCGGATCCGGCTCTAAGCGCCGAGGGCGGCGCGGCCGACGATGCGGAAGCGCTCGCCCGGCCCGTCCTGCCGGCAGAGGGCGAGCGCATCGACGAGGACGTCCGCCGGCGGCACGTGCTCCGCATAGGCGAGGGCGAGCGCCGCCTCGGTGCGCGCCACGTCCTCGCGCGGCACGCGCCCGGTCAGCGTCATGTGGAAGCGGAATTCCTCGAGCACATAAGGGTAGCCGTAGGTCTCGAGATGCTGCCGCTGGCGTTCGGAGAGCGTCTCCGGCCGGCGCTTGGCGATCTCGTCGCCGTTCGCTGGTGCGCGGAAAGGCTCGAAGGCGGGGACGAGCGCCCGCTCCAGCTGCGCGAGCTCCGCGGATGGCCGGGCCTCGACGAGCGCGAGGAAGGCGCCTTCCGCCGGCCGCCGGCCGATGGCCGTCAGGATGAGGCGCGGCAGGGTGAAAGCCGACAGCGCCTCGGCGAAGTCGACGAGAGCCGCGATGAGGTCGCTCTCGGCCTGGCCCTCGGCCAGGCGGAACGGCGCCTTCAGCGTGGCGTGGAAGGCATAGCGCCGCGGCTCCTCCGTCAGCCTGTGGAAGGCCTCCGCATCGAGGCCGCGCGGCACGATCTGCGGCACCTCCTCGCCCGTCGCCCCGTCATAGCCGAGGATGCCGGAGCCGAAACGCCACAGCGGATCGTCGGAATGGGGCGCGAAATAGATGGCGTAACGCGAACCGTTGGATGACATCTCACCACTCGTTTCGGGAATGGTTGCGGGGAGCTTGGCGATTCGGCCGGGCGTGCGAGCGAGTGCACCGTTAAGCCATAGAGCGGCCGGGGCTTTTTCGCCAGCCGCCCCCGACGAGGCCGAAGGCCAAGGCCTCTTGCCTTTCGCCGCCACCATGCTGTAGTGCCAAGACCGTGACGTCACCATGAAGCCGCCGCGCGGCACGGGGAAGACAGAAGTGGCTGAAGCGCAGAAGGCCCGCACCTCCCGCACCCTCGTCACGCTCATCAGCGTGGCCGTGCTCGTCGGCACCGAGGTGTTCGCCGTCGCCATCGCGGCCGGCTGGGCCATTGCCGGCATCTTCGAGCTCGGCCAGACCGTAGGCTATGTGCTGATGGGGCTCTTCGCCCTCGTCGGCCTTTGGGCGATGGTCGGCTTCATGCGACAGGCCTCCCGGGCCGAAGGCGCCCACGGGGCGGGCGGCCACAAGGCTTGATCAAGGCCCGATCAGGGTCGGTCGCACGCCCGCAGCGTCACCGGATCCGCTGCCTGCGGCACGAGCCGCTCGAGCGGCCTGCATAGCCCTTCCACGCAGAGATACCAGTCCGCCACCGCGTGCGAGCGCCGCATGACAACCGTGTCCTGCGGCGGCAGCGATGGTGTCCAGCGCCAGAAGCCGTCGATCAGCCGGGCATCCGGCCCCGGGTCCATGCCCGCGCCGGAGCCCTTGACGCGCGCCTCGGCAATGGCGAGGCCCTGCTCCGTCAGCCGCCAGTCCTCCTCCCAGACGGTCTTTTCCACCGAATGGGTCCAGCCGAGCGTCAGGGTGGCCGTGCCGAGATGCACGACGAGCCCCGCCGCCGCGAGGCACAGGCCGCTCACGCGGCCGAGGCCGGCCGTGCGCCGCGGCGCGTGCGCCACCAGTGCCAGCCGAGCACCACGGCTGCGAGCGCGAAGCCGATCTCGTCGGTCATCGACAAAGCCGCGAAGAGCGACAGCGCGGCGATGGTCGCGACGACGCGCTCCCATGTCTGCAGCGGCGACCAGAGGTAGCCGATGGAAGCGATGCCCCACAGGCCGATGGCGAGGCCGGTCTTGAAGATCATGTAGCTGACATCCAGCCAGTAGGCGGCGCCCGAGAGGCCAGCGACCGGCTGTAGCATCAGCGCTGGATCGTAGACCGCCATGTAGGGGATGACAAAGCCCGGCAGCGCGATGCGCAGCGCCTGAAAGCCGATGCGGAAGCCGTTCTCCTTCGCTATCGGAGCGGCCGCGAAGGCAGCGAGCGCCACCGGCGGCGTCAGATCCGCCATGATGCCGAAGTAGAACACGAACATGTGGCTGACGATCAGCGGCACGCCGAGGTCGAGCAGCGCCGGGGCCGCCAGCGACGATGTGATGATGTAGTTCGGGATCGTCGGGATGCCCATGCCGAGCAGCAGGCTGACGAACATCGTCAGCACCAGCGACAGCGCGAGCGAGCCCTTGCCGATGGAGACGACCCAGTTGCCGAAGATTGTGCCGATTCCCGTCAGCGTCATCGTGCCGATGACGATGCCAACGACGGCGCAGGCGAGGCCCACGGGCAGCGCCTGGCGCGCCCCCTCGGCGAGCGCGTCGCGGCACGCCGCCAGCGTCTCGACGCCGCCGCGCACGAAGAGGCTGGCGACCACGAGGACGGCGACGAGGCCGAGGATGACGAGGACGCCCCAGATCAGGAAAGTCGCGGCGAGAAGGCCGAGGCCGACCCAGAACACGACGCGCACCACCTCGTGCACGAGACCGGCCGCGACGGCCGCCCCGAGGATCAGCACCACCGTGAGGGCAAGCCCGACCGAGCCCGAGAAGAGAGGCGTATAGCCGGCGAAGAGGAGGTAGACGAGCACCGCCAGCGGCAGCACCAGGTACCACTTCGAGGTGAAGGCCTTGAAGGCGTTGGGCAGCTCCGCCTTCGGCATGCCGGTGAGGCCGCAGCGCCCGGCCTCCAGATGCACGGCCCAGAAGGCCGAGGCGAAATAGAGGACGGCGGGCATGACGGCGGCCTGCACCACCTCGGCATAGGGCACGCCGATGGTCTCGGCCATGATGAAGGCGACCGCGCCCATGACCGGCGGCATGATCTGCCCGCCCATGGAAGCCGTCGCCTCGACACCGCCAGCGAAGGCCGCCCGGTAGCCGAAGCGCTTCATGAGCGGGATGGTGAACTGCCCCGTCGAGACGACATTGGCGACGCCAGAGCCGGAGATGGTCCCCATCAGTGCGGAGGAGAAGACGGACACCTTGGCCGGGCCGCCCCGGGCACCGCCGAAGAGCCCCATCGCCACGTCCGTGAAGAGCTGGATCATCCCCGCCCGCTCCAGGAAGGAGCCGAACAGGATGAACAGGAAGATGTAGGTTGCCGACACGGCCGTCGGCACCGCATAGAGCCCTTCGGTGCCGAAGGACATGTGCTCGATCACCTGCTCCAGCGTGTAACCGCGATGGTCGAACGGCGCCGGCAGGTAGTTGCCGAAAAGGCAATAGCCGAGAAAAATCCCCGCCACGATCGGCAGGGCTGGCCCCATCACGCGCCACACGAGAACGAACAGGATGACGATGGCGGCAATGCCGACAACGAAGTCCGACGGGATGAGTTCGCCCGCGCGCACCACGAGGTCGAAGTAGAAGACCCAGTGGTAGAGCCCGACGAGGAAGCCGCCGATGCCGAGCGCCCAGGCGATCGCGCGGCCCCAGGGGGTCTGCGAGCGGTGCATGGCAAGCAGGCCACCGGCGACGAGGCAGAGAAAGCCGACGTGGATCGTGCGCACGATCTGGCTCGGCACGCCGCCGCCGAATCGCGACAGCAGCACCATCGTCAGAGCGAGCGGCACGAAGGCATAGAGCGCCTCGGCGACCGGGCGGCCGCGCGCGGCATCGACCGCAATCTTCACGGCCCACAGGGCGAAGACGGCGCCGGTGACGACGATGAGGTCGACGCCCGGCAGGAAATCGCGGTCGAGCGGGATGCCGAAGGCCGTGACGATCTGGAAGAAGGAGAATGCGACGGCGATCCAGAAGAGGATCCGGGCCGTCGCACCGGCGCCGAACCCCTCGGGCATCCCGTGTTCGGCGTTCACCGTCGCTGCAGCCTCACGGCCGGCCGTTTCTGCCATTGTCTACTCCCGAAGCGAAGCACCCGCCCCTGTTCGCGGCGCGTGCCGCGGCCGTGGGAGAGCGCCAGTACCCTTCTTCCCGACACGGCCCGCGCCTGCCGGTTTTCGTGCGCCGTCTCAACACCACCCATGCCGAATTTGCAAGGGCCCGATGCTGCGAACGAATATCGCCGCCGCGTGGGGGAGCACGAAACAAGCCATGAAAAAAGCGGGCGCAAGGCCCGCTTTTCCACCGTGCCGTCCGTCGAACGGCTTATTGGGACACGCCCTTTTCCTTGAAGAAGCGCTCTGCGCCCGGGTGGAGCGGCACCGGCATGCCGCCGAGGGCGTCCTCGATCTTGATCGCCTTGGCCGCGCTGTGGGCCGCCGCGAGCTGGTCGAGGTTCTCGTAGATCGTCTTCGTCATCGCATAGGCGAGATCGTCGGAGACATCCTCGCGGGTGACGAGGAAGTTGACGACCGCAGCGGTCGGCACGTCGCCCGCCTGGCCGTTGTAGGTGCCTGCCGGGATCGTGCCGGCGATATAGGGCGCGCCGACCTTCTCGACCACGTCGGCCGGGATCTCCACGACCGTGATGTCGACCGAGGCGGCGAGGTCGCGGATCGAGGCGACGCCGAGGCCGGCCGACTGCAGCGTGGCGTCGAGCTGGCGATTCTTCATCAGCTCGACCGATTCGGCGAAGGGCAGGTACTCCACCTTGCCGAGATCGTTGTAACCGAGCCCGGCCGCCTCCAGGATGGCACGGGCGTTGAGCTCGGTGCCCGACTTCGGCGCGCCGACCGACAGGCGCTTGCCCTTGAGGTCGGCCAGGGTCTTGATGCCCGATTCCTTGGACGCGACGATCTGGATGTAGTTGGGATAGATCGCGGTGATGCCGCGCAGCTTGTCGAGCTTGCCCTTGAAGCCGGCTTCCGTGTCGCCTTCCCAGGCCAGCTTCACGCTGTCGCCGAGCGCGAAGGCGATTTCGCCCTTGCCCTGCTGCAGCAGGTTGAGGTTCTCGACCGAGGCCTTGGTCGCCTGCACCGACGGCCGGGTGTCCGGGATCTTCTCCGCATAGATCTTCGACAGGGCGACGCCGAGCGGATAGTACACGCCCGAGGTGCCGCCGGTGAGCACGTTGATGAACTCGGCCGAGCGGGCCGGCAGGCTCGAAGCCATCAGCACGGCCGTGAGTGCCGCAGCTCCTGCAGTCATCGTCTTCATGAAGCGACGCATCTTCCCTCCTCCCGGAATGCGTTGAGCGGACGCGGCCTCGCGAGGCCGCGTCCCCGTCGAGTTCAGAGTTATCCATGGCGACGGCAGCAAGCTCAAGTCTTCAGCGCCGGAAGCGCACGGTTTTCGCCATTCCCCCGCCATCTTCCCCGCGATAACCCGATGATGCCGTTGCCGCCTTGCGGGGATGACAAGGTGGAGCGGCGGCACCACATGGCCTGAGAGCCCGACCCACGACGCCACACAACGAGCGCCCGACGCATGATCGACAGACGTATGCTTCTTGCTTCCGCTGCCGCCACTGCCGGCCTTGCGGCAACGGGATTTGCCCCAGCCGCGCTCGCGGCCCAGGGCCTGAAGTTCGGCAACGAGGCGCCGTTCTCCTTCGAGGGGCTCGTAGCGCGGGCCGAAGCGATGGCCAAGCGCCCCTACAAGGCCCCGCCGGCACCTCCCTCCGAAATTCTCGAGCGCATCGACTACGACGCCCACGGCAAGATCCGCTTCAAGCCGGACTATGCGCTCTTCGCCGATGGGCCCGGCCAGTTCCCCGTCACCTTCTTCCACCTTGGCCGCTACTTCCAGAGCCCGGTGCGCATGCATGTCGTCGCCAACGGCAAGGCGCGAGAGATCGTCTACGACGAGCGCTATTTCGACATGCCGGCGGACAGCCCGGCGCATGAACTGCCGGCCGGCTCGGGATTCGCGGGCTTCCGCTTCCAGGAAAGCCGATTCGGCACCGACCCGAAGCGCAACTGGCGCGGTAACGACTGGGTGGCCTTCCTCGGTGCCTCCTATTTCCGCGCCATCGGCGCCCTCTACCAGTACGGCCTGTCGGCGCGCGGCATCGCGCTCGACGTAGCGGTCGCCGGCAAGCCCGAGGAATTTCCCGCCTTCACGCATGTCTATTTCGACACGCCGGCGGACGGCAGCGACACGGTCACGGTCTGCTGCCTGCTGGACGGGCCGAGCATCTGCGGCGCCTACCGCTTCGTCATGCAACGCGGTGAGGGCGTGCTGATGGATATCGACAGCACGCTCTTCCTGCGCAGCGACGTCACTCGCTTCGGCTTGGCGCCCCTCACGTCGATGTACTGGTACTCGGAGACGGTGAAGCCGACGGCCGTCGACTGGCGGCCGGAGATCCACGATTCCGACGGTCTTGCCTTGTGGACCGGCGCAGGCGAG
Source organism: Chelatococcus sp. XZ-Ab1 (assembly GCF_029309855.1). Classification (NCBI taxonomy): domain Bacteria; kingdom Pseudomonadati; phylum Pseudomonadota; class Alphaproteobacteria; order Hyphomicrobiales; family Chelatococcaceae; genus Chelatococcus; species Chelatococcus sp. XZ-Ab1. The sequence continues at coordinate 49,451 of NZ_JARKII010000001.1, read as the reverse complement.
CACATCTGGCGGCCCCTCAACAACCCGCCGCGCACCATCGCCTCCGCCTTCCAGGACGAGAACCCGCGCGGCTTCGGCCTCCTGCAGCGCGACCGCGCCTTCGACCACTATCTCGACGGCGTCTTCTACGACCGGCGGCCGAGCCTTTGGGTGGAGCCGAAGGGCGACTGGGGCAAGGGCGCCGTCGAGCTCATCGAGATCCCGACGGACGACGAGATCCACGACAACATCGTGGCCATGTGGGTGCCGCGCGAGCCCGCGAAGGCGGGCACGCGCCACGACATCTCCTACCGCCTGCACTGGCTCGCCGACGAGCCCTTCCCGACGGCCCTCGGCCGCTGCGTCGCCACGCGCCTCGGCAACGGCGGCCAGCCGGGCCAGCCGCGCCCGGCAGGCGTGCGCAAGTTCATGCTCGAGTTCCGCGGCCCGCCGCTCGCGACCATCCCCTTCGGCGAGCAGCCGGAACCCGTGCTCTGGGCCTCGCGCGGCAGCTTCTCCTACATCCTCACCGAGGCCCTGCCCAACGACGTGCCCGGCCACTGGCGCGTGCAATTCGACCTCACCGTCGAGGGCACCGAGCCGGTCGAGATGCGCTGCTTCCTGAAACTCGGCGACCAAGTGCTGACCGAGACGTGGCTCTACCAGTACCACCCGTTTTGAGCAGCAGCGGGGCCCGCCGCCACACAACCTCGGTCCCCGCGCAAGCAGCGAAGCGGAATGCGAAGCGAGCCACGAGGATGTGTCGGGACCGGCAGATCCCGGAACATTCCCCGGCGGCGCCCTGACGCGGCCCCGCGTGCTTGCAATGTTATAGTAGAACATCTAATTCAATGGTCATGACGCATTCGCACGCGCATCGCCACCATCATCACCATACCGAAGCGGTGCAGCCGACCCTGTCACTGCTGCGCATGTCGGCGCTGACGCGCCTTGCCGGCGCGGGTGCGGTGCTCGTGCTGCTATGGATCGCCGTTTTGTCCGTGCTGGATTGAGCCCATGACCGATGCCACGCGCGCGAGCGACGCCATCCGCTTCGAGAACCTGACGCTCGGCTACGACCGGCACCCGGCCGTGCACCATCTCGACGGCGCCTTGGCGAGCGGCAGCCTGACGGCTGTCGTCGGGCCGAACGGCGCCGGCAAGTCCACTCTGCTCAAGGGCATCGTGGGGGCGCTGCCGCCGTTGTCCGGCCATATCCGCCTGTCGCTCGGCAGGCCGCGCGGGGCGAAGGCGCGCATCGCCTATCTGCCGCAGGCGGCCGACATCGACCGCAGCTTCCCCATCACCGTCTACGACCTCGTCTGCGTCGGGCTGTGGAGCCGCGCCGGCCTGTTCGGCAGCATCGGCCGCAAGGACCGGGTGCAGATCGAGGAGGCGCTCGCCGCCGTCGGCCTCACCGGCTTCGAGAAGCGCACCATCGGCACGCTCTCGGGCGGGCAGATGCAGCGGGCCCTCTTTGCCCGCCTCCTGCTGCAGGATGCCGACATCATACTGCTCGACGAGCCCTTCACCGCCATCGACGCCCGCACCACGGCGGACCTTCTCGCCCTCGTGCGCCGCTGGCACGACGAGGGGCGCACGGTCGTCGCCGTGCTGCATGACATGGAGATGGTCCGTCAGGCTTTCCCGCGCACCCTCCTGCTGGCCCGCGAGCCGGTGGCCTGGGGCGAGACGGACGAAGTGCTGACGGCCGAGAACCTGCTGCGGGCCCGCCGCCTCGTCGAGGCCTTCGACACGCATGCGCCGGTCTGCGCACGCGACGCGGCCTGAGCAGTGATGCTCTACGACCTTCTCATCGAGCCCTTCGTCGTGTTCGATTTCATGCGCCGCGCCCTCGTCGGCGCCACCGCCCTTGCCTTGTCGGGCGGCCCGGTCGGCGTCTTCCTGATGCTCCGGCGCATGAGCCTGACGGGCGACGCGATGGCTCACGCCATCCTGCCCGGCGCCGCCGTCGGCTTCCTCCTCTACGGCCTGTCGCTGCCGGCGATGACCATCGGCGGGCTCGCCGCCGGCTTCGCGGTGGCACTCGCCGCCGGCCTCGTCGCACGCACGACGGCGCTGAAGGAGGACGCGGCCCTCGCCGCCTTCTATCTCATCTCGCTCGCGCTCGGCGTGACGCTCGTCTCGCTGCGCGGCTCCAACGTCGACCTGCTGCACGTCCTCTTCGGCACGGTGCTCGCCCTCGACGACGCGACGCTCCTGCTCGTCGCCGGCATCGCCACCGTCACCCTCGGCGCCCTCGCGCTCCTCTACCGGCCGCTGGTGCTGGAATGCGTCGATCCGGGCTTCCTGCGCTCGGTGAGCCGCGCGGGAGCCGCCGCGCATCTCGCATTCCTCGCCCTCGTCGTCATCAATCTCGTCGGCGGCTTTCACGCCCTCGGCACCCTGCTTGCCGTCGGCATGATGATGCTGCCGGCCGCGAGCGCCCGCTTCTGGAGCGGTGACATCACGGTGATGATCGGCGTCTCCACCCTCGTCGGCATGCTGTCCGGCGCGGCCGGGCTCATCCTGTCCTACCACACCGGCCTGCCGGCGGGCCCGTCCATCATCCTTGTCGCCGGCGGCGCCTATATTGCCTCGCTCCTCGTCGGCCCAGTCGACGGCCTCCTGTGGCGCCTCGTGCCAGGACGACATCTCGAAGCCTGAAATCACCGCCGCCCCGCGGCGGACGCTGGAGGATAGACCATGCGCACTAGACGCAACGTTATATCAGCACTTTTCGCCGTCATGGCGCTGCCACTCGCTCCTGCTGCCTTGGCGCAACCGGCCGAGGCGCCCTCGAAGACGAGGGTCGTCGCCACCTTCTCCATCCTGGGCGATCTCGTCCGCGAGGTCGGCGGCGAGCGCATCGACCTGACCGTGCTTGTCGGGCCTAACGGCGACGCGCATGTCTATTCGCCCTCGCCCGCTGATGCCCGCAACCTCGCCGAGGCCAGAGTGATCTTCGTCAATGGCCTCAAGTTCGAAGGCTGGATCGACCGCCTGGTACAGGCCTCCGGCACCAGGGCCACCATCGTCGAGGCCGCGGCCCGAGTGACGCCGCTGGAAATGGAGAACGACGGCCACGGGCATGGACACGCCCACAGCCGTGCCGACGATCATGACGAGAAGCACGCCCACGAGCACGGCGGGCTGGACCCGCACGCCTGGCAGGATGTGGCCAATGCGAAGCTATATGTCGCGGCGATCCGCGACGCACTCGTCGCCGCCGATCCGGCGGGCAAGGATGCTTATGCCGCCAACGCCGAGGCCTATCTCGCCAGACTCGATGCGCTCGAGGCCGAGGTCAAGGCGGCGGTCGAGGCCATCCCGCGCGACCGCCGTAAGGTCATCACCTCGCACGACGCGTTCGGCTATTTCGCGCGGGCCTACGGCCTCACCTTCATCGCCCCCCAGGGCGTCTCGACCGATGCGGAAGCCTCGGCCCGCGACGTCGGCCGCATCATCCGCCAGATCAAACGCGACAAGATCCCCGCCGTCTTCCTCGAGAACGTCACCGACCCGCGCCTCGTCGAGCGCATCGCCAAGGAAACCGGCGCCAAGATCGGCGGCCGCCTCTACTCGGATGCCCTGTCGGATGAAAACGGCGCGGCGGGGACTTACATCGCCATGATGCAGCACAATATAAAGGCGCTGAACGCCGCCCTCGCCCGGTGACGGTCGACGGCGGCCCGGCGGCGGTGCTAGGAGGGGGTGAAAAGCCCCGCATCCGGGGCGCCGCCTTTCGCGAGGTCTGATCACGCCCGCGCGGCAGGATCCGTCAGGATCGGGCCGCGCCCGGCGTCCCTTGGAGCCCATCTATGGCCGACAAGATTCCCGTCACCGTCCTCACCGGCTATCTCGGCGCCGGCAAGACGACGCTGCTCAACCGCATCCTCACGGAACCGCACGGCCAGCGCTTCGCCGTCATCGTCAATGAATTCGGCGAAGTCGGCATCGACAACGACCTCGTCGTCGGCGCGGACGAGGAAGTGTTCGAGATGAACAACGGCTGCATCTGCTGCACCGTGCGCGGCGACCTCATCCGCATCCTCGACGGGCTGATGAAGCGCAAGGGCAAGTTCGACGCCATCATCGTCGAGACGACCGGCCTCGCCGATCCGGCGCCCGTGGCCCAGACCTTCTTCATGGACCAGGACGTCTCCGACAAGACGAAGCTCGACGCCGTCGTCACCGTCGCCGACGCCAAGTGGCTGACCGACCGGCTGAAGGATGCGCCGGAAGCGAAGAACCAGATCGCCTTCGCCGACGTCATCATCCTCAACAAGATCGATCTCGTGTCGCCCGAGGAACTGGCCGAGGTGGAAGGCCGCATCCGCGCCGTCAACCCCTACGCGATGCTGCACAAGGCAGAGCGCGCCGCCGTCGACATCTCGCAGGTGCTCGGCCGCAACGCCTTCGACCTGGAGCGCGTGCTCGAGCTCGAGCCCGCCTTCCTCGAGGACGACGGCCACCATCACGATCATGATCACGATCATGCCTGCGGTCCGGACTGCGACCATGATCACCACCGTCATCACGGCGGGCTGAAGCACTATCACGACGAGGACATGCAGTCGGTGGCGCTGACCATCGAGGGCGAGGTCGATCCCGACAAGTTCCTGCCGTGGGTCAACGACCTCGTGCAGCGCGAAGGCCCGAACATCCTGCGTTCCAAGGGCATCCTCGCCTTCCGCGACGAGCCGCGCCGCTTCGTCTTCCAGGGCGTGCACATGATCCTCGACGGGGACCTGCAGCGCGAGTGGAAGCCCGGCGAGGAGCGCCGGTCGAAGATCGTCTTCATCGGCCGCAACCTCGACAAGGAGGCGATCCGCGAGGGCTTCCTGGCCTGTACGGCGTGACGCGGCGGGCCATTGCTCGCTCCCCCGGCTTGCCGAACGACTCCTCTTGTCCCCTCCCCCCTTGTGGAGGAGGGTAGGGAGGGGGGTGGAGCAGCACGCAGGCGGTCGTGCTCTTGCGTCGCGACCCCCACCCCTACCCCCTCCCCGCAAGGGGGAGGGGAGTCTCCGACCGACGCTCGATCATAAACATCCCATGGCCGCTCCGACGATCTCCTCCCTCACCGACCATGTCGCCGATCTCGCTGCCGGCGCGCATGTCACCGCCCTCGCCTGGCTCGGCGGCACCACCGCATTCGCACTGGCCGACGGCGCGGCGCTGCTCGTTGCCGGCGACGACCAGAAACGTGTCGCGGCCCATCCGGACGGGGCCGCGCTCGTCGCGACGAGCGACGGCCGGCGGCTCGTGACCGGCGGGGACGACGGCCGCATCGTCGCCGTCGCCGGCGACGGTACGGTGGAGGAGATCGGCGACGAGAAGGGCCGCTGGATCGACGCCATCGTCGCCGGTCGCGACGGCACCCTCGCCTGGAGCGCCGGCAAGCGCGTCACGGCGCGTGACGGCCGGGGCCGCCTGCGCCATTTCGAGGCACCCTCGACAGCCCAGGGCCTTGCGTTCTCGCCGAAGGGCTACCGCCTCGCCATCGCTCACTACAACGGCGTCAGCCTCTGGTTTCCGAACACTGACGCGGAGCCCGAAAAGCTCGAATGGAAGGGCTCGCACCTCGGCGTCACCTGGTCGCCGGACGCGCGCTTCGTCGTCACCTCCATGCAGGAGAACGCCCTGCACGGCTGGCGCCTCTCCGACCGGCGCGACATGCGCATGACCGGCTATCCGGCCAAGACGCGCTCCTTCTCCTGGTCGCACGACGGCAACTGGCTCGCCACCTCCGGCGCCGATGCCGTCATCGTCTGGCCCTTCGATAAGGACGGCCCGATGGGCCGCGCGCCGCGGGAATGCGGCGTGCGCCACGCCAAGGTTTCGCGCGTCGCCTTCCATCCCGGTGCGCTCGTCGTCGCCGCCGGATACGAGGATGGCTGCATCCTCCTCATCCGCCTCACCGACGCGACGGAGCTGCTGGTGCGCCGCGCGAGCGTGGAAGCGCAGGAGGATGCGGCGGTGACAGCCCTCGCCTGGGACGCCAAGGGCAAGCGCCTCGCCTTCGGCACGGCCGCGGGGGCGGCCGGCATCCTTACTTTGCCCTGAGGAGGGGCCATGGCGCTGCGCTTCGGCCTCTTCGGCAGGAAGGACGGCGACGACGGGGCCAGGGTCGCACTCGCCGCCCTGAAGGAGCGGGCCCGCATCGTGCTCTGCCTCTCCGACGAGGCGACCGTCGCCGTGAACGAGATCGTCTGCGCCGATCCCGCCTGCCCGGGCCTCGAGACTGTCGTCCTCATCATGGAGCCCGGCCGCAGGACCCGGGCGCTCAAGATCGCCAAGGCCGCCGGCGCGGTGACGGACGACGACCTGCACACGGCGGCCGCCGGCGCGCGGCTCTGAGACGATCAGTCATCTGCCTTGTTGTGCCTTGCCATTCCCGCCCTGCCGGGCAAAGCTGCCGCGCCGGCCGTCTTGACCGGCGGGGTTGGGGAGCGGTCTGGCGATGGTCGTCGGCGGTTTGCGAGTGTGGTGGCTGAAGCCGTTGGCCGGCATTCTCCTCTGCACGAGCCTCGCCGCCTGCGCCGGCCCACCCAAGGGTGTACTGGTGCCGGTTGCCACCGGGGCGCCCGGTGCCGCCACGGTCGACATGATCGTGGCAACGACCCGCAGTGCCGGGGCGACCCCTGCCGAGATGTTCACGGGCGAGCGGGGCCGTGACCCAGCCTTCGCCCGGATTACCGTCTCGATCCCGCCCGATAGCGCCCGCACCGTCGGCGAGGTGCAGTGGCCAAGCCGCGTGCCCGGCAACCCGGCAACCGACTTCGTCACGCTCCGGGCCGACAGACTTGACCGCCAGGGCGCGCTCGACTGGTTCCACAAGGCGGTGGCGCGCACGCCCAAACGCCGCGTGCTCGTGTTCATCCACGGCTTCAACAACCGCTTCGAGGATGCGGTCTTCCGCTTCGCGCAGATCGTCCACGATTCGGGCTCGCCCGTTGTGCCGGTGCTGTTCACCTGGCCGTCGCGCGCCAGCATCCTCGCCTACGGCTACGACCGCGAGAGCAGCACCTATTCCCGCGACGCCCTGGAAACCCTGCTGACCGCGCTTGCCCGGGATCCGGCGGTCGGTGAGATCTCGGTGCTCGCCCATTCCATGGGCAACTGGGTGACGCTGGAGGCGCTGCGTCAGATGGCCATCCGCAACGGCCGCGTGGCTTCGAAGATCCGCAACGTCATGCTGGCGGCACCGGACGTCGACGTCGACGTCTTCCGTACCCAGCTCGCCGCCATCACGAGACCGCGCCCCAATGTCACCCTTTTCGTCTCGCAGGACGACAGGGCCCTCGCTGTCTCGCGCCGGGTCTGGGGCAGTTCGGCCCGGCTCGGCGCCATCAATCCCGAGGCGGAGCCCTACCACACAGACCTGCCGCGCGACGGCATTACCGTCATCGATCTCACCAAGCTGCAGACAGGCGACCGGCTCAACCACGGCAAGTTCGCCCAGAGCCCGGAGGTCGTGCAGATCATCGGCCAGCGCCTCGTCGCCGGCCAGACGATGACGGACCAGCGCGTCGGCCTCGGCGACCGCATCATCCAGCTGACCGCGGGTGCAGCGAGTTCGGTCGGCACCGCCGCCGGCCTCGTCATCAGCGCGCCGGTCTCGGTCCTCGACGAGACCTCGCGCGGTAACTACGGCGCGCATGTCGAGCGTCTCGGCGGCTCGCTCGCCGACACGGCCGAGGCGACCGGCACCCTCCTCGTGCCGCAGATGTCCGCCCGCCGGCAGGGCACCGCGGCCGAACGGCCGTCGCCCTGACCGTCGCCATCGTTCTCGCGGGCCCTTGCCCTGCCGTAGGCGCGGTGGTAGCCCGAAGCGAAAGAAGGACGCTGCGACATGACGATCCGCCTGCACATCGGCGACCTGCCGGCCGACGCCGACTTCGGCGATGCCGTGGCCGTCGACACCGAAACCCTCGGCCTCGTGCCCCAGCGCGACCGGCTGTGCCTGGTGCAGCTGTCACGCGGCGACGGCACGGCGGATCTCGTCCAGATCCGCCCCGAAGGGCCGCGGCCCGACAATCTCGCGCGCCTCCTCGCGGACGAGAAGGTCTTGAAGATCTTCCACTACGCTCGTTTCGACCTCGCCGTCATCGAGCATTATCTCGGCGTCATGCCGGGTCCGGTGTTCTGCACCAAGATCGCCTCGCGCCTCACCCGCACCTACACCGACCGCCATGGCCTCAAGGACGTGCTGCGGGAACTCCTCGGCATCGAGATTTCCAAACAGCAGCAGTCGTCCGACTGGGGCGCCCCGACTTTGAGCGAGGCCCAGCTCGCCTATGCGGCCTCGGACGTCCTGCATCTCCACGCATTGAGGGACAAGCTCGAGGCGCTCCTTGCCCGCGAGGGCCGCTCGGAGCTCGCCCGCCAGTGTTTCAACTTCCTGCCAACGCGGGCGCGGCTCGATCTTGCGGGCTGGCCCGAGGTCGACATTTTCGCGCATTCGTGAGCCGGTTGGCTCGAGGCTTTGACCTTGCGCGCCGGCATCACTACATGAGGCTTGCCTTGGCGTGCATTGCCGTGCATGCCGAGTTATCTTGCGTTTTGATATTGCCGTCGATCGCGCGCCTTGTCGGGGCGGGAAGGATCCGCCCATCCGTGCGTTCGCCATGCGAGGTTGAGAACCTGTCACATGTCCGTCGGGGTGTCGTCGTCTAACAGGGCCGGCCGCCGCGTCACGCGCGGTGGCGATGCCTATGGAGCCGCCCTGCGTCATTCAGGCCGTGTGCGCTTTCTGCGGCGCGCGATTCCCGTCGGCGCATTTCTCGCCGTTCTCGCCATCGTTGGCATCAGCCTGCTTGCCCCGTTGGGCGCCATCGGCGGCCTGTCGCTCGGCCCCGTCAGCCTGTCCGGCACCAAGATCACCATGAGCGCGCCCAAGCTGCGCGGCTTCCGCGAGGGTACCCAGCCCTACGAGCTGACCGCCTCGGCCGCCACCCAGGACACGCGCAAGCCCAACCTCATCGAACTCGCCACCATCGACGGCCATGTCACGCTGAAGGACCAGGGCCGCGCGCATCTGAGCGCCGACAGCGGCCTCTATGATTCCCAGAAGGAACAGCTCGCGCTCGACGGAAACGTGCGGGTCACGACCGAGCGCGGCTACGATGCGCGACTCAAGTCGGCTTTCGTCGATTTCAAGGCCGGCACGGTGACCTCCAAACAGCCGGTCGAGGTCACCATTACCGGCGCGACCATTACCGCCGACACGCTTGACGTGACCGACAACGGGCAGCACATCACCTTCGCCGGACGGGTGCAGGCAACGATCGAGACCAAGGCGGCTCGCCAGCCCACCGCAGCCGATCCGCCGCCGACCGGCGGCGCCGAGACCGGATCCAACCGAGAAGATCGTCCATGACCATCAGGCTCCTGCCCCACGCCCTCCTTGCCGTTGCGCTGATGGCAGCCCCGGCCCTCGCCCAGCAGCAGGAGAGCGCATCGCCCTTCGGCGGGCTCGGCAACAGCAAGGACCCGATCAAGATCGACGCCGACCGGCTCGAGATCTTCGACAAGGAGCAGCGCGCCGTGTTCTCGGGCAACGTCGTCGCCGTTCAGGGCGACACGACCATGCGCTGCTCGCAGCTCGTCGTCCATTATGACCAGAGCGCTACACGGGGCGGCAGCCAGGCCGGCGGCAACCAAGCCAGTGCCGCGCAGCAGGCGGCTGGACAGACCGGGGGCACGCCGGCGGAAAACAACATCAAGAAGCTCGACTGCGCCGGGCCGGTGACAGTGGTCTCCAAGGACCAGACCGCGACCGGCGACAACGCCACCTTCGACCGTCAGGCCAACCGCGTGTTCCTGACCGGCAAGGTCGCGCTCAGCCAGGGTCAGAACGTGCAGCAGTGCGACCACATCGTCTACGACCTCAACACCAGCATCGCCCGGTGCGAGTCGAAGCCGGGCGGGCGCGTGCAGGGTGTGTTCGTCCCCGGGGGCAACGAGCCGCAGAAACCGGCACGTCCCCGCTGAGCCGCACCGCTCACCGATCGAGAACGGACCACAGACGTGAAATTCTCCCTGAAGCGCCATGCCGGTGCCGCGCACCGCCCGGACGGGCTGGAGACCGCCGACACCTTTGCCGGTGGCGTGCCCCCCTTCGGCGCGCCCCAGGCCCCTGACGATTTCGCCCCTCTCTATGCGGCTGGCGCCCACGACGGGGACGCTGCCTATGGCGGTCCTGGCATTCTCTCCGTGCGTGGCCTGCAAAAGAGCTATCGCGGGCGTACCGTGGTGCAGGATGCGGCGCTTAACGTGCGCAATGGCGAAGCCGTGGGCCTGCTCGGCCCCAACGGCGCCGGCAAGACCACGATCTTCTACATGATCACGGGCCTCGTCGCCTCCGATCGCGGCACCATCACGCTCGACGGGCACGACATCACCCATCTGCCCATGTACCGGCGGGCGCGCCTCGGCATCGGCTACCTGCCGCAGGAGGCGTCGATCTTCCGCGGCCTGTCGGTCGAGGACAACATCCGCGCCGTATTGGAGGTTGTCATCCGCGACAAGCGCGAGCGCGAGCGCGAGCTCGATGCGCTGCTGGAGGAATTCAACATCACCCGGCTGCGCAAGTCGCCGTCGATCGCTTTGTCGGGCGGCGAGCGGCGGCGCTGCGAAATCGCGCGTGCCCTTGCCGGCCAGCCATCCTTCATGCTGCTCGATGAGCCCTTCGCCGGCATCGACCCCATCGCGGTGGGCGACATCCAGAACCTCGTGCGGCACCTGACCAGCCGGGGCATCGGCGTGCTCATCACCGACCACAACGTGCGCGAGACGCTCGGCCTCATCGACCGAGCCTATATCATCCACTCCGGCCGAGTCCTCACGGAGGGCCGTCCGGACGAGATCGTCGCCAATGCGGACGTGCGTCGTCTTTACCTTGGCGAGGATTTTCACCTCTGAAGGCGATGCCGGGCGCACCGTCCCTTTGACGCAGGGTGCGACACTCGCTAAAACCGTAATCCAAGCAAGAAGCGTGCCGAAGGCGCGCGGTGTTTGGGGACGGCGGCGGCAACATGGCTTTGATGCACCGACTGGAGCTGCGCCAGGGCCAGAGCCTGGTGATGACGCCGCAGCTGCTGCAGGCGATCAAGCTGCTTCAGTTCTCGCACAACGAACTGGTGGCCTACGTCGAGGCGGAGCTCGAACGCAACCCGCTGCTCGAACGGGCCGACGGTGCCGATGGCGAGCGGCCGGCCGAGATGGCGGAGCCCGCCCCCGAGCCGGCCAGCGCTGACGATGAGCGCCAGTGGTTCAAGGACGAGCTCGCCGTCTCGCGCGACACGATCGAGGCAGGCCTCGGCACGCGCCTCGATAACGTCTTCCAGGACGAAGGAGGGGCGAAGGCCCGCGAGGTCCGTGCGGCTGAGGACCAGCTGCCGGTCTCGTCCTCCTTGTGGAGCGGCAGCGGGCACGGCTCCTTCGACGACGACGAGGGGCCGAGCCTTGAGGCGACGCTCGCCGCCGACCTGTCGCTGCACGATCACCTTGAGGCACAGTTGCTCGTCGCGACCAGCGATCCCGCGGAGCGGCTCATCGGCCGCCATCTGATCGATGCCGTCGACGAAACGGGCTATCTCGCGGAGGACACGGCGGCCATCGCTGCGCGGCTCGGCACCACGAACGAGCGCGTCGAAGAGGTGCTCGCCCTCGTCCAGACTTTCGAACCCTCCGGCATCGCCGCGCGCAGCCTCGCCGAATGCCTCGCCATCCAGTTGAAGGAGCAGGACCGGTTCGATCCGGCGATGCAGGCGCTCGTCGCCCACCTGCCGCTGGTCGCCCGGCGCGATCTCGCCGCCCTCAAGCGCCTTTGCGGCGTCGACGACGAGGACCTCACAGACATGCTCGCCGAGTTGCGCCGGCTCGACCCGAAGCCCGGCCGGGCCTTTGGCAGCGGCGTGGCGCAGACGCTGGTGCCGGACGTCTTCGTGCGCGAGGCGGCCGACGGCAGCTGGCTGATCGAGCTCAACGAGGCCGCGCTGCCGCGCGTGCTCGTCAACCAGACCTATCATGCCCGCGTCTCGCGCGACGTCCGCAGCGAGGCCGACAAGACCTTCATCGCCGATTGCCTGCAGACCGCCAACTGGCTGACCCGCAGCCTCGAGCAGCGGGCGCGCACCATCCTCAAGGTCACCAGCGAGATCGTGCGCCAGCAGGACGGTTTTTTCGCCCACGGCATCGAGCATCTGCGGCCGCTGAACCTCAAGGCCGTGGCGGATGCCATCGGCATGCACGAATCGACGGTCTCGCGCGTGACGTCGAACAAGTCCATCGGCACGCGGCGCGGTGTCTTCGAGATGAAATACTTCTTCTCCGCCGCCATCTCCGGCACGCCGGGGGGCGAGGCGCACGCGGCCGAGGCGGTGCGCCACCGGATCAAGCAAATGATCGACGCCGAGCCGCCGGACGACGTGCTGTCCGACGACGCCATCGTCCAGAAGCTTCAGGGTGCGGGAATCGACATCGCCCGCCGCACGGTGGCCAAATATCGGGAATCCTTACGCATTCCCTCCTCCGTCGAGCGTCGCCGGCAGAAGCGCGCGCAAGGTCGCGGCACTCAATGAAAGCCGGCGCGGCGGCGGACCGCGTTGACTTGGGCCGGCGCTCTTTCTACGACATACTGTGACAACCTGCCGAAAGGGGCCCCTCGAGGTGGCACCGTAAAAGGTCGCCAGAAAGGGAGAGAACAATGACGCTGCGGGTTTCGGGCAAGAACATCGACATCGGCGAGGCATTGCGCGGCCAGGTGGAGGAGCGTGTGGCCAGTGTCATCTCGAAATATTTCGAGGGCGGGCACGCAGGCCACGTGACGGTCGCCAAGGAGGGGACGGGTTTCAGGACCGAATGCGTGCTTCACCTCGCCTCGGGCATCACGCTCGAGGCCTCCGGCATGGCGCATGACGCCTATCTGAGCTTCGACCAGACCGCCGAGCGCATCGAGAAGCGGCTGCGGCGCTATAAGCGCCGCCTCAAGGACCGTCAGGCGGCCAATGGCGTGGTCAACGGTGCTCCGCAGGACATGTCGGCCTATGTACTCGAAGCGCCGGGTGACGAGGAGGACGAGAGCGGCCCGGACTTCCACCCGGTCATCGTGGCGGAATCGACCAAACAGCTGCATGTGCTGTCCGTCAGCGACGCGGTGATCGAGCTCGATCTGACCGGAGCGCCGGTCGTCGTGTTTCGACACGCTGGCAGTGGACGCCTGAACGTCGTATACCGGCGCCACGATGGGACCATCGGCTGGGTCGATCCGCCGGCCGACGGCACCGCTGACAAGGCCTGACGTGTGCCGACGGGCTGGACCTTTCCAGCCCAATGGCCGCGCACCCGCGTGTTGAGATATGGCTCTGACCGATTTGCTTTCGCCTGAGGCCGTCCTGCCGGCGCTCAAAGTCAACGGCAAGAAACAGGCTCTTCAGGAGCTGTCCGCGCATGCGGCCGAGCTGACTGGCCTCGACGAGCGCGACATCTTCGAAACGCTGCTCCAGCGCGAGCGCCTTGGCTCCACCGGCATCGGCGACGGCATTGCCATTCCGCATGGCAAGCCGGCCAGGATCGACCGGCTGTTTGGCCTCTTCGCGCGGCTCGAACGGCCGATCGACTTCGAGGCCCTCGACGGCCAGCCGGTCGACCTCGTTTTCCTGCTGCTCGCGCCCGAATCGGCGGGTGCGGATCATCTCAAGGCGCTCGCGCGCGTCGCCCGCATCCTGCGCGAGCCGGACGTGCTGGAGCGCATCCGCGCAACCCGCGACCCGGCGGCACTCTTCGCCATCCTCACCCAGGCGCCGAGCGTCGCCCACCAGCCGAGCGAATAGCTCTCACGGCCGCCACAGCCGTCGTTCCCATTCCATCGCATAGCGCTCGGGCGCGCGGCCGATGGCGGCGAGCCCATAGAGCACAGCGTCCGGCGTCGTGACGAGCCGCACGGGAATGGCCTTCGCGAAGGCCGCGACCGGCGGCTTGTCGGCGAAGGCGGCCACGAAGGCCGGCGCGTCGATCAGCGGCGCGAGCCGGGGCAGAATGCCGCCGGCGAGATAGACGCCGCCCGCCGCGCCGAAGGTCAGCGCCATGTCGCCGGCAAAGCGCGCGACGAGCCGCAGGAAAAGCACCACCGTCTCCCGACACTCCCCGTCCTGGCCGGCGAGCGCCCGCTCCACGATCTGCGGCGCCTCCTCGGTCGAACTCTCGCCGCCCGCAACGGCGAGCCGCGCACGGTGCAGCCGGGCGAGGCCCGGGCCGGAGAGGATCGATTCGGCCGTGTGGCGCCCTTCGACCCGCTCCAGGGCCGTCCAGATCGCGGCCTCGGCCGCATCCATCGGCGCGAAGTCCACATGCCCGCCTTCGCTCGGCAGCGGGATGAAGCGCCCGGCCGCCTCCGTCAGGCCGGCGACGCCGAGCCCGGTGCCGGGGCCGAGCACGACCCGCGTCGGCCCGTGCGCCGCGAGGCCAGCGGTCAGGTCGCGCAGGCCGTGCTCCGGCAGGGCCGGCAAGGCGAGCGCCTGCGCCTCGAAATCGTTCAGCAGCAGCCCCTGGTCGAGCGACAGGGCATCGGCGATCTCAGGCCCGTCGATGGTCCAGGTCGCGTTGGTCAGCTTGATGCGCCGGCCGTCGCAAGGGCCCGCGGCGCACAGGATGGCGGAGCGGGGAAAGAGGTCGCCCGCCCGCCCGAGAGCCGCTTCCGCGGCGGCCACCAGGCTGGCATAGGACCCGGTGTGCAGTTGCGCGAGGGGCCTGAGCGGCCCGCCGGGTTCCATCACCACCGCAAAGCGCGCATTGGTGCCGCCGATGTCGGCGACGAGAAGGGGATAGGCGAACATCGGTTTCCTGAGCGTTCCTTGTCCTGCCGATGGCCCCCGATGCGACGGGGGGACGCATTCGCATCTTCCACGCCTTGGAATGATGCGAGAGAGCCATTAGAAGCACGCTCGGGCCGCAGGGTCCACGGCCGTGCCCCTCCCCTCGCCAGATGAGGAACCCCGATGTCCGCCGACGCCGCCTACACGCCGCTCTTCCCCCTCGCCGCCGACGGCACCCCCTACCGCAAAATCGCGAGCGACGGCGTGCGGGTCGAGACCTTCGCCGGCCGCGAGATGATCGTCGTGGAACCCGAGGCCCTGCGCCAGCTGGCCGAGGCCGCCTTTGGCGACATCAATCACCTGCTGCGCCCCGGCCATCTCGCGCAGCTCAAGACGATCCTCGAAGATCCGGAGGCGACAGCGAACGACAAGTTCGTCGCCTATGACCTCCTCAAGAATGCGAACATCGCGGCGGGCGGCATCCTGCCCATGTGCCAGGACACGGGCACGGCCATCGTCATGGGCAAGAAGGGCCGGCGCATCTGGACGGACGGCGATGACGAAGCCGCCCTCGCGGCGGGCATCCGCGACGCCTATCTCAAGCGCAACCTGCGCTATTCCCAGCTCGCGCCGCTCTCCATGTTCGAGGAGAAGAACACGCGCAACAACCTGCCGGCGCAGATCGATCTCTATGCCGAGGGCGAGGATGCCTACAAGTTCCTCTTCGTCGCCAAGGGCGGCGGCTCGGCCAACAAGACCTTCCTCTACCAGGGCACGCCCTCGCTGCTGACGCGGGACAGGCTCCTCGCCTTCCTCAAGGAGAAGATCCTCACCCTCGGCACCGCCGCCTGCCCGCCCTATCATCTCGCCATCGTCATCGGCGGCACCAGCGCCGAGCTCAACCTGAAGACGGTGAAGCTCGCCTCCACCCGCTATCTCGACGGCCTGCCGACCGAAGGCTCGGAGGCGGGACACGCCTTCCGCGACCTCGAGATGGAGGCTGAGATCCATCGGATGACGCAGAAGCTCGGCGTCGGTGCCCAGTTCGGCGGCAAGTACTTCTGCCACGACGTGCGCGTCATCCGCCTGCCGCGCCACGGCGCCTCGCTGCCCATCGGCCTCGGCGTCTCCTGCTCGGCCGACCGGCAGGCCAAGGGCAAGATCACGCGCGACGGCGTCTTCCTCGAGCAGCTCGAGACGAATCCCGCCCAATATCTGCCGGAGGTCGATGAGGCGGCACTCGGCGGCGAAGTGGTCAGGATCGACCTGACCCGGCCGATGTCCGAGATCCTTGCCACACTCTCACGTCATCCCATCCGCACGCGCCTGTCGCTGACCGGGCCGATGATCGTGGCGCGCGACCTCGCTCACGCCAAACTGCGCGAGCGGCTGGAGCGCGGCGAACCGATGCCGGACTATTTCAGGAACCACCCCATCTACTACGCCGGCCCGGCCAAGACGCCGGAGGGCTACGCGTCCGGCTCCTTCGGCCCGACCACCGCCGGGCGCATGGACGCCTATGTCGACCAGTTCCAGGCCGCCGGCGGCTCCATGGTGATGCTCGCCAAGGGCAACCGCTCGGCACAGGTTCGTGAAGCCTGCCAGAAGCACGGCGGCTTCTATCTCGGCTCCATCGGTGGCCCCGCCGCACGCCTCGCGCAGGACTGCATCAAGAAGGTCGAGGTGGTGGAATATCCCGAGCTCGGCATGGAGGCCATCTGGCGCATCGAGGTCGAGGATTTCCCCGCCTTCATCGTCGTCGACGACAAGGGCAATGACTTCTTCAAAGAGCTGAACCTTGGCTGAGCCGGCCGGCGGCGCCACTCACCCGCGCCGGCGCCAGATACCCGGATAGTCGACGACGAGGCCCGCTTCGTCGACGGTGAGGTCCGCCGTGAAGCCGGTCGCGACACCGTGGTAGCGGAAGCGCCGCGGGGGCTCGCCCCGGTCGAGCCTTGTGTAGACCTGGGCCTCCGGCGTCACCGCGAGGTCCGGCAAGCGGACATAGGCGACGCGAATCTCCCGCGCCTCGTCGGGTGCGAGCCCGAGATTACGGATAGGCAGCGTATTGGTGAAGGGCGAGCCCATCAGGTCGATATCCGCGCAGGATCTGAGATCGAGCCGCTCGACACCGTCGACGCGCCAGTGCCCGTCCGGCTCGCGACCAAGATGGACTTCCCGCCGCGTCGGCCCCTGTTCCAACTGCACCTCGGCGTGGCGAAAACGCCACGCGCGATCGCAGGTCACGAGATAGTGCATACGGAAGGTGCCGCTCTCCAGCGTGCCGGCCACGACACCCTCGGCCACGATCGCCTCAGGCTTTTCCACGAGTCGCAGGTGCTCCTGTCCTGGCGCGTGAAGCCACTCCCAATAAATATCACGCATGGTTCGCCTCCCTCGCGCGGGGCCTCTTGACGTCCCTCGGCGCCTTGTCGCTCCGGTGGCGGCAGCAGGATATGAGACACCGACAAGGGTTCCTTCGACAATGCCCATGTCGCGCAGGCAACGAAAAAGGGCGGCATGCCAGACATGCCGCCCTTTTCTTGCTCCGGGACAATCCGGCTCGGCTTACCGGCCGGTCTTCACCCGGGTCCACAGCCGGGTCAGCGTGCGCTGGGCGCGCTCGTCATAGGCTGTGTTGGTGAAAAGGCGTTTCATCGTCTCGTCATCCGGATAGATGCCGGGATCGTTGCGGATTGCCTCGTCGAGATGCTCCTTCGAGGCGATATTGCCGTTGGCGTAGGCGACAAAGTTGCTGTTCGCCGCAGCGACCTCCGGCTTCATCATGAAGTTGATGAAGGCATGCGCCTCGTCCGGATGCGGTGCATCGGCAGGGATGGCCATCGAGTCGAACCACATCAGCGCCCCCTCCTTGGGGATGACATAGGCGACATTGACGTTGTTCTTGGCTTCTTCGGCGCGGGCCTTGGCCTGCAGGATGTCGCCGGAATAGCCGACGGCCACACAGATGTCGCCATTGGCGAGGGCGTTGATATATTCGGACGAATGGAATTTCTGGATATTGCCGCGCACCTTCACGAGAAGGTCGGCGGCCTTCTGGAAGTCCTTGGCGTCCTTCGAATCTGGATTGAGGCCGAGATAGCCCAGCACGCCCGGGAAGATGTCCTCCGGCGCGTCGAGCATGTGGATGCCGCAGTCCTTGAGCTTGGCCGAGAGCTCGGGCTTCAGCACGATGTCCCACGTGTTGAGCGGGATGTCGCCGAGCCGCTCCTTGACCTTGTCGACATTGATGCCGATGCCGGTCGTGCCCCACATGTAGTTGACCGCGTGCGCGTTGCCCGGGTCGAAGACCCGAAGCCGCTCCGTCACCTCGGGCCACGCGTTCTTCAGGTTGGGGATTTTCGTCTTGTCGAGCTTGGCGAAGATGCCTGCATTGATCAGCCGCTGCAGGAAGGGTCCCGATGGCACCACGATGTCGTAGCCGGACTTGCCGGCGAGCAGCTTCGTCTCGACGATCTCGTTGTTGTCGTAAGTGTCGTAAACGACCTTGATGCCGGTCTCCTTGGTGAACTCCTCGAGCATCTTCGGGTCGACATAATCGGACCAGTTGTAGACGTGGACGGTCTTCTCCTGTGCGGCCGCCGGGACGGCGAGCGCAAGGAGCGGCGCGGCAACGAGTGAGGCAACGAGAGCGCGGACCATTTCCGGGCAGTCTCCCAAGGCGAGATGGAAAGCGAACGCCCAAGGCGAGCGTCCCCGTGAAGGCTAAGCGGTTACGGGCATTTTCTCAACGGCCGAGACCGGCGAGACGCTCGAGCGCGCCGTCGAGCGTCGCGTCCTTCTTGGCGAAGCAGAAGCGCACCACGTTGCGCACCGGATTCTCGTGATAGAAGGCGCTGACCGGGATCGCGGCGACGCCCCTTTCGGCGACGAGCCGCTTGCAGAAGGCAACGTCATCCTCCTCCCCGAGGGGGGTGATGTCGATGTTGATGAAATACGTGCCCTCGCTCGGCAGCACGGCGAGCCCCAAGCTCCTCAGCCCCTCGGTGAAGCGGTCGCGGCTGCGCGCGAAATCGCGCCGCATCCCCTCGAAATAGGCGTCGTCCTTGGCAAGGCCGTAGGCGACCGCGCTTTGCAGGTTGGGCGGCGTCGTGAAGGTGAGGAACTGGTGCGCCTTGGCGAGCACCTTGAGGATCTCGGGCGCCGCCGAGACGAAGCCGACCTTCCAGCCGGTCAGCGAGAAGATCTTGCCGGCGGAGCCGATCTTGACGCAGCGCTCGCGCATGCCGGGCAGGGTCATCAGCGGCAGGTGCCGGCGCCCGTCGAAGACGAGGTGCTCCCACACCTCGTCGCAGATGGCGATGGCATCGAAGCGCTCGCAGAAGCGGGCGAGCAGCTCGAGGTCCTCGCGGGCGTAGACGACGGCGGAGGGATTGAGCGGATTGTTGAAGAGGACGACCTTCGTGCGCTCCGAAAAGGCTGCGGCAAGCGCCTCCTCGCTCAGCCGCCAGTGGGGCGGCTTCAAGGTGACGAAGCGCGGCACGCCGCCGGCCCGGCGCACCAGCGGCAGATAGGCGTCGTACATCGGCTGGAAGAGGACGACCTCGTCGCCCGGTTCGATGAGGGCGAGGAGTGCGCCGGCAATGGCTTCCGTGGCGCCGGAGGTGATCATCACCTCGCTCTCGGCATCGAGGGCAAGGCCCTGATGATGCTGGTAGTGATTGGCGACGGCCTGGCGCAGCTCCGGCAGGCCGAGCATGGGCGGATACTGGTTCCAGCCGTTGACCACGGCATCCGCAGCCATGGCGCGCACGTCGGCCGGGCCCGGATCGTCCGGAAAGCCCTGGCCGAGATTGATGGCCCCGGTCTCGCGCGCCAGGCGCGACATCACCTCGAAGACCGTCGTCGGCAATCCGGCCAGCACTGAATTCATGTGTACAACCCTCGCGAACACGGCAGCCCAGCCGCCGGCGTCGCTTAGCACCGGCGGCGGGCGAGGTGAAGCGATGTGCGCCAGCGCACATCACGATCCGCCGATTTGTGGGGTGCCTTATGACGAAAATTGACATTCATCATCCATCATCTACCTTCGCGGCAGCCGGTCCGGTGGCGTGGCGCGTGGTCCGCTCTCGGTGCCCCCCGATCCACGGGTTCCGTCCCCGGACCGGTCACCCCAAGGAGCCCAGGACCGATGCACCAGTTCTCGTCGCAGCCGGCCGACGGCCGCCTCTCCCGCACGTCGGCGTTCCTCGCCGCCCTGCTCTGCCTTGGCCTTGCGGCCTGCACGGACAGCGCCGCGGAGCAGGAGGCAAAGCCGGACCGGCCGGTGCTCGTCGCCAAGGTGCACTTCGAGGAGATCGTTCCCGAGCGGACCTTCGTCGCCAGCATCCGGCCGCGGGTCGAAAGTGATATCGGCTTTCGCGTGACCGGCAAGGTTGCCCGCCGGCTCGTCCAGGTCGGCGACACGGTGGCCAAGGGCACGCCGCTCGCGGAGCTCGACGAGACAGACCTGCGCCTGCAGGCGGAACAGGCCGATGCCGAGCTCAATGCTGCCCGGACGGCTTTGGCCCAAGCCGAAGCCGAGGAGAACCGCAGCACCGAGTTGCGTCGCCGCGGCTGGGCCTCCGAAGCCGCCTTCGACCGCCAGAAGGCCGCCGCCGCCGAGGCCCGCTCGCGCCTCGCCCGCGCCGAGCGTTCCGTGGAGCTCACTCGCAACAATCTCTCCTATGCCACGCTGACCGCCGACACCGACGGCGTCGTGACCGCGACCCTCGTCGAGCCCGGCCAGGTGGTGGCCGCCGGCCAGACCGCCGTCCGCATCGCTGAGCTTGGCGACAAGGAAGCCGTCGTCGCCGTGCCGGAGGCCTTGCTGTCGCGCGTGCGCCAGGGCGAGGCCTCCGTCACGCTCTGGTCGGACCGCGACCGGCGCTATGCCGCGCGCCTGCGCGAACTCTCGCCGGCGGCAGATCCGACGACACGCACCTATCTCGCCCGCTTCGCCATGCCTGATGCCGGCGACGAGGTGGCGTTCGGCATGAGCGCGACGCTGACCATCAAGGGCGGCACCGGCGAGAAGGCAGCCCGGCTGCCGCTCTCGGCGCTATTCAACCAGGGAAGCGGCCCGGCCCTCTGGGTCGTGGACCGGACGACAGGCGCCGTCGGCCTGAAGCCGGTGAGGGTCGCCCGCTACGACGCCCGCGACGTGCTGGTGACGGAAGGCGTCGCCGAAGGCGACGAGATCGTCGCGCTCGGCGTGCAGAAGCTCGATCCGGCACAGAAGGTCCGCGTCGTCGACGCCCTCGTCTATTGATCCCGCCGGGCCGTCAACGATCACGATTTGAGATGACCGCCGAGAGTCGCACCACCATGCAGCGCTTCAACCTTTCGCACTGGGCGGTGACGCATCAGGCGCTCGTGCTCTTCTTCATCCTCGCGCTCGCCGTCGGCGGCACGATCTCCTACCTGCGCCTCGGCCGGGCCGAGGATCCGTCCTTCACCATCAAGGTCGCCGTCGTCACCGCCATCTGGCCGGGTGCCACCGCCACCGAGATGCAGGCGCAGGTCGCCGACCGCATCGAGAAGAAGCTGCAGGAGCTGCCCTATTTCGACAAGGTGCAGACCTATACTAAGCCCTCCTTCACGGCGATGCAGGTGACGTTCCGGGACAACACGCCGGCGCGCGAGGTGCCGGAGCTGTTCTATCAGCTGCGCAAGAAGCTGACCGATCTCAGGAGTGAGCTGCCAGACAGCCTCATCGGACCGAACGTCAACGACGAATACGGCGACGTCGATTCGGTGCTCTACATGATCACCGGTGCGGGCCTCGATTACGCCCAGATGAAGCGCGTGGCCGAGGCGATGCGCCAGCAATTGCTCAAGGTGCCGAACGTCACCAAGGTCAATCTCTACGGCGTGCAGGACGAGAAGATCTTCGTCGAGTTCAGCCACGCGCGTCTCGCCACGCTCGGCCTCTCGCCGCAGGTGCTGTTCGATTCTCTGCAGCGACAGAACGCGGTGACGCCGGCCGGCACGGTCGAGACGGGCGCCCAGCGCATCCCCCTGCGCGTCACCGGCGCGCTCGACGGGGCGCAGGCCGTTGCCGAGACGCCGGTCGAGGCGAACGGGCGCACCTTCCGCCTCGGCGACATCGCCACCGTCACGCGCGGCTTCGAGGACCCGTCCGACTATCTTGTGCGCCAGCGCGGCGAGCCGGCCGTCGGCGTTGGCGTCGTCATGGCCAAGGGCGGCAATATCCTGAAGCTCGGAGAGGATCTTGACGAGGCGATGGCGCGCTTCACCGCTGCCCTGCCGCAGGGCATCGACATCGAGCGTATCGCCGACCAGCCGCATGTCGTCGACGGTGCCGTCGGCGAGTTCGTCAAGGTCTTCGCCGAGGCGCTCGGCATCGTGCTGCTCGTCAGCTTCCTGTCGCTCGGCTGGCGCACGGGCATCGTCGTCGCTTTGTCGGTGCCGCTGGTGCTCGCCTTCGTCTTCATCGCGATGTACGCGATCGGGCTCGATCTGCACCGCATCACGCTCGGCGCCCTCATCATCGCGCTCGGCCTGCTCGTCGACGATGCCATCATCGCCATCGAGATGATGGTGGTGAAGATGGAGCAGGGCTGGGATCGGGTGAAGGCCGCGTCCTTCGCCTGGACCTCCACCGCCTTTCCCATGCTCACCGGCACGCTGGTGACGGCCGCCGGCTTCCTGCCCATCGGCTTCGCCAATTCCTCGGTCGGCGAATATGCGGGCGGCATCTTCTGGGTCGTCGCCATCGCGCTCGTCGCGTCATGGTTCGTGGCCGTGATCTTCACGCCCTATCTCGGCATGAAGCTTCTGCCCGACTTCGCGGCCAAGATGGCGAAGAAGCACGGCCACGGCATCCACGACGACCCGAACGCCATCTACCACACACCGCTTTACGAGCGCTTCCGCGCCCTCGTGCGCTTCTGCGTGCGCTGGCGCGGGCTCACCATCATCGCGACGGTCCTCATCTTCGCAGGCTCCATCGTCGGCTTCGGCCGGGTGCAGCAGCAGTTCTTCCCGCTCTCCGAGCGGCCCGAGCTCTTCTTCCAGATGCGCCTGCCCGAGGGCACCGCCATCGGCGTCACAGAGGCAACGGCGAAGGAGGCGGAGCGCCTGCTCGCGGGTGACGACGACATCGCGACCTACACGACCTATATCGGCCAGGGCTCGCCGCGCTTCTGGCTCGGCCTCAACCCGCAGCTGCCGAACGAGGCCTTCGCCGAGATCGTCATCGTGGCGAAGGGCGTCGAAGAGCGCGAGCGCATCAAGGCGCGCATTGAGAAGGCCCTTTCGGACGGCGCCCTGTCGGAGGCGCGGGTGCGCGTCGACCGGTTCAACTTCGGCCCGCCGGTCGGCTTCCCTGTCCAGTTCCGCATCGTCGGCCCGGATCCCGACGCCGTGCGCCGCATCGCCTACGAGGTGCGCGACGTCATGCGCGCCAATCCCAACGTCGTCGATCCGCACCTCGACTGGAACGAGAAGACGCCGTCGATCTCGCTCTCCGTCGACCAGGAGCGGGCCCGGGCGCTCGGCCTCAACGTTGCCGACATCGCACAGTCGTTGCAAACGCTCATCTCGGGTGCGCCGGTGACGGTGGTGCGGGACGGCACCGAACGCGTGCAGGTGCTGGCCCGCGCCGTCGCCGAGGAGCGCCTCGACCTCGCGCGCCTGCCCGACCTCACCATCACCACGCGCGGCGGCATCGCGGTGCCGCTCGCCCAGGCGGCGCGCATCGACTACGGCCACGAGGAGCCGATCCTGTGGCGGCGCAACCGCGACATGGCGATCACCGCCCGGGCCGACATCGTCGACGGCATGCAGGCGCCGGACGTGACCAACCAGATCTGGCCCGCCCTCAAGGACATCCGCGACAAGCTCGAGCCCGGCTATCGCCTCGAGATCGGCGGCGCCATCGAGGAATCGCAGAAGGGCAACGCCTCGATCTTCGCGCTTTTCCCCATCATGGTGATCGTCATGCTGACGATCCTCATGATCCAGCTGCAGAGCTTCTCGCGCCTGATCCTCGTCTTCCTCACCGCCCCGCTCGGCATCGTCGGCGCCTCGCTCGCCCTCAACGTCTTCGACAGGCCTTTCGGCTTCGTGGCGCTGCTCGGCCTCATCGCGCTCGCCGGCATGATCATGCGCAACACGGTGATCCTGGTGGACCAGATCGAGACCGACGTCGCCGGCGGCCTCGCGCGCCGCGAGGCCATTGTCGAAGCGACGGTGCGCCGGGCCCGGCCGGTGATCCTGACGGCGCTCGCCGCCATCCTCGCCATGATCCCGCTGTCCCGCTCCGCCTTCTGGGGGCCGATGGCCATCACCATCATGGGCGGGCTGTTCGTCGCCACCTTCCTCACCCTGCTCTTCCTGCCCGCGCTCTACGCGCTATGGTTCCGCAAGCATCTCGACGAGCGCGGCGGAGCCGCGGAGGAAGAGGCGGCCAAGGAGATGCAGGGCACGCTGCCGCTGCCCATCGCGGCAGAATAGGCGGTTTTCCCAAGATCCAGGAGCGACGCTCGCTGCCCCTCCCCCCGCGGGGAGAGGAAAAGCGGCGGCCGCCCCACCAAGCCGCTATGGCATCGCTACCCGCCCGCCCGCCATCGGCTCCGGCACGCCGGTCGTCGTCGGGAAGCTGATCGGCAGCCCCCGCAGGCGCCGCACGGCGAGGAAGGCGAAGCACTCTGCCTCCACCGCATCGCCGCGCCAGCCCGCATCCTCCGCCATCACCGCCGTGACGCCCGCCCGTTCGGCGAGGGCCGAGACCAGCGCCGGGTTGCGGCGCCCGCCGCCGCACAGCACGAGCCTGTCCGGCCGGCGCGGCAGGAGGTCGAGTCCGCGCCCGACCGCTGCGGCGGTGAAGGCGGTCAGCGTTGCCGCCCCGTCTTCCAGCGTTAGGCCGTCCGCCATCGCGGCCGTGAAGTCGTAGCGGTCGAGCGACTTCGGGTAGGGCGCAGCGAGATAGGGATGGTCGAGAAGCCGCGCGAGCCGCGCCTCGTCCACGCGGCCGCGCCGGGCGGCTGCGCCGTCGACATCCATCTCCCCGGCGGCATGCTGTTTCATCCAGTCGTTGAGCGGGCCGTTGGCCGGACCGGTATCGAAGGCGACGAGGTCGTCCCCGCCGCCCCACCAGGTGACGTTCGCCACGCCGCCGAGGTTGAGCACCGCCGCTTCCGGCCCGAGCCCCCCGCGCCGCAGGAGGGCGGCGTGGTAGCTCGCCGCGAGCGGCGCCCCCTGTCCGCCGGCGCGCACGTCCGCGGTGCGGAAATCGAAGACGACAGGCACGCCGACGATCTCCGCCATCAGGGCGCCGTCCCCGAGCTGGCGCGTGTCCCCCGGCCGTCCCGGCTGCGGCGCCCGGTGCAACATGGTCTGGCCATGGAAGCCGACCGCCGCCACATCCGCCGCCGACAGGCCGTGCAGGCCCATGAAGGCCTTCACCGCCTCGGCCTGCGCGCGCGTCAGCGCCATCTCCGCCTCGGCGAAGATCGCCGGCTCGGGACCGGTGAAGTTCCATCCTCGCGCCGCGGCGACCGCTTGCGTCAGCAGGGCCTGCACCGCGGCGGGATAGGGCGACAGCGCATAGGGCCCGAGCCGATCGATCCGCTCGCCGTCCGTGCGGAGCGCCGCAATGTCGATCTGCCCGTCGAGGGCGGTCCCCGTCATCAGACCGATGGCCCAGACCGGCTTCCCATCCATTGTGCCCCTCCATGCGCCTCGCCCGCCCGAACCTTTGTCGCGTGACGCCCGTTCTGCAATGGTCCGACATCAGCAAGCCCCGGGGAGCCTTGATGACCTTCGACCAGATCCTGCTCTTTGCCCTGTTCGGCGTCATCCTGTCCATGTTGCTGTGGGGACGTCTGCGCTACGATCTGGTGGCGGCGGGCGGGCTGCTGGTGGCGGTGGCCTTTGGACTCGTGCCGCAGGAAAAGGCCTTTTCCGGCTTTGCCGACCCGGCCGTCGTCATCGTCGCGCTCGTGCTCGTCGTCTCGCGGGCCTTCGAGAACTCCGGCGCGTTGACGCTCGTCACGCGGCGGCTCGTCAGCGACCACCGCCCCACGAGCCGGCACATCGCCATGACCGGCGGCATCGGGGCGGCGCTCTCGGCGATCATCAACAATGTCGCCGCGCTGGCCCTTCTGATGCCCATCGACGTCGAGGCGGCGCGCAAGGCGGGCCGCCCGCCCGGCGTCACGCTGATGCCGCTCGCCTTCGCCACCATCCTCGGCGGCATGGTGACGCTGATCGGCACGCCCCCGAACATCATCGCTTCCGGCATCCGCGAGCGCCTGCTCGGCAGTCCCTACGGCATGTTCGACTTCGCTCCCGTCGGCGGCGCGGTCGCCGCCGCCGGCCTCGCCTTCGTGGCGCTCGTGGGCTGGCGCCTCGTGCCACACCGCGCCGACCAGTCCGCCGCGACGAAACCGTCCTCCTTCGAGGCGGAGGTGAGCGTGCCCGAAGGTTCCACCGCCATCGGCCGCCATCCGACGGACATCGACGAGGAAGCCCGCACCGCCGACGTCATCGTGCTCGGCCTCGTGCGCGAGGGACGCAAGCTGCCGCGCATGCGCATGCCGGCCATTGCGGCCGGCGACAAGCTGCGCCTGAAGGGCTCGAGCGATGCGATCGCCGCCTTCATCAAGGCGCTCGACCTGCAGCAGCCGGGCGATCGGCAAGAGGGAGCCGACGTGGAGGCCGACCAGCCCGCCGGAAGAACCAGGCGCCGCAGCGGCAGGAAGGAAGACAACAAGCCTGAGGGCGAGGAGGAGGAACAGCGCGACAAGGGACCGGAGGTGGTGGAGGCGGTGGTGCGGGCGGATTCGCTGCTCGTCGGCCGCTCGGCCGGCGCGATGCGCCTGAGGCCCCGCTTCGGCGTCACGCTGCTCGGCATCGCTCGCGCGGGCACCCTCACCCGCAGGGGCGTGCACGACAATTACATCGCAGCCGGAGACGTGCTTCTCCTGACCGGCCGCGGCACCGACAGCGCGACGCTCGACCTGCTCGGCGTCATCCCGCTCAGCCGCGCGAGCGTTGCCGGCACCTCCCCGGGCAGGGTGGCGATCACCATCGGCCTCTTCGCCGCCGCCATCGCGGCCGCCTCGCTCGGCCTCGTCTCCTTCACCATCGCCATCGCCATGGCGGTCGCGGCCTATGCGGCGCTCGGCATCGTGCCGGCGCGCGAGTTCTACCTGCAGATCGAATGGCCGATCGTCGTCATGCTGGCTTTCCTCCTGCCGATCGGCGCGGCCTTCGAGGAGGTGGGCGGCACCGCGCTCATTGCCGAAGGCATCGTCACCCTGACGCGCGATTATTCACCCGTCGTTGCACTCCTCGCCATCATGGTGGCGACCATGACACTGTCGGACGTCCTCAACAACGTCGCCACCATGGTCATCACCGGGCCCGTCGCCATCGGGCTTGCGCGTGAGCTCGACGTCAATCCCGATACCTTCCTGATGGGTGTGGCGATCGCCGCCTCCTGCGCCTTCCTCACGCCCATCGGGCACAAGAACAACACGCTCATCATGGGCCCAGGCGGCTTCCGCTTCTCGGACTACTGGCGCATGGGCCTGCCGCTCGAGGTCGTGGTGCTCGCCGTCTCGGTGCCGATGCTGCTGGTCGTCTGGCCGCTGTAACCGGGGCTCACATCACCAGCGTCAGGCAGTGGGCGGCGCGGGTGATGCCGGTGTAGAGCCAGCGGCTGCGGTGCTCGCGGAAGGCGAAGGATTCGTCGAAGAGGACGATATCATCCCACTGCGAGCCCTGTGCCTTGTGCACGGTCAGCGCATAGCCGTAGGTGAATTCGTCGAACTCGCGCCGCATCTGCGGCGTCAGCTCCTCCTCCCGCCCGTCGAAGAACTCCTGCGGCACGGACACCTTGACGACGTTGCGGGCGTCTTCCTCGGACTGCACGCGCATCGTCACCACCGCCTTCTTCGAGCGCGAGGTCGCGAATTCCTTGATCAGCCAGGTGCCGCCGTTGAGAAGGCCCTTCTGCTTGTTGTTGCGCAGGCAGACAAGCTTCTCGCCGGCCGCCGGCATGGCGTCGCGAAAACCCTTGAGGTTACGGATGCGGTTGTTGTAGGCTCGCCGCGTGCGGTTGAGGCCGACGAGCACCTGGTCGGCGCGCATGACGGCCTCGGCATCGATGTCGCGCTTGCCGATGATGCGGCTTTCGCCATAGGTGCCGTGCGACAGGCCCTCACCCTCGCGCACCGCCATCGACATGCGGATGATGGGATTGTCACGCGCCTGCCGGTGCACCTCCGTCAGCATCACGTCGGGCTCCGCCTCGGTGAAGAAGCCCCCGCCCTTGACCGGCGGCAGCTGCGCCGGGTCGCCCAGCACCAGCACCGGCGTGCCGAAGGACAGGAGGTCCTTGCCGAGGTCCTCATCCACCATCGAGCACTCGTCGATGACGATGAGCGCCGCCTTGGCGGCCGGGCTGTCGCGGTTGAGGACAAAGGTCGGGCTCTCGCCTTCGGTCTCGCGCGTGCGGTAGATGAGGCTGTGCAGGGTCGCGGCACCGGGGCAGCCCTTGGCCCTGAGCACGGAGGCCGCCTTGCCCGTGAAGGCGCCGAAGATGACCCCACCGTCCACCCCCTCGGCGAGGTGGCGCGCCAGCGTCGTCTTGCCCGTGCCGGCATAGCCGAACAGGCGGAACACCTGCGTGTCCTTGCGGCGCAGCCAGGCGGCGACGGCGGCGAGCGCCTCGTCCTGTTGCGGCGACCAAGCCATGGCGGCATCCTTCCTTGCGTTCACCCTCGCGCCCGCGGCGCCCTCGAGGCGCATCGCGGCCGCATTCCGGGCCATTCTGGTCATACTCAATCGAGGTGATTCGCAACCGGGATCGTCACCATGCACCCTGCCCGCCTGCCGTTCGCCGCCCTGCTCGCCATTCTTGCGCTGGCGCCGGCGTCGATGATGCCCGCTCATGGGCAGGAGAACGCCCGCGAGGAGGCGGCGCGGCGTGCGGCTGCTTTGAAATCCCTGCCCGAGGACGCCGCCAAGCGCTTCTTCGGCACGCAGACGAGCGCCGCTCCCCTTGCCGCGCGCGCTATCGGCTTCTATTCGCGTGGCTGCCTCGCCGGTGCCCGCGCACTGCCAGTCGACGGTGAGACATGGCAGGTGATGCGCACCTCGCGCAACCGCAACTGGGGGCATCCCGCTCTCATCGCCTTCCTCGAGCGCCTCTCGGCGCGCGTGCCGGAGATCAACGGCTGGCCGGGCCTGCTCGTCGGCGACATCTCGCAACCGCGCGGCGGCCCGATGCTGACCGGCCACGCCTCCCACCAGGTCGGCCTCGATGCCGACATCTGGCTGACGCCGATGCCGTCGCGGCGCCTGTCGCTCGCCGAACGCGACGAGATCGCCGCCACCAATGTCGTCGCCGGCGACTGGAACGACGTCGACCCCACGGCCTGGACGAAGGCACACACCGCGCTCATCCGCGCCGTCGCGAAGGAGCCGGCGGTGGAGCGCGTCTTCGTCAACCCCGCCATCAAGAAGGCCCTGTGCCGCGAGGCCGGGCGGGACAGGGCATGGCTCGCGACGGTGCGGCCGACATACGGCCACAACTATCACTTCCACATCCGCCTCGCCTGCCCGCGCGGCGAGGATGAGTGCCGCCCGCAGGCGCCGCCGCCGAAGGACGACGGCTGCGGCAAGGAACTCGCCTGGTGGTTCTCCGATGAGGCACGCAATCCCAAGCCCACGCGCCCCGCCCCGCCCCTGACCCTGGAAGACCTGCCGGCAGCCTGCCGCTCGGTCCTCGCGGCGCAATAGGAGGGCGCTCAGAACACCTTGAAGGCGATGGCGAGCTCGCGCAGCGCCAGCAGCGAGATGACGAGCCCGACCGCGATCATCAGCGGCTCCGGCCGGATGCGCCTGACGAGATAGCCGGCGAGCGGCGCCGCCAGCACGCCGCCGACGATGAGGCCGGCGACGTTCCACAGGTGCGTGGCGCCGAGCTGGCCGAAGAACGTCGCCGAGATGGCCGCCGTGACGAAGAACTCCGACGCGTTGACCGAGCCGATGACCTTGCGCGGCGCATGGCCGGAGCCGATCAGCGTCGAGGTGACCATCGGCCCCCAGCCGCCTCCGCCGATGGCGTCGAGGAAGCCGCCGACGAGACCGAGCGGCGCGGCTCCGGCCGGCGACGCATCGCTCCGGCGCGCCGAACGCGCCACGCGCAGGAGGATGAGTCCGCCCATGACGAGGAGATAGGCGGCCACGAAGGGCCGGATGGCGCTGCCCTCGACGTTGGAGAGCACGAAGGCCCCGAGACTGCCGCCCGCCGCCCCGGCGAGCGCGAGGCGCACGAGCAGGCGCCGGTCGACATTGCCGTGCGCTAGGTGAGACACCCCGGACACCGCAGTGGTCGCCAGTTCGGCCGTATGCACAGCCGCGCTCGCATGGGCGGGCGGTATGCCCAGCGCGAGCAGCGACGAGGTGGAAATGAGGCCGAAGGCCATGCCAAGCGCCCCGTCGACCAGCTGCGCGCAAAAGCCGACGAGCGCGAGAAGAAGGAATTCGGAGACCATGAAAGCCCCGCTGATGCCCAGGCGCGGCGTTGATCCGCCGCGCCAGCCGCAGCATACAGCGGGCGCCTATAAACTCAATAATCTTGTTAATTCATAATTTTCACATCAAATAATGTGTTATGCACTTGCCGCCTGCACCGTCGGGCAGGACACGCCGGTTCCGCCGAGGCCGCAATAGCCGCCAGGGTTCTTGGCCAGATATTGCTGGTGGTAGTCCTCGGCATAGTAGAACGCAGGCGCATCGACGATTTCGGTGGTGACCGGACCATAGCCCCGCGCCGCGAGCGCCTTGCCATAGGCCTCGCGCGAGGCGAGGGCCGCCGCCTTCTGGGTCGCGCCCGTTACATAGATGCCGGAGCGGTACTGCGTGCCGACGTCGTTGCCTTGGCGCATGCCCTGGGTCGGATCGTGGCTCTCCCAGAAGACCTTGAGCAGATGCTCGAATGGGATGACGGCGGGATCATAGACCACGAGCACCACCTCGTTGTGGCCTGTCAGTCCGGTGCATACTTCCTCATAGGTAGGGTTCGGCGTCTCGCCGCCGGCATAGCCCACCGCCGTGACATGGACGCCCGGTAGAGACCAGAAGACCCGTTCCGCTCCCCAGAAGCAGCCGAGGCCGAACAGCACCTGCGCACTATCCTGCGGAAACGGCCCCTTCAGGGGCTGTCCATTCACGAAATGCCGCTCCGCTGTCGGCAGCGGCATCGCGCGGCCCGGCAAGGCCTCGCCCGGCACCGGCATGGTCTGGCGCTTCCTGAAACCGTACATGCGGCATCTCCCTCGCTAAACAGGCCCGCATGATTTAGGAAGGCGCAGGCGTCGTCGCGAGACTGGGAAGCACTCAAGCTTTCGTGACACGCCTCAGCGGTCGCTCGCGAAACCGACGGACTCCGGCTTGCGCCGGCCGATCCACATGGCGAGGATGCCAATGACGAGCGCAACCACCCAGGTCGGCGTCGTGAAGACGGTGAGCAGCACCGGATCCCACAGGAAGGGATGGATATGCCGCGCCACTGCCGGCTCGATCAGTGGAAAGCTGTGCGGCAACAGGGCGAAGAGAGTCGCCCCGAGCGGGGTGAAATCGAAATGCCCGTTGGCTATCCCGCGCGTGCTGTCGATGACGAAGGACACGAAGCCGGCAACGATCACCAGAAAACCGACAACTCGCAGGACGAACCGCATCTTCCACCCGTGAACGCTGCAACGAGACCGCGGCGGCAAGACACCGCCCACCGGACCGGTCGGGACGGCTCGAGATGGTATGCAACCGATGCTGCCGTACATGCGCGGACCGCCCGCCTCCCTCCATCTATCACCGCGCACGGCGTTCCATGCAATCAAATCGACGGCACCGGTGAATTGCCGCCGGAACGCCTTGCGCTCGCCGCCCGACGGGCTATATAACGCGCCCCATCCGAGCGTGCCCCATGTCGGCTAACCGACCAACCGGCATGCATCCGGATCCGGAGAGGTGGCCGAGTGGTTGAAGGCGCACGCCTGGAACGCGTGTATACGGGCAACCGTATCGAGGGTTCGAATCCCTCTCTCTCCGCCACTTCGGAACAAAACCGGGAACGCCGATTCCCGCCGATTTCCCTCCCTTGGCGGCTACCAGCGTCCTCAACAGGACGTTTTTGCTTCCTTTGATGTAGATCGCGTCGTCTGCGACCTCGACGTGTTGGGCGAAGGCCCGGACGTGTTCCCGCCGATAGCCGCCCTTTCCAAGCCGCAGTCGGGTGCGTGCTTCGCTCGCCAGTTCCCGCACGGCTGCCCCGGTGAGGCGCTGGTGGGTTGAGCTGGCGAGCATAGCTTCGATCCGCGTGGCATCGGCCCGCGCCTGATCCCGAAGCGCCGTGAGGCCCGCGATGCGCTCGCCAAGGGAAGACTCGGCCGGGTCGAGCGAACCGGCTTCAATGGCGTCGTAGAGGCGCTTGAGGCGGTTGTCGGCCTCGGCCGCGCGATGGTTCAACTCGGCGATATGCTGGCTGCGCCGCTCGACGCCTTCCTGCCGGCGATCCAGAAGCGAGGCGAGAACGTCTTCGATCCGCTCGGGGTCGAGTAGCCTTTCCTCGATATGCGTCACCACCATGCGGTCGAGCTTATCCATCGGGATCGCGCGGCCTTTGCAGCCGGTTTCGCCCTGCCGTGCCCGAATCGAGCAGGCATAGTAGCGATACCGGCCGTTCTTGCCGGTGCGCAGCGTCATTGCGCCTCCGCAATTGCCGCAATGGCAGATGCCGGTCAGCAGGTTCGGGCCGCTGACAACGCGCGGCGGCGTCACCTTCGGATTGTTGACCTTCAAGCGGTTCTGCACGGCCTCGAATATCTCAAGGTCGATCAGCGGCGGCACGGCGACGGTGACGATTTCCTCCTCCGGCTTCACCACGCCCTTGTTGGAGCGGCGATTGAAGCGATGCTCGCCGATATAGGTGCGTCGGGTCAGGACACGGTGAAGCTGGCCGATGCCCCAACGCCCGCCGTTGCGGGTGAACATGCGGTGCCTGTTCAGGTGATTGACGATGTTCTTGACGCCCATGGGGCCGGACGTGCCGTCGCCTTCCGATGCAAGGCGGAAGATCAGCCGTACGGTGTCGGCGTGCAGCGGGTCGATTTCCAGCTTCTTCTTCATCTTCGCGCCGCGTTGCTCGGCATCCACGACACGGTAGCCGATGGGCGGCAGCGAGCCGTTCCAGAAGCCTTGCCGGGCGTTCTCCTTCAAGGCCCGTATGACGTGCTTGCCGTTCTCCTTCGACTGGTATTCGTCGAACAGCGCCATGATCTGCCGCATCATGACGTGCATGGGATCGTCGCCCATTTCCTGTGTGATGGAGACCAGCTTGACGCCGTTCTTGGCGAGCTTCCTGACGTTGAACTCCAGCTCGAAGTGATCGCGGAAGAACCGGCTGAACGAATGGACCACGACAACATCGAAGGGCGCGGGCTTGGACGTGCCGGCCTCGATCATCCGTTGAAACTCGGGGCGGCGGTCATTGGTGGCCGAAGCGCCGGCTTCCACGAAGGTTTCGACAAGCTGGTAGCCGCGCGAGGCGCAATAAGCCTCGCCCTGCTTGCGCTGGTCGGGGATCGACACGTCATGCTCGGCCTGCCGTGTCGTGGAGACGCGCAGATAGAGCGCGGCGCGCAAGGCGACATGGGGACTTTGCATATTCATAGCGCGTTTCCTTTCGCGGCCCGGCGTTCGATCAGCGGCAGCTCCAGCGCCACGCGATCATGCAGCACCTTGGGCACGACCTTCTGGCCCTCGCCGGGGTCCATGCGGACAAGGCCGTAGTTCGCCATCGTCTTGAGGGTGCGGGACAGGCTGGGCTTCGACCGCCCGGTGATCCGCGACAGTTCCTCCAGCGAGCCGGGCGACTGCTCGTCGATGACGCGCAGCAACTCGCGGTTCCCGCTGGACAGGATTTGCGCGAAGGATTCGGTTGAGGTGAACCACACCTTCGGATCACCGGGCGCGGGCTTTTCCTCGCCGCGCGCGATCCGCATGGTGCGGGCCTTCATTTCTTCATAGTCGGCGATCCCGACTTTCAATGTGGTCATGTTACGCCTCGCTCCTTCATCACCGCGTCCACCACCTGCCAGAAGTCGGCCAGCAGCGTGGCCGCGTCCTCGTAGGCGTAGGGCTTCACGGTCTGGAGGCGGTGCCGATGGTCCATCGGCTCGCCCCTCCTGCCCCGGCCGACCGGATGGGCGTTATCGAAACCGACCAGCCGTTCGCCCGAAGGCCCGTGAAGCGTGAGCGAGTAATCGAGGCCGTGCGGCTTCTCCGGTGATGCCGGAACGCGGGTGACAACGAACTTCACCCAATGGCCGCCCTCGGGATCGACAAAGAGCGTCTGTCCGTCGAGATCCAGAAGCGTGTCGAGGCTCGGGTCACGATCCTCGCTCATGGCTTACTGTTACCATCTGTTGTTAATATAGGCAAGCCCTGATTGTCGGGATCGTCGATTGGGCCGAACAGCCGGTCGAGCACGTCGCCGAAATACCGCTCGAAGATTTGCAGTTCTTCCTCGGTGATCGGCACCTTCTCGGGCCAGTCGTCGAAGACAGGCAACGACTCCACATCGACGATGCGAAGCGGCGACCTGCGGCGCTCCCGGCCGTCCGGCGTAGGTTCGTCGGCATAGTCGAAAAGATCGTCGGGAAGTGTCTCGGGGACCGGCTGTCGCGGTCGCCCTTTGCGGGCGCGACGGCGCTCTGCACACATGGAATCCTCCTTGGTTCTGGTGGATTCCGGGGCGCTATAGGCCCCGGAATTAGGCGAACCATGGAGGGCAGTCGGCGGCCTGTAGCGTGCCGCATTTGCGTCTATGCGCTGGCGGCACCCTTGCCGAGATGGGACTCAGTTGGCGGCTCGCCGTGCCTTGGCGAAGCCGCGATCCGTGGCGATGAACCGCTCCAGCATGGGCACGATGAGCCTGACGGGATCGGCGACGGGCTGGCCGCTCTCGCGGGCCAGCACCTCGGCATAGGCGGTCAGATCGCGGTGAAGCGGCGCGGGTAGCTCCACCGTCACCTTCACGGGCTTGTCGTCCGGGAGCGGGCCGAGTTTCAGCTTGGTCATGGTCAACCTCCTGCCGGCTCGAACACAAGGTCGCGGGTGACGATGATCCTGACCGGGAAGCCCGGCCGGATGGTCAGCGTCGGCGCAACCTGCAACTGACGCTGGACGATCTGCTGGCCCGCCTGATTGACGGTATCCTGCGCCCCGTCTCGGATAGCCCGGATATGCCGGTCCTCGTCGCTGGTGGCAAGTTCGGTTCCGACCGCGAGCAGCGTGGACAGCCCTGCGGCCTTCATCAGATCCCACCAATGATAATCGACTCCATCCTCAAGGCCGGCGTAGCCGCTGGCGTCCGCGCCCGGCAGGCGCTCAAGGACGATGGAACGGCCACCGGGCAGGATCAGGCGATTCCACACC
Organism: Chelatococcus sp. XZ-Ab1; assembly: GCF_029309855.1. Taxonomy (NCBI): domain Bacteria; kingdom Pseudomonadati; phylum Pseudomonadota; class Alphaproteobacteria; order Hyphomicrobiales; family Chelatococcaceae; genus Chelatococcus; species Chelatococcus sp. XZ-Ab1. The sequence goes on along the minus strand of NZ_JARKII010000001.1, from coordinate 14,178 downwards.
AAGAGCACCCTGCGCTGGCCGAAGGTCACGCCGTCATCGTATTGACCGATGATGCGCGTCCCTTGCGGGATCAGGAGCAGGCTGCCGGTCGGGCTGTCATAGACGTTCTCGGTCACTTGCGCCGTGATCTGCCCCGGAAGGTCGGAGCGGATGCCGGTGATGAGCGCAGCCGGGATCACGGCCCCGGCCTGAAGGATATAGGGCGATGCCGGCGGCGCGACGCGATCCGGCGCAACGGTCTGCCGGTCCACCGGCCCGTTGAGAAACGCCGCGTGGCGATCCTGCGTCGCGGGCTGTCCGCCGAGGCCGAGACCGGCAAGGCCGGGCATGGCCGTCCCTGCCGGCGCTGCCGTGCGCGGGCCGGACTGGAAAAACACGTTGCTCAAGCGCGCGGCTTCTTCCTCGGCCCTGCGGCGTTCTTCTTCGGGATCGACGGCGGGCGTCGTCATGACGGGCGGCGCGACCGGCTGTTCCCTGTTCTGCGCGTCGAGGATCGGACGGCCGAGGTCGCCGGGTAGCGCGGGGCCGAGCACCGGCCCGCTATAGTCGCTCGGCAAGCCGGACAGGCCGTCCGCCGTGGGGCGGTTCTCGGTCGAATAGAGTTCTTCGCCGCCCGGTCCCGCATCGCGGGTCTGGAGCGCGTAGATCAGTACGCCGCCTATGCCGAGAAGCGCGACAGCTCCGACGCCTGCCAGCATCTTGCGCGACAGGCGTGTGACGCGGGGCGGCTCGGCGCGCAGCCGCATGGGGGCGGCAGTGTCGGCGATGGTTTTGTCGGTCATGAGGGGGAGCCTCCGATCACGCTGGCGGGTTGCGCGCCTGCCGCCTGCGTCGGGTTGGTGCGGACGATCCTGACGACCTGCTGGCGGTTGCCGCTGCCAAGGCGCAACTCGGCCGCGCCGAACAGGCGGTCCACGATCAGGACGTTCTGGTGGACTCGGCTGTTGACGATTTGCGGCTCGCCGTCCGCGCCGAGCAAAAAGATCGGCGGCATCTCGCCCTGCACGACGCCGCGCGGGAAGACGACATAGACGCGGCGGCCATCGTCAAAGACGGAGATGGGCCGCCACGGCGGGCTGTCGCCTGTCAGGCCGTAGCGATAGTTCCGCGCGGTCTCGGCCGGGATGACGGGCGCGGCCGGGACGGTCTGGCGCTGCCCGGCGGGTGGCGCGGGATAGGCCCAAGCCACGGCGGGCATGTAGAGCGATTCCCGTGCGCGCAGCTCGATCATGTAAGTGCGCCGGTCGGTGGTGACGATAAGGTTGGTGGAAATGTCCGGGCGCGTAGGCTTCACGAGGATATGGACCCGGCGGTTTGCACCGCTGCCGCTCTCGGTGTCGCCGATGATCCAGCGGGCGGTGTCGCCGGCTGCGATCGGCCCCGCGCCGGTCAGGCTTTCGCCCGGCTCCAGCGCAATGGTCGTGATCTGCCCAACAGCGGCATAGACCTGATAGAGCGCGCCTTCGCTCCACGGGAAAACTTGTATGGCGTTGTAATAGCCTTCGCGGCGTGGCTCGACGCGGGCGGCGGCATTGGCGTTCTTGACGCGGCCGGTCGGTGTACTCGCGGCGGTGCCGCCGCGCGCGATGTTCCATGCAGGCGGGACATGCAGAGGCCGGGGCGTGTCGTTGGTGACGGCCGCCTGCACGGTCGGCAGCGGCGGCACGGTATCGTCATAGCTCCATTGCTGGGCGCGATTGGTGGCGCAGCCCGCCAGCATGGTGGCCGAAAGCAGCATGGCGGCAAACGCCGGGGTGCGGGTGATCGTCCTCATTGGCTCATCTCCCGCGACCACGAAATTGCATTGACGTAGATTCCGAGCGGATTGGCGCGCAGGCGCTCGGCATTGCGAGGCGGCTGGATCACGATGGTCAGGATCGCGGTCCAGCGTTCGGTCGTGGAGAGTTGGCCGTTCTCGAAATGGCGTTCGGTCCATGCGACCCGGAAGCTATTCGGGGATGCCCGGATGACACTCGAGACCTCGACGGCGATCTGCTGGCGGCCGACGGGGGTGAACGGATCGTTGGCCCGTGCATAGTCGTTCAAGGCCGCCGCGCCTCTGTCGGTCGTGAACTCATAGGCGCGAAGCCAGTTCTGCCGGACAATGATGGCGTCGGCCGGGATCGCGCGGACCTGCTCGATGAAGCGGCCGAGGTGGAAAGCGATTTGCGGGTCAGTCGGGCGATAGTCGGCTACGGCCGGCGCGACGGTCTGCGCCTGCCCGAGATTATCGACCTGAACAACCCAAGGCACCACGGTCCCGCGCGCCGACTGCCAGACCAGCGCGGACGCGAAACCGGCTGACAGGATCAGGGAACCGAACGCCATGTAGCGCCAGTTTTTCGCCTGCACGCGGGCCGAGCCGATGCGCTCGTCCCACGCCTGCGCGGCCTTCTGGTAGGGCGTCTCGGGTTCGGGTGATTTGCCGTAATGAGTTGCTGGTCGTTTGAAGATGCTCATGAGCGGTCACTTTCTGAAAGGTTGACGGAGGAACCGGAGCCGTGGCTGTCGCCGGAGCGGACGGCATGGGCTGACATGGTGGTGCCGTGATTGAGGGCCTGCCGCCGCTGCATCCGCTGCGCCCAAGCCGGAGGACCAGCGGGGGAAGTCGGTGCTGTGGCTGCCGGGGCAGCGTTTGCTCCGCCGACCGTGCCGATGGAGGACGTGCCCCCCGTCGCACCAAAACCGGCGCGCACGCCATCGGCGAAACTGGACTTGACGCTCTCGCCGGCTTGGGATGTTGCACTGGAGGCAGCGCGTTTGAGCGGCGAAATGGCGGCCGAGCCTGCGGCCCGTGCCACGCCGCCGAGGCCGGAAGCAACGCCTGCCGCCCCGGTCTGGCCGAGAGAGCCAAGGCTATAGGCAGCGGTCGCCGCGCCCGCGGCGGTTGCGCCGCCTCGAACGGCCGCGGCTCCACCGGACAGGGCAGCAGCGCCGCCTTTCGCGGCAAGCATGGCTCCGCCACCAGCCGCCGCACCGCCCGCAAGCACCATCCCGCCGGCAGCGAGGCCGGTTCCTACGGCCGCGCCCGCGCCGAGCTGCGGGCCGCCCGATACAATGCCGTTGGCGATGCCGGGACCGAAGATGCCGAGTCCGAGCAGCGACAGTGCGGCGAGCACAATCGCCATGGCGTCGTCGATGCTCGGGGTCGCGCCGCCGAAACCGGCCGTGAACTGCGAAAACAAGGTGCTGCCGATGCCGATGATGACTGCGAGCACCAGAACCTTGATGCCGGAGGACACCACGTTGCCAAGCACGCGCTCGGCCATGAAGGCGGTCTTGCCGAACAGGCCGAACGGGATCAGCACGAAGCCGGCAAGCGTGGTCAGCTTGAACTCGATCAGGGTGACGAAAAGCTGGATGGCGAGGATGAAGAAGGCCAGCACGACCAGCGCCCATGCGAACAGCAGGCACGCGATCTGTATGAAGTTCTCAAAGAAGGCGATCCAGCCCATCAGGTCGGAAATGGAATCGAGCAGCGGACGGCCGGCGTCGAGGCCGGTCTGTGCCACGCGGCCGGGCCGCATCAGGTCTTCGACGGAAAAGCCGGTGCCCGACGCCATGAGGCCGAGTCCGGCGAAGCTCTCGAAGACGATGCGGGCGAGGCTGTTCCAATTGCTGATGATGTAGGCGAAGACGCCCACGAACAGGGTCTTCTTCACCAGCCGCGCGATAATGTCGTCATCCGCGCCCCATGCCCAAAAGAGCGCGGCGAGCGTCACGTCGATGACAATGAGTGTCGTGGCGATGAAGGCGACCTCGCCGCCGAGCAGGCCGAACCCCGAGTCGATGTAGGACGTGAATACGCCGAGGAAATTGTCGATGACGCCCGTGTTGCCCATGGTCAGCGCGCCTCGCTGCGATCACGGCCGAGGAAGCGGTCGCGGGATTCAGCCCATGCCGCGAGGCAGTCGGCGTCACTTGCCGCCGCCTCGCCGAGCTGCTGGCAGCGGCGCAGGGTTTCGCGCAACGGGTCGGCCGGGGGCTGGAAGGCCGGCGCAGGGGGTGGCGCGGAAGGTTCATCCTTCCGCGCCATGTCGATTGCGGTCGCCGTGACGGCGATGGCGATGAACACCACGGCCCCGAGCCGGGCCAGCATCTTGCCGTCCATGGCGAGCCTCCCGGTCAGTTGTTGCCGTTGTTGAACATCTGCGCGTTGCCCGGCTGGTAGCCGGAGCCAGGCGTGAGGAACCGTTCGCGCTGGATGCGGCCCTGCTCGGCGGCGGTCGTGCGCTCCGCTTCGGTCAGTGCGTCGGCGCGTCCGTTCGCCGAGATGACCGCGATCAGGTCGGAAAGCTGCTGCGACTGGAGTGCGAGAAGCTGGTTGCCGGCCTGCGTCGCCTGCAATGCACCGGTCGCGCCCTGACTCTGGCCGACAAGCGCGGCCATCTCGGCGCGGTTGCTGTCGATATTGCCGACCGCCCCCGCCTGCACGCGCATCGCGTCCTGCAAGCCGCCGACCGTGTTCTCCCAGCGCGAACGCGCATCGGCGACAAGCTGGGCGTCGGTTGCCGAAAGCGAAACATTGCCGTATCGCTGCTGGAACGCTTGGTCGATCTGCCCAACCTCGAAGGCGATGTTCTGAGCTTGGCCTAATAGCTGCTGCGTGCGCTGGACATTCTGCTGAAGGGCCTGAAGAGAAGAATGCGGTAGGCTCGCCAGATTACGGGCCTGATTGATGAGCATCTGCGCCTCGTTCTGGAGGCTGGTGATCTGGTTGTTGATCTGCTCCAGCGTTCGCGCAGCGGTGAGCACGTTCTGCGCGTAGTTGGACGGGTCATAGACGATGCGGCCGAAGCCGAATTGCGCATGGGCCGGACCTGCCAGCATGAGCGACAGCGCGACGGGCACGGCGAGCGCCAGCGCGAGGGCCGAGGCCCCGACGATCTTGGGATAGGTCATGGAAGTATCTCCTGTGTGGGGTGGTTATCGAGCCGGGCCGGCGCGGCGGATTCCGGCCGGTCGGCAAGATTGGTGAGGTTGGGGATCAGGTCGGCTGCCCACTCGACGCCACGCTCTCGCAGCCACGCGGCGAGGAAACCGTCGCGGCCGCGCTCGGCGACAAGTTCGGCAATGCGGGTCTGGTCGGATTTGGCGGATGCGGCGCAGAGCGCGAGGCCGACTTCGGACAGGCCAAGCTCGAACAGGCGATTGCCCCTGCGGCTTTGGCAGTAATAATCCCGCTTGGGCGTGGCCCTTGCGAGGATTTCGATCTGCCGGTCATTGAGGCCGAAGCGGCGATAGATGGCCGTGATCTGCGGCTCGATGGCCCGCTCGTTCGGCAGCAGGAGCCGCGTCGGGCAGCTCTCGATAATTGCGGGCGCGATGTTGCTGCCGTCGATGTCGGACAGGCTTTGCGTGGCGAAGATGACCGATGCGTTTTTCTTGCGCAGCGTTTTCAGCCATTCGCGGAGCTGGCCGGCGAAACCCTCGTCGTCGAGCGCAAGCCAGCCTTCATCTATGATGAGCAGCGTCGGCCGCCCGTCGAGCCGGTCGCCGATGCGATGGAACAGATAGGCGAGCACGGCGGGGGCCGCGCCGGTCCCGACAAGGCCCTCGATCTCGAACGCCTGCACATCAGCCGAGCCGAGATGTTCGGCTTCGGCGTCGAGCAGCCGGCCATAGGCACCGCCGTCGCAGAACGGCCGGAGCGCCTGTTTCAGATCGTTGGATTGCAACAGCACCGCAAGGCCGGTGATCGTGCGTTCCTCGACCGGCGCGGAGGCGAGCGAAGTCAGCGCCGTCCAAAGGTGTTCCTTGACCTCGGGCGTGATCGCCAGCCCCTCGCGCATGAGGATGGCCGCGATCCAGTCCGCCGCCCATGCGCGTTCATAGGTATCGTGGATGCGGGCAAGCGGCTGGAGCGAGACAGACGCCTCGGCCCCTTCTGTCAATCCGCCGCCAAGGTCGTGCCAGTCGCCGCCCATGGCGAGCGATGCGGCGCGGATGCTGCCGCCAAAGTCGAAGGCGAAGACTTGGCTAGCCGCATAGCGCCGGAACTGGAGCGCCATGAGGGCGAGCAGCACGCTCTTGCCCGCGCCTGTGGGGCCGACGACAAGGGTGTGGCCTACGTCGCCGACATGGAGACTTAGCCGGAACGGGGTTGAGCCTTCGGTCTTTCCAAAGAGCAAAGGGGGTGCACCGAAATGCTCGTCCCGTTCCGGCCCCGCCCACACCGCCGATAGCGGGATCATGTGGGCGAGATTCAAAGTGCTGATGGGCGGTTGCCGCACGTTCGCGTAGGCATGGCCCGGCAGCGAGCCGAGCCATGCGTCAACTGCGTTGACGGTCTCGGCCATGGCGGTGAAGTCGCGGTCCTGAACGATCTTCTCGACCAGGCGCAGCTTCTCGTCGGCAAGGCGCGGGTCTGCATCCCATACGGTGACAGTCGCCGTGACGTAGGCCATGCCCGCCACGTCCGCCCCGAGTTCCTGCAACGCCATGTCGGCGTCGAGCGCCTTGTTGGCGGCGTCGGTGTCCACGAGGGCGGACGCCTCGTTCGTCATCACCTCTTTCAGAATCGCGGCGATGCTCTTGCGCTTGGCGAACCATTGCCGCCTGATCTTGGTCAGCAGCCGGGTCGCATCTGTCTTGTCGAGCAGGATCGCCCGCGTGCTCCACCTGTAGGGGAACGGCAGCCGGTTCATGTCGTCGAGCAGGCCGGGCGTCGTCGCGGTGGGGAATCCCACGATGGTCAGCACGCGCAGATGCGCTTCGCCAAGGCGCGGCTCCAGCCCGCCGGTTAACGGCTGGTCGGCGAGCAGCGCGTCGAGGTGCATCGGCACCTCGGGCACGCGGACGCGATGCCGACTGGTCGAGATGGTGGAATGGAGATAGGTGAGCGTCGCGCCGTCATTCAACCAACGGCACTCGGGCATGAAGCCGTCGAGCAAGGCCAGCACGCGGTCGGTGCGGTCGATGAAGCCGCGCAGCAGTTCCCACGGGTCCACGCCCGCTTTCTCCCGGCCCTCATAGAGCCATGCCTCAGTGCGGGCGGCTTCCTCGGCCGGGGGCAGATAGAGGAAGGTCAGGAAGTAGCCGGACACGAAATGCGTGCCCGCTTCCTCGAAACCGGCTTTCCGCTCCGCATCGACCAGCGCCGACGCGGGATCGGGAAAGGTGCTGTCGGGATAGGTCGCGGCCTCGCTGCGCTGCGCCTCGACAAAGACGCTCCAGCCGGAGCCGAGGCGGCGCACGGCGTTGTTGATGCGGCCGGCGACGGCGACCAGTTCGGCGGCGACGGCGGAATCCAGATCGGGACCGCGAAATTTCGCGGTGCGCTGGAACGAGCCGTCCTTGTTCAAGACAACGCCCGAGCCGACCAGCGCGGCCCATGGCAAATAGTCGGCAAGCCGGGTGGCGGTGCGACGGTATTCGGTAAGGTTTATCATGGCCGCGCCCTCACACCGCCAGATGGCCGGGGATGCGGATATGCCGCCGCCCGACCTCGACGAATTGGGGATCGCGCTTGGCCGCCCATACGGCCGCGAAATGGCCGATGGCCCATATGGCTAGGCCGACAAGCCAGAGGCGCAGGCCGAGGCCCACGGCCCCGGCTAGCGTGCCGTTCATGATGGCAATGGCGCGCGGTGCGCCGCCGAGCAGAATATGCTCGGTCAGCGCCCGGTGGACCGGGACAGTGAAGCCCGGCACCGCGTCGAGTTGTTCGAGGCCGCCCGCCATCAAACGAGCGCCCCGCCGCCGAACGAGAAGAACGACAGGAAGAAGCTCGACGCGGCGAAGGCAATAGACAGGCCGAATACAATCTGGATCAGTCGGCGGAAGCCGCCGGACGTATCGCCGAAGGCGAGCGTCAGGCCGGTCACGATGATGATGATGACGGCGATGATCTTGGCGACCGGCCCCTCAATCGACTGGAGGATTTGCTGCAAGGGCTGCTCCCACGGCATCGACGAACCGGACGCATGGGCGGCCGGGGCGAGCATGAGGCTGATGGCAAGGGTGGATACGGCGGTCGCCATGTGGCGAGTGCCGCGCGAAATCGTGCGGATCATGAAGATTCTCCTGTGCTGGTGGGGATTGCCGAAGGGATGGGATGCGTGATGCGGTAATCGCCGTTCGGCCCAAGCCCCTCGACGCGGGCAAGCTCGGCCAGCCGGCGCGCGGAGCCGCGCCCGGAAAGGACCGCAACAAGGTCGATGGTCTCGGCGATCAGGGCGCGCGGGACGGTGACGACGGCTTCCTGAATGAGCTGTTCGAGACGGCGCAGCGCCCCGATCCCGGTTCCGGCGTGGATCGTGCCGATGCCGCCGGGATGGCCGGTGCCCCAGGCTTTAAGCAGGTCGAGGGCTTCCGCGCCGCGCACCTCGCCGATGGGGATGCGGTCGGGCCGCAGGCGCAGCGAGGACCGGACCAGATCGGAAAGCGTCGCCACGCCGTCCTTGGTCCGCATGGCGACAAGGTTGGGCGCGGCGCATTGCAGCTCGCGCGTGTCCTCGATGATGACGACGCGATCCGCCGTCTTTGCCACCTCGGCGAGCAGCGCGTTGGTCAGCGTCGTCTTGCCGGTGCTGGTGCCGCCAGCGACAAGGATGTTGGCGCGGGAGGAAACGGCCGCGCGTAGCATCGCGGCCTGATCGGCGGACATGATGCCGGCCGCCACATAGTCGTCGAGCGTGAACACCGCGACGGCGGGCTTGCGAATGGCGAAGGTCGGGGCGGCGACCACGGGCGGCAGCAGGCCCTCGAACCTCTCCCCGCTCTCCGGCAGCTCGGCCGAGACGCGGGGGCTGCGGGCATGAACCTCCGCGCCGACATGGTGCGCGACCAGCCGCACGATGCGTTCGCCATCGGCGGCGGACAGGCGCTCGCCCGTGTCGGAAAGACCTTCGGAGAGTCGGTCGATCCACAACCGCCCGTCCGGGTTCAACATCACCTCGACCACGGCCGGGTCTTCGAGCAGCCGGGCAATCGCGGGACCGAGCGCGGTGCGCAACATGCGTGCGCCGCGTGCAATGGCTTCCGGTCTTTGGTGGTTGGTGGTCATGTCGGCCCCGGCTTCTGGCGGGGACGCGACAGGCAATCCCCGGATCGGGGTCGATTAAGAGAGGCCGAAATCCGGTCGGTTCAACAAGTATCTAAGTGCGTGCGGTGATCGGCGGCTATCGGCGGTAAATAGGATGGTTCTGAATACTTACTCTTGATCGTCTCTAGTCTGCGTCTCGTCTGGTGACGGCTCGTCGTGGAGCGAGTCGAGGTCGCGTGACAGCTCTTTGAGGAACCTGTCGCCCGTCGCCAGTCGCTTGCCGAGGGTCTGCATGAAGCCCTCGAAGCGTTCCGCGCCTTTCGCGCGGGCAGCGGATTGCGCGGCTCCTGAAAGCGGCGGCGTGATGGTCATCCAGAAATGGATGAACTGCGCTACCGTCTCGCCGAGCACGGCAAGGTCCATGTCGAGCGTGTCGAACTGGCGGCCGAGCTTGTCCAGTCGGCGCGACATGGCGGCTTCAAGCTGATCGGCGGAATCGCCGGACAGGTAGGACATGACAGCCGCCTCGACGATGGCCGATTTCGAGACATTGCGGCGTAGCGCCACCGAGCGGCGCAGCGCCATCGCCTCGATCTGCGGAATGAGCGCGGGGTCGAAGTAGATATTCAGGCGCGTGCGTGTGGTCATGGGCGTGTCCTCAAAGCTCGATTCCATCATCGGGGTTCATGGCGACCTGCCGCGCTACCATCCTCATGCGCTGGCGCATGGCGCGGGCCTTGGCCGCGTCAACGTCCGGCTCGTCGTCCAGAAACTCGAACTCCTGTTCGGGCGACGGCGGCGGGGCGACGATTTCCTCATGCTCCGGCAATTCCGGCTCGCGGCGGATGCCGGCATTGGCCGGATCGCCTTCGGTCCCATTGGCGGCGTCCTTCGCGGAGCTGCCATCCGCCGTAACCACGCGACCGGACCAGTCATCGGTGGATGGGCTGGGCGCCAGCGGAGCGGCGACCAGATCGGGCGGCGGCAGGATGCGTTCCTGAAACCGCGCGTCCTCGTAGTAGCGGGCCTTGGTGGCGCGGATTGGGGGCGTTCCCGCAACCATGACGATTTCATCGGTGGGCGGAAGCTGCATGATTTCGCCCGGCGTGAGCAGCGGCCGCGCCGTCTCCTGCCGTGACACCATCAAGTGACCTAACCACGGGGCTAGACGGTGCCCTGCGTAGTTGGTGGAGTCGCGCAGCTCGGTCGCGGTGCCTAGTGCGTCTGAAACACGCTTCGCCGTCCTTTCGTCGTTCGTGGCGAAGCTGACGCGGACATGGCAGTTGTCGAGGATCGCGTTGTTCGGGCCATAGGCGCGCTCGATCTGATTGAGGCTCTGCGCAATCAGGAAGCCTTTGATTCCATACCCCGCCATGAAGGCGAGCGCCGATTCAAAGAAGTCGAGCCGGCCGAGCGCCGGAAACTCGTCCAGCATCAACAGCAGGCGGTGGCGCTTGCCGGAGGTGGTCAATTCCTCCGTCAACCGCCTGCCGATCTGATTGAGGATCAGGCGGATAAGCGGCTTGGTGCGGTTTATGTCGGATGGCGGCACGACCAGATAGAGCGTGACGGGCTGGCGGCTGCCGACCAGATCGGCAATGCGCCAGTCGCATCGCGCCGTCACCCGCGCCACCACGGGATCGCGGTAGAGGCCGAGAAACGACATGGCGGTGCTCAATACGCCCGACCGTTCGTTCTCGGATTTGTTCAACAGCTCGCGTGCCGACGACGCGATGACGGGATGAACGCCAGCCTCGCCGAGATGCGGCGTGTCCATCATCGCGCGCAAGGTCGCCTCGACCGGGCGGCGGGGATCGGACAGGAAGTTGGCGACGCCCGCCAAGGTCTTGTCCTTCTCCGCATAGAGAACATGCAGGATCGCGCCGACCAGCAAGCTATGGCTGGTCTTTTCCCAATGATTGCGCTTGTCGAGACTGCCTTCGGGATCGACCAGAATATCCGCGATATTCTGCACGTCGCGGACTTCCCATTCCCCTTGCCGGACCTCCAGCAGCGGGTTGTAGGCCGACGATCTGGCGTTGGTCGGATCGAGCAGTAGCACGCGGCCATGCTTCGCGCGGAAGCCCGCTGTCAGCGTCCAGTTCTCGCCCTTTATGTCGTGGACAATGGCGGATGCCGGCCATGTCAGCAGCGTCGGCACCACCAGCCCGACACCCTTGCCGCTGCGCGTTGGGGCGAAGCATAGGACATGCTCGGGACCGTCATGGCGCAGGTAGTCCCGGTCGTATCGGCCGAGTAGGACGCCATCGGGGCCGAGCAATCCGGCCGCGCGGATTTCCCTATCCTCGGCCCATCGCGCTGAGCCGTAGGTCGCGACGTTGCGCGCTTCCCTCGCGCGGATGATCGACATGAAGATGGCGGCGGTGATGGCGATGAAGCCACCCGACGCGGCGATAATCGCGCCCTCGACGAAGATCGTGGGCGCATAGGCATCAAACGAAAACCACCACCAGAAGAAGGCCGGCGGATAATAGACGGGCAGGCCCGCCAGCTCGAACCATGGCGCTCCAAGCTGCGGCTGGAAGCCGAGGCGAAAGGCAACCCATTGCGTCGCCCCCCACGTCATCACCAGAACGATGGTGAAGACGACAGCGATCTGACCCCAAAGGATTCGGCCTCCGCGCAAAGCAGGCTCCAGTCGGCAAGAGAGACGGAGCCGATCAGAGAATAAGCGTTTCAACCGAAGGCAACAGAAAACATGATGCGGGAGGGCTGCCGGATACTGTCGGCGGCAAATAGGACGGATCGCACCGGGATCGTCGTTGCTGGTGCCTATGCTGGCTGGCAGAAACGAATCGCGGCGGAAAATCAGTCCGTGCGGACCGGCCGGCCCATGTCGCTGGCGAGGGTGAGCAGGTTGCGAAGCGCCGCGCTGCGGTTGGACGGCGACCAGATGGCCGAGAACGGAACTGGTTCCGGCTCATCCGCGAACGGGACGAAGACGACGCCGGATGTTTGCAGCAGCGACGTAGCCGCACCGACGATAGTGATGCCGAACCCCTGTCCGACCATGGACAGCAGCGCGCCGCGCCCAACGTCGAAGCGCAGGATCGACGGGGCGGGCCAGCGCCCGGCATGACGTAGCACGATATGGCTATGAACTTGCGGGCCGGTGCCGCCATGGCGGACAAGGAACGTCTCGCCCGCCAGATCGACCCACGTGACCGATGATTGCCCGGCGAGCGGATGCCCCTCCGGCAGCGCCGCCACCAGCGGTTCGGTCCAGATCGGGCGGCTATGGCAGTCGGGCAGTTCGGGCGTGCCGGCAACAAACACCACGTCCAGCCGGTCTGCGCGAAGCTGCATGATCGCATCGCGGGCCGTACCCTCGGCGATCTCGACCTCGATGCCGGGATGGTCCTCCCGATACCGTCCGATCAGATCGGCGAGGAAACTGCGCGGGATTAGGGCGTGGATGCCGATACGAAGCCGGCCGCACTCGCCTACCGCCGCCATGCCTGCGGTCTTCACCGCATGGTCGAGTTGATCGACGCCGGCCGCGATCCTCTCCACGAAGTGGCGTCCGGCTTCGGTTAACCGGACGCCCCGCGCATGGCGCTCGAACAGGAGGATGCCAAGGTCTTCTTCCAGCGCCTTCACGCGGGCGCTGACGCTGGATTGCGCCACGCCGAGCGCATTGGCGGCGTGGCGGAAATTGAGATATTCAGCGACGGCGAGCGTCTGGATGAGCGACGCAAGGGGGATGCGCGATCCGAGCGCGGTCGGCGCTCCCCATGGGCGATCAATCGTATGTGTGGCACGACGACGCATCACTCACCACTAATCGGATTGTTTCAATGGCGGTTTCAACAGCGTCGATGTGACCGTTGATGCGACTGCGAAGGCGACTAAGAGAGCGCCCCCCCATTCGTAAGCCAGTTGGTTGTCCGTCGTCGCGGCTTGCTCAAGCACAATGACTGTGGTGATCGCGCCCAGCGCACCGCCAAGACGTTGGGCGATGTTGATAATTGTCGCCGCGTCGCTTGTCTCATTCTTCAAAACAGCGGCATAAGCGGCCGTCATGGCTGGCATTTGTGCCAATGCCAACCCACCTCCACGGACAAATAGTATAGAAGCTAAGGCGAGTGGCAGCATTGAGGGCCAAAAGAAGGCTGCCGTGCTTAGCAGTAGTATTGTGCTTCCGACTAAACAAACTGCGAGAGCGCCGTAGCGGTCAGTAAGGTTGCCTGCGATTGGCAAGATGACCGCTGACCCCAAGCCCATCAAAAACAACATCAATCCGGCATCAGTCGGAGACTGATGCAAACTGTCTTGCAAAAATATCGGTATAAGGAGCAATCCGCCATACATCGCAGCCCCCGTAAGGCTCGCGGTGACTACGGCAGCCACAAAGCCTGCTCGGCGGAATAGTCGAATGTCGATCAACGGGGTTCTTGAACGGCGAGCATGTATGATGAAAGAGATAGTAAGGATAATTCCGAACGTAAGCGAAAGGGTTGATGATGTGGTAATGCCCATCGCTCCGATCTCAGCGCTACCATACAACGCGAGTGGAAGCCCCAAGCCAATTAGTATTACCCCGATGGTATCGAGCCGATTTGCATGTGACACTTCGTCCGGTGGCAGCACATACTTGGCTGCGACCGCTGCGATGATTCCTACCGGCAAATTAATCCAAAACAACCAGCGCCAAGACAAGTTATCAATCAGCACACCGCCTAGCCCCGGCCCCAATGCGGGGCCAAGCGCGACTGCAAAGCCTACTGTTCCCATCAAACGGCCGAGTTGTTGGCGATTGGCAGCTTCGCTAAGCATCGCTTGTCCTACTGGCACCATCAAACCGGCAGCCAGCCCTTGCAAACATCGAGCGACGATTAGGCCGTAAACCCATAAACGGCTCTGGGTTCCCTGACGGTGGCGATTGTGATTCAAGCTCCTTTTCGGGAGCTTTGCGATGGGCCGCTACGATCTGACGGATTTCGAATGGGAGGCGATCCGGCCTCACCTTCCCAACAAGTCGCGGGGCGTGCCTCGCGTGGATGACCGGCGGGTTCTCAATGGCATCTTCTGGTGCCTGCGCTCGGGCGCGCCGTGGGCGGACATGCCGGCGCGCTACGGGCCGCCGACCACGATCTACAACCGCTTCAACCGATGGCGGAAGGCGGGCGTCTGGGATCGGCTCATGGACGCGATCACAAGGGCTTACGATG
>NZ_JARKII010000020.1:0-36781 GCF_029309855.1 Chelatococcus sp. XZ-Ab1 | reverse complement strand
ACTTCGGCGATTGCCTGCGCGGCATCGGGCGGCACGGCATTGCCGATGTGCTCGCGCCACGCGCTATCTGAGGTGCCGGAGAGGCACCAGGTGCCGACCTCCTCGGGATCTACGAGGCTCTGCAGCGCGGCGAGCTCGAGCGTTGTGAAGGGCCGGTGCCACGTGCCGTCGAGCGCCCGGATGACGGCGACGAGGCGATCGTCGGGCGCCGGTAACGCGGCCGCGTCTCCGAGCGCCTGCGGCTCGCGCGGATCGGCGACAGCCCAAGCGCCCCGGTCGTACTTGGCATAGGCCGGCACCGCGCCGGTCGGTTCCGTCCAGCGCCGCACGCCGTAGTGCCCTTGCGTCCGGTACGTCTCCCGGTCGGCCGGCAGGCAGTCGGGACGCGGGTCCGCAACCGCGAAGGCGCCCTGTCCCGTCGTGCTGGCGCCGATGACGGTGCCCGCTGCCTCGCCGAACGCGGTGACGCGATACTTGCCCTTGCCGCCGAACCCGGCATCCGCGCGAGGGTCGGCGACCGCGAGGCCGCCGGCCGGACCGCCCGGGCCGGCTATGGCCGGCGACGTGCCGCCCCATGGCACGATGCGGAAGACGTTGTTGAAGCGAGGGGGGCCGGGAATGCGGGGATCGGCCACAGAATTGGGGCCGCCGCCCACGAACATCTTGCCGGTCACGACGCCGGCGGGCTCGGCCCACTGCCGAACGCCCATCTGCACCGATTTCGCGTGCCCATCGATCCTGGGGTCAGCGACGGACAGAGCCCCGGACGCGACTTGCTGCGCGCCGGTGACGCAGAACGAGGAGCCATTCCAGTCCGTGACGCGGAGCTTCGCGCTGGAGGCGCCATCGTGCCAGTTGCCATAGCGCGGGTCGGCGACACTGTACGAGCCGTTCGTCGGGCTCGACCGCCCGGCGACCGTGCCGCTCGGCTCCTCCCATTTTCGCACGCCGAGGACGCTCGCCTGCCAGTCGCCTTCGGGCGCGATCCCGTAGTCTGCGAGCGCGCCGTTCTCGACCCGAAGGCGGTTGAGGCTGCGCCAGTCGCTGCCCGCCTCGACGAAGGCGAGACGCACCCACGTCTTCCACTGCAGCGACGGCATGCGATGCATCGGGCCGGCGGCGGGATCGCCCGGCAGCGGCAGCTTCTCGAGCACCTCGCCGACGCCGCGGAGCCGGCGCTTGGGCGGCTCGTAGAGGAACGGGGGCACCTTCTCGCGGTGGCGCGCCACCATCAGGAAGCGCTTGCGCGACTGCCCGAGGCCGCCGAGCTCGCCGCAGTCGTGCGTCGTCTCGGCCCATGCGTAGCCATAGGCGTCGTAGATCGCCTGGATCTGGTCGAGCAGCCATCGGCCCCGCGTCGCGATGCGCGGGACGTTCTCGAAGAGAAGGAATTCCGGCGGATCGTCCTTGTAGGCTTCCAGCAAGAGCCACACGCCGCGGAGCGTAAGGCCGTTGAGCGCCTGGTATTTCGGGCTGAGCGACACCTTCTCGGCGAGCAACCCCGAGAACCCCTTGCACGGCATGCTCATGAAGACGATGTGCGGCCGCTCGTAGCCGAAGGCGCGGTGGATGTCCGCCGGCGTCGCTTCGCGCCAGCCCGGCGGCGGCTCCTTGCCGTGGAACGCGCGATACTGGTCGAGCGAGAAAAGGTCGAGCAGCGTCCCTTTGCACCCAGCCATGTGCTCGAAATCGGCGAGCGCCGACGGCACGACGTCGATGCCGCCGATGTTGCGGAACTTCGCCCGCATGCTGCCGACGCGGGCGCTGCCCTTGCGGAAGCCCTTGGCGCCGCCGCCGATGCTGCAGCACATATGGGCGACGCGATATTCGCGCTCGATGTCCATCAAAGACCTCCGAGGAGACGGGTGAGCGCGGCGAGCGCGAAGGCGAGCAAGAAGGAGATGACGGCCGCGATTGCGAACCGCTCCTCCTGGTAGCTGTCGGCCGATGCGGCGGCGAACTTCCGCATGGACACGATGAAGGCGAACACGAAGAAGAGCGCTCCGCCGTAGCCGAGGAGCGAGATGAGGATGGTGCCGATCATGTCCGCTCCTTCAGCGCAGCATCGCGCGCGGCATTGATCTCGGCGGCGGCCGCTTCCGAGCCGCCGCTGTCCGGGTGGTGCTGGCGGATGAGGAGGCGATGGGCGGCCTCGATCTCGTCCCTGCCGGCCGTGCGCGAGATGCCAAGCACCTCGGACCAGTGGCGGTCGGCCGGAGCGGGGAGGGCGGCGAACCCCTTCATCGACGCCATGACGAGGGCGAGGGTGCCGTGCCGGAGCTCGACGCGGCGCGCCTCGAGCACGTGGTGGATCGCCTGCAGATTCGCGGCAGGCGTCGCATATCGGTCGACCGGGATGCAGACCTGCATGCCCTGCCAGCGGAACCAGACCGCGACACCCGGATCGTCCGGCTTCTCGCATCCGAGCGAGACGTTCGACGACAGCACGACGTCGGTGACAGGCTTGCCGCTGTCGCGCCCGAAGAGGTTGAGGCTCGTGCGCACATTGTTCAGCGCGCCAGCCAGCGACGTCCGGAACTGGCCCGTCTCGCGGCTCTTCGACCGCGGAAAGCCATCCGGCCAGGAGAGCGGGAAGGCCGTCGTCATTGCGAGGCCTCTTCCTGCAGGACATGGCGAATGTCGTTCGCGAGACCTTCCAGCGTGTCGGCGATGCTGCGCTTTACCGCCGCCTCGGCCGTGGCGATCGCGACGTCGCCCCCGGTCTTGGTCGGGACGGTCGTGGACATTCTCTCAGCGCCGGCCCGGTGAGCCTGGGCTGCCGCGTCGAGCCGATCGGCGACAATGTTCCAGATGGCGATGTCGGTTTTCATGACACCCTCAGAACGGGATGGAATACCAGTCGGTGTCGGCCTCGACGGACCGTGCCGGGGGCCCGGCATGGCGCCAGCCGCGCTGTCCGGCGGCCGGCACGATCCAGATGCCGGGTTGGAGCCGGCGGCGGGTGACGTCGTCACCGGTGCGGCTGGCGGCATAGCGCTCGCTCGTGATGAGCCCGCGCAACTCGCCCTCGGCGAGGACCTCGGCGAGAGGTCCCGTCGCGACGACGTTGCTCCCGCTCATGAGGTGCCAGCCGCCCGGGATCATCACGCGACTTCCCCGGCCGCGGCCTCGGCGCGCCGCTGGTCGAGCCAGTAGCGGCACGTGTGATGCACGTCCTCGTCGAAGTCGCGCTCGAGCACCCACCAGAGAAAACCGCTGTCGATGTCGCGCCACGGCGTGCCGCGATACCGGCCGATGTGGCACGTCACCAGGAGCGCGGGCTCGCTCGACCACTGCACGAGCTCGTCGATCGTGGCGATCTGCAGCATGTCGCGCAGCAGGTGCGCCGTGACATAGGCGTCAGGGCCGGCGCGGTGCGCGAAGTCGGCGACATGCCGGTCGAGCCCCTCCGGATTGCGCCAGTAGCGCAGCGCCTGGTTGCTGTGCCCCGGCGCGTCGGGCCAGAGCCTCAACGCGCACTTGTAGGTGCAGATGATCGGCCGGCCGGCGAGCACCTCGTCCGTGAACCACTGGCGCTCGAATTTCGCGTTGTGCGCCGCGAACATGGTCGCGTCGGCAGGAGCGGCGACCATCTCAAGGGCCTCGGGCCAAGAGGGGGCGCAGGCGACGTCCTCGTCGACGATGTGATGGATGGCCGAGGCCTTCGCCGGGATCGCATGCCCGGGATGCACATACATCTGCACCATCGGGCAGATGGCCCAGTCCCGCGGCGCACCGGCGAGGTCGGCCGACCCCGCCACAAGGTCGACCCATCCCAGGTCGCAGACGCCACTGCCGACACCGTCTTCGGGCGGCGTGAAGCCAGTGGTTTCGAGATCAATAGTTCTTATGCGCATCGTGTTGCCTCTAAGAGATGTGCCGCCATGCGCGACCGTCGCGGACTTGGCGTATCGTCGTTTCATTCACTCCGTACTGCCTCGCCATCCGCGAAATGCTTCCGCGACCGGCTTGGCATTCGCGTCTAATTTTCGGAATGTCGGCTGCCTTCAACTTCGCGAAGTAATGCTGCTCACCGATAGGCTTCTTCCTGTTGCGAACCGCGTCGTTGAGGTTGTCTGATCTCGTTCCCCAGCGGAGATTGCCAAGGCGGTTGTTCGACGGGTCGTCGTCGTGGTGGCAGCATTCGAGGCCTTCAGGGCACGGACCGACGAAGGCTTCGAGAACAAGCACGTGAACTTGCTTCGTCTGCCCTCGGCCAAGAACAACCGATAGGTGACCGGAAGCCGTACGACCTGCGCGAAGAAGGCGACCTCGATGAAACCTACGGATGACGAGGGTTCTGCCGGAATACTGATCCTGTCGGAGATACTCCTCGATGCGATCTAAGCTCCGGACGCGCCCTAAGTCGGAAACGTCGTAGCGGCCCTCGTAGCCGATGACCGGTTTCCAGACCTCGATCATGGCTCACTCGCCTCCCTTGCTGTCGGCGTAGGCCGCGAGCTCGTTCAACTCGTCGGCGATGGGCGCGAGGAGCTTCTCGTGCTCGGCCGAGAGGGCGCCGCGCCACAGCTTGAGGCGCTTGCTGCCCAGCTTCGCCTTGGCCCGCGCTGTCTCCCGCAACTGGCGAACCTCTTCCGTCTCCTCCTCGGCCGGCGCGGCGGCAGACTTGATGCGCGCCTCGTGCGCCTCGAAGGCGTTCTGCACGCGGGTGCGCTCGTCGAGGCTCATCTCGTCGAGGGCGTCGGTGACGATGTCGGTGGCTTTGTCGAGGTCCTCGACCGTCGCCGCCGCGGCGCAGGCCGCTTCGTACTTCTCGATAAGCTCGTCGTAGGAGGTGGACGCCGAGCCGGCCGATGGCTCCGGCCCGGCGTCCTGCTGCTGTTCGACAGGCGCAGCGTCCTTGGGCTCTTTCGAGCCCGCCTTCGGCCCAGTGGCCGAGGCCTCTGCAGGCGCGGTCTGCGCCTGGCTGTTCCGGGACTTCTTCGCGGTCGACGCCGGGGCGCCCTCCTGGGGCTGGGGGGCTGATTTGGCAAGCGCCCCGGCGTCCTTCCGGGCCGCTTCGGTCGGCCCGGGTTCCTCGGCCTCGTCGGCCTTGTTCTGCTGCGTGTCGCCCTCGGCGACCTGGTCGAGCTTGCTCTTGAGGTCCTTGGGGCGATCGGTCGCCGATCCGGCGGCGGCAATGCGCGGGAACATTTCCTCGACGGTGGCCTCGCCGGTTTTCAGCGACGAGTGCATCCCCGTAAGCGTCGCCATGTGGTCGAGCGTGATGTCGTCGACGCCTTGGACGTCGAGGGCGGTGAAGATCTGCTCCGGCGTCACGCCGAATGCGGCGAAGGCCTTCATCGCGCGGTCGCGGCGCTCGACGAGCGTCTTCACGTCGCCGGCGAGCACGCTCTCGACGGCGGTATAAGCCTTGCGCCACACGGCTTTCGGAACGGCGCCGAGGATCGCATTGCGTTTGGCGATGGCGCAGGCGGCATTGCCGGTGACGACGATCATGTCGTCGTTGAACACGCGCCCGTTCTTGTCGCTGATACGGCGCCGGACGCGCGCCGTCGTCGCGGTGTTCGTCTCCAGGTCGTGGAATACGCCTTCGGCCTCGATGTACTTCTCGAAGCGGTCGACATGCACGACGCGGGCGCCGACGCGGCAGTTGCCCCACTGGCCGGCGATGATCTCGGCGAGGCGCACGGACGGCCCCTTGATCGGCTTCCCGCCGCGCGGCAGCGCATAGATGCACTCCTCCGCCGTCTCCTCGTCGAGCGTGGCGAGGGTAAGGATGTTCTGCACGGCGCGCTGGATGCTGCGGGGCATCGCCCGCGCCGTCGCGATCTGCGTGTCGACCTCGGCACGGGAGAGGGCAACGGCGAGGCTCTGCATGCCGCCGCCCTCATAGCCGACGGGCAGCTGGTGGCTGATCTCTTCGTCCTGCACGACGGCGGGAGCATTAGCGTTCATGGATAGTGGTCTCCTGTCGGGATTGCGGGGGCGAGGAGGGATCAGCGGAACGAGGCCTTCACGTCCTCGAAGATCTTCGCGCCGGCCAGCTTGCGGCCGCCCATGCGCACGAAGGTGTTGAGCGCCATCTGCACGTGGTCGCGCTTGAGGTACGGGCGGAGCGCGTTGAGATCGATCTCGTCCATGGAGACGATCTCGCCCTTCCATTCGGTGCGGGCGCTGGCGACGGTCCCGGTATCGCTGCGCACGCGCGTCAGGTCCGCCGCCTTCGCGGCCGCGGCGACTTCAGCCTGGGCCGCGCGTTCGGCGAGATCCTCGGCCTTGTCCTCGTGCTTGGCGGATGCCGTCGGCCGGTTCCGCTCGGCCTCACGCTCGGCGATCTGGCGCTGGCGCTCGGCCTCCTCCGCCAGCTTGCGCGCCTCTTCCTCGGCCTTGCGGCGAGCCTCGGCGGCCTTCTCGCGCTGGTAGACCGTGGCCCGGTCGCCGAGCTTCTTGGCGATGTTGTCGAGGCGTTCGATGAACACCTTGAAGAAGGCATCGACGTCCCGACCGCCCTGCAGGAACGGTTCCTTTTCCGCGACGCGCGCCCGGTCGACGCGCTTCGTCAGTTCCCGCGCGTCCTTGATGATCTCGCCTACGGCGACGAGGTCATCGTCCGACTT
The DNA here is from genome assembly GCF_029309855.1 of Chelatococcus sp. XZ-Ab1. Taxonomy (NCBI): domain Bacteria; kingdom Pseudomonadati; phylum Pseudomonadota; class Alphaproteobacteria; order Hyphomicrobiales; family Chelatococcaceae; genus Chelatococcus; species Chelatococcus sp. XZ-Ab1. Next base: position 30,200 of record NZ_JARKII010000020.1, on the reverse strand, counting down.
GACCTCCTTGGGCGCGCCGTTCGCGCGACTGGCGATCTTCTCGATCTCGTGCCGCAGCCGGGCATGGTCCTCGGCCAGTCGCTCACGCAGGTCGGGCGGGTTGTTGCCTCCGATGCTGAGGCGGGGATCGATGGCTTCTGCAACGGTCATTTCGGCGGCTCCTTTCAGGCGATTGCCTTGACGTTGAGCCGGCGATAGGTCGTCGGCTTTACGGCGTATCCGGCGCGGTGGATGGTCGGCCATTCGACCTTCCAGCCGGGCACGTAGGCGCGCTCGTACTCGCCGAGCTTCGCCTTGATCTCGTTCTCGATTTCGCCGATGCGGCTCTCGCGCTGCTTGATCTCGGCCTTGAGCTGCGAGCGCTCCTGCAGGATGACCGGCATCATGTTGTCGCGGGATAGGTCCTTCTCGAGGCCGTTGTCCTCGCGATATAGCGAGGCGATCAGCGCACCGTCGCGGCCGTAGTCGGGATCGGGCGCGTCCCGCTCCGCGACGCGGCGCCAGAAGTCCGCCACCGCGTCGCCGACACGCTTGACGATGCCGGCGTGCAGCGGCACCTCTACGGGGTAGATGTCGATGCCGTAGCTGACGACGAGCGGCGCGACGCATGCCCAGCTCGCACCGGCAAGTTCGGCCTCGACAATGGCCTGCACCGCGATCCAGAGCGGCGGCTCGATCTCATCGGTGTCGGGCTCGCGCCATTTCTGGCGGAAGATGCCTGGCTCGACGGACTTGAATTGCACGATGCCGAAGCCCGGCCGCTCCGGATCGACGGCGAAGGCATCCGGTGTCGCGCCAATCCGGCGCGCCGGGTCCCGCAGGTAGACGCCTCCCGGGACCGGGTTCGCCATGATCTGCCAGGTCGGGCGCTCCTCGCCGAGGAGCTTGACACCGACCGGTTCAAGAAGACGGCCGCGGCGCATCGCCGGCGTCTCTTCCGGATCGGCCTGCACCAGGCCGGCCTTGAGCGCCCACAGGCCATAGGCCGTCTGATATTCGTGAACCCCGAGCAGGGCGCCGATCGTCGAGGCGGTCACGTCCTGGCGACGATTGCCGAGCCAGCTGTCGTGCGACGCGATCTTGAGCACTTCGGTGCCCCGCTTCTTCGTCGCGAGGTTGAGCAGAGCGGCGGCCGAAAGGCGTTCGGGCTTCATGCGGAGATCCTTTCGGCATCGACGCGCAGCCGCTGCAGCGAGCGGGCCTCGCTGATGGCCTCGTCGATGTTCTGGTCGATGAGCTCGGGCCCGTAGCCGCGGCCCATGAGGGCGCGCAGCACGTCGCCTTCGTCGTCGAGGTCGGCATCGTCAGCGATCAGGTTCGCCGCCATCGCCGCGATGTTGAGACGGCGGACGTCGAGCGGGCGCTCGCGGCGAGGTCGATGGTGCAGCTTCATGGCGTCACCTCCGCCGGCACGAGCTGGTATCGAAACAAGACCCCCGGTCCCGCTGCGACGTCGAGCGATCCCCTTGAGAGGAGGGCGTCCAACTCGTCCAGCCTGATGGCGTCGGTGTCCTCGACTTCGACGAGGAATTCGGGAAGGGGCACGAAGCACTCGTCGGGAGATGGATCGTCGTGTCCGCAGCTGCTCGAAACGAGCACGCGGTACGCTCTGGCCTTGTCGGCGCGATACTTCATCGTGCGTTCCTCCGCTCGGCTTGATCGGGGTGATGAGGGACGTCGCCGTGCGGCTCCGCGTGCGGGTCGGCCACGCCGCGGTGCATCTCGCGCAGGGCGGCGCGGACGCTGTAGGCGATGAGGATGAGGGACGGCAGGATGAAGAGCGTCCCGACCGCGAACGCAGCGTAGTCGTGCCATGCCCAGCGCGGCCAAGGCTCGGCGGCATGGGCCGGCGTGATGATCCAGAAGGCGAAGAATAGTCCGAAGATCACGGCCCAGCCGGCGGCGGCTTCGATGTGGTCGCGGGTCATGACGGTTGTGCTCCATGCGAAGCGAGCGTCAGGGACACGGACACCGGCAGCCGGGAGCGCAGGCCGAGCTCGGCCGCTACGGCCAGCGCGTCACGCGGGTCCTCGATGTCGGTGATTGCCTCTGCCTCCCCGTCGGCACTGCGGCCGTAGACGGCGAAGAACGCGGCGTTCCCGGCGGGCTCTCCGCCGACCACCATCGTGCCGGCCGGATCGTCAGGGCCGTTGAGATCGCGGCAGCCGGCGAGCTCCAGCGAGGTGAAGCGCGACCAGTCCGGCTCGGCGTAGTCCGTGCAGCAGTTGAAGAGCCGGGCGTCGGCCATTGGGCAGGGGGTCATGACCGGCCCTCCCGTTGGCGCGCGGCGCGAAGGGCCTTCATGCGTTCGCGGCGTTCGACCAGGTTGCGGTCGAGGCGGCCTTGCCGCTCGACTTCTGCCGCAAGCCACGCCTCGCCGGCGGCAAGCGCTGCTTCCTTGGTGCGGGCCGGGAAGACGATGGGCAGGCGTGCCGGCCCCTTCTTCCGCATCTCGTAAGGGAACGCGACCCAGCGCTCATGCTCTGGCGCGTCGTCCGAGGCGAAGGCGAAGAATGAGATCCTCTCCATCACCGTGCCCCCATTTCGGATGCGGAAAGGGCAAGGCTGGCTTCAACCCCGACGATGGCATCGCGCAGCCTTTGGCCGGGGTTTTCGTCGCTATCCAGAAGATGCGGAACGATCGATGCCCCGTGCTCGTCCAACAGGGTCATGACCTCCTTGGCAGCCTTGGCTGCCCTCTCCATCGTGTCGAAGGCATTGATGGCGCGGAGGGCGAACTCGGCATCGTCCTTGTCAAGGCCGTAGGATCCCTGATTGGTGAACTGGTACTGCTGGCAGGACGGGTGCCCGCAGGGACACTTCAGCAGCTTCCACGGCCGCGCGGTGATCGTGCTCATGTCAGGCGACCTCCAACTTGGCGTAGGCCTGCATGGCCGCTGCCGTGAGGTTTCGTTCGACGAAAGCCTTGGTGGCCTCGAAGGTCGGGAATTCGCGGACGCCGAGATGGATCGGGCTGCAATCGCTCGACCACGCGTAGGACCAGCGGTCGGCATCGAGGCGTTGGATGGAGAAGCGGGTGCCGTCGATGTCGGTGGCGTGCCACAGACCCGAGACGAAGTGGGCGGTCCAATCGAGGGGCATGGCCGTCACTCCGCCGCCTGCAGGAACGCCGGGGCGACCGTGTCGAGCGCCGCCAGTTCGGCCTCGATGCGCGCCGTCTCGCGCTTCCATGCGTTGAATTCGCCGATGCAGTTCGCGGCATAGCGCGCGTGCTGCAGCTCATCGCGACGACGCTCGACCGCCGACATGCGGGAGCGCGCATCATCGATTTCCCACTGGCTGCGCTGGGTCGAAGCCTGCTTCCAGACCTTGCACAGGAATGCGCCGAGCGGCGCCGGCTTGCCCCACTTGTTACGCAGGGCCCACGCTTCGCGCATGATCGCGGGCCGGTCGTAGCGGCCGTCGGCAGTGATGAAGGGATAGGAGAGGGCCATCGGTGCCTCCAACATCGAACGTGTTGACGCTACCGGCTTACATGTAGCGTGTCAACACAGATTATGTTGATTGCGGACCTGCGGGGTCAGGGGCCGGCAATTTCTTGGGTAGGGACAGCTTTCAGATCGACAGGGACAATCCGGGTCCGACCTCGCGCGGCCACCTGGAGCGACGCTCCCGGTCTACTCTCTCATCCAGAGGAGCAAACGCTGAAGGAGGGGCGCCTTAGCGCCCCTTCTGACGTTTCTCCCCTTGAACAGGAACCTATAGAGGTTGTTCTAATACCTCGCGCGCGAGCGCGCGTGAAAGGCGGGAGGATCGGATGGTGAGAGGGATGGGGGTGCGGTCAGTTGCCTTGGCGCTTGCCATGGCGATTGGGGCCAGCGCGACGGGAGCTCACGCAGGTGAGCCGGCGCTGCCGGTTAAGGTCGATGAGATTCATAAGGAATTCAACAAGATCGCCCGGTCGATGGGGTTCGATTTGCGGGCATCGCGGAAGAAATGCGGCGCCGGCGTCCAGAAGGTTTGCCAATACGAGATCGCCAAAAATGCTGCGTTGATCGCGATTGCAAAACCGGACAACCCGAATGCAGAAGAAGTGACAGCTATCAATTCCTTTGAGTACAAGGATTATGAAGGAGCAACGAATTCGATAATTGTGTATTCCATCCTGCTTCGGCTGCTGTCTCCTGGGGAGAAGAAGGAGGAGTACGGGGACGCAGTCCTCTCTCTTCTGCAGCGCTTCAAGGAAAGCGAAAAAGGACAAATCGAATTTGGCTCTGTTTCGTACAAGCTAGCAAAGATGGAAGGCATGGGCATATGGTTCATCGCTTCGCCGATTGCGAAGGTTGATTAACAACGCCCCAAGTAATTATCGGGATGAGGCTTTCGCCGTATCAGCGCCGGCGAACGGCAACTGATCGGTGCCGGCCGTCGCCTCGGCCCTCATCCGCTCGCGCCGTGTACGGGCGGCGCGCGCCCGCTGGTCGATTCTGCGAATGGTGCCGCGTTTTACGGTTACCCAGATCTCACCGATCCATGCGAGCCGGGCCCCGATAATCGGTCGGGCGTTGAAGCTTTCCAGCGTGAACGTGTGCGGCTCCGGTCCTGGCGCCAGGCGCTTGAGGAACCGGCGTCCATCGTGGGTACGCACCGCGGCCTCTTCGCCGATGTAAGTGTCTGGGGCATAGCGCTGGTCGCGGTACACGACGACGACGTCGCCATCGCTGTAGGCCGGCAGCATCGAATCGCCGCGCACCTCGAGGCCAATCATGTCATCCGGAACAGGGAAGGGGAGTTCCACGGTGTCTAGCCCCTCGGGGGGCACCTGTTCGAATTCGGGCTGGATCTCCGCACCGGCGCCGATGTAGCCCATGATGGGCACGGTATGGCCGGAGGTCAGCCCCTCACCTTCGCCTGTCAGTAACCAGGCTGCCGACGTCTTGAACGCTTCCGCGTATTTCCGGGCGGCCTTTTCGTCGAACCGGTTCTGGCCGTTCTCGTGCGCGGCATAGGTCGACGGCGACCAGCCGAATCGCTTCGCCGCCCCCATCGCAGAACTGAAACCGGCTTCGATCCGCGCCCGCCGGAGGCGATCACCCATCTCCATGGCAAAACCATGCCATGACGTGTTGACATAAATCATGTTGACTTCATCAACACGTTGCGTGTAGATGTTTCTCGCCATGCAAACCATCGCTGACATCTTTGACGCTTTCGGAGGGTCGAGTGCCGTCGCCAGGGTTCTTGGCGTAGGGGCATCCACCGCGTCCGAAATGAAGCGGCGCGGAAACATCCCGCCGAAATACTGGATGGGCATCGTCGAGGGCGCCAAGCGATTGGACCTTCCAGGCGTCACCTATGAGGCGCTTGCGAAGATCCATGCCGGCGCGGTCGGTGGCGCACCAGGGTCCGTGTCGGATCAGGATCCGCAAGCAAGCGAGGCCGTTCAATGACGGCCTTTGCCTCCCGCTCAACTGTGACGAGGCCGCTGCTCGCGGTGCCCCAGGCTGTACTGGGCGCTTCGCATGAGGTTCGGCAGGCCCGACCGCGGCATGATCACATGGGCGACAACGCGTCGTTCTTGTTTCGCGTGTCCGTCGTCCAGGCCTGGGCGGATGTCCGCCCAGAACGTCATCCGGATCCAGTCCTCCCAGTCGTGAAAATCGACGCCGTTGGCGAACGTGTCCGGCGTGTGAACGGGCTCGATCAGGGCGATGTGCTGCGGCTCGTCGTGTCGGCGTCTCGTCGGCATCGCGTCCTCTTTTCCGGTTCCTCCCTGGGCACCCCGTCGGGGCGCCTACCTCGCCGGCGCGCAAGCGCCGGCCCTTCTCTTCCTCTGGAGGCTTTCTGAGATGTCCGCCTCCAGCTCTGTTTCCCTGTCGGCTTTCGCCATTTCCGGACCGGGTGTTCCCAGCACCTCGGTTCGGTCGTCTCCGGCCGCTCCGCGTTCCCAGCGCGCCTCGGCCTCTCCGATGTCCAGAGCATCGGAGAAAGCCGCGATGATATCTGCACGGAACCAGGGGCAATCCTGCCCCGGTGTGGGCCAGAACTGGTCCGGATCGATCGATGCCGATGGGATGGCGCGTTTCCTGCGCTCCATCTACCCGCAGAAGACGGCCATGCACGTCGCTGCGGACACCGGCCTCCCCGTCGAAAGCATCAAGAACTGGCTCAACGGCGTCAGCGCGCCGGGGTTCCGAGCGACGGTGACGCTCGCGCTGACCTATGGGCCCGAGTTCCTGGCATCGATGGTGAAGGAAAAGCCGCGGTGGCTCGATCGGGCCGCGCGAGAGCACCGTCAGCAAGAACTTGAGCGAAAGCTGGAGAGTATCAAAGCCGAGCTCGCCTCTCTCTAAGGAACCAGTATGAGCGGCATCGGTCGTTATTTCTGGCTTGCGCTGGCGATCATCCTGCAACGCCTCGCGGAGTTCTTCGCCGATTTTGCAGGGGTACTTCTGAAGTGGTCTCGAAGGTGTGAGGAGCGCGCCCGATCCACGGGTCGCGATTGAGCAGCCCGGAGGCGCTTATGCAGAACACGCTCACCGCGTCCACCTCCGAAGAGATGGTCAAGACCATCCTGCAGCTCGAAAGCGATAGGGGCCCGGCAGTGGCCCGCGAGTTCGCCGAGGGATGCCTCTACGGGGCGCTCGGATACCTGGTGGTCCGGCTCGGCTCCCGCTCCGCCTACGACATCATCCAGGCCGCGGCCGATGCCGTGGTCTCCCGGCACATCGAAGAACATGGAGAGCATCAGCATGAGCGCTGATCCGATTGAGGCGAGCCGCAACGTGGCAGCGGACGAGAAGCGCCGCATGCAGACCGTGCGTGCCGCCGTCACGAATATCATCCTGCTCGCCAAGCGGCAGTTCGACGAGGCTCAGCATTTCTCGGCCGACGACAAGGACGCCGAGGACGAGATCGTCGCCATCCTGACGCGGCGCCGCGAGGTCCGCTGATGTCGCGCGCGCCGACCTTTGCCGAGATCGCGGTCGAACTGCAGCTCGCGGCGACGCGGGAAGCGTTCGGGCTGGAGAAGCTCGAGCATCTGTCGGCGAGCAGCGGCGAGAGGGCCCTTGCGGTGGCCGTCGTCGAGGTCCGCCGGTCGGCAGAAGTGATCGCCGCCGCCGCCGGGATCTTCAAGTCCCTGATCGGCCACGAGGCCGAGGTCCGCAAGCTTCTGGGGCAGACCGATGGCTAGGTTCGATTGGACCGAGGAGCGGCTCGCAGACCTGCGCCGCCTTTTTCACCGAGGCCTCGGCGCGACGGAGATCGCGGTCGAGATAGGCGCCCCCACGCGCAACGTGGTCGCAGGCAAGCTGCATCATCTCGGATTGCGGCGGCGCGACTTCCCGGCCCTCGACGAGAGGCCGTCGCAGAAGCGACGCCGCGCGCCGCGAGCCGCCAAGGCGGCGAAGAATTCCAGGATCCCTTCCGGGGGAGACATCACCGCGGCCCGGGTCGACCGGGCGGCCGGTGCAGGTCCGGAAAAAGGGCGATCTGCGTGCGGGACCTCCGGAAGGGGAGGGCGTGAGCCTTCAGCAATGGGCTGCCCGCAAGATCGCCAGGTCGGCACGACGGGGGCGGCGGCTCCGGCCGCCGTCCCCGCGAAAGAACAGAAGCAGCGGCTCCATCCCGGCAACATCGCGCGCAAGGCCGAAGCCAAGCGGATCGAGCACGTCAATCCGGAGGCGCGCCGCGGACGCGAGGCCCTCGCGCTGATGGAAGCCGAGGCAATCGCACCCGGCGGCGTCAGCCTTGTCGATCTTCGTGGAAACCACTGCCGCTGGCTCTGCGCACCGTCTCCAGGCGGCATGCCGACCTACTGCGGCTGCCAGACGAAATTCGGCTCGTCCTACTGCCCGGAGCATCACGCCCGGGTGTGGATGGCCCCGCCACAGCGGGACAAGAAATGAGCGATCCCTATCGTCAGTTCCTCGAGGGGAAGATCAAGGTCGCGCCGGTGCGCGGCTTCGAGGTCGATCCGGCCGAGGTCAACCCAGACCTGAAGGACTTCGTGCGCGCCATCGTGCCGGTGCTCGCCCATGGTGGCCGTCGCGCGCTCTTCTCGCGCTTCGGCATGCACAAGACGAGCGCCCAGATCGAGCTCGCGCGTCTCGCCATGAAGAACACCGGCGTCGTACCGCTCATCGGCGTGCCGCTCGGCGTGCGCCACGAGTTCTTCGAGGAGGCGGAGACGCGCTTTCGCGGCGACTGCGCCGTGAAGATGCGCTTCATCCGATCCATGGACGAGGTCGACGAGCATTCGATCAACCTCACGAACTACGAGACCCTGCGCGAGGGCAAGATCGATCCATCCGCCTTCGGCTTCGTTTCGCTCGACGAGGCCGCGGTACTGCGCGGATTCGGCAGCACGAAGACCTTCCGCCAGTTGATGGCGCAATTCGCCGGCGATGATCGCAAGGCGGGCGTGCGGACGGAGGGCGTGAAGTATCGCTTCGTGGCCACGGCGACGCCGGACCCGAACGAGTATATCGAGTTGCTCGCCTATGCCGCCTTTCTCGACATCATGGACGTCGGGCAGGCCAAGACACGTTTCTTCAGGCGCGACAGCGAGAAGGCCGATCGGCTCACCCTCCATCCGCACAAGGAACGCGAGTTCTGGCTGTGGGTCGCGTCCTGGGCACTCTTCCTGCAGCGGCCGTCCGATATCGGCTTTTCCGACGACGGCTATGAGCTGCCGCATCTCGACATCCGCTGGCACGAGGTCGCGAGCGACCACGCCGCGGCTGGGGAGGAGCGGGACGGGCAAATGCGCCTGTTGCGCGATGCTGCCCGTGGCGTGCAGGACGCGGCGCGCGAGAAGCGGGATAGCCTGCCCGCGCGAATGGTGAAGCTGGCGGAGATCCGAGCCGAGGACCCGCAAGCCCATCGGATCATCTGGCACGATCTCGAGGACGAGCGGCGGTCGATCGAGCGCGCCATCCCGACCGTCAGGTCGATCTACGGCTCGCAGCCGACCGAGGTGAACGAGCAGACCGCGCTCGACTTCAAGCACGGCCGCTTTGCGGAACTCGCCACCAAGCCGTCGATGTCGGGCGCGGGCTGCAATTTCCAGTTCCATTGCCACTGGGCCGTGTTCCTCGGCATCGGGCCGAAGTTCCACGACTTCATTCAGGCGATCCACCGCCTCGTGCGGTACGGCCAGCCCAGCCCGGTTGTTCGGCTCGACCTCATCTACACGGAAGCCGAGCGCGAGCAGCGCCGGAACCTCGAGGCGAAATGGCGCCGGCACGAAGAGCAGGCTGAGCGGATGAGCGCCATCATCCGCGAATACGGCCTCGGCCGGGCCGCGCTGACGGAGGTGTTGAGCCGCTCGATCGGCGTCGAGCGTGACGTGGTCGAGGGCGACGGATACCGCCTGGTTCACAACGATTGCGTCGAAGAGACCCGGCGCATGGAGGCCGACAGCGTCGACCTCATCGTCACGTCGATTCCCTTCTCCACCCAGTATGAATACACGCCGAGCTACAACGACTTCGGCCACACCGACAGCGACGAGCACTTCTTCGAGCAGATGGATTTCCTGACGCCGGAGCTGCTGCGCGTCCTGAAACCTGGGCGCAACGCGGTCATCCACGTCAAGGACCGGATCGTGCCGGGCGGCATCAACGGGTTCGGCTTCCAGACCGTGTCGCCGTTCAGCGACCTGACGGTGGCGCACTTTCGGCGGCACGGCTTCGCCTTCCTCGCGCGCAAGACCATCGCGACCGACGTCGTGCGCGAGAACAGCCAGACCTATCGCCTCGGTTGGTCCGAGCAATGCAAGGACGGCACGCGGATGGGCGCCGGCATGCCGGAATACCTCCTCATCTTCCGCAAGCCGCCGACCGATCGCGGCAACGGCTATGCCGACGAACCGGTCGTGAAGGACAAGCCTCTCGTCTATGTCGCCGGGTCCGATGGGCCGACGGAGCCCTTTCAGCGGGACAAGCGCCCGGTGCCGGGCACCGGATACTCTCGCGGCCGGTGGCAATTGGACGCCCACGGCTACATGCCGTCGGACGGCAACCGCTTCCTGCTGCCGGCCGAGCTGCAGGATCTCGTCCGCATCGGGCGCGCCAATCCCGACGACAAGAAGCCGATCTTCCGCGGCTGGAAGCGGTATTGCGAAGAGCACGCCTACGACTTCGGAACGCACGTCGCGTTCGCCGAGGAGCTCGACCGCTACAACCTCCTGCCGCCGGATTTCATGCTGATCCCGCCGCATTCGCGGCACCCGGACGTGTGGACCGACGTGACGCGGATGCGCACGCTCAACACGATCCAGGCCGCAGCCGGCCGCGAAAAGCACCTGTGCCCGTTGCAGTTCGACATCGTCGACCGCGTCATCGTGCAGATGTCGATGCAGGGCGAGACCGTCCTCGATCCCTTCGGCGGCCTCATGACCGTCCCTTATTGCGCGATCCGGCTCGGTCGCCGGGCCATCGGCATCGAACTCGATCGGAAGTACTTCCGCGACGGCGTCTCGCATGTCGAGGCCGCCGCCGAGCGGATGGCGGTGCCGACCCTGTTCGATCTCCTGGAAATCACCGCCGAGCAAGCCGCCTGAAAGGAGAGCGAGCAATGCCTGAAGCTGCGAAGTCCAACGGGTTCGATGCGGAGAAGCTCAAGCGCTGGATCGGCGAGATCGACCGGCACAAGGCCGACATGCTGTCGAAGCAGGGCGAGTACATGAAGTACTGCCGCGACAAGCGCGAGATGATCAACAAGGTGTTCGAGCTTGCCGGCAACGACGGCGTGCCGAAGCGCGCCCTCAAGGCTCACCTGAAGATGCGCGATCTGCAGGCGAAGGCCGAGGCCGTGCTCGAGGGCCTCGAGGAAGAGGACCAGGAGAGCGTCGAGTTGATCCGGGAGGCCCTCGGCGGCCTGTCGGACCTGCCGCTCGGCCAGGCCGCAGTGCAGAAGGCCGAGGAGACCCAGACGCAGAAGAACGTGAAGGCCCTCAAGAAGGGCATCAAGGGCATCGTCGGCATGCCCGGGGCCGACGACGAGGGCGAGGCTGGAGACGTTCGACCTCGGTTCCTACGAGGCAAGGACGAGCAACCTCAGCCGCCGGCAGCGTGAGGGCGAATGCTGTGATCGCCCTTCGCATTCATCCGAAGCCGTCGGCCAGAAAGTTCGCTGACCTGGACGGCCGCAGGTTCGGCCGCCTGACCGTCATCGGTTTTGCGGGGAAGGAGCGCTATGTGCCGAAATGGTGGTGCCGATGTGACTGCGGCAACACTGCGAAGCCCGCAGCCTACAGCCTTCTGAAAGGCGAGACGCAAAGCTGCGGGTGCCTTCAGCGGGAGAGATCTGCCGCCGCTGCGACGAGGCATGGCCTCCGAAGTCACCCACTCTACAAGACGTGGAAGGATATGCGGGCCAGGTGCCTTTCTCCATCAAACGCGTCGTTCCCAAGCTATGGCGGCCGTGGGATCAGCGTCTGCGACCGCTGGCGCTTCGGTGAAGGTGGGAAGGGCGGATTCGAGTGCTTCGTCGAAGACATGGGGCCACGTCCCCCAGGCCATACACTCGACCGTTACCCCGATAATGACGGCAACTACGAGCCTGGCAATTGTCGCTGGGCATCCGCACGAGAGCAGGCCCGCAATCGCCGCACATCGAGGGCGGTCATCATAAATGGGTCTCGCATGACTTTGGCGGAGGCCTGTGAGCGGCTCGGGAGGAATTACGAGGCGGTCCACCGCCGGATCGTCCGCCACGGATGGGAGGCTGAGAGAGCGCTGGGGGTCCCCCGATGCTGATCTGGACGCTCGACCTCGGCGGTCGCACCGGCTGGGCAATGGGCCCGGCCGGGAAGCGGCCGACCAGCGGATCGTGGGAGCTGAAGCGGGGCGACGATACGCGCGAGGAAGCGTGGGCACGCCTCGGGCGCCATCTGCGCGATCACCTCTCGGTCGAGCGTCCCGATCTCATCGTCATCGAGGCCGCGCTCGAGCCAGGCGGCCAGAAGTCCGGGCATGCCGCCGCGAACACCTTCGGCTACCTCGGCGCGGTCTATGCCGTCGCCGGCTGCTACCGGGTCCGCGTCGCCGCGGCGCATGCCCAGTCAATCTCGAAGCACTTTATAGGTCGGGGCCGCGTCGGCGACCGCAGGCTCAAGAAGCAGCTCTTCATCGATCGCTGTCATCTGCTCGGGCTGCTCGACCGGGACTGCCGCGACGACAACCGGGCCGATGCTGTCGCGCTGCACGACTATGCCTCGGCGCGCTGGGGCCGCGCCGCTCCCAAGGAACTGGTGTTGTTCGGAGGCTCGCCATGACGGAACAGCCGCGAAAACCCACGCTCGCCGAGATGCAGGCGCTGACAGCTCGGATCGTCGACCGCTGCACGGATCGGCACGGTCGCCTCTGCGGCACCTTCGTGCGCCTTGAGCCCGAGGACGTGCGGCTCCTTCTTGCGGTCGACGCGACCCTCGCCCGGCTGCTGTGCGTCCAGGATGAGGCCCGAAAGCTCCTCGCCAAGGTCACTGTCGGGGGGAGGGCGGCATGAATGCGATGATGGACACACCGCGCCATCAGCCGAAACCGCGACGGCGGATGATCGACCACAACACTGTCCTTGATCTCTGGGCCCAGGGGTTACCGGGGCACGAGATAGCGCGGCTCGTCGGGGCTAACCGCACGAATACGGTGTTGATGGCTGTCAGGAAGGCGCGCCTCAAGGGCGATCCGCGTGCGGCGTCTCGCCTGCCCCGTAAGAAGTGGACCGTCAACATCGACGAAAACCTTGGCGAACTTCTCGTGCCACACGCGAAGGCGCGGAAGCTTTCCATGGAGGCGCTCTGCTATCGGCTCCTGGCCCATGTTGTTGAAGGCAATCTCGTCAATGCGGTGCTCGATGACGGGGTGTCGACGTGAACGGGCGCCTGCCTTGCTGCGTCCCGTTCTGCCGACGCACGACGAAGGCCGGCCGCTTCTCGGAATGGATATGCGGGAAGCACTGGCCGCTCGTTCCGCCCGAACTGAGGCGTCTCAAACGCGGCACCGAGCGTGCCTATGCGGCCGCGAACCTCCAATGCGAGGCGATTGATCTCGAAGCTTACGAATGCGCGAAGGCGAACGGCGGCGGCGTCCACATCAACATCATTGAACGCTTCGGCAAGGCGGCTCATCGGCGGGATCGGAAGAGACGGCAGGCGGCGCGTGTATGGGAGCGCTGCAAGCGCGCCGCGGTCGCGCGTACAGCAGGCATCGGGGGCACGATATGAGCGGACCTGTTCCCAGCAAGAAGCTCCGCCTGGCCCGCACGGCGTTCTTGGCCGGCCGAGGCCTGCGCGCCGCCGATATCGCGGCCGATCCCCTCGTCGCTTCCACGCCCGAGGCGGTGCGCCAGTTCCTGCGGCGCGCCGGCATCTCGGTCCAGTCTCCCGACGGCGGCACAACGATCTGCATCACGGCCATCACGCCGGCGACCGTTCGTGCGCTCGACGTGGCGGCCAAGGCCCGCGGCATAACCCGGTGCGCGCTGGTCTACCGGCTCCTCGAGACGATCGGGCATGACAGCCACGCCGTCGACCTGATCGCCAACATTCTTGACGATAATCGGTAGGAGGGTCGCATGGCGGGCACCCTTGGGGGTAGAGCCAAAGACATATCGGGCCGTCGATTTGGCCGTCTGCTTGTGATCAGCGCCGATCCCGAACGGAGAGGTGGTCACATCGCGTGGCGATGCCAGTGCGACTGTGGAGCGGAAGTAACGATTGTCGGCTGGTCGCTTCGTCGGGGCGTTTCCCAAAGCTGTGGCTGCCTGCGCCAAGAGAAGGCCAGGGTCACCCCAAGAACGCACGGATTGAAGCAATCTCCGGAATACAGCGTTTGGCTGGCGATGCGGCAGCGTTGCGGGAACCCGAAACACGTCTCCTATAAGCACTACGGCGAGCGAGGGATAAAGGTCTGCCCCGAGTGGCACGATTTCGGCGTCTTCTATCGAGACATGGGGCCACGCCCCTCGCCGCGGCACTCGATCGATCGCATCAACGTTGATGGCGATTACCGACCGGGGAACTGCCGTTGGGCAACCCCAAGCGAGCAACGCCGCAACCAGCGTGCACACAACCCGGCAGAGGCGGCGTCGTAGCGGTCATGGCTCGTCCCAGCGACATCGATTTCAGCAAATGGATGGAACCGGCGGCCCGCCTCCTGCGCGGCGAGCCGAACCGCGTGCTGTCGAAGAACAAGACGCTGCGCTGGGGCCGGGGCGGTTCGTTCTCGGTCGATATCGAAAAGGGCACCTGGTTCGACCATGAGGAGGGAATCGGCGGAGGCGTGCTCGCCTTCCTGAAACGCGAGAAGGGCGTTGAGGGACGGGAGGCGATCGAGTGGATGAACCGCGAGCTCGGCGCCGGCATCTATGTCGAGGAGCAGGATCGTCGCGCCAGGGGCGGTGGTGCTGCCCACCATATTCATGACCATGATGATGACGAGAAGCGCGTGCCGCCATGGGATGAGCGCGACGCACCGCCGCCTCCTGCCGGTAAACCGTTCCTCTCGACGAAGCCCGAGATCACCGCGTTCTACGATTACACCGATCTTGCCGGCGATCTGCTCTATCAGGTCTGCCGCAAGGAATGGATCGACGAGAACGGCCGCCGCAAGAAGACCTTCGTGCAACGCCGGCCGGACGGAAAGGGCGGCTGGATCTGGAACCTGGGCGAGGTGCAGCACACGCTCTACCGCCTCCCCGAGATCCGTGAGGCTGTCGCCGCCGGCGAGACGATATGGCTTCCAGAGGGAGAGAAGGACGTCGAGACCCTGCAGCGGCTCGGGCTCGTCGCCACGACGAACAGCGGGGGCGCCAAGAACTGGAACCCCGAGCTCCACGCCGAATTCCTGCGCGGCGCCGACATCGTCATCCCGATCGACAACGACAAGGCCGGCCGGGAGCGCGCCGACAATATCGCGCGCAGCCTCACCGGCATCGCGAAGCGGGTAAGGGTCTGCGACCTCGCGCCGATCTGGCCCGACATGCCGGCGAAGGCCGACGTCACGGACTGGATCGCCGAGGGCAACGGCACGCTGGAGCGCCTCGAGGCCTATGTCGACCAGCTCCCAGCCTGGGAGCCGCCGCCGTTCAACAGCCGGTTCGGCGCCATCACGTGGGGCGACATCTTCAAGCCCGGGCCGGCCTATGAGTGGCTGGTCAAGGGCATCGTGCCGATGCGCGAGGCGGTCCTGGTCTACGGGGCCCCCCAGACCGGCAAGAGCTTCTGGACACAGGACCTCGCCGCCCACGTCGCCCGCGGCGTCGACTTCTTCGGCCACCGCGTCCGCCGCGCCGGCGTGGTCTACTGCGCCTTCGAGGGCGGCAAGGGCTTCCGCAAACGCCAGCAGGCCTATGCGCTGCACCACAAGCTGCGGCCCGAGGACAGCATCGACATGGTGGTGCTGACCCGCCGCGCCGACCTCTTCTCCGGCGACGAGGACGTCGAGGCGCTTATCGCCGAAATCCTGCACTGGGGGTCCGTCTTTTCGGAGCCGCTTGGCCTCATCGTGCTCGACACCTGGTCGGCCGCGACGCCGGGGGCGAACGAGAACGCCAGCGAGGACGTGTCCCGCGTCCGGGCCCGCGTGATGCGGATCGTCGAGGCCTGCCAGTGCTCCGTCCTCGTGGTGCATCACAAGCCCGCCGGCGGCGGCCGGCCCCGCGGACATGGATCGCTCACCGGCGATTTCGAGACGACGATCGACGTCGACTGGGCCACCCGTGAGGAGGGAAAGCACGCGATCCAGCTCAAGGACGCCGACGGCCGGCCGTTGCGCAAGGCGGTGCTGACGAAGCAGCGCGAGGGCGAGACAGGGCCCGTTTGCACCTTCGTGCTGCGCCAGGTCGAGACCGGCCGGGACGCCGACGGCGACCCCGTGACGTCCTGTGTCGTGACCGCGCCGGCCGGTGCCGTCGAGGACACGAGCGCCCGCATCACCGATACCAAGGGGCCACGCATCTCCGAGGATGGCCGCTGGCACCTCAAGCCGAACCTCGAGACGGCATTCCGTGGCCTCGCCGAGGCGCTCAAGCGCAAGGGCCGTGCGGCGCCGCAGGAAATCCGGGCGCCGGCGAATGTCGAGTGCGTCACCCTGAGCGAGTGGCGCGACGAATACGAGCGGCTCGCCCAGGGCGAGGACGAGGATCCCGCGGCGCTGAAGGAGCGGGTGAAGAAGGCCCGCGACCGTGCGGCCGAGAAGCTCCTCCTCGCCGGCTTCATCGGCAAGGACGGCGAATGGATCTGGCGGACGGACAAGCGCGTGTTCGGCATCGACCCGCCCGAATACCGCAAGCGCTCCGAGCCGCTGGCCGATGCCATTGCGGAGGCGATCGATGATCTCCTTCCGTTCTCCTGACCAGGAGCATGATCGCCGAGACGGCGCGCGCCGCGCCTTGTCCCTGTCCGCGCCGCTTCTGTCCCTCGGAACGCGCCCGCCTGTCCCTGCGCGAGCCGTCGCTTGTCCCTTGTCATCGCGCCTCTGTCCCTGAGAAAGGACGATGATGTCCCCCAAGCCGCGCGCCGACACGATCGACCTCGACGAGCTCAAGGTGAACAACCTCGAGCGGCCCCTCGACGAGCGCGGGCCCCCGCGTCCGGGCACGAAGGAATGGCTGGCCTGGCGCCTGCAGCAGGCGTTCCTCACCCTTGATGCTCTGCCAGACAGCGCACGGCCGCGCGGCTTCGGCCGCGCCATGCCAGCCTATGTCCACGATGCACTCGACCTCTGGTATCAGCGCATGCAGGCAGACGACGAGCGGCGCCAGAATGACGAGCATCGCAATCGCGTTCGGCTACGGCCGAGTGCCGTAGCCATCAGCGAGATGCACGAGGCCTTCGACTGGCTCGCGCGCCTTCGCCGCGCTGAGCCGGGTGCAGCCACAGTGTTGCAGGCGTGGGCTCTCGCAACCGCAAGGCGGTACAACCTGCGGCGCCTCTGTCGCAACCGCCAGTGGTCCTATTCGGGGTTTCACCGCAAGCGCGAACGAGGCCTAACCCTATTGCTGGACCTCATCAATTTTGAACGCCCTTGACCCGCTTGCGCGGTGTCACGAGTTTTCCGGGCGTCCGCGAAAAAACTGTCATGTTTTTAAAGGCTTATGGATCGCGTGACACTGGTCGCGCGCGATGCAACCGGCTCAAGTGCAAGCTACGCTTGGCATTGAGCCGATGTCACAGCGCCCCCGCGAATGTCACACCTCCCTTCCTTGACAAGTGAGACCAGACCCCCCGATTTTTCGTCGCGCGTTCTCCCCACACTTGCGCCTTTCACGCGCGGCCACCTGGAGCGACGCTCCCAGTCTCACCGTCACGACATGAGCGAGCCACAAGGCGAGCGCTCGCTCGGTCACGACGTCTCCGGTGAAGAACGCTGAGAACGACGCCGCGCGAGGCAACCGGAGGTCTCATGACGACGTCTCGCGTCATCATCGTCGGCGACAAGGTTGCAGAGCGCTTCGGGCAGCATCTCAAATTCGTTGCCGAGAAGGACGCCAGGCGCATCTTCATGCGCGCGCTCAATCGAGGCGGCGATCAGGCCCGCACGCAAGTCCGTCGCTCCCTCGTCCGGCAGACCGGCATCGTCTACGGAAAAATCAGGCAGGCCGTCACGGAAGACCGTGCGACGCCGAACAATCTCGCCTACTCGCTCATCGCAGTCGGCGAGGAAACGAACCTCTCGCTCTTCGGAGCACGGCAGGGCAAGCGCGGCGTCTCGGCCGCGCCCTGGCGCATGCGTCGTGTCTTCAAGGGCACATTCATCGTGCCGACCTATGGCGGGCGCGTATTCAAGAGGACAACCAATGAGCGCGGGCCTTTGGAGGCGCTTTTTGGACCGAACATCGCAAGGGAGATGATGCGGTCACCGACCATCAACGAATGGGATCAGGTCGGCCCCTTCGTCCTCAATCGCGTCGAGCATGAGCTGATGCGGCTCTTCAATCGCTGATGCATCCATCAGGTTGCATCGATGAAGGCAGAGCAACCAGAAATGCATCGGGGGCACAGAAGGCCAGAGAAGCCCGGAGACGGGCGCCATGCCCACAGGGCCACCTACCCTGCGGCCCGCCCCGCCGCGGGGCTTCTCTGCCTTCCGCAGGCCGACCACGGCCCCCTCGGTTAGGTACCTTTTGGGGGGTGCACGGCCTGCGCCATCGCCGCGGCCCCAAATTCGCGCATGTTTGAAGTTTCGCAAACCGCACTTCGCTTCGCTCGGCAGGGTCAATGCGTTGACGCAAGGATGCATGATGCAGAAGGCTTCCGAGCAGGCGGATGCGGGCGAGGGCGTGCTCGCCGAGATGATCTCGACCAGGGGGGCGACGCACCTCCTCATGCTGACGGAGGCGCGTCTGCGGCAGCTCGCCGGGATGGGCTATTTCCCAAAGGCGGTGAAGGGGAAATACCCCCTCGGCGCCGTCGTTCAAGGCTACATCCGCTTCCTCAAGGACGAGGAGCGGCGGACATCGAAAGTCCAGGCCGACAGCGGCCTCAAGGCCGCGCGGCAGCGCGAGGTTGAACTCCGCATCGCTGAGCGCGAGGGCCGTCTCGTCGAAATGGCCGATGTAGAGGCAGTTGTCACGCACATCTTCGGAAAGCTGCGGGCCGAGCTTGATGGCGTCCCAGCATCCGTCACGCGCGATCGCGCCATGCGCGAGGCGATAGCACAGGGCATCCATGGGGGCTTTGCTCGATCCGAAAAGGCGTTCCGAGAAGCAAGCGAGGCTCTTCGATCTGGCCGCGATCCACTCGGAACCGCGGAAGAGGACGACGCCTGATGCTTGGGGCGCCGACAATCGCGTCTACCCGCCGACATCCGGCAAGCCGGGACGGCGCGATCCATATCTGACACCCTACGTCGTCCCCTTCGAGCGCGGCTTCGATGATCCGCGGTATCGCCGCGTCGTCATGGTGACCGCGGCACAGTCCGGGAAGACCGAGGCATTCCTCGACATCATCGGGGAGCGCTGTGACACTCGACCGGTTCCGATCCTTTACGTGGGCCCTAGCCGGGATTTTCTGACCGATCAGTTTGAGCCGCGGCTGATGGCGCTTTTCGACGAGGCCGCGAAGCTCAAGTCGAAGGTCGCGCGCGGAAAGCGGATGAAGAAGACGCTGAAGCGCGTTGCGGGCGTCACTGTTCGCCTCGCGCATGCCGGATCTTCCTCAGCGCTCAAGTCGGACCCGGCCGGCCTGGCGCTCGTCGACGAGTACGACGAGATGCTCGCCAACATCAAAGGGCAGGGCGACCCGCTCGGCCTCGTGGAAGCGCGCGGCATCACCTATGCCGACTTCGTGACCGGGATCACTTCGACGCCGTCGCAAGGAATGGTGGACGTGGAGACCGATCCAGAAAGCGGCCTCGAGTTCTGGAAGACGGTCCCTTCCGAGGACGTGCCCTCTGCCATCTGGAGGCTGTGGCAGGAGGGGACGCGCTATCACTGGGCATGGCAGTGCCCGCACTGCGCCGGCTGGTTCATCCCGCGCTTCAAGCTTCTTCACTGGCCCAAGACGGCCACGCCGGCGCAAGCGAGGCGCGAGGCGGTCTTGATCTGTCCGCGCAATGGCTGCGCCATCACGAACGATCAGAAGGCGGGGATGAACGAGCGTGGCGTCTACGTGGCGCCAGGTCAGACGATCGACGAGAATGGCGTTGTCCGCGGCGATCCGCCCGACACGTCGACGCTATCCTTCTGGGTCTCGGGGCTCGCCTCGCCATTCGTGTCCTTCGGTCAGCGCGCCGAGGCCTATCTGACGGCCTTCGCCTCAGGTGAGCAAGACAAGATCCAGACGGCGATCAATGCCGGCTTCGGCGAGGTCTTCACGCCGGGCGGCGGCGATGTTCCGGAATGGCAGGAAGTCGCCCGCCTCAAGGCGCCCTATGCGCCACGGTCGCTGCAGTCTTCGCTCCTCGAAAGCGTGGCCTTCCTCACGGCCGGCGTCGACGTGCAGAAGAACCGGCTTCCGTTCGTGATCCGCGCATGGGGGCCGCGGGCGACGTCCTGGCTGATCGATGCCGGCGAGCTTTGGGGCGACACCGCGCTGCCCGACGTGTGGAACGACCTCGCGGACTTGCTGACGCAGGATATCGACGGCCTGCCGATCAAGCTCGCCTTCGTCGACAGCGGCTTCCGGCCGGGCAAGAAGTTCTCGGTGCCTGAGCACCGCGTCTATGCCTTCGCGCGACGCTTCTCGCGCTTCGTCTTCCCGACGAAGGGCTATGCGCGGCAGGCGCGGCCGATCATTCGCTCGCAAATCGAGGTCAAGCCGGACGGCAAGACGGCGAAGTATGGGCTCAATCTCTTCCGTCTCGACACGGACCACTGGAAGAGCTGGGTCCATGAGCATTTGCGCTATCCGCCGGACAGTCTCGGCGCTTGGTATCTCCATGAGGAGACGCCGGACGAGTATTGCCAGCAGATCGTGAGTGAGGCGCGCGTGACGTCACCAACCGGACAGCCGGTTTGGGTGCAGCGCTCGCGCGAGAACCACTTCCTTGATTGCGAAGCGCTGGCCGCTGCCGCGGCCTTCCAGCTCAATGCGCATCGCCTCGGGCCGAATGCTCGCCGGCGCAGCGAGGACGAAGGGGAGCTCAAAATCCCGGTCCCCGATGCGAACGGCACGCCGCCGGCAGCACCGCCGGCTTCCAAATTCGACCGCTTCGCGGACCTCGCGGCGCGGTTCAATCGATAGGACGGATCGATGGGAGTTCTTGCCCGCACGGCAGACCTCGTGCGCTCGCTCGGGCGCCGCGGCGATGCCATGCCGCCGTCATCGCCCGGCATGTCGGCACAGTATTTCCGCACGCCGACGACCGGCAGCGGCGCCGCCCTCTTCGCCTGGCGCCCGGCCCTGCGCGACGCGCGCGACGACGTGCGCTCGGCCTATCTCGAAGCGGCGGCGCGGGCGATCGATACGCTGCACAATTCGGGATGGATCGCCGGCGCGGTCGAGCAGTCGATCGTCAGCACGATCGGCGTTGGGCTGCGCCTTTCGGCGATGCCTGACCGCAAGGCGCTGGGATGGTCGGACGAACAGGCCGAGGATTGGATCGATACCGTCGAGCGGCGGTGGATCATGTGGTCTGAGAGCCCGGTCGAATGCGACGCGGCCGGGACGCACACGATCGGCCAACTGACGGCGCAGGTCCTACGCTCGCATTTCGCCTATGGCGAAGCGCTCGTGCTCCTGCCGGCCATTGATCGCCCGATCTCGCTGACGCGAACGAAGGTTCAGATTGTTCCGCCGCATCGGCTCGTGCAGGACAGCGATGACCTTTCGCGCCTCTATCAGGGCGTGCGGATCGACGACTTTGGTCTGCCGCTCGCCTATCGGATCAAGCGCGACCGGCTCATCAATGACACTGTCGACATCGCGGCCCGCGATGGCGCGGGCCGGCCGCAGGTCATCCACGTCTTCGAAGGCGCCGCGGGGCAGGTCCGCGGGATCACGCCGCTCGCGCCCGTCCTGCGCGTCGTCCGGCAGTTCGACCAGCTCGCCGACGCGACGCTGACCGCCGCGCTCATCCAGGCGATCTTTGCCGCGACGATCGAGAGCGAGGCGCCGACCGAGCAGATGCTTCAAGCGCTTCAGGATCAGGACGAGCAGGGCACGTCCGGCGACATCTTCGATTTCTTCGGCGCCAAGGAGGCTTGGTATCGCTCGACGAAGATCGACCTCGGCGTCGTCGGCCGGATCGCCCATCTCTTCCCCGGCGAGGCGCTGAAGTTCAACCGCTCCGAGCACCCAAACGACACCTATGAGGCGTTCGCGAAATTCCTTCTTCGAGAAATCGCGCGCTGCCTCGGGATGACCTTCGAGACGCTGACCGGCGACTATACCGGCGCGACCTATTCGTCGGTGCGCATGGCGACGGCCGAAATCTGGCCGATCATCCTCGCCCGGCGCGCCAATGTCTGCGGTCGCTTCCTTCAGCACGTCTATGAGGCGTGGCTTGAGGAGGAGATCGAGGCCGGCAGGATCGAGTTTCCGGGCGGCCTGATGGGCTTCCTCGCCAATCGCCCCGCCGCGGTCGCCGCAGATTGGCGCGGCCCTGCCAAGCCGCAGGCCGACGACCTCAAGGCCGCGAAGGCGCATCAGACCTACAAGGAGCTTGGCGTTGTCTCCGACGAAATGATCTGCGCCGACCTCGGCGTCGATTGGGAGGACGTCTATGAGCAGCGCGCGCGCGAAATGGCGAAGCGCAAAAAGCTCGGCCTCCCCGAAGGCAACACGCTGGCCCCCGACCCGGTCGGCGATAAGCTCGTTACGGAGGACGCATGAGCGATATCGAGGACATCGATCCGAGCGATCCGTGCGCCCTCGCCGATGCGCTGCGCAAGGCATATCTCACCCGCCTGACCGGCGGCGGCAACCAGCGCGTCCGCTTCCGCGCTGGCGATAACGAGCAAGAGGTCTGGACGCATCCCGGCGGATCGCTCGCCGAGCTGCGCGCCGCGTGGTGGGCCGCCGAGGACGAATGCCGGGCATTGCAGGGCTTGCCGCCCAGGCAGCGGCGCTTTGCCGTGACCGCCGGCTCGCGCCGGCGCTCGCTCAATCCGCTCTGAGGGGACAGCATCGATGCCGAACCACACGCGCGCCCTGCTGGCGGCGATCGCGGAGCCGTGGGCGATCACGGCCGAAGGGCTCGATCTCATCGTCGAGGTCGCCGCGCGGGACAACGAGGTCTCCATCGAGGCGCTTGAGGCGTACCGCGCGCGGCACACGCCCAGGGCCGAGCGCATGACGCAGCGCGGCAGCGTCGCGATCATCGACGCGCGTGGCCCGATGTTCCGCTATGCGAACATCTTCACGGCGATCTCGGGCGCGACGTCCTACGACGTCATGCGCCGCGATCTTCAGGTCGCGCTTGACGACCCGTCGATCCGTGCTGTCGTGCTCAATCTCGATACGCCGGGCGGGACCGTCAGCGGCGCCGACGAGTTGGCGAAAGCGATCTTCGATGCGCGCTCGCGCAAGCCGATTGTCGCCTATGCCGGCGGGACCGCGGCGTCGGCCGGCTATTGGCTCGCGTCTCAGGCGAGCGAGATCGTCATCAGCGAGACAGCCGTTCTCGGGTCGATCGGTGTCCGCGCTGTTCTGACCGACACGGCCGAGGCTGATCGCAAGGCCGGCAAGGTCGAGTTCATTTCCTCCCGCGCTCCCGGAAAGCGCACCGACCTCGCGTCGGACGAGGGGCGCGCGCGCATCCAGCGCACCATCGACGCGATGGAGGACGTCTTTATCGCCGCAGTCGCGAAGGGCCGCGGCGTCAAGACCGATGACGTCGTCGCGCGCTTCGGCCGCGGCGACGTTCTCGTCGGGGCGGCGGCTGTCGCCGCCGGCATGGCCGACAGGCTCGGTTCCTTTGAGCAGGTCGTCGCCGAATTGGCCGAGGGGCGCTCCCCGAAGCCGCCCACAAGCAAAAGGACCATCAGCATGACGGACATTCCGAAGGCGGAACATGAGGCCGCCGTCGCCGCCGCGCGAAAGGAAGGCGACGCCGAGGGCCGCAAGGCAGGCGCCCTGGCCGAGCGCGACCGGATCAAGGCGATCATGGCGCTCGACGAAGCCAAGGGCCGTGAAGCTTCGGCCCAGCACATCGCGCTGACGACCGACCTTTCGGCCGAGGTCGCGAAGGGCATCCTCGCCGGCCTGCCGGCGGCGAGCGCTGCCGAGCCCAAGACCGACGCCCCCAAGGCGCCGGAAGCGGCGGCGGCCGGCCCGCGCGCCAAGGACGCGCCGGGCGGCCTCGTCACCGCCAATCCCGCGGACGCCGCGCCCCCGGCTGCGCCGGACAAGGCCAAGGCGTTCTGGAAGGACGCGATCAGCGCCATGAACGGGAACGTCAAGGGCGCGGCTCACTGAGCCCTGCCCTCTCTTCTCACCAGCCCCCTGACGGAGGTTCACAATGCCCGTCTTTTACGAAGCCCGTCACGCGGGCGAATTCATCCTGACCGAGGCGAACGGCCGTCGCTCGCGCGAGAACCTGACGATCGCCGAAAATCAGGAGTTCCAGGCCGGAACGATCCTCGCGCTGATCGCCGTCCCCGATGCCGTCACGGCTTCGGTCTCGGCTGTCCATGGGAATACCGGCGACGGTGCCCTGTCGCTCGCCGATCCTGCCGTCTCGGCCAAGGCGAAGAACGGCGATTATCGCGTCGTCTGCATCGAGGCGGCGGCCGGCGGCGGAAAGTTCAAGGTCGAAGACCCGAGCGGCGTTGGCATCGGCACCGCGACGGTGGGCACGGCCTTCAACCGCGAGGTCAAATTCACCATCGCCGCTGGATCGACTGACTTCGTCGTCGGCGACGCATTCACGATCACGGTTGGCGTCGAGGCCGGCGACTATCAGGCCGTCGCCTACGACCCGGAGGGCGCCGATGGCGGCGAGGTCGCCGGCGCGATCGCGATCTATGGCGCCAAGACCGGCGCTGGCGAGACGGTGAAAATCGCCGGCCTCGTCCGCGACTGCGAGGTCAACGGCCACATCCTCGCCTGGCCGGAAGGCATCACGGCCGAAAAGAAGGCCGCCGCCATCGCCGCCCTCGCCGAGGCCGGCATCATCGTCCGCTGACGTCCAACGTCACGGCAGTAGCAGGAGACCCGACAGATGTTGGACATCTTCAATGACGATGCGTTTTCGGTCACGAACCTGACCGATGCCATCAACGAAATCTCGTTCGTGCCCGGACGCATCGGGCAGATGGGGCTCTTCGAGGTCAACAGCGTCGACACCACGACGATCGCGATCGAGAAGAAGGGCGATATTCTCGTCCTCGTGCCCCCGACGCCCCGCGGCGGCCCAGGCACGACGGTCGACAAGGAAAAGCGCGACCTGCGCTCGCTCATCATCCCGCACTTCGAGATCAACGACGCGATCTATGCGGAGGAGGTCCAGAACGTGCGCGCCTTCGGCCAGGAGCGGGCGCTTCAGACCGTCATTCAGAAGGTCGCGCAGCGCCAGCGCACGCACGTCAACAGCATGTCGGCGACGGAAGAGTTCGCCCGCATCGGCGCGGTCAAGGGCGTCGTGACCTATGCGGACGGCTCGACGCTGAACCTCTTTCAGGAGTTCGGCGTGACGCAGGAACCCGAGATCGACTTCGATCTCGACAATGCGAGCCCGGCCGGCGGCGCGCTGCGCAAGAAGTGCGCCGGCGTGATCCGGCAGATGGCCGGCATCCTCGGCGGCATCCCCTTCAGCGGCCTTCATGCCTTCTGCGGTGATGCCTTCTTTGACGACCTGATCGCGCACAAGGAAGTCCGCGACACCTACATGAACTGGCAGGCCGCGCAGGAGTTGCGGCAGTCCTACGTCTCGGGCGGGATGAGCTATGGCGCCTTCCCCTTCGGCGGCATCATGTGGGAGAACTATCGCGGCAAGGTCGGCAATCAGGACTTCATCGAGCCCGACAAGTGCCACATCTTCCCGACCGGCGTTCCGGGCCTCTTCAAGACGGTCTACGCGCCGGCCGATTACGAGGAGACGGTCAACACCATGGGCCGCCGCCTCTACTCGCGCCAGTACCCGATGCCGAACGGGAAGGGCCGCAATCTCGATGTGCAGACGAACGCGCTTCAGTATTGCACGCGGCCCAAGACGCTCCTGAAGGGCAAGCGGACCTGACGCCGTGCGCTTCGGCAGCAACATCGCGGCGACCGCCTTCAGGGCGGTCGCACGCACCTTCAGCGAGCCGATCAGGATCGAGCCGCTGGTTTCGAGCGAATATGCCGAAGCCGCGCCCGATCCCGCTCGCACTATCGTCCTGACGCGCGCGACCGTCGCGTTGACGCCCACTGTCGACGGGCTCGAAGGCCGCCGGCGGGGCAGCGACATGCAGGGCGTGACGACCCTTGCGCAGCGAAAGGCGATGATCTGGTTTCCGCCGGCGGTCTATTCGTCCATCGGCTATGAGCTG
The DNA here is from genome assembly GCF_029309855.1 of Chelatococcus sp. XZ-Ab1. Classification (NCBI taxonomy): domain Bacteria; kingdom Pseudomonadati; phylum Pseudomonadota; class Alphaproteobacteria; order Hyphomicrobiales; family Chelatococcaceae; genus Chelatococcus; species Chelatococcus sp. XZ-Ab1. Next base: position 4,319 of record NZ_JARKII010000020.1, on the reverse strand, counting down.
CGCGCCGGGGATCGAGTTGTCCTCGTCGATCGCCCAGGCCTGCCGCGGTACCTCTTCTCCCGAGAGCCGGTCTCTTCCGATCGCGGCGACGTTGCGGCCTACCTCGTGATTGAGGCTGATGCATGAGCCTGACGTCCCTCGCCATCCGCCTCGCGACGATCCGGGCGCTGAAGGGCCGGACGCTCGCCGGCGACAACGTCTTCGACAGCACGATCAAGGCGCTCGATGCGCTCGCGCCCGAGGCGACGACGCCCTTCATCATCGTCACGACGGATGACGATCAGTTCGCGATTGAGGGGCGCGACCTGCTCGCCGGAGACCATCGGCTTGAGCTGGTCATCGAGATTGCGACGGCAAAGAAGCTCGCCGTTGAGGATGGGCCCGACGTCCTGACGATCCCGGCCTCGGATGCCGGCCTCGAGGCGTCGTTGAATATACTGGGCTGGCAGATCGCCCGCGCGCTTGCGGCGGACGGCGGCGAGTGGAGCGACCTTTGGCGCTCGATCGTCGTCAAGGTCCATTCGATCGCGAGCCGGCGCGGCGCGGATGAGACGAATGGCGTCCGCTATGCGGCTCGGCAGTTCATCTACACGGTCGACCATATCGCCGAGCCCCTGCCCGGCACAGCGCCGCACGAGGGCGACGCCTGGGCGCGGATCATCGCCGCGCTGAAGGCTGACCCGGAATTCGGCTCGATCGGCCGGATCGTCGAGGCCGAGATCGTATCGAATGAGCTTCAACCGTGGGAGCGCGTCCGTGCTGCGCTCGGCCTCGCCGACGACGAAGCCACGTGGATCAGCGACCGCCCCTTCGAAGACGGCGCGCCGCTTGCGGCACTCGACTTGACCGATGGCTTCACGATCGACGCTCAAACAGCGGCCGACGCGGACGGCCCCGAGGAGACGCCATGACGCTGAGCGATCTTCTGGCGGAGTTGCTGCGGCGTATCGCCGAGGTGGAGCGCCGGCAGGATGGCCTCGTCAAGCGAGGCCGCGTTGCCGAGGTCGACCCGGCCGCCGGGAAAGTCCGCTTGCGCCTCAATGAAGAGAGCGCGGCCGAACCCTTCCTGTCGCCGTGGGTGCCCTATGCGCAGATGGCGGGCGCGCTCAAGGTTCATTCGCCGCCGAGTGTCGGCCAGCAGATGACGGTCATCAGTGAGACCGGCGACTTTCAGCAAGGGCTCGCGGTCCCCATGACATGGTCGGATCGCAACCCTGCGCCGAGCGACAAGGGAAACGAGCACGTCGGAACATTCGGGCAGTTCCGTTTCGAGCTGCGCGAGGGCGAGCTGATCGTGAAGGTGCCCCGCATCCTGATCGAATGTGATGGCTCGACCTTCGAGTTGACCGGCGCGGGCCTCAAGATGCAGGCGCCCGACTACCAGTTCGACAACTGAGGTATCCCGATGCCTGGGATTGCTCTCGTCGGCATCGATGTCGCTGGCGGCGTCCAGCTTGGCTTGCAGGTGCCATGGTTCAAGATCAACGGCTCGCCGGCCGTCGTCGTCGGCGACCGCGTCGCGCCGCATGGCGAGCCGCCGCATTCGCCCATGCCCGTCATGGTGCAGGGCACATCGACATTCCGCATCGGCGGCATCCCGGCCTGCCGGCAGGGGCACCTTGCCTCCTGCGGCCACGCCACGTCCGGGCGTCCCTTCTTCCGCATCCCGTGAGGGCACCATGAAAGAGCGCAAGCTGTACGAAGTCACGGATCGTGCCGGGCCGTGGGTGGCCGGGCAGCGCCGGCCGGTAGACGGCCGGTTGTGGCTGACCGACAGCCAGGCCGCCTACGAGTTGCGCCTCGGCACAATCCGGCCCTATGTCCCGCCGGCGCCGCCCCGCCGCGGGCGCAAGCCGAATGCGAAGGGCTGATATCGATGTCGACCGGCGTCGGCATGAACCGCTACACGGGCGCGCGCCTCGACGGCTGGCCGCATGTCGCGCAATCGCTGGGGGATATCTTCACAACCCGTTTCGGCGAGCGCGTCATGCGCCGCTACTACGGGAGCCTTGTCCCGCGGCTGCTCGGCGAAAACATGGTCCCCGAGACGTTCGTCCGCTTCTTTGCTGCGGTTGGCGTCGCGCTCGAGCAGGAACCGCGCGTTCGCCTCATCCAGGTCACGCCCCTTTCCGTCGCGCGCAACGGGCGCGCGGGCGTGCGCATGGAGCTTGAGTATCGGCCGCGTGGGCACCTCGGGGACTTCACGCCGGCCGGGCGCAAGCGCGTGGCCCTGAGCGGCACCGGGCCGCGCTATGACGTGATGGACGAGGGCGATGTCTGACTGGACTTTCTTCGACCTTTCGAGCTTCCCGCCGCCCGAGGCGATCGAGGAGCTCGACTTCGAGGCGCTTTTCGGCATCGCCAAGGCCGACATGATCGCGCGCATGCCTGAGATTGCGCCGATCATCGCGCTGGAAAGCGAGCCGGCGACGAAGCTCCTTCAGGTCCATGCCTATGTCGAGATGCTTGTCCGGGCGCGGATCAACGATGCGATCCGCGCGAACCTGCTCGCCTATGCGACGGGCTCGGACCTCGATCATCTCGCGGTCTTCTACGACGTTATCCGCCTCGTTGGTGAGAGCGATGATGCGTTTCGGCGTCGCGTGATCCTCGCCATTCAAGGGCGGTCGACGGGCGGCACGGTGCCCCGCTATCGCAGCGTCGCGCTCGGCGCATCGGTCCGCGTCGCTGACGCTGTCGTCTATCGCATCGGAAACGATCCGACGGTTTATGTCGCCGTCTATGCGACGGATAACGACGGTGTCGCGGATGCTTCGCTCCTCGCGCAGGTCGAGGCCGCTTTGAACGACCCGGCGGTCCGCATGGTCAACGACACCATCGTCGTGCAAAGCGCGGTCTTCGAGGTTGTCAATCTCGAGGCGAACGTCTGGCTCCTGCCCGAGGCGCCTAACGCGCTTCTCGAGGTCCTGCCAGACACGCTGCGAGCGAGCTGGGGTGCGGAAACGGGCCTTGGCTTCGACCTGACCCGCGCCTGGCTGACCGCCCGCCTCATGGTCCCGGGTATCCAGCGCGTCGAGATCGTCACCCCGTGGGCGGACGTGATCGCGCCGCCCGAGCGCGCTATCAGCCTTGGGGCCATCGTCCTCAACAACATGGGCCGTGACTACTGATGGTGGCGGCATCGGCTCTCCTCCCGCCTGCGTCAACGAAGCTCGAGCGCGCCTATGCGGATGCGACCGACCTCTTCGCCCGCACTCACGACGCCGTGTCGTCGATGCGGGGCATCAAGTTGCGAAATCCCCCGCCGAGCTGGCTGCCCTTTCTCGTCTACGAGTATGGGCTCGGTGAGCTGACGCCCTATGTGCCGAACCTCTACGACCTCATTGACGAGGGCATCCGATGGCAGCGGGTGCGCGGCACGCCCGCATCGATCTTTCGGGCGCTCGGCTGGCTCGGATACAGCGCGGCTCTCGACGAGGCGCCGCCGCGCCGGCGCTTCTGGAACGTGCTGCAGATCGCGCTCGAGCGGGTGCGGGACGACGAAGCGGACCTTATCCGTATCGACGGCGTCACCACGCTCTCCCTGCCGAAGCGCTCCACGTTCTGGCGCGGCTATCACGGCTATGACGTCCGGGCACTGGAATGGGGCCGCACGCGCTGGGGGCAGACGCTCTGGAGCGCCTATTCGGGCGTTCGCATCCCGCAATCGGACGTCAAATGGTCGTTCGGCCGGCCCTACGACATCGACCACGCCATGACCCAGGCCGAGCTGCAGGCGCTCGGCGTCTGGATCGAGCCGACCGGCGAGGTCGAACTGGGCTGGGACGATATCCCATGGCCCGATGCGCCCTGGACCTCGGACGCCGAACACGCACGCTCCGTCGCCATGCTGGCGGCCGTACCGGCCGGAACCGCCTGGGCCGTATTCCGCGACGCGGACGGCGCCGTCATCGGCTATCGCCGCGCGCGCGCTCGCTGGCCCGTGCGGCCGGCACCCGGCGGCATCTATGCCATCGGCAGCAACCGATATGCAGTCGAGCTTTCCGGTGCCACGCGCCTCTATATCGAGGCCATGACCGATTTCGGCGACGGCTTTGGCTCGACGGCATTCAGCGTCGGCTTCGTTCTCTCGGCTGTCCCCGCGGCCGGCTTTGCGCCCGGCGCCCGGTGGCTGCCGGCAGGCGGCATCGTCCCGGCCGGGCCGGTGGTCGCCGAAACCCCTGTCTCCATCGAATTCGGCCGCACCGTGCGCGAGCGCGTGCGGGCCGTCCTGCGCTTCTGAGGAGCGACCATGTCCCACGAGCATCCTTCCGGTGTCCCCGGCGCCTACGACAGGTCGGCGGACCATCCCGATTGGG
>NZ_JARKII010000019.1:0-39973 GCF_029309855.1 Chelatococcus sp. XZ-Ab1 | reverse complement strand
TCTTCAACAAGATCAAACACTTCCGCCGTATCGCCACCCGCTTCGACAAGACGGCGGAAAACTTCCTCGCCGCCGTGAAGCTCGCGTCCATCCGCATCTGGCTACGCGGTTATGAGTCTACGGCCTAGTGTTCCAGAGAGGTTCCAAGACTTTGGGAATTTGAAGCCCGCTTGAATAGCCCGCTCACGCAGCTGTGCCAATTCCGCTGGCGCATCGAAGCTCGCGAGGATTAGGAGAAGCTTGTCAAGCGAACGTAGCTCCCGATGGAGCCATTGCTTGAGGTCTCTCTCATTCAGCAAGCTTGGCACGAATGTTGGCCAATTCTGAAGACTTAATGGCGAAATTGTCATTGTTGAGCTGGTTCAACTTAGATCCGCCGATCAGCCCCCTTAATATAGCGCTCAAATTTGAGCTCATCGTTCGATTGTAATGGTTGGTTGCGGCCTTCATGGTATCCAGCAATTCCTTGCGACTGAAGCTATCTTGCTTTTTCACCACCTGAAGATGAGCCGCGGCGGCCATTGCAACCTCTGGGCCGGTTTTTGCCGCCAAGCGATCTGCTACCGAATTCACATGGAGATTAATGGCACCGCCATCGCCATTGCCGTTTTCAGCTGCGCTTGCGGTTTCAGCATCCGTGTCTTCCACCAACGATGCCGCTTTCGGTGCTTTGCCAATTGTCATTGCGGTCTCATGCAACTGCGCAATGAACTCCTTAACGTCGGCAACTGAAACAGGATGGTCGCTTTCGAACGAAAACTCGACATCGCCTGCACGCAATTGCAATTTCGTGCCCATCGAATCCCCCCAAGCTTATGCAAGAGGATGGTCACGAGAGATCCTATTGTCAATTTGAGCATTGCCTATCGATGCGGCCCGTAGCCGCTCTCGCAGCGCAGATGTACTCCCGATTCAGCTCGCCGTTTCGGCGGACTGCGACGTCCCTGGGGCATCTGGCCGGTTATCATTTGAGTTGCACTTTTTGCTTGACGAAGTTTCGCCGGTGTTCCCCCGTTCCTCGTCGCACCACCACATCCTCCGGCCCGATCTCGAACGGCGTCAGCTCCGGCTCCGTCCGCAGCCGCTTGGAGAGCGCGGCGAAATCCGCTCTCGCATCAGCACGAACAGGTCCTCGAACCGCTCGATGATGAAATGACCGCCGGCCGTCGTTGATGTCGTAGCCGGTGTGCAGGAAGCGGTTGACGTTCGGCGCCCTGCGCCGTCGGGCGGTGTGCCGGACTTGCCCGCGGTCGTTCCCGCCTGCCCAGCCTACTTCCCCGGCGCAGCCGCCGCCGTCTCCCCCGGCGGCAAGATCCGGAACGTGAACGTCGTCACCTTTTCCCCTGGACCAAACGGCCCCGGAACCTCGTGGCTGACGGGCGGCAGGCTCTTGAGATAGGCGGCGATCGCCATGGCGTCGTCGGGCGTGAGGTTGGCGAAGGCGTGCCAGGGCATGATCGGCGCGAGGATGCGGCCGTCCGGCCGCTCGCCGGTCTGGATCGCCGTCACGATCTGTTCCTTGGTCCAGCTGCCGATGCCGGTCTCGTTGTCGGGCGTGATGTTGCGGCCGACGAAGACGCCCTCGCCCGGGATCTCGAAGCCGACGTCGGAGCCGCCGAGAAAGCGCGACATGTCGGGTGAACCGAAGAGATAGCCCGGCGTGTGGCAGTCATTGCAGCCGCCGATGGTGACGAGATATTTGCCCCGCGCGACCTCAGCGTCCTCGGCGAGCGCCGGCAATGCCTGTGCGATGCCCGAGGCGGCCAGAAACACAAGAAGAATCCGTGACATGACTCTTCTCCCTCCGCTTGCCCGCGTCTTGGCCGGGAAGGATAAAACTTAACATAAACTGAAATCTTCTTCCATGCCGGTGGCCCCGACCGGCCGGGCGTGCGTTACTTGAGATGCACCTTCGTCTGCGGAAACTCGCGCCAGTACTCCCCCATCCCTTCGCGCACCACCACATCCTCCGGCCCGATCTCGAACGGCGTCAGCTCCGGCTCCGTCCGCAGCCGCGTGTACAATTCCAGAAAATCCGTCTCGCGCATCAGGGCGAACAGGTCCTCGAAGCGGTCGATGACGAAGTAGGTGGCCTGGAAGTCGTCGATGTAATAGCCGGTGCGCAGCACGCGTTCGAGGTCGAAGGCGAGGAAGTTGGCGGAGGGATCCTCGACCACGTATTTCGCCTCGCCGTAGGAGGAGGCGATGCCGGCGCCGTAGGCCTTGATGCCCTCGGGCTTGCGGATGAGGCCGAACTCGATGGTGTACCAGTTGAGCCGGGCGAGGAACTTCACGCCCTTGTTGTCGCAGGCGACGAGCCCCGTGCGGCCGTATTCGCGCATGTAGTCGGCATAGGCCGGGTTCGTCAGCAGCGGCACGTGGCCGAAGACGTCGTGGAAGATGTCGGGTTCTTCGAGATAGTCGAGCTGCGCCCGGCTGCGGATGAAGGTGCCGGCCGGGAAGCGCCGGTCCGACAGCATCTGGAAGAAGGGGCGCGAGGGGATGAGGCCGGGCACGGCCACCACCTCCCAGCCGGTGAGGCGCCTCAGGCGCTCGTTCATGGCGCGGAAGTCCGGCACGCCCTCGGGGCCGATGCCGAGGGCCGCGAGGCCGTCGAGATATTCCTGGCAGATATGGCCTTCCAGCGTCTTGCGCTGGCGATCGAAGAGGATGCCCCAGGTCGCGTGGTCCTCGGCGCTGTAGCGCTCCCAGTCCTGCGCGATGATGCAGTCTTCGACGCTCTGCGCGTTTAACACGGCGTGCGTGGCCATCGCTTGCCTCCCTGAGGTGCGGGAGCCGGCTGCGGATGCGGCCTCGCGACAGGCTCCGCCGGCATAACGCACGAAGCGGCGCGGCAGGTCCGCCCGGCCCGCAGGACGTCCTCGTCGATCATCGCGCCTTGCCCCCTCCGCGGCAAGGCTGCTTCCCGCGCGGCGGGATGGCTGGACGGCGCGACTTCGGCTAAACCCGTCAGAACTGGGCGGGGGCCCTTGCCGCACGCGAGCGGCCGGCGCCCGACGCCCGCCTGGAGAGCACGTCACCATGGCTTCCACTGTGAGACTGGGCGTCAACATCGATCACGTCGCCACCATCCGCAACGCGCGCGGCGGGGACCATCCCGATCCCGTGCGCGCGGCCCATGCCGCCGTCGCCGCCGGGGCGGACGGCATCACCGCGCATCTGCGCGAGGACCGGCGCCACATCCGCGACGAGGACATCGCGCGCCTCAAGGCCGAATTGCCGGTGCCGCTCAATTTCGAGATGGCGGCGGAGGAGGAGATGGTGGCGATCGCCCTCGCCACCTTGCCGCATGCCGCCTGCCTGGTGCCGGAGAAGCGCGAGGAACGCACGACCGAGGGCGGTCTCGACATCGTGACCGGCTATGCGCATCTGCGGCCCATCGTCGCCGAACTGACCGGCGCCGGCATCCGCGTCTCGCTCTTCGTCGAGCCTGACGAGGCGATCATGGAGACGGCGGCGGCGCTGCTCGCCCCGGTGGTCGAGCTGCATACCGGCTCCTATGCCGAGGCGGTTCTGGCGGGAGACGAGGCGCGCATCGCCCACGAGCTGGAGCGCCTGCGCAGGGCGGCGGCGCGCGCCGCCCATTACCGCATCGAGGTGCACGCCGGCCACGGGCTCACCACGGCCAATGTCGGACTGGTCGCGGCTATCCCTGAGGTGGCCGAGCTCAACATCGGCCACTACATCATCGGCGAGGCCGTCTTTATCGGGCTCGAGGCGGCCGTGCGCGCCATGCGCGCGGCGATCGAGGCCGGGCGCGCTGGCGCGTAAGGGATGCCATGATCATCGGCATAGGCTCCGACCTCTGCGATATCCGCCGCATCGAGCGCTCGCTGGCGCGCTTCGGCGAGCGCTTCACCCACCGCGTCTACACCGAGGGCGAGCGGGCGAAGAGCGACCGGCGCGCGGCGCGGGCCGCCTCCTACGCGCGGCGTTTCGCCGCCAAGGAGGCCTGCGCCAAGGCGCTGGGCACGGGCATGCGGCTCGGCGTCTTCTGGCGCGACATGGAGGTGGTCAACCTGCCCGGCGGGCGCCCCACCATGCGCCTGACCGGCGGCGCGCTGAAGCGGCTCGAGGAGATGACCCCGCCCGGCCACGAGGCCGTGGTGCACGTCTCGCTGACGGACGACCCGCCGCTGGCGCAGGCCTTCGTCATCATCGAGGCGCTGGCGCGGCCGGGTTGATCGTGCCACGCTCGCGCCGCAATCACATCCGCTATGGCCTGCGCGGGTTCGCGTTGCGGCGCGGAGGCGTATCGGCTAGACCGCAACGGATTCTTTGAACAGGCGCGGCCTGCGGCGGGCTTCCGCCGGCCGTCCCGCGCAATGGTTGGAGCCGCTCCACGTGGCGTCGAAACGTGGTCCGGTGAGGGTTCCCGAAAAGGCACGATCGATGGACGAGGCGCGCGTGGACGAAACGAAGAAGAAAGCCGAGCAGGGCGGCATTCTCGAGACGGTCAAGGTCATCGTCCAGGCGCTGCTGATCGCCCTCGTGGTGCGCACCTTCCTGTTCCAGCCCTTCAACATTCCCTCGGGCTCGCTGATCCCGACCCTGCTGATCGGCGACTATCTCTTCGTCTCCAAATATTCCTACGGCTATTCGCGCTATTCCTTCCCCTTCGGACCGCCGCTGTTCTCCGGCCGAATCTTCGGTTCCGAGCCCAAGCGCGGCGACATCGCCGTCTTCAAGCTGCCGAAGGACAATTCGACCGACTACATCAAGCGCGTCGTCGGCCTGCCGGGCGACACCATCCAGATGATCGATGGCGTGCTGCACATCAACGGCGAGGCGGTGAAGCGCGAACGCATCGGCAATTACGTCACGCAGGATTCCTGGGGTCGCGACATCGAGGTGCCGATGTACCGCGAAACGTTGCCCGGCGGCACGAGCCATGTCGTCATCGAACGCGACGGCGACCGCGGCTACTGGGACAACACCTATGTCTACAAGGTGCAGCCCGGCCATTACTTCATGATGGGCGACAACCGCGACAATTCCACCGACAGCCGCGACGAGAACGCCGTCGGCCAGGTGCCCTTCGAGAATCTCGTCGGCCGCGCCGAAATCATCTTCTTCTCCATCGGGGAGGGAAGCGCCGGCTGGAAGGTGTGGGAATGGCCGTGGACCGTGCGCTGGGAGCGCATCTTCAACCCGGTGAAGTGAAAGACGGTGCACTGACTTGGGCCGCAAATCCGCCGATACCGCCGCGCTCGAAGCGCAGCTTGCCTATTCCTTCGCCGACAAGGATCTCCTGAAGCGTGCGCTGACCCATGTCAGCGCCTCGCCCTCCGACAAGACGCGCTCCTACCAGCGTCTCGAGTTCCTGGGCGACAGGGTGCTCGGCCTGTCGGTCGCCGACATGCTGCTCGCCGCCTTCCCGGCGGCGGAGGAGGGCGAGCTGTCGCGCCGCCTCGCCGAGCTCGTGCGCAAGGAGAGCTGCGCCGAAGTCGCCCTCGCCTGGGACGTGGGGCCGCACCTGCACCTCGGCGACGGCGAAGTTTCCTCCGGGGCGCGGCGCAACCGTGCTATCCTTGCCGACGTGTGCGAGGCCATCGTCGGCGCGGTCTTCCTCGACGGAGGCTACGAGGCGGCGCGCGCGCTGGTCGAGCGGGCCTTCGCGGCGCGCCTCCACGCCCCGCGCCGCCCCCTGCGCGACGCCAAGACGGCGCTGCAGGAGTGGGCGCAGGGGCGCGGCCTGCCGGCGCCTACCTATGAGCTCGTCGAGCGTTCCGGGCCGGACCATGCGCCCGAGTTCGTCGTCGGTGTCAATGTCGAGGGCATGGCGCAGGCGCAAGGGCGCGGCACGGCCAAGCGCAACGCCGAGCAGGCGGCGGCCGAGGCCTTCCTGCTGCGCGAGAGGATCTGGACGGTGAACCAGGATGTCTGACGATAACGCCGGCGGAAACGCCGCAGAAAATGCTCCTGCGGCAGGCGAGGCGACGCGCTGCGGCTTCGTGGCCCTGATCGGCGCACCAAATGCCGGCAAGTCGACGCTCGTCAACGCCCTCGTCGGCACCAAGGTGTCTATCGTCTCGCGCAAGGTGCAGACGACGCGCGCCCTCGTGCGTGGCATCGCGCTCGAAGGCGAGAGTCAGGTCATCTTCGTCGATACGCCGGGCATTTTCAGGCCCAAGCGCCGGCTCGACCGCGCCATGGTGACCTCGGCCTGGGGCGGGGCGGGGGATGCGGATGTCGTCTGCCTCCTCATCGACGCGCGCAAGGGCCTCGACGATGAGAGCGAGGCCATCCTGGGCAAGCTCGCGGACATTCGCCAGCCGAAGGTGCTCATTCTCAACAAGGTCGACCTGGTGCAGAAGGAGAAGCTGCTTCATCTCGCCGCTGACATCAACGCCCGCCAGCCCTTCGCCGAGACCTTCATGGTCTCGGCGCTGTCCGGCAGCGGCGTCGCCGGCATGCGCGCCAAGCTCGCCGCCATGATGCCGCCGGGACCCTGGCTGTACCCGGAGGACCAGGTGTCGGACGCGCCGTTGCGCATGCTGGCGGCCGAGATCACGCGCGAGAAGCTGTTCGAGCGGCTGCACGACGAACTGCCCTATTCCTCGACCGTCGAGACCGAGCAGTGGCAAGAGATGAAGGACGGCTCGGTGCGCATCGAGCAGACCATCTATGTGGAGCGCGAAAGCCAGCGCAAGATCGTGCTCGGCAGGGGTGGCCAGACCATCAAGACCATCGGCTCGCTCGCCCGGTCGGAGATCGCCGAGGTTGCCGAGACGAAGGTGCACCTGTTCCTCTTCGTCAAGGTGCGCGAGAATTGGAGTGACGATCCCGCCCGCTACCGCGAGATGGGGCTGGAGTTTCCGAAGGGCTGAGCCCCGCCGGGCGTGCCATCCGGGTGAGCCATGGAATGGCAGGACGAAGGCATCGTGCTCGGCGCCAGGCGCCACGGCGAGGCCAATGTCATCCTCGAGCTGATGACGGCGGCGCACGGCCGCCACATGGGCCTCGTGCGCGGCGGGCGCTCGCGCCGCCTGCAGCCCGTCCTGCAGCCGGGCAATAGCGTCGCCGTCGTCTGGCGCGCCCGCATCGAGGAACACCTCGGCCTCTATGCGGTGGAGGCCACGGCCATCCGCGCCGCCCGTTTCATCGCATCCCCGCTCGCGCTTCACGGCCTCGGCACCCTGACGGCCCTGCTGCGCCTGATGCCGGAACGCGACCCGCATCCCGGCCTCTACGAGGCGCTGACCGTGCTCATGGAGCACATGGACGACCCCGCCATCGCCCCGGCGCTCATCGTGCGTTTCGAACTGGCGGTGCTTGCAGGGCTCGGTTTCGGCCTCGACCTTTCGAGTTGCGCCGCCACCGGCAGCACGCAGGAACTCGTCTATGTCTCGCCGAAATCGGGCCGTGCCGTCTCGCGCACCGCCGGCGAGCCCTACGGTGACCGGCTGTTGCCGCTGCCCTCCTTCCTGCGCGAGGGCGGCCTCGTCGACACGATCGGCGTCCGCGACGTGCTCGCCGGCTTCCAGCTGACGGGGCTCTTCTTCGCCCGCCACGTCTACGAGCCGCGCGGCCTTGCCGAGCCGGATGCCCGCCGGCGCCTGATCGAGTTTCTCGCGCGCGGCGAGGCGACCTGACGGAATCCGCTCCCCGCTCGCTGGAACACGGAGCGACGTCGCCTCGTTCCGCGAAGCACGGCTGCAGCAACCTGGACCCCCGTCGCACTTGCGGTGCGGCGCCATGTTCGCTACCCGTTCCCCAAGAGAGGAATTGGGAATGGGCAAGCCTGTCGATCCGCCGTCCGGTGGCAGCATCGAGAACATCAATCTCAAGGACGCGCTCGAGGAGCGCTACCTCGCCTATGCGCTGTCCACCATCATGCACCGGGCGCTGCCCGATGCCCGCGATGGCCTGAAGCCGGTCCACCGGCGCATCCTCTACGGCATGCGCCTCCTGAGGCTCGATCCCGGCGCCGCCTTCAAGAAGTCTGCCCGCGTCGTCGGCGACGTCATGGGTCAGTTCCACCCGCACGGTGACCAGGCGATCTACGATGCGCTTGTGCGCCTCGCGCAGGATTTCGCCCAGCGCTACCCGCTGATCGAGGGGCAGGGCAACTTCGGCAATATCGACGGCGATAACGCGGCTGCCATGCGCTACACCGAGGCGCGCATGACGGAGGTGGCGCGCCTCCTGCTGCAAGGCATCGACGAGGACGCCGTCGATTTCCGCGACACCTACGACGAGGCCAACCGCGAGCCCATCGTCCTGCCGGCAGCCTTCCCGAACCTCCTCGCCAACGGCAGCCAGGGCATCGCCGTCGGCATGGCGACATCGATCCCGCCGCACAATGTCGCCGAGCTGTGCGATGCCGCGCTCTACCTTATCGGCCATCCGCGCGCGTCTTCGGAGCAGCTCCTCACCTTCGTGCAGGGGCCGGACCTCCCGACCGGCGGCATCATCGTCGACGGGCGCGAATCGATCCTCGACGCCTACCGCACCGGCCGCGGCTCCTTCCGCGTGCGGGCACGCTGGGAGAAGGAGGATACCGGCCGCGGCGGCTGGGTCGCCGTCGTCACCGAGATTCCCTACGGCGTCGCCAAGGCACGCCTCATCGAGAAGATCGCGGAGCTGCTGCAGGAGCGGAAGCTGCCGCTCCTCGCCGACGTGCGGGACGAATCGGCCGAGGACGTGCGCATAGTGCTCGAGCCGCGCGCCCGCACCGTCGATCCCGTCCTCCTGATGGAATCGCTCTTCCGGCTCACCGATCTCGAGAGCCGCGTGCCGCTCAACATGAACGTGCTGACGGCCGGCCAAGTGCCGCGCGTGCTCGGCTTGGCCGAGGCGCTGCGCGAGTGGCTCGACCACCGCCGCGAGGTGCTGCTGCGCCGTTCGCGCCACCGCCTCGGCGAGATCGAGCGCCGGCTCGAGATCCTCGGCGGCCTGCTCATCGTCTATCTCGACCTCGACAAGGTGATCCGCATCATCCGCGAGGAGGACGAGCCGAAGGCCGAGCTGATGAAGGTCTTCTCCCTCACCGAGGTGCAGGCCGACGCCATCCTCAATACCCGGCTGCGCTCCCTGCGCAAGCTCGAGGAGATGGAGCTGCGCAAGGAGTTCGACGAACTCACTGCCGAAAAGAGCAGCATCGAGGAACTCGTCGCCTCCGAGGACAAGCAGTGGAAGACGGTGGCCTGGGAGGTCCGCGAGGTCAAAAAGACCTTCGGGCCCGAGACCCCGCTGGGGCGCCGCCGCACCACCTTCGCCGAGGCGCCGGAGGCGGCCATCATCGACCTTACGGAGGCCATGGTCGAGCGCGAGCCCGTCACGGTCGTCCTCTCCGAGAAGGGCTGGATCCGGGCGCTCAAGGGCCACGTGGCCGATTTCTCGACCCTGCAGTTCAAGGGCGACGACGCCCTCAAGGTGGCCTTCCACACGGAGACGACGGCCAAGATCCTGGTGCTCGCCAGCAACGGCAAGGTGTTCACGCTCGAGGCGTCGAAGCTGCCCGGCGGGCGCGGCTTCGGCGATCCGGTGCGCCTGATGGCCGATCTCGACGAGGGCGCGGATATCGTCGGCGCCTTCCCGTATCGGCCGGAGACGAAGCTGCTGCTGGTGTCGAGCGAGGGGCGCGGCTTCGTTGCCGCGGCCGATACCGTCGTCGCCAACACCCGCAAGGGCAAGCAGGTGCTCAACGTCTCCGCACCCTACAAGGCCGCCGCCTGCGTGCCGGCGGAGGGCGACCATGTCGCCATCGTCGGCGAGAATCGCAAGCTCCTGGCCTTCCCTCTCGCGCAGGTGGCCGAGATGGCGCGCGGCCGCGGCGTGCGCCTGCAGAAATACAAGGATGGCGGCCTGTCGGACGTGAAGGTTTTCGCCCTCGCCGAGGGTCTGACCTGGAAGGACACCTCCGGCCGCACCTGGACGGTGGCCGGCGACGACCTGAAGGACTGGCTCGGCAACCGCGGCGATGCCGGCCGCCTGCCGCCGAAGGGTTTTCCGCGTAACAACAGGTTCGGCGGCTGACGGGCAGCGAAGATGCGCAGGTCGCGCCCCGTCAACCTGCCGGCGCCCTATCTGAAGCGCGTCGCGCTGGTGCCGGAGAAGGTCGGCGACTGGGCGGCCTATCCCTTCTGCCTGCCGATGTTCCGGAAGCGGGAATTCGAGATCGCCTTCACCCATCCCGTCACCGTCATCGTGGGCGAGAACGGGGTGGGCAAGTCGACGCTGCTCGAGGGCATCGCCGTCAAGGCCGGCTTCGGCCATTTCGGCGGCGCGACCGGCCACCGGCTCGGCAGCCACGACGACGAGGCGACGCTTGCCGACGCGCTCGCGCTCTCCTGGCTGCCGCGCATCACGCGCGGCTATTTCTTTCGCGCCGAGACCTTCTTCTCCCTCGTGCGCTACATGGTCGAGGCCGCGAAGGAGCCGCTGAGCGGCCCGCCGCCCGACTGGCTGGAGATGTCGCACGGCGAGGGCTTCCTCGCCTTCTTCCGCGAGCGCTGCGCGGGGCAGGGCGTCTATTTCTTCGACGAGCCGGAATCGGCCCTCTCGCCTTCGCGGCAGATCGAGTTCATGAAGATCCTGCGCGCCATGGAGCAGTCCGGCCGTTGCCAGGTGGTCATCGCCACCCATGCGCCGCTCCTCATGGCCTATCCGGGCGCCGACCTCAGGATGCTCACCCGCGCCGGCCTGTTTCCGGCGCGTATCGAGGACACGGACCATTTCCGGGTCCTGCGCGAGTTCTTCCTCGACCCCGAGCTTTTCGTCGATTCGATGCTGGACGAGTGAAGGCGGGGGCGGGGCTGAAGAGCGTGGCACAACCTCTGCGCCCGTCATGGCCGGCTCGTCCCGGCCATCCACGCCTTCCAACCCTGCGCGAGCGTGAACGGCGTGGATGCCCGCGACAAGCGCGGGCATGACGGCGGAGACGGTTACGCAAATGGAACGGGAAGAGTGAGGCACAACCTCCCCGGTTCGTCATGGCCGGGCTTGTCCC
Source organism: Chelatococcus sp. XZ-Ab1 (assembly GCF_029309855.1). Classification (NCBI taxonomy): domain Bacteria; kingdom Pseudomonadati; phylum Pseudomonadota; class Alphaproteobacteria; order Hyphomicrobiales; family Chelatococcaceae; genus Chelatococcus; species Chelatococcus sp. XZ-Ab1. The sequence continues at coordinate 28,998 of NZ_JARKII010000019.1, read as the reverse complement.
GGCCATCCACGCCTTTCAGCCTTGCGCGAGCGTGGACGGCGTGGATGCCCGCGACGAGCGCGGGCATGACGGCGGGGACGGTTACGCAAATGGACCGGGAAGAGCGTGGCGCAATCTCTCCGCCCGTCATGGCCGGGCTCGTCCCGCCCATCCACGCCTTTCAGCCTTGCGCGAGCGTCACGGCGTGGATGCCCGCGACGAGCGCGGGCATGACAGTGGAGACGGCTGCGCAAAGGAAGCGGGAAGAGCGCGGCACAACCTCCCCGCCCGTCTTGGCCGGGCTTGTCCCGGCCATCCACGCCTTTCACCCCTGCACGAGCGTGGACGGCGTGGATGCCCGCGACAAGCGCGGGTATGACGGCGGAAGCGGTGGAAACGGCGAAATGGCGGAGACGGGGGAAGCGGTTCGAAGGCCATGCGGCGGTGCTTCCCCATCCGCCGGCCGTGCCGGTTTCCTCAATCCTCCGCCCACATGCGTGTCAGGTTCGCGGCGCATTTCGCAAGCAGGTCATATTCCGGCGTTTTGCCGTGCTGTTCGAACAGCTGCGTGCGCGCGGTGTCGAGGTCGAAGAGCAACTCGCGCTGCGCCCCGTCCCGCACGTAGCTGCGTGCCCAGCCGACCGCCGCGAGGCGTTCGCCGGTGCGCACGGCCTCGACGCGGTGCAGCGTCGTCGAGGGATAGGCGACGAGATGGCCGGCGGGCAGCTTGATCGCCTCCTCGCCCGCCGCGCTCTCGATGACGAGTTCGCCGCCCTCGTAGGTCTGCGGATCGGCGAGGAAGAGCGTGAAGGACACGTCCGTGCGCAGCCCGTGCATGATCGGGTTGTCGACATGCGTGCCATAGGCCCGGCCGGCGCCGTAGCGGCTGAAGAGGATCGGAGTCAGCGCCTTGGGCCGGACCGCCGCCGCAAAGACGGGATTGGCGAGGATGCGCGCCGAGATCCTCTCGCGCAGGCCCCGCACGGCCGCGCTCTCCCGCGCCTGCTCGTTGTCCTTGACGAGCCGGGCGCTGCGGCCCGCCGTCGCACGCCCGTCCTCGAAGGGCAAGTGGGCCAGCGTCTCCCGGGTCTGCGAGAGGTCTTCCGCCGTCAGGACATCGCCGATGAGGACGAGCATCTTTCATGTCTCCATTGACCGGAACGGGCATAGCAAATAGCTAAGGCTATGAAAATGAATAGAAATTTTAATTGTAACAATTCCATTCTCGGATCTGGAGACCAGCCATGATCAAGTCGAGGAAAGTCTGGGTCGGCCTCGGTGCGGCCGTGCTCGCCGGCACCGGCGTCGGCGCCCCCGCCGAGGCGCAGCCGCTGGCGCGCGGCATCGAGCAGGCGGCGCCCGGCGAGGCGTCGGCGGCTCGCCATCTCGTCCTGCGCGTGACGGAGAGCCATGCCGGCCATGCCCCGGCTGGGGATGGCGAAGGCGAGGGCGGCGGTGCCCAGCTGGCGCCGGACCTGCGCCTGACGCGCGATCTCGCCCTCATCAGCGGTCACCTGACCGTGGGCAACGAACTGGTCGAGGCGGGGCGCTGGAGCGAGGCGATGGTGCATTTCCTCCACCCGGCGGAGGAGCTCTACGGCGGCATCGCCGGCGATCTCGAGAGCTTCGGCATCCCGCCCTTCGCCGCGGCGCTCAAGGTGCTCGCCCAGACGGTGAAGGCGCAGAAGCAGGAGGCTTACGAGGGGGCGCTGAAGACGGTGCGCGATCGCCTCGCGGCCGCCGACGCGGCGGTGCAGGCGAAGACCGCCGACTGGCCGGGTCTGACGCTCGATGCCGTGCTCGAGGTGCTCAACACCGCCGGCGAGGAATACGAAGCGGCCATCGAGGACGGCAAGTTCAAGCTCGTCGTCGAGTATCAGGATTCGCGCGGCTTCATCCTTCAGGCCGAGCAGATGCTGGCGGCCGTCGCGCCCGACCTCGAGAAGAAGAACGCCGGGGCCTATGCCGCCCTGCAGCGCGAGCTGGGCGAGTTGAAGAAGGCCTGGCCCCATGCGGTCGCGCCGGACAAGCCGGTGCTCGACGTCTCAGAGGTGCTCGGGCTCATCGCCAAGGCCGAGATCGAGATCGGCAAGCTGATGTGAACGATGATGCGCGCCGCTAGCAGGTTCGGCACAGCCCTTGGCTGGGCCGTGCGGCGGCCGTGGCGCGCGGCCGCCGGTGCCTGCGCCGTCGTACTCTGCACCGGGCTGTCGGCGGCCGAAACGCCGCCTTCCGTACCAGCCGATGTCCTCGCCGCCTTTGCCCGTCCCGCGCGGCGCCCCTCCGCTGCGGACGACGATGCGCGGCAGGTCACGCTCGGTCAGGCACTCTTCTTCGACACGCGCCTGTCGGGGGATGGCAGCCTCGCCTGTGCGTCCTGCCACGATCCGCAGCTCGGCTTTGCCGACGGGGTACCGCGCGGCCGCGGCATCGCCGGCAGCCGCCTGCCGCGACACACGCCGGCGCTTTGGAACCTCGCCTGGGGCCGCACCTTTTTCTGGGACGGGCGGGCCACGAGCCTGGAGAGCCAGTCGACCGGGCCCATCGAGAGCCCGGTCGAGATGGGCGCAAAGCTGGAGGAGGTCGTTGCCCGCCTCTCGGACGATGCGGCGATGCGCACGGCCTTCGCCGAGGCCTTTCCCGAGCGCCCGGTGGTCGACAGGCTCAACCTGTCACGGGCGCTCGCCGCCTTCGAGCGCACGCTCGTCTCGCCGGTGACCCGCTTCGACCGCTTCGTGGCGGGCGAGCGCGACGCCCTGACGGCGGACGAGATCGCCGGCTTCCGCCTCTTCACCGGCAAGGCCGGCTGCGTCGCCTGCCACAGCGGCTGGCGCTTCACCGACGAGGCCTTCCACGACATCGGCCTTCCCGGCGACGACCGCGGCCGGGGCGCCGCCCTCGGCCTTGCGGCGGCCGATCACGCCTTCAAGACGCCGAGCCTGCGCGAGATCGCCTGGACGGCGCCCTACATGCACGACGGCGCTCTGGCGACGCTGGAGGATGTCGTCGCCCATTACGAGCGCGGCATCGTCGACCGGCCGACACTGTCGGCCGACCTGCCCAAGGGATTGTCGCTGAGCGAGGAGGAGAGGGGCCAGCTCATCGCCTTCCTCGGTACCTTGTCGAGCGAGGATCCGCCGCGACCGGCCTCGCTGCCGCCGCATGTGGAAGCGGCGCCGGGCAGCGTCGGGGCCGTGTCGGTGTCCACCATCGGCCAGGCCGGCAAGCGCTTCGCGCCGGATCACGTGCGCATCCGCGCGGGCGAGGGGCTCACCGTGGTCAACGACGACACCCGCACCCACAACGTGCGTGTCGACGATCCGCGCCTCGCTTACAGCTCCGGCGCGCAGGAACCCGGCGACAAGGTGGTCCTATCCTTCGAGGAGCCCGGGCAGTTCCTCGTCACCTGCGGCATCCACCCCGAGATGCGCCTTACGGTCGAGGTGGCGCCGAAATGAAAAGGGCGGGCCCGAGGCCCGCCCTTCCGGATCGAATCGTGTCGCGCGCTCAGCGCCGGCGGTCGAGCGCCACGACGCTCGCATAGGCGAGGGCCGACTTCAGCACCGTGCCGAGGATGAAGGGCACGAAGCCGGCGGCGATCGCCTTCTCGAAGCCGATGAGATGGGCGAGCCAGGCGACGCCCGGCACGAAGACGATGAGGTGGCCGACGAGGAGCGAGACCGCGAGCTTGCCGTAGTGGCGGTTCCAGCCCTGGTCGGCGAGCCAGCCGACGAAGGCGGCGGCGAGGAGGAAGCCCACGAGATAGCCGCCCGTCGGCCCCATGGCGTAGAGGAGCCCGGCATTGCCGCCGGCGAAGAGCGGAAGGCCGGCGAGGCCCTGCGCGAGATAGGCCACCAGCGTCTCGCTCGCCAGGCGCCAGCCGCAGAGCGCGCCGACCAGCAGCACCGCATAGGTCTGCATCGTCATGGGCACCGGATACATCGGCACCTCGATCCAAGCCGAGGCCGCGATGAGCCAGCTGCCGAGAAGCACGACGGTGGCCCGGCGCAGGGCGGAGGAACCGACAAGACGCGCCAGGGGCGCGGCATGAGGGGTGGAGGTGGTGTACGACATCAGGGGACTCCTAATCGATGCCGCGACACTTCCTTGGCTGTGCGCCGTCGTCAAGCCCGTCGATGTGGGAAAGCTGGGGCAAGGGGCCGAAACCGGGGTGCGCCGTCGTGCCCTGGGGACTCATCTCGGCGCCTCCGGCGAGTCATTGCGCTGGTCCCCGGGTCGCATTCCGCTCCGCTGCATGCGTCCGGGAAACGGGAGTGTCGCGGGAACCCTCAGCCGAAGCGCACCCAACCCTGCGGATAGAGCCGCTCCTGCGGCAGGAAGCGGGCCTTGTAGGCCATCTTGCGCGAACCCTCGACCCAGTAGCCGAGGTAGACATAAGGCAACCCGAGGCGCCGTGCCTTGGCGATATGGTCGAGGATCATGAAGCTGCCGAGGCTGCGCTCGCCGTCGTCCGGATCGTAGAAGGAATAGACCATCGACAGGCCGTCGCCGAGCACGTCGGTGAGTGCCACCCCCACGAGGTCGCCCGTGCCGCGGCCGTTGATGCCCGTATCTGGCCCGCGCCGCCGGTATTCGACGAGGCGCGTCGGCACGTGGCTATCCTCCACCATCATGGCGTAGTCGAGCATTGTCATGTCCACCATACCGCCGTCGGAATGGCGCGCCTCGAGATAGTGGCGGAAGAGCGAATATTGCTCGGAGGTGGGGATCGGCTCGCCCATGGCGCCGGCGAGGTCGGCATTGGCCCGGAGCACCCTTTTCAGGTTACGCCCCGGCCGGAAGGCATCGACGACGATGCGGACCGAGACGCAGGCCTTGCAGTGCTCGCAGGCCGGGCGGTAGGCGATGGTCTGCGAGCGGCGGAAGCCGCCTTGCGTCAGGATGTCGTTGATCTCGGCGGCCCGCCGGCCGATGAGATGAGTGAAGACCTTTCGCTCTTCCCGACCCGGCAGATAGGGGCAGGCCGAGGGCGCCGTCAGGTAGAACTGCGGCGCGTCGCGCGGTTGCGTCGTCACCTCGTTCCTCCCTCCGTCCATCGCCCGCGAGAGTATCCACTGACGATACCACCGCCCTGACGGCGCTCAAGCGCCGTTACCGTGCGTTCACGATCGTCAGCCCCGTGAGCACGTCGTGCAGCAGCCGCCGGTCGTCGCGCAGGAGGCCGACGAGGATGTCGATCACCAGCACCAGCACGGTGCCGGCCGCGACGTAGAAGAGGAGAGCATGGACGGCTGCGGTGATGAAGTCGACCCGCGTGCCGCCGGGACCGATCACCCTGAGGCCCAACATGCGCATGCCGATGGTCGACTGCCGGCTGCCGCCCACCGTGACCGCGCTGTAGAGCACGCCCGTGCCTGCCCCGACGAGCGGGAACAGGAACCAGGCGAGCCCGAAGGTGAAGACCCCGAGCACCGCCACGATGACGAACAGCATCACCATGAGCACGGCGATGACGCAGATGTCGACGAGATAGGCGAAGAGGCGTGGCGTCAGCACGCCCGCGGTGGCCTCGGGCGGCAGCGTCGGCATGTTCTCACTCATGGATCCTGTCCTGTTTCGAGGGGGCGGCTGGTCGTGGTGCCTCACGGCGTCTCGCTCAGGCCGCGGGCATCGACCCGGCGCGGAGCGAGCCCGTCCGCCTCGAGCGCGGCGAGGATGGCGCGGGTGTGCTCGGCATCGCGGGTCTCGACCGTGAGGTCGATGGTGACCCCCTTGGCCGGGACATCGAGATAGAGGCGCCCGTGCGAAACTTCGAGGATATTGGCACCGAGTTCCCCCAGCCGGCTGGCGACACGGCCGAGCAGTCCCGGCCTGTCACTCGTTGTAATGCGGAAGGAGACGATCCGTTCCGCCCGCTCCAGCTCGCGCACCATCACCGAGGCGAGGAGCCGCGCGTCGATGTTGCCGCCGCACAGGACGAGCCCCACCTTCCTGCCGCTGAAGCGCTCCGGCCGGGCGAACATGGCAGCGAGGCCGGCCGCGCCCGCGCCCTCCGCCATGGTGCGCTGCTGGGTGGCATAGGCGTTGACCGCCCGTTCGATCGCCGCTTCCTCGACGAGGATGATCTCGCTCGCGAGCGCCCGCACGATCGGCAGCGTCATCGTGCCTACGGTCTTGACCGCGATGCCCTCGGCCAGTGTCGGTCCGCCGATGGGCAGGTCGGCGCCCGTGATGGCATTGTGGAAGGAGGGGTAGAGCAGGGCCTCGACGCCGACGACGTCGATCCCGGGCTTCAGCGCCTTCGCCGCCACGGCGATGCCGGAGAACAGGCCGCCGCCGCCGATGGGCACGACGAGCGTGTCGAGGTCCGGCACGTCGGCCAGCATCTCGAGCGCGATGGTGCCCTGACCCGCCATGACGGCCGGATCGTCGTAGGGGTGGACGAAGACGAGCCCTTCCTCGGCGGCGATGGCACGGGCCCGCTCGGCCGATTCGTACAGCGTCTCGCCGAAGAGGACGACACGCGCCCCGTGCGCCCGGGTGTTCTCCACCTTCACGAGGGGCGTCGCCTCGGGCATCACAATGGTGGCGGGAATGCCGAGCCGCCGCGCGTGATAGGCGACCGCCTGGGCGTGATTGCCGGCGGACATGGCGATGACGCCGCGCCGGCGCTCGTCGTCGGTGAGGCGCGTCAGCTTCACCAGCGCGCCGCGCTCCTTGAAGGAGCCGGTCGCCTGCATGTTCTCGTGCTTGACGAAGACCTCGGCGCCGGTGAGCGCCGACAGGCGCGGAGCGGGCATCATCGGGGTGCGCAGCACCTTTCCGGCGACGATGGCCGCCGCCGCTTCGACATCCGCGAGGGTGATGGCGTGCCGCTCAGCGGTCATTCCCGATACGTCCTCCAGCATGGCTTGCCAGCCGCTCCCCTTAATCGACGCCGACCGCGCGGCCTATCGCAGATGCTGCGCGGCGGCTCATATCTCGCGCGGCACAAGGTGGCGTTCGCCGAACAACCCGCCCGGCCGCAGCACGAGGAATAGCACGAGCAGGCAGTAGACCGCGATGTCGCGCAGCTCGATCGGCAGGGCCGCCGACCAGGCGGCCTCCACTGCGGCGATGATGAGTCCTCCGGCGAGCGCGCCGGCGACCGAGCCGATGCCGCCGACGACCGCCGCGACGAGCGCCTTCAGCCCGAGTGCCAGCCCGCCGGAAAAGCCGACGCCGCCATATTGCGCGACCATCAGGAAGCCCGCGAGCGCGGCAAGGCCGGTCGCGAGGGCGAAGGTGAGCGAGAACAGCACGCGCCCGTCGATGCCGAAAAGGGCGGCGGCCACGGGATCGTCGGCATAGGCCCGCCAAGCGCGGCCGAAGTGCGTGCGTGCCAGCAGGATGATGAGGAGTCCGGCCGCCAGCGCGCCCGTGGCGGTGACGAGGAGCGACATGGGCGTGACGGTGACGAGGAAATCGCGGGTCCCGGCAATGCCGAGTGTCGCATTCCACACCGGCGGCACCCAGCGTCCGCTCTCGCCCTGGGCGAGGCGCAGGTATTCGGCGAGCGCGATGGAGAGCCCGACCGTCACGATGACGATCTGCTGGCCCTTGAGGCGCAGCAGTGGCACGACGGCAAGCCGCCCCGCGACGAGCCCGTGCAGGGCGCCCGCCATCACCGCGACGACAAGACCCGACAGAAGGCCCGGCAGCGGCGTCACGACGCCGCCGGCGACGGAGAGCGCGATGGTCAGCGTCGCCGCCATGCCGCCGAGTACGGCGAACTCGCCGAAGCCGAGCATGATGCGCCGCACGAGACCGAAGATGAGTGCATAGGAGGCCGCAAGGAGGCCGTAGATCGCCGCCATCGGCAGAGCGGCAAGGGCCTGCTGGAGGCCGTAGGCGAGGGGCGAGGGCAGTTGCAGCACGCGCGCTGCGCCCGCCCTCCGCTCCGGGTCGGATGCAGCCGCCTCTGGCGTCTCGAGATAGAAGCGCTGCAGGAAATAGACGGAGGCGTCGCTGAGCGCCCCCCGCTCGGTCGTGATGCCGACGAGCCGTGCCTTGCCCGCGGCAAAGCCGGTGCCGGCGAAACGGCAGGTGATTGTCCGTCGGCGCGTGCCACGCGGGGTGCCGACCTCGTACTGGATCAGCACCTCGTTGCGTCCCGGCCCGGGGCGCGGCTCCGACAGGCGAAAGTTCGCGCCATCGGCGTTGAGGGCCGGGATCGCCTGCCGGCAGATGCGCGCCTGCTCCGCATCGACGCCGCGCCCGCAGCCCGCAAGGGCAAGGCAGGCAGCAAGGAGCAGGAGGATGCGGCGCAGCATGGCCGCACTGTAGCGGGCGCCGCGCGCCGCGAAAGGGGCCTTTAGAGCGCGCGGCCGAGCTTCTCCGCAATCCGGGGTGCGAAATAGGTCAGGATGCCGTCGGCACCGGCACGCTTGAAGGCGAGGAGGCTCTCGACCATGGCCCGCTCGCCGTCCAACCAGCCGTTGCGGGCCGCCGCCTCGATCATCGCGTATTCGCCCGACACCTGATAGGCGAAGGTCGGCACGCCGAAGGTGTCCTTGGCCCGGCGCACGATGTCGAGATAGGGCAGGCCCGGCTTGACCATGATCATGTCGGCGCCTTCCTCGAGATCCATGGCAATCTCGCGCATGGCCTCGTCGGAATTGGCCGGGTCCATCTGGTAGGTGCGCTTGTCGCCGACAAGCGTCGCGCTGGTGCCGATGGCGTCGCGGAACGGCCCGTAGAAGGCGGAGGCATATTTGGCGGCATAGGCCATGATCTGCACGTTCTGGAAGCCGGCCCCGTCGAGCGCGGCGCGGATCGCAGCGACGCGCCCGTCCATCATGTCGCTCGGGGCGATGATGTCGCAGCCGGCTTCGGCCTGCACCAGCGCCTGCCGCACGAGCAGGGCGACCGATTCATCGTTGAGGATGGTCTCGCCCGCGAGCACGCCGTCATGCCCATGGCTGGTATAGGGATCGAGCGCAACGTCGGTGACGATGCCGACCTCCGGCACGGCGTGCTTGATGGCGCGCACGGCCTGGCACACGAGGTTGTCGGGATTATGGGCCTCGCTGCCGGCCTCGTCGCGCAGGGCCGGGTCCGTATAGGGGAAGAGGGCGATCGCCGGGATGCCGAGCGCGGCCGCCCGCTCGGCGTCGCGCACGGCCATGTCGACCGACAGCCGCTCGACGCCCGGCATGGAGGCGACCGGCACGCGCAGCTTGTCGCCGGCGATGACGAAGAGCGGCCAGATGAGATCGTTCGTCGTCAGCACGTTCTCCTGCACCAGCCGACGGGCCCACTGCGCTTTGCGGTTGCGGCGCGGGCGCTTGACGGGCACCGGCAGGGCCGGCGCGGCGAGCATCTCCCCGCCCGCACGCTTGCGCTCGTCGAGGGGGCTGACGGTCTTGGATGTCATGGTGTCGCTCTCGAAGTCTCGCTCGTGCCGCAGGTCGGGCGCTTCATGCAGGTCCGGCCTGGCGCCGTCGCTGTCCATCGTGCCCCCTTGCCCTAGCATGATCGCGCGGCGGCCCGGAAGACGTGCCGATGCCGCACAGCCATTCGCCACACCGGGCCGTGCATTTTTCCCCGCCGTGCCCCGCGCCGGTGCGCGTTGACGCTTGGCACGCGCGCCGGCACCTTGCCCGTCGAAGACGTGCTCGATGCAAGACCTTGAGGGAGGAGACGACGTGCAGTCCGATCAGGCGGCGGAAGCGGAAATCCTGTGCGAGCGGCGCGGCGCTGCCGGCGTCGTCACACTCAACCGTCCGAAGGCGCTCAACGCGCTCACCCTCGGCATGGTGCGCGCCATGCGCGCCGCGCTCGACGCCTGGGAGAAGGATCCGGCCGTCACCCGCGTCGTCGTCACCGGGGCCGGCGGCAGGGCCTTCTGTGCCGGCGGCGACATCCGCCGGCTGCACGATCTCGGGCGGGAAGGGCGCATCGACGAGGCGCGTACCTTCTGGGGCGAGGAGTACAAGCTCAACGCCCGCATCAAGAGCTACACCAAGCCCTATGTCGCGCTTATCGACGGCATCGTCATGGGCGGCGGCGTCGGCCTGTCCCTGCACGGCAGCCACCGGGTGGCGAGCGAGAAGCTGATGTTCGCCATGCCGGAGGTCGGCATCGGCTTCTTCCCGGATGTCGGCGCCACCTACGCCCTGCCGCGGCTGCCCGGCGCCGCCGGCACCTATCTCGCCGTGACGGGGGAGCGCATCGGCCTTGCCGATGCCTGCGCCCTCGGCATCGCCACCCACGCGGTCGCCTCCTCGGCCATGGGGCAGGTGCTGGACGATTTATGCGCGGGCGGCGACATCGCGGCGGTGCTCGCCGCCCATGCCGTCGATCCCGGCGCGCCGCCGCTCGCCGGCGAGCGGGCGATGATCGACCGCTGCTTTGCCGGGGCGGACATCCCCGACATCCTGAATCGATTGCTGAGCGAAACTGGCCAAAGCTCTGAAAATGCAGGCAGGCTGGCGGCGCTCATGCGCACCAAGTCGCCGACCAGCATGGCGATTGCCCGCGAGCAGATGCGCCGCGGCGCCAGCCTCACTTTCGCCGAGGCCATGCGGCTGGAGTACCGCATCGTCTCGCGCATCGCGGAAGGGCACGACTTCTACGAGGGGGTGCGCGCCGTGATCGTGGACAAGGACCAGGCGCCGAAATGGCGCCCGCAGCGCGTCGAGGAGGTGACAAGCGAGGCGATCGCGGCTTATTTCGCCCCTTTACCGGAAGGCGACCTCGCCATCGATTGAGATGGCCGGCCCTTCCCGGCGGAAAGGGGTGATGGGCATGTTCCAGCACGGCGGAGACGACGAGGCCCGTGGCGGGCAGCCGGGCGAACCACCCGGCACGACGCGCGGGCTGCTCGATGCCATCGCCCTGCACGAGCGGGCGGCCGCCCTGCGCTGGGACCAGATGCTCGTCTGGTTCATGCGCGTGATGGCCTGCGCCTGGCTGGTGAAGGGTCTCGGCGCCTGGGCCGTGCTGCTCGGCTTCGGCCCGGGGGAGGGCGTCGCCTTCGAGGCGCGCTCGCTGTCCTTCCAGGCCACCATCATCTACTTCGCCGTCATCGACCTCGTGGCGGCCGTCGGCCTGTGGCTGACGAGCACGTGGGGCGGCGTGATGTGGCTTCTGGCCGTCACGAGCCACATCATTCTCGCCTTGTTCTTTCCGCGTATCGTCATGAGCAATGCCATGACGCTGAGCGCATTCGTCTCGCTCATCCTGCTCTATCTCGCGATTTCATGGAAAGCGGCGCGCCAGGAAGACTGATGTCTTGTGCTCGGCGGCCTTCCTTTGCGGACTCATTGCAAGGGAAATGCACCGGCTGGCGATCTTTTCCCTTGCACCGGGCGTCAACGTCGGTTGCAATGAGGGACAGCCTGCAGCGAATGCGGGAAGGAGTAGATGAGGCATGTCTGCCGAATGGACGTAATGACCGAGGGATCGTTGAGGTTTGATTCACGACGTTTCGCAAAGATTTGATTCATCCTATTGCTTAAATTCGTCTTCATCGGCGCAGGCTATCGTACTCCTCATAAAAGGCCGGAAGATCACAATCCGGCCTGCGTAACAGGCGATGGGGCGTATGATGGGGACTGTGATGAAGACGGTAGAGCCGACGCCGGTTCATTCCATAGACGCTGAAATCGGTCCGCTCTACTTGGAGGCGTTGACGCTGGTGGAGCGGTTGCATCGCCGTCTGCTCGACGTCATCAAGGACGAGTTCGAGCGCCGCGGGCGCACGGACGTCAATGCCGTGCAGGCGCTGCTGCTCTACAACATCGGCGACAAGGAGCTGACAGCGAGCGAGCTGCGCACCCGCGGCTACTATCTCGGCTCCAACGTGTCCTACAATGTGAAGAAGCTCGTCGAGATGGGCTACCTGCACCATGCGCGCTCGCGGGTCGACCGCCGCTCGGTGCGGATCAGCCTGACCGACCGCGGGCGCGAGGTTCACGAGATCGTGTCCACGCTCTACGACAAGCACACGCGGACGATCGAGGCCATCGGCGGCGTCACGGCCGAGGATTTCCGCAACCTCAATCAGGCCCTCGTACGGCTCGAGCGCTACTGGACGGATCAGATCCGCTACCGGCTCTGATGTCCCTTTTCATGAATCGCAAGGCGTCCGGCGACCCGGCACGGTCGCCGGATGTTGCATAATTGCAGCGCCCGGATTTTTGCGCGCGATGGGGCCGGATCATGGCGCCGCCTGCCACAAATTGGCCCGAGTGCTCGCCGACAGCTCACGCTTGATTAACCGTAGACGGTTTAATTAGGGTCAGTCGTCCCTACGGGCGGCGATGTGGCGGCGTTCTTGTGCGCCGCCGGCAGTCACAGCGAATTCGACGATCAGGATTCCTGCCAGTGCGCATTTCGGTTTCCAAACTCCATGCCTCCGCCTTTGCCGGCGCCATCGCGGTTACGTATGCCGCCCTCTCGGCTCCGGCCGGCGCCCAGCAGCCCATGGTGATCGCCTCCCAGGCCGAGTGGAGCCAGGGCTACGATGCGGCGCCCCGGATCCGGGTGCAGCGCTCCTTCATGCCGACGGTATCGCAGGAGGCGATCGTCGGCACCGAGCAGGCCATCGCGCACTATCGCGAGATCGCGGCGCGAGGCGGCTGGGGCCAGGTCTCATCCAACCAGCGGCTGCGCATGGGCGCCAAGGGCCCGGGCGTCGTCGCCCTGCGCGAGCGTCTCATCCTGTCCGGTGACCTCGAGCCGTCCGCCGGTAACTCGCCGGTGTTCGACACCTACGTCGAGGCCGCGGTGAAGCGCTTCCAGGCGCGGCATGGCCTCAATGCGACCGGAGTCGTCAACGGGCCGACCGTTTCCGCGCTCAACGTGCCGGTCGATACCCGCCTGCGCCAGCTCGAGATCAATCTGGTGCGTCTGCGCGCCCTCTCGGGCGACCTCGGCGAGCGCTACGTGATCGTCAACATCCCGGCCGCCCTCGTCGAGACGGTCGAGGGCGGGCAGGTCGTCAGCCGTCATGCCGCCGGCGTCGGTAAGATCGACCGTCAGTCGCCGATCATGAACGCCAAGATCACCGAGATCAATTTCAACCCGTTCTGGACGGTGCCTGCCTCCATCATCCGCAAGGACCTCATCCCGAAGATGCGGCAGGACCCGACCTACCTGTCGGACAACAAGATCCGCGTCTACAACAGCCAGGGTCAGGAAGTCCCGCCGCAGAGCATCAACTGGAACTCCGACGAGGCCACGCGCTACATGTTCCGGCAGGATCCCGGCGCGGACCTCAACTCGATGGGCTTCGTGCGCATCAACATTCCCAACCCGCACGGCGTCTACATGCACGATACGCCGGCCAAGGGCATCTTCGGCGACGACTTCCGCTTCGTCTCGTCCGGCTGCGTGCGCGTGCAGAACGTGCGCGACTACATCACCTGGCTGCTCAAGGAGACGTCCGGTTGGGATCGCGCGGCGATCGACCAGGCGATCGCCTCGGGCGAGCGAATCGACGCCCGCCTCGCAAGGCCGGTGAACGTCTACTGGACGTACATCACGGCCTGGGCGTCGCCCGACGGCATCGTGCAGTTCCGCGACGACGTCTACAACCGCGACGGCCTCGGCGTGCAGAACGTGATGGCGGCGGCCCAGGCGGAAGAGACCGAGCCGGTCAACTGACCTGCCATCGACCGATCGAGAAGCGGCCCGTCCCTTGGCGGGCCGCTGTCTCTTGTTGCAGGCGCCTGCCCATGCAGCGGGTGCGACGCCGTTGAGCGTCCGGTGCCTGTTGGCGCTCGTCGAGCGAAGTGTTATGCACCTCTCGTGCGGGACGAGAGGGCCCGCCCCAACATATCGTAGGTCATCACACGAAAGGCTTGCGCCCCGGCTGGACGTCCCGTCCAGCGCCTCGGGAGGCGGGCGGCCCCCGATCGTCGGTGACCCGGATCCGGTGACCTGAAGTCGAGGTGAAGCCATGAGCGCGAGCAACGCCGTTCCGTCCCATCTGTCCAACAGCTTCTTCTCGGCCGGGCTGGCGGATGCCGACCCCGAGATCGCCCGTGCCGTCGCGCTCGAGCTCGGCCGCCAGCAGACCGAGATCGAGCTCATTGCCTCCGAGAACATCGTTTCGCGAGCTGTGCTCGAGGCGCAGGGGTCGGTGATGACCAACAAGTACGCCGAGGGCTATCCCAAGCGCCGCTACTACGGCGGCTGCCAGTTCGTCGACATCGCCGAGGAACTCGCCATCGAGCGTGCCTGCCGCCTGTTCGACTGCCGCTTCGCCAATGTGCAGCCCAATTCCGGCTCGCAGGCCAACCAAGCCGTGTTCATGGCGCTCGCCCAGCCGGGCGACGTGTTCATGGGCCTCGACCTCGCCGCGGGCGGGCACCTGACGCACGGCGCCAAGCCCAACATGTCGGGCAAGTGGTTCCGCCCCGTGCACTACACGGTGCGCGAGGACGACCAGCGCGTCGACATGGACGAGGTCGAGCGCCTCGCCCACGAGCACAAGCCCAGGATCATCGTTGCCGGCGGCTCGGCCTATTCGCGCCATTGGGACTTCGCCCGCTTCCGTCAGATCGCGGACGCTGTCGGTGCCCATTTCATGGTCGACATGGCCCATTTCGCGGGGCTCGTGGCCGGCGGGGCGCATCCCTCGCCGTTCCCCCACGCCCACGTGGTGACGACGACCACCCACAAGACCCTGCGCGGGCCGCGCGGCGGCATGATCCTCACCAATGACGAGGACCTCGCCAAGAAGATCAATTCCGCCATCTTCCCCGGTCTGCAGGGCGGCCCGCTCATGCACGTCATCGCCGCCAAGGCGGTGGCCTTCGGCGAGGCGCTGCGGCCCGAGTTCAAGGTCTATGCCCGTTCGGTGGTCGAGAACGCCAAGGTCCTCGCCGACACGATGGTGGAGGCGGGTTTCGCCGTCGTCTCCGGCGGCACGGACAACCACCTGATGCTCGTCGACATGCGCCCCAAGGGCCTCACCGGCAAGGCGGCCGAGGCGGCGCTCGGCCGCGCGCACATCACCTGTAACAAGAACGGCGTGCCCTTCGACACCGAGAAGCCGACGATCACCTCCGGTATCCGGCTCGGCACGCCGGCCTGCACGACGCGCGGCTTCGGCGTCGCCGAGTTCAGGCGCGTCGGCGAGCTCATCGGCGAGGTGCTCGCCGGGCTCGCCAAGAACGGCGAGGAGAACAACGCGGCGGTGGAGAACGCCGTGCGCGAGAAGGCGCACGAGCTGACGCGGCGGTTCCCCATCTATCCCTGAGGCCGCCACGGCCGGAGAAGCGCCATGCGCTGCCCCTATTGCGGTAATCTCGACACGCAGGTGAAGGACTCGCGCCCGACGGACGACCATTCGGTCATCCGCCGGCGGCGCATCTGTCCCGACTGCGGCGGGCGTTTCACGACCTTCGAGCGCGTCCAGTTGCGCGAGCTCACGGTGGTGAAGCGCTCCGGCCGGCGCGTGCCCTTCGACCGGGACAAGCTGATGCAGTCCGTCTCCATCGCGCTGCGCAAGCGCTCTGTGGACGAGGAACGGGTGGAGCGCATGATCAACGGCATCGTGCGCCAGCTCGAGAGCTCAGGCGAGACCGAGATCCCGAGTGAGAAGATCGGCGAACTCGTCATGGAAGGGCTGCGCAACCTCGACAGCGTGGCCTATGTCCGCTTCGCCTCGGTCTATCGCAATTTCCGCGAGGCCAAGGATTTCGAGGAGATCATCGGCGAGCTGGCCGGGGGAGAGATCATTCCCCTCAGGCGGGAGCACGAGGAAAGTTGACCGTGCCCGGACCAGCGGTTGCGCCGGAAGCCTTCTCCGCCGCGCCGTCTGCGCGTTCCCGAGAGATGCTCGATACGGGCTTCATGACGACGGCGCTCGCCCTCGGCGCGCGCAACCTCGGTCATGCCGCCCCCAACCCCTCCGTCGGTGCCGTCATCGTGGCTCACACGGCCGCGGGCTCGCTCGTCGTCGGGCGCGGCGTGACCCATCCCGGCGGGCGCCCGCATGCCGAGCGCGTGGCGCTCGATCGGGCCGGCGAGGCGGCCCGCGGCGCGACGATGTATGTCACGCTGGAGCCTTGTTCCCACCACGGCCGCACGTCGCCCTGCTCCCAGGCCATCGTCGAGGCCGGCATCGCCCGGGTCGTCTCGGCGATCGAGGATGCCGATCCGCGCGTGCGCGGCCAGGGCCATGCCCAGCTGCGCGCCGCCGGCATCGCCGTCGAGGTCGGTCTCGGCGGGGGAGAGGCCTTCCGTCAGCATCGCGGTCACTTCCTGCGCGTCACCCAAGGCCGCCCTGCCGTGCACATCAAGCTGGCGCAGACGGCCGACGGCATCGCCGCCCGGCCCGGCACGCGACTCATGATCACCGGCCGCGCGGCGAACGACCGGGTGCACCTGATGCGTGCCCATGCCGATGCCATCATGGTCGGCGTCGGCACCGTCCTCGCCGACGATCCGCAACTGACCGTGCGGTTGCCGGGCATGGACGAGCGGTCGCCCCTGCGCATCGTCGTCGACAGCGCCTTGCGCACGCCGGCGACGGCGGAAATAGTCCGGACCGCGAGCGCGTGGCCGACCTGGATTGTTGCTACGGACAACGCGCCCATCGCGGCGGAGCAGGCGCTGCGTGCTGCCGGCGTCGAGGTCATGCGCGTCGCCGCCGGACCGGACGGGCGGGTGGATCTTACCGCCATGCTGCAACTCTTCGGCAGCCTCGGCCTGACGCGCATCCTGTGCGAGGGCGGACCGGCCCTTGCGGAAGCGCTGGCGAGGGCCGATCTCGTCGACGAGGTGACGCTGATCACGGCCAGCCTTGCCTATGACGGGCGCGAGGCCGGCATCGCCGCGCTCGGCCCGGCGCTCGCGGAAGCGCTCGCGGGGGAGGGAGCACTCGTGCGCTTCGGCGAGGCCATGGCGGGCGAGGACCATCTGGCCTTTTGGGAAAGGACTCGTTGATGTTCACCGGCATCGTGACGGATGTGGGCGAGGTGGTCGCCGCCGAGGACTTCCAGGGCACGCTGAGGCGCCTGCGTATTCATTCTGCCTACGATCCGGCCGGCATCGCCCTTGGCGCCTCTATCGCCTGCGGCGGTCCGTGCCTCACCGTCGTCGCGGTGGGCCCGCGCGAAGGCGGCTCTTGGTTCGAGGTCGATTGCGCCGCCGAGACGCTGGCGCGCACCACCGTGCCGCGCTGGCACGTGGGCACGCGCGTCAATCTCGAGCGGGCGCTGAAAATCGGTGACGAGCTCGGCGGCCACATCGTCACGGGCCACGTCGACGGTGTCGGCGAGATCATCGGCTGGGACGGCATCACCGAGACCGGCGGCGCGGACGATCCCTGGGGGCCGAGCGCCCGGGTGACGGTGCGCGCGCCGCGCGAGCTCGCGCCCTTCATCGCCGAAAAGGGGTCGGTGACGCTCGACGGCACGTCGCTCACCGTCAACGGCGTTGCCGACGACACCTTCTCCGTGCTGCTTATCCCGCATACCATCGCGGTCACCACGTGGCGCGACCGCAAGGTGGGCGACGCGCTCAACATCGAGGTCGATCTGATGGCGCGCTACGCCGCCCGCCTTGCGGAGGCGCGAGCGGCGGGGTACTGACGCGAGCAAGATTTCCTGATCGACGAACCCGTGGCCGCGACGGCTGCGGTCCCGATTGTCCGGGCGGGTTCCCGTCCCGCCGCGCAAACGAAAAGAACATCATGGCCGGTCCACGCCAAGCCCAACTTGACGCCGCGCCCCTGCCGGGCGCACGTGTCCTCATTGTCGAGGCGCGCTTCTACGACGAGATCGCCGACGAACTGCTGGCCGGCGCCGAGGCCGCCATCGCGGCGGCCGGTGCCGAGAGCCACCTCATCACCGTGCCCGGTGCGCTCGAGGCCCCGGCCATGGCCGCTATTGCGCTCGATGCGGCCGAGGCTGCCGGCCGGCCCTTCGATGCGGTGGTCGTGCTCGGCTGCGTCATCCGCGGCGAGACTGGCCATTACGACATCGTCGCCGGCGAGAGCGCGCGCGCGCTGATGGACCTGTCGGTTTCGCGCCGCATCCCGCTCGGCAACGGCATCCTGACGGTGGAGAACGAGGCGCAGGCCTTCGCCCGCGCCCGTGTCGCGGAGATGAACAAGGGCGGCGGCGCGGCCGAGGCGGCACTCGCCGTGCTGCGCCACAAGCGGGCGCTGGCGGAGGTGTTGCGATGAGCCGCAGCGAGATGCGCAGCGCCGCCCGGCTCGCCGCCGTGCAGGCGCTCTACGAGATGGACATCGCCGGCACGGGCGTCATGGAGGCCGTCGCCGAGTTCGAGAACCACTGGATCGGCCGCGAGGTCGAGGGCGTGACCTTCCGCGCGCCCGACGTCGACCTGTTCCGCGACATCATCGCCGGCGTGGTACGTGAGCAGAAGCTCGTGGACCGCCGCCTCGACGAGGCGCTCGCCAAGGGATGGCCGCTGAAGCGCGTCGAGGTGGTGCTGCGGGCCGTGCTGCGCGCCGGCGCCTACGAGCTCTTCTTCCGCAAGGACATCCCGGTCCGCGTCACCATCTCGGAATATGTCGACGTCGCCCGCGCCTTCTACGACGAGGACGAGCCGGGCCTCGTCAATGCCGTGCTCGACGCGCTGGCGCGCAGCGTGCGGGCGGCCGAGCTCGCGACGCGCCCCTGAGGCGGGCATGGCGGGCGGCTCACCCTTCAGCGAAGACGAACTGATCGGGCGCTTCCTCGCGCCGCTCGCCGGCGAGGGCGGCTTCGGCCTCAAGGACGACACGGCGCTCCTGTCGCTGCCGGAGGGCGAGGAACTCGTCCTGACGGTTGATGCTGTCGTCGCCGGGGTGCACTTCCTGCCGGACGATCCGCCGGGCTCCATCGCCCGCAAGGCCTTGCGGGTCAATCTTTCGGACCTCGCCGCCAAGGGGGCCGCGCCGCGCGGCTTCCTGCTCGTCCTTGCCCTGCCGCCCGGCTGGACGGAGGGGTGGATGGCCGATTTCGCCGCCGGGCTCGGCGAGGATGCGGCGGCCTATGGCTGCCCGCTGCTCGGCGGCGACACCGTGCGGACGCCCGGGCCTCTGACGCTGTCGATCACCGCCTTCGGTGCCGTGCCGCAGGGCACGATGGTGCCGCGCACGGGTGCGCACGAAGGTGACGCGGTGCTCGTCAGCGGCACCATCGGCGATGCCGCGCTCGGCCTCGCGCTCCACACGGGCAAGGCTGGCGCCTGGGCGGCGGCCCTGACGGAGGAGGAGCGGGCATGCCTCGTCGATCGCTATCTCCACCCTCGGCCGCGGACGAATCTCGCCGCGGCCGTCCGGGCGAATGCGCGGGCGGCGATGGACGTTTCCGACGGTCTCGTCGGCGATTTCGCCAAGATGCTGCGTGCCGCCCGGCTCGGCGGCGAGATCGACCTCGCGCTTCTGCCCCTGTCCACCGCGGCGCGTTCTGCGCTCGACGCAGATGAGACCCTCGTTGAGGCCATCGCGACGGGGGGCGACGATTATGAAATCCTCTGCACGGTCCCCGAGAGCGGAGTCGCTGGGTTTGTGGAGGCTGCCCGCAGTGCCGGCACGCCACTGACCCGGATCGGGACCGTGGGCGCCCCCGGTGGCGGGCTGACCATCCGCGACGGGGCAGGCGAGCGGCAGTTCGCCAGGGGCTCCTACGGGCATTTCTGAGGCGGTTGAAGCGAGGGCTGACGGTGGTTGAGATCGACGACAGGCTGGCCCGGCGCAACGCGATCATTCTGGCGGGAGCCCAGGCCTTCGGTGCCGCCAGCCCGCCCATCGTCGTGTCGCTCGGCGGCATCGTCGGTGTATGGCTGGCGCCGGACAAGGCGCTGGCGACCCTGCCGGTGAGCCTGTTCAATCTCGGCGTGGCCGCCGGCACCATCCCCGCCGCGATGCTGATGCGCCATCTCGGCCGGCGCTCGGGCTATGTCGTCGGGGCGGTCCTCGGCGCGCTCGCGGGGCTCGTCGCGGCCGGCGGCATCTATGTCGGCGCCTTCCTGATCTTCTGCCTCGGCACATTCCTCGCCGGCAACTACTCCTCCTTCGTTCAGAGCTACCGCTTCGCGGCCACGGACGGGGCGAGCTTCGCCTTCCGCCCGCGAGCCATCTCCTTCGTCATGGTGGGCGGGCTCTTGGCGGCGGTCATCGGGCCGCAGGTCGCGATCCACACGCGCGACCTCTTCCCCGGGGCGCCGTTCGTCGGCAGCTTCCTCGGCCAGGGGGCGCTCGCGCTCATCGCCCTGCCCATCCTCTTCATGTTGCGGCCGGTGCCGATGCCGGCGGCTGCCCATGGCGGCGGCCGGCCCCTGTGGCAGATCGTGCGGGCGCCGCGCTTCATCGTGGCCGTCAGCGCCGGCACCGTCACCTATGCCCTGATGAGCTTCGTGATGACGGCCGCGCCCGTCGCCATGGTCGGCTGCGGCCATACGGTGGGGGAGGCGACGCTTGGCATTCAGTGGCACGTGCTCGCCATGTTCGGGCCAAGCTTCGTCACCGGCCGTCTCATCAACCGCATCGGCCACAGCGCCACCACCGCACTCGGCCTGCTGCTCATCGCCGCCGCGGCGGGCGTCGCCCTGTGGGGGCTGGCGGTGGCGCATTTCTGGCTGTCGCTCGTCCTGCTCGGCGTCGGCTGGAATCTCGGCTTCATCGGCGCCACCGCCATGGTCACCGAGTGCTACCGGCCCGAGGAGCGGGCGAAGGTGCAGGCGGCGAACGACTTCCTGATGTTCGGTACGGTCGCCGTCGCGTCCTTCTCCTCGGGCAAGCTGCTCGACGTGGCCGGCTGGGAAACAGTGAACTGGATCGTCTTTCCCCTCGTCACGCTCGTCCTCGTGATGATCGGCGTGCAGGAACTGATGACCCGCCTGCGGACACGCCAGATCTCGGCCTGAAGCAGACCCAAAACGCCTCCAAACAGAAAAAAGCCGGCCCGCGTCACGTAAAGTCGTTTGCTTTGGCCCGGTTTTTTTGTTCACCTCAGCGCGAGCCCCAGAAAACGACGAGGCTCGGGGGGTGAGACGTCGGCCATCCGGCCGTACGGCCGGAACCTGTGCGTGCAATCCCTCCCGCTCACTAGGGATGGAAAAATGACCGCACTGATTTTGATCATAGCCGCGGGCGCGCTTTCTATCGTCTACGGCGTCTATACCATTCAGTCCGTCATGGCGGCCGATGCCGGCAGCCAGCGTATGCAGGAAATTGCGAGTGCCATCCGGGAGGGCGCTCAGGCTTATCTGCGGCGGCAATATTCGACGATCGGTATCGTCGGCATCGTGCTGTTCCTCGCGCTCGCGTGGTTTCTCGGGCTTACGGTGGCCATCGGCTTCGCGATCGGTGCGGTCCTTTCGGCAGCGGCCGGTTTCATCGGCATGAACGTGTCGGTGCGCGCCAACGTGCGCACCGCCCAGGCGGCCTCCCGTTCCCTTGCGGCGGGCCTCGACCTCGCTTTCAAGTCAGGCGCGGTCACAGGATTGCTCGTTGCCGGCCTCGCCCTCCTCGGCGTCGCCGGCTACTACACGGTGCTGACGCAGGCGATGGGCCTCACCGTCGCCGACCGCACGGTGGTCGACGCGCTCGTGGCGCTCGGCTTCGGCGCCTCTCTCATCTCGATCTTCGCCCGTCTCGGCGGCGGCATCTTCACCAAGGGCGCTGATGTCGGCGGCGACCTTGTCGGCAAGGTGGAGGCCGGCATCCCGGAGGACGATCCGCGCAACCCGGCCACCATCGCCGACAATGTCGGCGACAACGTTGGCGACTGTGCCGGCATGGCGGCCGACCTCTTCGAGACCTATGCCGTCACGGTCGTCGCCACCATGGTACTCGCCGCGATCTTCTTCGTCGGCCAGCCGGTGCTCGATGCCGTGCTGCTCTATCCGCTTGCCATCGGTGGCGTCTGCATCGTCACGTCCATCATCGGCACCTTCTTCGTCAAGCTCGGCGCCAACCAGTCGATCATGGGCGCGCTCTACAGAGGCTTCATCGCCACCGGCGTGCTGTCGCTCGTCGCGCTCGCCATCGTCACCTGGCTCATCTTCGGCGGCTTCGGCACGGTGCTGACGACCGGCGGCGGCACCAGCTTCACGGCGGGCGATCTCTTCTGGTGCGGGGCGATCGGCCTCGTCGTCACGGCCCTCATCGTCATCATCACGGAGTACTACACCGGCACCGACTACCGGCCCGTGAAATCCATCGCCGCGGCCTCCGTCACGGGCCATGGCACCAATGTCATCCAGGGCCTCGCCGTCTCGCTCGAGTCGACGGCGCTGCCCGCCCTCGTCATCGTCG
Organism: Chelatococcus sp. XZ-Ab1; assembly: GCF_029309855.1. Lineage (NCBI taxonomy): Bacteria > Pseudomonadati > Pseudomonadota > Alphaproteobacteria > Hyphomicrobiales > Chelatococcaceae > Chelatococcus > Chelatococcus sp. XZ-Ab1. The sequence continues at coordinate 6,791 of NZ_JARKII010000019.1, read as the reverse complement.
CCGGCATCGTCGTGACCTATTCTCTCGCTGGGCTCTTCGGCATTGCCGTTGCCGTGACGGCCATGCTGGCCCTGGCCGGTTTCGTGGTCGCGCTCGACGCCTTTGGGCCGGTGACGGACAACGCCGGCGGGATTGCCGAGATGGCCGGCCTGCCGGGGGACGTGCGCAAGTCGACCGATGCACTCGATGCTGTCGGCAACACGACGAAGGCCGTCACCAAGGGTTATGCCATCGGCTCGGCTGGTCTCGGTGCCCTGGTGCTCTTCGCTGCCTACACCTCGGACCTCAACTTCTTCGTCGCCAATGCCGAGCGGTTTCCCTATTTCGCGGGCGTCTCGGTCGATTTCTCGCTGTCCAACCCATACGTCGTCGTCGGGCTCCTGTTCGGCGGCCTGCTGCCGTTCCTCTTCGGCGGCATGGGCATGACGGCGGTGGGCCGGGCCGGCGGCGCCGTAGTCGAGGAGGTGCGCCGCCAGTTCCGCGAGAAGCCGGGCATCATGGCGGGCAAGGACAGGCCGGACTACGGCCGTGCCGTCGACATGCTGACGAAGGCGGCCATCAAGGAGATGATCGTTCCCTCGCTCCTGCCGGTGCTCTCGCCGATCGTCGCCTATGTCATCGTGCTCGCCATCGCCGGCAAGAACAACGCCTTCGCCGCGGTCGGCGCCATGCTGCTCGGCGTCATCCTCACCGGCCTCTTCGTCGCCATCTCGATGACGTCGGGCGGCGGTGCCTGGGACAACGCCAAGAAGTATATCGAGGAGGGACACCATGGAGGCAAGGGTTCGGACGCTCACAAGGCGGCCGTGACGGGCGACACGGTTGGCGACCCCTACAAGGACACTGCCGGCCCGGCTGTGAACCCGATGATCAAGATCACCAATATCGTGGCGCTGTTGCTGCTGGCGATCCTCGCCCACATGTAGTGAAGCGCCGCGCACATAGAAAAACCCCGCGGCAGCGATGCCGCGGGGTTTCCTGTTTCCGGATGGCGCCGGTCAGGCGCCGAAGGGGTTGAATGTCGCCCCTCCGCCGCCGCCGGTTGCGCGCAGCAACTGGCCGATCAGCGACAGCTCGGAGCCGCTCGTGGGCGTCGTGCGGGTGATGAAGTCGAACACGACGCCATCCTTGAGGCCGTAGTTGGCGAGGCGCTCGACCTTGAAGTTCTTGTCGAAATAGATGGCGAGCACGCGCTGCTCGACGAGCCGCGGGCTCATGAACTGCACCGGCCGCTCGAAGGTCTGGCTGATGTAATAGAAGGTCTTGTTGCCGACCGTCGAGACGGTGGAGGGCGTGCCCATCCGCTCCAGCACCTTCTCCACGCTCGTGCCGGGCTTCATCTCGGCCACGACGCGCTCGTCGATCACATAGCCCTTGGTCAGGGTCTCGGTGGTGCTGCTGCAGGCTGCGAGCCCCATCGCCAAGGTCGCGCCGACGAAACAACGCGCCGCGATGCGTTGGAAAGATAGAGACTTTCGCAATGCCATACCGTCCACCTGTGTTATGGGACCGGGGGCTCCGCCCCGGACTTGCGATGGGACCCGCCGATGCCGTAGCGCGCACGCGGGCCTTTTGCAAGGCGTGGTGAGAAGGTTAAGAAGGTCGGCATGATCTTGTCTTTTCTGCGTCGCCGGCGTCCCAACGACGTCATCGAGGACCTCTATCAACGGGTCGCCAGGGCGGCGCGCCAGCCTGCGCTGTTCCTTGAGCTCGGCTTTCCCGATACGGCGGAAGGCCGCTTCGAGGCGCTGGTGCTGCATGTCGCGCTCATCGTGCGGCGGCTCAACGCGCTGTCCGCGCCGGCGCCCGATGCCGGGCAGGATCTGGTCGACGTGATGTTCCGCGAGCTTGATCGCGCGCTGCGCGAGCTCGGCACCAGCGACCTTGCCGTGCCCAAGCGCATGAAGGCGCTCGCCGGCATTTTCAACGACCGCATGCGGCGCTATGCGGCCGCCGTCGATGCCGGAGACGAGACGGAACTGCGGCGCCTTCTTGCCGTTCGCCTCGGTGAACCCGCCGAGCGCCATGCCGCGCTGGCCGCCTACGTGCGGGCGAGCGCGGCCGATCTCGACGGCCTCGACTTCGATGCCCTGTTGCAGCGGCCGGATCCCTTCCCGCCTGCTGTACGATTCGTTGAAAGGACCTGACCATGACCGCGGCGTCCGATGCGCTTCTGTCCCGCCCCATCGCCGTTGCCGATGTTCCGGCTGCGGGCCTCGAGGTGACGGTGGAAGCGAGCGAGGCCGAACGGGCAGAGCTTGCCAGACGTTTCGGTACGGGCCCCATCGACAGGCTCGTCGGCTCGTTCAGCCTGACGGGCACGAGCGAGCGCATTCATGTGACCGGGATTGTCGAGGCCGGGTTGATTCAGACCTGCGTCGTCACACTGGAGCCGTTCGCTACCAACATGCGCGAGGAAGTCGATGTCACCTTCATGTCGACGCCGGCGCTGGAGCGCTGGCGCGCCGCCTTCGAGGAACCGGAGGCGGGCGAGACACCCGCAGAGGACGAGCCCGACGAGATCGTCGGCGGCGCTGTCGATCTCGGCGCTGTCACCGCGGAGTTCTTTGCCCTCGGGCTCGATCCCTATCCGCGCAAGCCGGGGGCGCAATTCCAGTACGAGGGTGGCGATGATGGCAAGACATCGCCCTTTGCCGTGCTGAAGAACCTGCCCCGGCGCGAGGGGCAATGAGCGCCGCAAGGCATTTTCGAGTTGCGGGGGACGTGCGCTTCGCTATTGTCCGCCGTCCCTTGCACGTGGGGACGCATTTCGGGAGTTCGGGCTGAACCTATGTCACGACCGGTCACCATCGCACTCGACGCCATGGGTGGAGACCAGGGTGCCGCTGTTGTGATTCCGGGAGCGGCCATCGCCCTCGAGCGGCGGCCGGACCTGCGCTTCGTCATCTACGGCAACGAGGCGGTCGTTCAGCCGCTGCTCGATGCCCAGCCCGCGCTCAAGGCCGTTTCCGAACTGCACCACACGGACGTTGCGGTGCGTATGGACGACAAGCCGAGCCAGGCGCTCAGGGCCGGGCGCTACAAGTCGTCTATGTGGCGCGCCATCGAGGCGGTGAAGGACAAGCGCGCCGCCGTCGCGGTGTCCGCCGGCAACACCGGCGCGCTGATGGCGATGGCTACCTTCTGCCTCAAGCGGATGGCCAATGTCGACCGTCCCGCCATCGCCGCCCTGTGGCCGACGCTGCGCGGGGAGAGCGTCGTGCTTGATGTCGGCGCCACTATCGGCGCCGATGCGCAGCATCTTGTCGATCTCGCCGTCATGGGCGCCGCGCTTGCGCGCATCGTGCTCGACATCGAGCGGCCCACCGTCGGCCTCCTCAATGTCGGCGTCGAGGAAGTAAAGGGCAACGAGGCGGTCAAGGAAGCCGGCAAGCGCCTGCGCGAGGCGGATATCCCGCTCATCGACTACCGCGGATTCGTCGAGGGCGATGATCTCGGCAAGGGCACGGTCGATGTGGTGGTGACGGAGGGCTTCGCCGGCAACATCGCCTTGAAGACGGCCGAAGGCACGGCCAAGCAGATCGCCCATTACCTGCGCGCCGCCATGGGACGCACCCTGCTGGCGCGTGTCGGCTATCTCTTCGCCAAGGGCGCCTTCGATGCGCTGAGGGAGAAGATGGATCCGCGCCGCTCCAACGGCGGTGTCTTCCTTGGCCTCGACGGCGTCGTCATCAAGAGCCACGGGGGCACCGACGCCCTTGGCTTTGCAAGTGCCGTCGAACTCGCTTACGACATGGCGCGCCATTCGCTCGCCGACACCATCCGCGAGACGATTGCGCAGGTGCACCCCTCGGCCGTGGCCGAGGCTTGAGGAGTTCTCTTAAAGTGTCCCGAATCCGGTCGGTCGTCCGCGGTTGCGGCTCCTATCTTCCCGAACGCGTTGTGACCAACGCCGAGCTCGCCGGAATGGTCGACACCTCCGACGAGTGGATCGTCCAGCGCACGGGCATCCGCGAGCGGCGCATCGCCGCCGACGGCGAGACGACGTCGTCCCTCGGCCTTGCCGCCGCGAAGGCAGCGCTCGACGACGCCGGCCTCACGCCGGCCGAAATCGACCTCATCATCTGCGCCACGTCGACGCCGGACTACACCTTCCCGGCAACCGCCACCCAGATCCAGTCCGCACTCGGCATGACACACGGCGCGGCCTTCGACCTGCAGGCGGTCTGTTCGGGATTCGTCTTCGCCGTCGCGACCGCCGACAAGTTCCTGACGTCCGGCTCGCACCGGCGCGCGCTCGTCATCGGCGCCGAGACCTTCTCCCACATCATCGACTGGCAGGATCGTACCACCTGCGTGCTCTTCGGCGACGGTGCTGGCGCTGTCGTGCTGGAGGCCGGGGAGGGCGCGGGCACGAACGCCGATCGCGGTGTGCTGACCTCGCATCTGCGCTCCGACGGCCGTCACCGCGACAAGCTCTATGTCGACGGCGGGCCGGGCTCCAACCGTCAGGTCGGGCACCTGCGCATGGAGGGACGCGAAGTCTTCCGCCACGCCGTCGGCATGATCACCGACGTCATCGAGGATGCCTTCCAGGCGACCGGCACCACGGCCGACGATCTCGACTGGTTCGTGCCCCACCAGGCCAACCGCCGCATTATTGATGCAAGCGCGCACAAGCTCGGCATCGCACCCGAAAAGGTCGTGGTGACGGTGGACCGGCACGGCAACACCTCGGCCGCGTCGATCCCGCTGGCGCTCGCGGAGGCGCGGGCGGACGGGCGCATCAAGCAGGGCGACCTCGTCATGCTCGAGGCCATGGGCGGCGGCTTCACCTGGGGCAGCGCGCTGGTTCGCTGGTAGCGCCGGGCCTCAGCTCCGCTTCGGGACAGGCGTTTTCGTGCCCGTCCTTCGTCAAACGAATGGGCGAATGTACCATTGACCGCGCCTGCCGCTGCCAATACCTTGTAAATTCATATAGATAATCCTGTTTTCTGAATCGGGGCGGGAAGGTGGTCATGGCCGGTCGCACGGTTACGCGCGCAGATCTCTGCGAGGCGGTCTATCAGAAGGTGGGTCTTTCCCGCACGGAATCGGCGTCGCTCGTCGAAATGGTGCTCTCCGAGATCTGCGACTGCCTGGCGAGTGGCGAGACGGTGAAGCTGTCCTCGTTCGGCTCCTTCGTGGTGCGCGACAAGGGCCAGCGCGTCGGCCGCAACCCGAAGACGGGGGTTGAGGTGCCGATCGAGCCGCGCCGGGTCATGGTGTTCAAGCCGTCGAACGTGCTGCGCGCCCGCATCAACGGCGAGCGCGGCGACGACGAGGCGTGAGCGGCCGCCGCGTCGCATTCGGGATGGCGATGCGGCTGTGAGCATGTGGCAGGCGCCGCCGGCCGGGCCGGCGGCGGGGCAAGTAAGTAGGGGCCTGTTGTGGACAAAGGGCCGGACGCATTCCGGACGATCAGCGAGGTGGCGGAAGACCTCGAGCTGCCACAGCACGTGCTGCGTTTCTGGGAAACGCGCTTTTCGCAGATCAAGCCGCTGAAGCGCGGCGGCGGTCGCCGTTATTACCGGCCGGACGATGTCGACCTCCTGCGCGGGATCCGCCACCTCCTCTACGGTGAAGGCTACACCATCAAGGGCGTCCAGCGCATCCTCAAGGAGGAGGGGGTGCGCTACGTGGAGACCATCTGGCGGCAGGACGGCACGGCGCCGGCGCCGGTTGCGCGGGCCGACGTGGACGATGCGAAGCACACGCCAGCCTTTGCCGATGCGCCCGAAGACGGGGCGTTCCTGTTCGACGACGGTGCGCTGATGCAGGCACCGCCGACCCCTGCGCCCGTCGCGTCGACGCCGTCGGGACGCGGTCCGGCGGCCGATGCGGCAACTTTGGCATCGGCAGGCTCCTCCGGCCTCACGGCGGCGCAACGGCGCGCGCTGCAGGCCGTGCTGGCGGAACTGGCGGAATGCCGGCGCCTCCTCGATGCCGCGCGTCGTGGAGCCGACGGCGACGCGTGAGTCCCGCGCCGTTCAGCTCAGATAACCGAGCAGCCAAAGGATGATGATGATCGGCAGCGGAATGCCGATAATCCAAAGCAATGCTCCGCGCAGCATGGCGCTCTCCGTCTCGTTGTCTCATCCGAAAGGAAAGTCGGCGCGTGGGGGATTTGTTCCTGGTCGTTCCGGGCCGAGAAAAGACGAAAGCACCGCGGCCCGACGGGAATTGCTCAAGGATATGCCCAGGGCGCGGCGTTCTCGCTGCCGTCCGGCATATCAGCCCGCGCCGGTCTCCGTATCGGCGGAGAGCCGGTGCAAGGTCCCTAGCAAGGCGAAGGAGAGACGCGTCGCAAGGCCATGATCCATCAGGACCGGAAATTCGAAGTCAGTTCCGGGATCGAGGCGCAGCACCACGTCGCCCGTCGCCTCGTGGCTGGCAAGAGTGAAGGAGCGAACCGGGGTTGGAGCCGGGCCTCTAGGTTCATCCGGCAGGAATGCGTCGGCGCTGGCGACAAGGCGGCGCGCCTGGTTTGCGAGCGTGACGAGCAGGCCGACAGGCATTCGCAACTCCGTCCCGTCCTCCGTCAGCAGCATCACATCGCCATTGGTTGTTCCCAGTTTGGCGCTTGCAATCTCTTTCACGATTTCCTCGGCAAATCATTCGCTTCCAGCAATGCGTGAAGCATAGCCAACTCTCTGAGCGATTCTAGGCCGTAGACTCATAACCGCGTAGCCAGATGCGGATGGACGCGAGCTTCACGGCGGCGAGGAAGTTTTCCGCCGTCTTGTCGAAGCGGGTGGCGATACGGCGGAAGTGTTTGATCTTGTTGAAGA
>NZ_JARKII010000018.1:0-57563 GCF_029309855.1 Chelatococcus sp. XZ-Ab1 | reverse complement strand
CCATCGAGGACGCGCGGTTCCCGTCCCACCTGCAGGCGGCGAATGTCCAGGCCATCATCGCCGGGCTGGCGGGCAAGCTCGACGTCGCCGGCGGCGCGATCGCCGGCAATCTGGCGGTCGGGGGAGAATTCACCTACGGCAAGGCCAAGGCGATCTCGGGCACCGACCTCGATGCTCTGACGACGCCCGGCTTCTACGACGGCAGCAATCTCGCAAATGGGCCAACCGGCGCAGGCAGTACCACCTGGTACTTCGTGCAAGTGCAGCGGCACAGCAATCCGGGCCTCTACGTCGAGCAGATCGCGACCGCCCTCAACCACAGCAACGGAGCGAGCTGGAAGCGCCTTTGCGTCAACGGCGACTGGCAGCCGTGGCGGCAGATGTGGGACGCCCAGACCTTCGACCCTGCGTCCAAGCTCAATATGTCCGGCGGCAATCTGACCGGGCCGCTGCTCGCCACTGACCGGCTGGTCGCTCAGGCCACGGCCAACGGCAACGCGCATGTCTGGCTGCGGAACGCCGCGGGAAAGAACCGCGGTCTCGTGTATTGGGACCGCAACTCGGGCGCTGTCAGCCTGCGTGTCTATGCCGATGACGGAAACGGCAACGATGTGGCCGTTGGCTCGCTGGTACTCCACGCCGACGGCACCCTCTCCTTCAACAACAACACGGTCTGGCACGCCGGCCACAAGGCGACCGCGGCCCAATTCCGCGCGGGTACGACCAACACGGTGCTGACCTCCGACGGCGTCTGGGCGGCGGCCGGCTACGTCGGCCTGTCCGGCGCCGGGGGCTCGACGCTCGCGGCGGGCACCTACGCGCCGAATTTCGGCGCAGGCCTTAACTTCCACAACGTGCTCGCCGGCAACATCACGATCGGCAATCCGAGCAACGCCAAGGCAGGCCAGACCGGCCTGATCGTCCTTCAGCAGGACGCGACAGGCGGCAGGACGGTGGCGTTCGGATCGGCATGGCGCTTCGCCAACGGGAACGCCCCAAGCATGAACACCGGCGCCAGCCGGACCAACGTCGTCGCCTATCAGGTCCTGCACAGCGGGTTCGTGATCGGCTCCAGCATCGCGGGGCTGGTGTAATGATCCCCGGTCTCGTCAATGCCCTCCTCATCGGCGGCAGCGTCGTGCCGGGCTCGGCGGATTACGCCTCGCCGGGCACCTATCAGTTCGTGGTCCCGAACTACAATACCCTACGCCGTCGCGTGTGGGGCGGCGGAGCGTCGGGCGGCGTCCAGCGGTCGGGCGAGGGCTATGCCGGTGTGGACGGGCAGCCCTCCTCGGCGGGCAGCGTCACTGCCGGCGGGGGTCAGCGCGGCTGGCTCAGCTCCGGCGGGCAGTTTGGCGCAGGCGGTGCGGGTGGCGCGGGCATGACCCAGAACGGCAATCCTGGCGGCTCCGGCGTGCCCTATGGCGGCGGCTCCGGCGGAAGCGCGCCGTTCGGCGGCGCCGGATCGGCGGGCATGTCGGGACACGGCCAGTGGTCGGGCAACGCCGGCTCTCCCGGCGGCGGCTCGGGTGGCGCAAACGGCTACAACACGTATTCCGGACCCGGTGGCGGTGGCTCTGGCGGCTATTCGGACATTACGGTCACGGCCGGACAGCCCGGCGCGCCCGTCCCCGGCGAAACCATGCAGGTCACGGTGGGTTCGGGCGGGTCGCCGGTCTACACCTCATTTGAGGGGACGGGCTGGGGTGGCCACGGCCGTGTGTTGATCGATTGGAGCTGACGATGGCGCTTGCGATCTTGAAGAACGGCGTGTGGGAACGCTGGGACGGCTGGCTCGACGAAGCCCAGCACAACACGCTCGACGTTGAGCGCTGTTGGTCGACGGCCGAGTTGGCGGACGCCGGCCTCGCCGTGATCCAGCCGGCGATCATCCCGCCCGGCAAGGTCCCCGTCGGCGAGGCCGTCCTGGTCGACGACGACGGCGTGCCGCGCGAGAGCTATCAGCTGGCCGATGCCCCCATCCCCGACATCACCCGCCGGCAGTTGCGCCTCTGGATGCTGAATGCCGGACACGACGACGCAGCGATCCGGGCGGCCATTGCGACACTCGACGAGCCGGAGCGCTCACAGGCGCTGATCGAGTACGAGGATGCGAGCACCTATCAGCGCTCGCATCCCTTGTTCGACCTTATCGGGCCGGCCTTCGAGATGACGCCGACCGATGTCGATCAGGCGTTTCGCGAGGCAGCGCTGCTGTAGCCGGTTCCGCGGATCAGCTCTTCCACCGGAACACCGAGGACGGTCGACAATTTCCAGAGCGACATGATCGTCGGGTTGCGTCGGCCGGCTTCGAGCCCGCTCAGATAGGCGCGCGAAAACCCTGCTGCCGACGCAAGGGCTTCCTGTGACAAGCCCGCTCCCCGCCGCAGGCGCTTGACGTTCTGACCGACAATAGCTCGCACATCCATAAAGGGCACACTGCGTACGGCGGACGCCCGTGCAACTGCCGATCGTGAACATTCGGCGCGGCGCCCGCGCGCCCGGCGAGCTATTCGCTGGTGTACTCGGCGAGGTCTGCCGGCACCTCTCCCACACGGGCGAGGATCTCCGCGTCCTCCCAGTCGCCGAGCTGCGGATCTCCGGTGCGGCTGAAGGCGATTGCCCCGCCATGCTTCTCCGCCAGCGAGGCAGTAAAGCGGCGGGCTTGTTCAACGCTGCGCGCTTCCTTCGGCTCGACGGCGCAGAGGTCGCCGTCCTCGTTGCGGATGAACGGCAGCACGACGAAATAGGTCATCGTCCCCATGGCGTCACCATCACCACTTGTTGCGGTACTTCGGATCCGGGATCTGCTCGCGCATGATGCGGGCGCGCTGGCGCAGCATGATCCGGTCCTGCGGATAGGACGTGCAGGCAGCCTCGTAGGCGGCCAGGGCGATCTTGAAGTTGGCCGCTTTGGCCAGCCTCCAGATCGCCTCCCGACCGTCCGGGGTCTGCAGCTCCACGAAGTATTCCAGGTCTTCAATGATCGGCATGGCCATTAGCGTGCCATGAGAACGTAACGAGAACAAGAGGCCGGCGCCGGCCCCGCCATCGCGCCAACAGAAAAGGCCCCGGACGCGCGTCCGGGGCCTTGGCATTCGGCTGTGTCCCTAGCGTTCCCGTCGATCAGTCCGCTGTCAAGCACCTGTCGATCGAGGGACGATATGCCCACCTCCGAATATTTCCACGGCACGCGCGTCTTCCAGGCGGGTCAGACGACGCGGCCCGTCTCCGTCAACGAGTATTCCACGCTCGGCGCTGTCGTGGTGGCGCCAGCCGCAGACCCGGAGAAGTTCCCGCTCGACGTGGTGACGACCATGTTCACCAACGACACTGAGATGCGCACGGCGCTCGGCGCCGGCGGCAACGTCGACGCGGTGCTCGATGCCGTCGACGACCAGGGCGTCGTCGCCGAACTGCAGGTCGTGCGCGTGGCCGAGGGCGACGGGGCGAACGACCAGGACAAGCTGGAAGCGACCATCGCGAACATCGTCGGCTCGGGCGCCAACAACTCGGGTGTCCATGCCTTCAAAGAGGCTTCGAAGCCCGCGAAACTCGTCTTCGTGCCGGGCTACACCAGCCAGCGCCTGGGCAATGCCAAGAACCCGGTAGCGGCCGAGCTGACCGGCATCTGCAACCGCCTGCGCGGCATCAAGATCCTCGATACGCCGGACACGTCGAGGGAGGCGGCCGACACCTATCGCTCCGACTTCGCCGACGACAAGCGGGCGTACCTTTTTCACCCCTCGGTCAAGGTTCTGGCCGGTACGCAGATCATCAACCAGCCGGGCTCGGGCCGCGTCGCGGGCCTGTTCGTCAAGCGTGACCGGGAGATCGGCGGGCCGTGGGAAAGCCCGTCGAACCAGACGATCGGCGGCATCCTCGGCCCCTCGCGGCCGATCAGCTACTACACCGGGGAGCCGGACAGCGAGGCCAACTGGCTCAACGAAAAGCGCATCGCCACGATCCGCGCCGGCTCGATCCTGTGGGGCAACGAAACCTGCGCGCAGGATCCGCTCGACCGCTTCGTCAACGTGGTGCGCACCACGGACGCCATCGACGACGCGGTCATCAACGCCTTCTATTGGGCGCTCGACCGCAACCTGTCGGTTCCGCTCGGCGTCGCCGTCATCCAGTCGCTCGACAACTTCCTCGACGAGCTGAAGGCAGTCGGCGCGATCCTTGGCGGTCGGGCGTGGTTCGAGCGCCCGCTCAACACGAACGAGAGCCTCGCCTCGGGCATTTTGCGCGTCGAGTACGACCGTGAGCCCGCCGCGCCCCTGCAGGATCTGCAGTTCGGCGCCCGTCGCAACCTCACCTACTACGCCGAGCTGGCCAACGGCATCCTGCAGACGCTGGAGCGGCAGGCGGCCTGACGGCGCGGGCAACGGAGACCTCCCATGGCGAAGCTTCCCTTCCTCATCCTGCGCGCAGCCAATCTTCTGGCCGAGGACGCCAACGGCCAGACGCTGAACGCTCACCTCGTGCTCGGGCGCACCAAGCTCCCTGTGCAGCGGGAGACATACGAGTCGTTTACGCCGGCCGGCGCCAATGGCGCCGTCGAGATCGCCACCTCGCGTGAGCCCTGCGCGGTGCCCTTCAAAATGCAGGGCATGCAGCCGGAGATGCTGGCGCTGTTCCAGACGCCCTTCGGCACGCGGCGCAAGTTCACCATCCTCGGCGCCCTCGTGAACGAATATGCGACCTCGGCGTCCGAGAGGGAGGTGCAGGTCATCGCCACCATGTACGGGCGCCTCAATGCCGAGACGGACGAGACCGAGGGCGGCGGCTTCGCCGGGACGGAATACGAGATCAAGTCGATCTCGAAATACGTCCTCACCATCGGCACGCGCGAGATCTGCCGGTGGAACGTCGAGCTGGGCGGCTGGGTCGACGGCGACGGGCAGGCCCAGCGCATCGCCAACATGATCGGGGCGAACCTCTGATGGCCGAGGACGATCTGACGCCCGTGAAGCCACCGCCGGGCTTCCCCGGTGCAACGCCCCAGCCGGCCGCACGCATCGCGCCGGCCGGGCCAGTCGTGGCGCCGGCGGATCCCGATCGCTGGTCGACCGTGGTGCCGCTGGACTATCCGCTCCTGGTCGATGGCGAACGGCTCGATCAGCTCACCGTGCGGGCGCTGTCGGGCGTCCAGTTCATGGGCATCATCGTCGATGCTGGCGGCGACGAGGATGCCCTGCTCGATCTCGCCCGCGCCGCCATGGCCGGCGTGCACCCGGCCGTCGTCGCCGGGCTGCGCGATATCGATTACCTGCGCTTCGTGGCTGCCTGCCGCCCTTTCTTGCCGCGCCAGCTACGGGACGACCCGGACCTCGCCGACGTCGTGGCGCTGGCGGACGAAGCGATGGCGGGGACCGAAACAGAGGCCTGACGGCGTTCCCGGCCTTCGTCGCCGAGGTGGCGCATGTGCTGATGACCCCGCTGCCTGCCGTCCTCGCCATGCGCGTGCCCGAGATCCTCATGTGGCACCACGAGGCCGCCCTGCTGACGCTGGGTGAGGAGGACTGACATGTCCAACATGCGCGTCAAGCTCTTCCTGGAGCTGGTGAGCAAGCTGGCTGGCCCGGCCAAGCGGGCGCAGCGTGACCTGCAGGGGGTGAAGAAGGAGGCCGACCGCCTCGGCAAGACGCGCGGCGGCGAGCAGCTGGAGCGCGGGCTCAAGCGAGCCGGCAACGAGTCGCGCCGCACGAAGCGCGAGGTCGCCGGCGTTGTCGTCGAGGCGAAGAAGCTGAACAACACGCGCGCTGGCAAGCGGTTGGCGGACGATCTCCGCAAGGCCGGCAAGGAGGCGGCGCGGACCCGTCAGGAGCTGGACAAGCTCAACAAGCGCCAGCCCCGCAACCAGCGGCAGTCGTCGAGACATGCGTCGGCAGCGGCCGTCGAGCAGCCGCCCGGCCTTATCGCTGGGGGACGTGGCGCGCTGGCGGCGGTCGGTGGCGTCTACGCTGCCCGGCTCGTGACCGGCGGCACCGTGGGACAGTCCATTTCCTTCGAGAAGGCAATGGCGGAGGTACAGAAGAAGCTCGATGGGATGGATGACCCGGCCGCACGGGAGAAGATGGAACGCTTCATCGCGCGTACCGCAATAGACTTCGGACGTCCGCGCGAGGAGGTAGCGTCCGCTGTGGCCGAAGCTGGCGCCAGCGGTATCCCTCTTGAGGATATGGAGCAGTACATTCGGCTCGTGTCCCGCGCATCCGTCGCATGGGACGCTTCAGCAGGACGTGTATCGGAGGACTTGGCGAAGATCCGTGCAGGAACGGGCTGGAACATTGACCAGTTGTCTGACTACGTCGACAAGGTCAATGCCCTTTCCGACGCTGGCGCACTCAAGGAAGTTGATCTCGTTGACATGTTCCGGCGTGCCGGCGCCGCCGCGGAAGCTTCCGCGGTTTCCTTGGACGCTTCATTGGCCGGCCTTTCGGCACTCGGCAACATCGGCATGCCGCCGGAGGTAGCGTCGCGCTTCTTTCCGCAGTTCGCTGCCACGTTGCGAACAGCCCAGTCCGGCGGACGTAAGAAGACCGGTGAGGGTCTGAAGATGCTCGGCTTGTCCGCCAGGAAGGTCGAGAACTCGATGAAGACCGACGCGCTGGCGACAATGCTCAACGTCCTGGAGCGCCTCGAAAAGCACCCGGACAAGGCGACGGCAGCAATTAAGATCTTCGGCCGCGAATGGTGGGATGAAGCGGCGCGCATGGGGCGTGCACTGCCCGAAATCCGCAAGAACCTCGCGATCATCGGCGATCCAGCCAACTGGCAGGGCTCGGCGCAGAAGAACCTCAATATCGAGCTGGAGACCACCGCCAACCACCTCGAACGGCTGAAGTCCCTTGCGACGGAAGTGGGCGACCGCATGGGCCGCTGGGCGCTGCCCGGCATCAACGAGCAGGTCAAGGAGCTGATCGACCTCATGGGCCGCGTCGACGAGCGCGGCACGTTCCTCCAGCGGCTCATGACCAAGATCGACACCTATTACCGCGAGCGGGCGCGGCTCGAAGGGCGGATGGGCGAGAACGGTCTCATCCAGATCGAGCCCGCCGCGGACCTCGGCGCCGGCGGCAACATCGAGAAGAAGCTTGAGGAGAACCTGCCCTGGCTGAGCGGGCGGAAGTGGAACGAGTGGCTCAATGACTGGGTCGGCGGCTCGGCCGAGGACGCCGAGGCGAAGGCCAAGGCGTCGGCCGAGGCCGATCACGCCTATGACAGCCGATTCCGCGACCGGAATGCCGTGCTCGCCCAGATCCACGAGCGCGAGCGGCGCCGCCGTGCCGCCTTCGACAAGCTGCAGGGGAACAGCACGCTGCATTTCGGCCCGTCCGGCCCCATCGGCCGGGAGAGTCGCGGCATCGCCTCGATGGGCGCGGGCAATTGGCCCGGCCTCGACATCAACCTGGGCTCCACCATCACCCAGCAGCTGCAGGAAGCTGCCGACAGTGCCGTCGAGACCGGGGCCACCATCCGCTCGACGCTCTCCGGTACCAATCTCGCCCCGGCCGGGCAGGCGATGATGTCGACGCTCGCCGCCGGCATCCGGGCCGGTGGGGCACAGGCGGTTGCCGAGGCAGAGGCCGTCGCGCGGCGCGTGCAGGCCGTCTCCGGGCGGGCCGGCGGCAGTCGGCCGGCGCCGATCAACGGCGCCCTTCACGACGGAGTCGACTGATGCAGATCCCGCTGCTCGCCCTCGGCCCGCATGTCTTCGCTTCGCTGCCCTTGTCGCTGCAGCGCCTGCGCGAGCGGACGGTCGCAAACTGGCCGGCAGTGGGGCGCTTCGGCGTCGGTCCTGCGCGGCAGTTCACCGGCCGCGGCGAGGACGAGTTCGAGATCGAGGGCCTCTACTTCCACCAGGAGTTCGGCGGGCACGAGGAGTACCTCGCCCTCAAGGCAACGCAGTCGGCCGGCCAACCGGTCGATCTTCTCGGCTGGGCGGCCGGCGGTGCGGCGGCGTCCGTCTTCGGCACCGTCGTCATTCTGGAAGTCGGAGCCGAGCACGAGTGGATCGGCGACAACGGCATCGGCCGCAAGGTCGGATTCGACGTCAGGATCGCTCCCCTTGGCGGCGATCCCCGCTTCGGAGGGCTGTTCTGATGCGCGTCAAGGTGGAGCGGGAGAACATGACCGTCGACCTCGTCGTCTGGCAGGCCTTCGGCCGGCAGGACGAGGGGCTCGTCGAGCAGGTTCTCGCCCTCAATCCCGACATCGCTGACCTCGGCATCATGTTGCCGGTGGGCATCGAGATCGAGGTGCCCGAGCCGCAGGCCCGGCCGAGGACACGACAGGACGTCGTGCGCCTGTGGAGCTGAGATGCCCTACGTCTTCAACACGACACAGCGCGGCTTCACGCCCGTCCTCATCGTGAAGGTGGACGGCCAGGAGGTCTCGGGCGGCTTCTACAATCGCCTGATCGAGGCGAGCGTGCGTGACGAGGCCGGCCAGAAGTCCGATCAGGCCACATTCAAGCTGGACGATGCCGGCAACGCCCTGGAGCTGCCGCGCGAGAAGGCGTCGATCGAGGTCTATGCGGGCTGGAAGGAAACCGGGCCGGCCCAGCTGATCGGGCTTTACGAGCTGCAGACCCCGAGTCTTGCCGGCGACGTGAGCGGCGGCGAGACGATGGTGCTGCAGGCGAGCGCGGCCGACCTGCGGCGCAAGCTGAAGGGCGAAGGCCGGGAGCACTTCGAGAACACGACGGTCGGCGAGATCGTTGAGCGCATCGCCGGCCGCAACGGCCTCTCGGCCCGTGTCTCTCCCGAGCTGGCAGGCATCTCGATCCCATACAAAGCGCGCATCGACAGCAGCGAGATCGACTTTCTGACGCGCCTCGCCGATGACCTGGGCGCCGTGCTGAAGCCCATGGGCAACGTCATCGTCATGGCGCCGCGCGGCATGGCGAAGTCCGCGAGCGGGCTGCACCTGCCAGCCATCAAGATCGAGAAAAGCGACTGCTCGAGTTGGGAGGTGAACCCGAACGGCCGGGCGCAGTACGGCAAGGTGCGGGCCGCCTACATCGACCAGCGTACCGGCAAGCGCGTCATCGTCAACGCACCGACTGGCCTCGACGGCCCGGACTTCACCATCCGCGACCCGCTGCCCGGCCACGAGCAGGCCGAGAAGGCGGCACAGGCCGAGGCGCGGCGCCTGACGCGCAACACTGGCGACGGCCATTTCGAGCTGGCCCTCGGCCGCGTCGACGCCCAGGCCGAGGCCGACGTCATCGCCGGCAGCTCCTTTCGCAAGGAGATCGCCGGCGTGTGGCGTGCCGAGGCCGTTGAGCACACGTGGAACGACGAGGGCTGGCACACCCGCATCGAGATCAAGGCGAAGGAGGACGGGACATCGACCAAGGACGATGATGACGACTGAATGGTGACGTGACGGGGGAGCCCGAGGGCTCCGGCGGCGCAGTCCCTGGCAGGAAAGCCGCCCGACGAGCATAGCACCACATCGCCCGCCACGACGGCCTTGCGAGGCCGCGCGCGCATGGGCGCTGATTCTGGACCGATACACAATATGAATGCTGATCTGCAGACGGTGCGGCCGATCCGTCCGGTGGCCGCCTATATCGGCGGCAAGAAGCAGCTCTCGAAGCTGCTGGCGGACCTCATCGCCGCAACCGACCACACCACCTATTGCGAGCCCTTCGTCGGCATGGGCGGCGTGTTCTTCAAGCGCCATGCCGTGCCCAAGGCCGAGGCGATCAACGACCTCAGCCGCGACGTCGCGACGTTCTTCCGCATCCTGCAGCGGCACTATCAGCCGTTCATGGACATGCTGAAATGGCAGCTGAGCAGCAGGGCAGAGTTCGAACGGCTGCTGAGGCAGGAGCCAGACACGCTGACCGACCTCGAACGTGCGGCTCGCTTCCTCTATCTGCAGCGCCTCTCATTTGGCGGCAAGGTAGCCGGTCGGGTGTTCGGCATCGACACCCAGGCGCCGGGCCGTTTCGACGTGCGCAAGCTGGGGCCGCTCTTGGAGGCGGCACATGAACGCCTCGCTGGTGTCTGGATCGAGTGCCTGCCGTGGCGGCAGTTTATCGAGCGCTGGGACCGTCCGGGCACGCTGTTCTATCTCGACCCGCCGTACTGGGGCACCGAGCACTACTACGGCCGGGAGCTGTTCGGGCGCGACGAGTTCTCCGAGATGGCAGCCGTTTTGAGGGGCCTTCAAGGCCGCTTCATCCTCACGCTGAACGACGTGCCCGACGTCCGGGAATTATTCTCATGGGCACGGATCGAGACGGCCGAATTGACCTACACGGCAGGCGGAAATGGCGCCGCCAAATCCGTGCGCGAGGTGATCATCCGAGGGCCGTCGTGAGGGCGCGGCGTGCGCTCGCATGTGATGTTGCGCAGAGTCGCACGCGATTTTGCGCGCTACAGTTTCCTCCAGATGCTGGCGCAGCGGCTGCCAGTTGCGGCGAAACTCGTCCTCCGTCGAATGCGCATAGTACATCTGTCACCTCCCCGTGCCCGGCTCCAGTTTGCACAGATTTGGATGACGGTGATATCGATGCCCTCGACGCGCTCGCGCCTCGCCGGGAGGGACCCAAGAGTGCAAACAGATGATGTGGCGCGGAGTGGCAAGCGTTCTTGCGCACTGCAGCAAGCCCGTCCTGAAGCGGATGGGGTCGAAAACGGCCACACGGCTGCGGCAAGCGCTGAAGTGGCGCGCCCAAGGGGACTCGAACCCCTGTTTTCGCCGTGAAAGGGCGACGTCCTAGACCGCTAGACGATGGGCGCGCGGCCTCGCGAGGCGAGGTAGCGGCGCGACATATAGAGCGGTTCGCCGGCCGCGGCAAGCACAACCGCCGGGGAAGAACGGTGGATCAGTTCCCATCCACAGCCTTGCCGGGCGTGGCGGGCGCCACGTCCGTGACCCGCAGGTCGACGCGCTCCGCCCCGCCCCAGCGGTCGATGGCGAGGCTGCCGGCAGCGTGGATACGCTCGCCGCGCGCCGCAAGGAGCGCGCGGCCGAGCGGCTGGTCCGCGGCGCGGAAGGCGATGCCGCCGACCTGGCTGCCGTCGCCGGCACGCAGCTTGAGGCGCACATGGCCGTTACCGACGACGGCCGCCTCGGTAAGGATGTGATGCGGAAAGGCGAAGACGGGCTCCGGGTGGCCGGAGCCGAAGGGACCTGCCCCATTGAGCCGTGCCATCAGCTCCACCGTGGCGGAGGCGGCGGTCATCGCCCCGTCGACCAGGAGAAACGTGTCCGCTCCCGCCGCCACGACGCTGTCGCGCAGCAGGGCGTCGATGGCCTCGGTGAAGGCCGGCAGGCTGTCATTATTAAGCGTCACGCCGGCCGCCATGGCATGGCCGCCGCCCTTCGCCACCTGCCCCGCCTCGACCAGCCGGCGCACCGCAGCGCCGAGATCGACCCCGGGAATCGAGCGGCCGGAGCCGGTGAGGCCCCCGTCGCCGTTGGCGGCAAAGGCGAAGGCGGGCTTCTGAAAACGCTCCTTCACCCGCGCGGCGACGAGGCCGGCGACGCCGGGGTGCCAGTCCGGTGCGTGCACCACAAGCACCGCCCGGTCGGGATCGGCCGTGAGCGCCATGTCAGCCTGCGCCATCGCCTCTTCGACGGCGATGAGCTCGATGGCCTGGCGTTCCTTGTTGAGCCGGTCGAGTTCCGCCGCGGTCTCCCGCGCCACGGCATCGTCGAGCGTCAGGAGAAGCCGGGCGCCGAGCGCGGCATCGCCGATCCGTCCGCCGGCATTGATGCGCGGCCCGAGCAGGAAACCGAGATGCCAGGACTCGGGCGGCCCGGACAAAGCGGCCGTATCCATCAGCGCCGTCAGCCCCGCACGGCCGCGCCGGCGCATGACGGCGAGCCCCTGGCGCACGAAGGCACGGTTGAGCCCCTTGAGCGGCACGACGTCGGCCACGGTCGCCAGCGCTACGAGGTCGAGTTCGGCGAGAAGATCGGGCTGGGGCCGGTCGGCCCGCCAGAATCCGGCCTCCCTCAGCGCGCGATTGAGCGCCACGAGCACGAGGAAGACCACCCCCGCCGCAGCGAGATGGCCAAGGCCGGAGAGATCGTCCTGCCGGTTCGGGTTGACGAGGGCCTCGACGCTCGGCAGATCCGTCGGCGCCTGGTGGTGGTCGATGACGACGACATCCATGCCGAGTTCGCGCGCATGAGCGAAGACCGCATGGCTCGCGGTGCCGCAGTCGACGGTGACGAGAAGGCGCGCTCCTGCCTGCCGCAGCGCCGTGACGGCCGCCGTGTTGGGCCCGTAGCCTTCCGTCAGCCGGTCAGGGATGTGAATGACGTAGGGAACGCCGCAGCGGCCGAGAAAGCCGCCGATGAGGGCGGCCGAACAGGCGCCGTCGACGTCGTAGTCGCCGAAGATCGCCACCTGCTCGCCCCTCTGCGCCGCGGCGGCGAGCCGCGCAACGGCGGCCTCCATGTCGCGCAGCACGGCAGGGTCCGGCAGCAGGTCGCGCAGGCGCGGCTCGAGGAAGGGAACGGCATCGCCAGCGGCGACGCCACGCGCGGCGAGCACGCGCGCCACCATGTCCGGCAGGCCATGCTGCTGCACCATGGCGAGGGCCTGCAGCGCCTGCACCTCGTCGCAGCGGTCGCGCCACATGCGGCCGAGCGCCGAGCGGGAGACGCCGAGAAAGGGGCGCGGCGCGTGGGACGCCGCCGCGGGACTGTCTACGGAATCGACGGGAGCCCGCGCGAGGGATGATTCGCTCATGGCCCGATTATTCACGGTGCAAACGGGCGGGCCAACCGCTTCAGGACAGCGCCTTGCGGTACTGGATGAAGCCCGCATCCTCCGCCACGCGGTCGTACAGCGCCCGGCCGGCTGCATTATCCTTGTGCGTCAGCCAGTAGACGCGCTCCGCCCCGGCGGCGCGCGCCGCGTCATAGACCGCCTCGATGAGCCGCCGCGCCAGGCCTCGCCCCCGATGAGTCTCGGCCGTGAAGAGGTCGTTGAGGTAGCAGCGCGGGGCGAGGCTCCACGTCGTGGCGTGGAAGACGTAGTGCGCGATGGCCGCCAGTTCTCCGTCGACGAAGGCGCCGAGGCCATGGATCGGCGCGGCGGGATCGAGCATGCGCGCAAAGGTGCCGTCCGTCACCGCCGGCGGCAGGCAGATGCGGTAGAAGGCCTGATACCCCTGCCACAGCGGTTCCCACGCCGCCCGGTCCACGGCCGCGAACGGCCGCACGACAATGCCAACGTCGGACATCAGGCCTCCTCCACCGGATGACGGCCATCCGGACCGCTCCGCCGAAACTCAATCCAGATGGAACTTGGCGAGCTCCCGGTGCTCGGCCTTGATGCGGCGCACGGTGCCGGTGGCGGAGCGGTAGACCACCGTCTCCGTCTCGATCACGTCCTTGCGGAAGCGCACGCCCGAGAGAAGGGCCCCGTTGGTGACGCCTGTGGCGGCGACGATGACGTCGCCCGAAGCGAGATCGAGCAACTGGTATTTCTTGTTCGGGTCGGTGACGCCCATCTTGGCCGCTCGGTCGAGCTTCTCCGCCGTGTCGAGGATGAGGCGGGCCTGCATCTGGCCGCCGACGCAGCGCAGCGCCCCGGCCGCGAGCACGCCCTCCGGGGCGGCGCCGATGCCGAGATACATGTCGATGCCGGTCTCTTCCGGGTTCGCCGTGAAGATGACGCCGGCGACGTCGCCATCGGTGATAAGGCGGATGCCGGCGCCCGTCTTGCGCACCGCGGCGATCATGTCGGCGTGGCGCGGCCGGTCGAGCATCAGCACGTTGATCTCGTTGGGCTTGACGCCCTTGGCCCTGGCGAGCGCATTGATGTTGTCCGCCGGCGAGGCGTCGAGGTCGATCACCCCGTCCGGATAACCTGGACCAACGGCAATCTTCTGCATGTAGACGTCGGGCGCGCCGAGCAGCGTACCCGCCTCGGCCATGGCCATGACAGTGATGGCGCCGGGCATGTCCTTGGCGCAGAGCGTCGTGCCCTCGAGTGGATCGACCGCGATGTCGACCTTCGGCCCCTTGGTGTTGCCGACCTTCTCGCCGATGAACAGCATCGGCGCCTCGTCGCGCTCGCCCTCGCCGA
The DNA here is from genome assembly GCF_029309855.1 of Chelatococcus sp. XZ-Ab1. Classification (NCBI taxonomy): domain Bacteria; kingdom Pseudomonadati; phylum Pseudomonadota; class Alphaproteobacteria; order Hyphomicrobiales; family Chelatococcaceae; genus Chelatococcus; species Chelatococcus sp. XZ-Ab1. Next base: position 43,495 of record NZ_JARKII010000018.1, on the reverse strand, counting down.
TGACGACAGTGCCGTCGATCGGCAGGCGGTTGAGCTCCCGGCGCATGGCATCGACCGCAGCCTGGTCGGCCGCCTTTTCGTTGCCGCGCCCACGCAGCCGCGCCGCCGCTACGGCGGCGCGCTCGGTCACGCGCACGAGCTCCAGCGTGAGGATGCGTTCGATCAGCTGGTTCGGCTTGACGGTAATCTCGCTCATCGCGGTCGGATCTCCCTAAAGGCCGCTCAGAACAGCGGGCCGGAACGGCCGTCTGGATAGGTCAGAGTACGTGCATGGTCTCGGATGCGGCACGATCGGCCGCGACCTACTCCCGTTCAATACGGATCACTTGTGGCGCCTCGGCGACATGCCCGTCTCCGATCACCTTGTCCACCGCCCTGCGGATGGCGGCTTCCGTCGTCGCATAGGTGATGAGCACCACCGGCACCGGCGCGCCGGAGCGCCCGGAGGGATCCCGCTGGGCGGCATCCTCCGACCGGTGCTGGACGATGCTCTCCAGCGAAATGTCCGCCTCCGCCATGCGGGTGACGATGGAGGCCGCGGCGCCCGGCCTGTCATAGGCGGTGAGGCGCACGTAATAGCCGCCGGTATGCATGCGCATCGCCGCGCGCTCGGGCTTGCGCAGCGCGCCGACGGGCACGCCGAAGGCCGGCACTGCACCGCCCGCGGCAAGGTCGCAGATGTCGGCGACGACGGCCGAGGCGGTCGCGTCGCCCCCCGCCCCTGGGCCGACGAGCGTGACCTCGCGCACCGCATCGGCGTCGATGGTCACGGCGTTGGTGACACCCATCACCTGTGCGATGGCGGAGGATTTCGGCACCATCGTCGGATGGACCCGCTGCTCGATGCCGGTCTTCGTCCGCTCGGCGACGCCGAGCAGCTTGATGCGATAGCCGAGCTCGTCGGCCATGCGGATGTCGATGGGGCTGATCGAGGAGATGCCCTCGACATAGATCGCCTCGGCGTCGATCTCGGTGCCGAAGGCGAGGCTCGTGAGGATCGCAAGCTTGTGTGCCGTGTCGAAGCCGCCGACGTCGAAGGTCGGATCGGCCTCGGCATAGCCCAGCCTCTGCGCGTCCTTGAGGCAGTCGTCGAAGGACAGGCCCTCCGCCTCCATGCGCGACAGGATGTAGTTGCAGGTGCCGTTGAGGATGCCGTAGACGCGGCTGACACTGTTGCCGCCGAGTGCCTCGCGCAGCGTCTTGATGACGGGAATGCCCCCGGCGACGGAGGCCTCGAAGGCGAGCGACACGCCCTTCTTCTCGGCGAGGGCGGCGAGCGTCACGCCGTGCCGCGCTAGCAGCGCCTTGTTGGCGGTGACGACGTGCTTGCCGGTTTCCAGCGCCGCGGTGACGGCCTCGAGGGCCGGGCCGTCCTCCCCGCCAATGAGTTCGACGAAACAGTCGATGTCGCCGCTGCGGGCGAGCGCGACCGGATCGTCGAACCAGGTCAGGGCCGCGAGATCGAAGCCGCGTTCGCGCGCGCGGTCGCGCGCAGTCACGGCGGTCACCCTCACCCGGCGTCCGAGACGGGCGGTGAGCTGCTCGTCCTGACGGACAAGCATGCGCACGGCGGAAGCGCCGACCGTGCCGAGGCCGGCGATGCCGACCCTGAAATCATGCGACATGGTGAACCAAACTCGCGGGAACGAAAGGCAACGAGAGCCGGCGCGGCCGGCGCCTCAGCGCCGGGCCGCGAGCGGGACCACGTTGTGCAACGTTTTGTCCGCCGTTTCAAGGAAGCGGCGGATATTGCGGGCGGCCTGGCGGATGCGCTGCTCGTTCTCCACAATGGCGATCCGCACATAATCGTCGCCATGCTCGCCGAAGCCGATGCCCGGCGCGACGGCGACATCCGCCTTCTCGACGAGCAGCTTCGAGAATTCGAGGCTGCCGAGGCCGCGGAAAGGCTCCGGAATCGGCACCCAGGCAAACATCGAGGCGCTCGGCGTCGGGATCGGCCAGCCCGCCCGGCCGAAGGAATCGACCAGCGCGTCGCGGCGCCGGCGATAGATGTCGCGCATCTCGACGATGCAGTCGTCCGGCCCGTTGAGGGCGGCCGTGGCTGCCACCTGCACGGGCGTATAGGCGCCGTAGTCGAGATAGGACTTCACGCGGGCGAGCGCCGCCAGCAGCCGCTCGTTGCCCACGGCAAAGCCCATGCGCCAGCCGGCCATGGAATAGGTCTTCGACATCGAGGTGAACTCGACCGTGACGTCCACGGCGCCCGGCACCTGCAGCACCGACGGCGGCGGCTCCCCGTCGAAATAGACCTCGGCATAGGCAAGGTCGGACAGGACGATGAGCTCGTGCTTCTTCGCGAAGGCCACGAGGTCCTTGTAGAAGTCGAGCGAAGCCACATAGGCCGTGGGGTTCGACGGATAGCAGACGACGACGGCGATGGGCTTGGGAATCGAATGCACCACCGCCCGCTCGAGCGCGGGGAAGAAGGCCGGCGTCGGCTCGGCCGGCACGGAGCGGATGGCGCCGCCGGCCATCAGGAAGCCGAAGGCGTGGATCGGATAGCTCGGATTGGGGACGAGCACGACATCGCCAGGCCCGGTGATGGCCTGCGCCATGTTGGCGAAACCCTCCTTGGAGCCGAGCGTGGCAACGACCTGGGTGTCGGGATCGAGCTTCACGCCGAAGCGGCGCTCGTAATAGCCCGCCTGGGCCCGGCGCAGGCCGCCGATCCCCTTGGAGGCGGAATAGCGGTCGGTACGCGGTTTGCCCGCGGTCTCCACCAGCTTCTCGATGACATGGCGCGGCGCCGGCAGGTCGGGATTGCCCATGCCGAGGTCGATGATGTCGGCCCCGTTGGCTCGGGCTGCGGCCTTGATCCGGTTCACCTGCTCGAAGACATAGGGCGGCAGACGCTTGATGCGGTGAAAATCGGTCATGGCTACTCAAGTCCCTGGATCGGGCCGCGCATCGCAGTCCTTCCGGCGCGGCAGCTTTGATTTAGCACCCGGCCGGCCAAAGGCAGAATGTTTTTTCGCGCCTGCGGGATGACTGCCGGGCTATTGCGCTGCCGGCGCCGCCGACAGCGCCCTGGCCTCCGAGGCGGCAGCCTCGTTTGCCCGCCGCCGCGCCTCCAGCTCCTGCTTCAGCCGCTCGGCCTCATCGGCGCTCCGCGGGCGGATCGCGCGGGCCGGCGGCTGCACGCCGATGGGCATGTAGTTGAGGTCGCTGGGCCGCGATTGGGCGACGAACTCGGCCGACCGCGGCGCCTCGGCGCGCAGCCCCGTGGCGACGGCGACATTCCGCACTGCCTCACCACCGCTCGTGCAGGCGGCGAGGACGAGCGGCAGCAGCACGAGCAGCGCCTTGCGGGCACGGCTGCCCCGCACGGACTGGAAAAGGCCTCGCAGGTAACGTCTCATCGGTATGAACTCTTGTGAAAGGACCATCTGCGACAAGTCTTGCGTCGATATGCGCGATGCCCATGCCGGCGATCATGCCCGTCAATGATGCCCATGTCACAGATTGTCGGTTAATATGAGGAAAAAGGGAACGGATCGAGACATGCCGTCGAGGAAAGAGGCGGAGGGCGCATGACTGATAAGGGCGACCAGCGACCCGGCACGCCGATGCCGGATTTCGAGGCCCTGTCGCGCAACATGGCCCAGTTCGTGGAGGAAGCTGGCCGGGTGGCGGCCGCCTACCTCAAGCCATACGAGGAGGGCCGCGCCAAGGGCGGAGCCGCCGACGAGGTAGGCGACATCGTCAAGACGCTAGGCAATGTGGCCGAGAAGTGGATGTCCGATCCGCAGAAGGCGATCGAGGCCCAGTCCGCCCTCACCTCTCGCTTCCTCGATCTGTGGGCCTCGACCCTCAAGCGCATGCAGGGCGAACAGGCCGAGCCGGTAATCACGCCAGACCCGAAGGACAAGCGCTTCGCTGACCCCGAGTGGGAGGAAAATCCGCTCTTCGATTTCATCAAGCAGGCCTATCTGCTGACGACCGACTGGGCCGACCGGCTCGCCGCCGAGGCCGAGGGACTCGACGACCACACCCGTCACAAGGCGCAGTTCTACGTGCGCCAGATCGCAAGCGCGCTCGCGCCGTCGAACTTCATCGCCACCAATCCGGAGCTCATCCGAACCACCCTGCGCGAGAGCGGCGCCAACCTGGTGCGTGGCATGCAGATGCTGGCCGAGGACGTGGAGGCCGGCGGCGGCCAGCTCAAGGTGCGCCAGTCGGACCCGCACCGGTTCGAGGTCGGCATCAATCTCGCCAACACGCCCGGCAAGGTCATCTTCCGCAACGAGCTTGTGGAACTCATCCAGTACAGCCCGACGACCGAGAAGGTGCTGCGCCGGCCGCTCCTCATCGTGCCGCCGTGGATCAACAAGTACTACATCCTCGATCTCAACCCGGACAAATCCTTCATCCGCTGGGCGGTGGCGCAGGGACTCACCGTCTTCTGCATCTCCTGGGTCAACCCCGACGAGCGGCTGGCCGAGAAGAGCTTCGAGGATTACATGCGCGAGGGCATCTTCGCCGCCCTCGACGCCATTGCCCGCAACACGGGCGAGGAGGAGGTCTCGGCCGTCGGCTATTGCGTCGGCGGTACCCTGCTCGCGGCGACGCTCGCCTTCATGGCGGCGAACGGCGACACGCGCATCGCCGGCGCCACCTTCCTGACCACCCAGGTGGACTTCACCCATGCCGGCGATCTCAAGGTCTTCGTCGACGAGGACCAGATCAGGGCCATCGAGCAGGAGATGGCCAAGCGCGGCTATCTCGAGGGCTCGCGCATGGCGACCGCCTTCAACATGCTGCGGCCGAACGACCTGATATGGCCCTACATCGTCAACAACTACGTGCGCGGCGTCTCCCCGCTGCCGTTCGACCTGCTCTACTGGAACTCCGATTCCACCCGCATGCCGGCAGCCAACCATTCGTTCTACATGCGCGAATGCTACCTGAAGAACAATCTCGCCAAGGGCCGCATGAACTTCGGCAATACGCGGCTCGAACTGTCGGACGTCACCATACCCACCTATCACCTCGCCACGCGCGAGGACCACATCGCCCCGGCCCGCTCGGTCTTCCTTGGCGCGCAGCTCTTCGGCGGGCGCATCCGCTTCGTGCTTGCCGGCTCGGGACACATCGCCGGCGTCGTCAATCCGCCGGCCAAGCCGAAGTACCAGCACTGGGTCAACGGCAAACCGCGCGGCGAGCTCGACGACTGGCTGAAGGAGGCGCAGGAGGTGCCCGGCTCCTGGTGGCCGGACTGGATCGACTGGATCGCCGCCCAGAGCCCCGAAAGGGTCAAGGCGCGCGACCCCGCCGAGGGGCCGCTCGCGCCCCTATGCGACGCCCCCGGCACCTATGTGAAGATGCGGGACTGAGGCGGGACGCCGACGCGCAAAGGCCGGCGGTTGCCCGCCGGCCTTTCTTCTTGCCCCGAGCTTCTTGCCCGAGCTTCTTGCCCGAGCCGGCGACCCGGCCTGGGCCTTCGCATGGGCAATCCGGGAAAAGCGATCAGTACTTGCGCACGATCGGCGCGGGGATCGGCTTGGCTGGCTCGTCCCAGCGGTACTTGAGCGCCACGGAGACGATGTCGACTGACGGCTTCGTCTCGGCGACGAAGGGCAGCGCCGCGAACTGCGGATTGCCCGGCACGAGGCGAATGTCCGTGTCCTTGACGAAGATGTGTGTGTAGCCGACGTCGAAGGACAGCTGGTCGTTCCACTGGTAGGTGGCGCCGATCGAGGCCCAGAGACGATCGTTGTCGGGAATGCGCACGTCACGCGTGCGGTCGGTGATGGGCGACCACTCGTAGCCGAGGCCGGCACGCAGCGCGAGTTGATCGTTGACCTGATATTCCGCACCGACGGAAGCGAACCAGCCGTCGCGATAGCTGAACGGCAGCGCCGTCACGGCCGTCCCGCTGATCGCGCTCGTGACCGGCACGATGTTGAGCCTGCTCCAGTTCGTCCACTCGACCCCGGCCATCACCTTCCACTGTGGCGACAGGCGCTGGGCGACGCCGAAGGTCAGCACCTCCGGCAGGTTCACATTGGCCTTGACGGGGACGATCGTCGCCGGCCCCACGTGCAGGTTGCCCTCGAGCTGGTGACGGATCGACGACCGGAAGCCGAGGCCGATCTCGGTGCCCTCGAACGGCGTCAGCGTCAGGCCGAGCGTGTAGCCGACGCCGTACGCATCGCCCTCGAGGATGGCGGCCGGGGCGAGGGGCGACAGGCCGAGCGCGCGCTTCAGCGTCACGTCGAGATATTGCACCTGCAGCCCGACACCGATGGAGAGCCAGTCGGTGACCCTGTAGCCGATCGTTGGCGTGACGTTGATGGAGAAGGCCTTCGACGAACGCCCGTAGGTCTGGCCGGCCCAGTTCTGGTCCGGCTTGGTGATGAAGCCGTAGGGCGAATTGATCGACACGCCGAGCCAGAGCCGGTCGTTGACCTGATAGCTCGCATAGCTGGCCGGCACGACGGCCGTCTGGCCGATATTGCCGGACCCGACGGGGGTGCCCCCGAGCGCGCCGACGAGGCCGAGGGTCGGCAGGTCCGGATTGATCTTCGCCTCGGGAAAGATCACCGACGCATGACCCTCGAAGCGGAAGCCGGGGCTCATGGTGATCGTCGCCGGGTTCCAGAACATCGACGAGAGACCGGCAGAACCGGCCGCAACGCCGGAGAATGACATGCCCTGTCCGGTGGCACTCTGCTCACGGATCGCGAAGGAGCCAGCCTGTGCATCGGCCATAGCAACGATCAATGAAACTGAACAAATGGCCGTCCACGTAAGAAATTTCCGAGAATCCCTCATGGATGTTCCCCTGACCCATACGTTCCATGGAGGCGTCTGTTACTTGCGAGCGCCCTTGATTCGCATGCTGCCAAGGCCGTCTTCGACAATCAATGTATTGGTACACATACAAATATCTGAAATGGCGACTAACATTTCAGTCTTGACACCGCAAAAAACACATCAAAACATGCCTTTTGATGCACCGCACAACACCAATCCGGTTCACATGGGTATAGTTCATATCGAAACCATATCGATTTTCGCGCCTGCCCACAGGTCCTTCTCATCCGCGGAAAAAGCGTGCGGCTGGCGACTTTTCGCCTGATGTGACATTACCGCAACAAGCGCCGGTTACGCGCTGCGCGCATCGGATCTGCGCCGATCCGGCTTGCGATCGGCGCCCCGCCGCAGCACACTCCGCCCGCTTGAAACGTTTCAATTGGAGGATACCCCATGAAGTTGGTGCGCTACGGCAATCCGGGTGCGGAGAAGCCGGGCATCGTCGACGCCGAGGGCACGATCCGCGACATCTCCGGCATCGTCCCCGATCTCGCCGGCAAGGCCCTCACAAGGGCCTCGCTGGCGCGCATCGCCGCCGTCGACCCCAAGACCCTTCCAGCCGTGCCGGCCGGCACGCGGCTCGGCCCCTGCGTCGGCAACGTGCGCAACTTCATCGCAGTGGGCCTCAACTATGCCGATCACGCGGCGGAGACGAACTCACCGATCCCGAAGGAGCCGATCCTCTTCAACAAGGCCCCGTCCTGCATCGTCGGCCCCAATGACGACGTGATCGTGCCGCGCGGCTCGCAGAAGACCGACTGGGAGGTCGAGCTCGCCATCGTCATCGGCGAGGAGGCGTCCTACGTCGAGGAGAAGGACGCGCTCGACTACGTGGCCGGCTACTGCGTCTGCAACGACGTGTCGGAGCGCGAGTACCAGATCGAGCGCGGCGGTCAGTGGGCCAAGGGCAAGGGTTGCCCCACCTTCGGTCCCCTCGGCCCCTGGCTCGTCACGACTGACGAGATCAAGGACGTGCAGAACTTGTCCATGTGGCTCGAAGTGAACGGCGAGCGGGTGCAGGACGGCTCGACGAAGACCATGATCTTCTCCGTTCCCTTCCTCGTGTCCTACATCTCGCAGTTCATGAAGCTCGAGCCCGGCGACGTCATCACCACCGGCACGCCTCCCGGCGTCGGCATGGGCATGAAGCCGCCGCGCTTCCTCAAGGGCGGCGAGGTCGTGGAACTCGGCATCGAGGGCCTCGGCACGCAGAAGCAGCAGGTGCGGGCCTACCAGAGCTGAGCATCGGCACGAGTTCCGGTTTAAGGGCGGGCACTTGCCCGCCCTTTTTCACATGGCGCGCAAGCTTCAGACGCCGAGCATCAACCGGATGTTCTGCACTGCCGCACCGGAGGCGCCCTTGCCCAGATTGTCGAGCCGGGCGACGAGCACGGCCTGCCGCCGCGCCTCGTTGGCATAGACCCTGAGCTCCAGCCGATCGGTGTCGTTGAGCGCCTCGGGCTCGATCTTGCCGCCCGTGACGCTCGCATCGTCGTGCCGGGCGACCGAGACGAGCTCGCTCACCGCATAGCGCGTGGCGAGCACCGCCTGCAGGTCGGCCCCCGTCGGCCGCTCGGGCAGCGTGTCGAGATGCAGCGGGATCGACACCAGCATGCCCTGGCGGAAATTGCCGACCGAGGGCACGAAGATCGGCCTGCGCGAGAGGCCGCAATAGGTCTGCAGCTCCGGCAGGTGCTTGTGCTCGAGGCCGAGGCCGTAGAGCTCGAAGGACGGCGCCGTGCCCGCCTCGTAGGCCTCGATCATCGTGCGTCCGCCGCCGGAATAGCCGCTGACCGCATTGACGGTGACGGGATAATCCGCCGGCACGAGTCCGGCGTCGACGAGCGGCCTCAGAAGCGCGATCGCCCCCGTCGGATAGCAGCCCGGATTGGACACCAGGCGCGCCCCGGCGATCGCCGCGCGCTGGCCCGGCGTCATCTCGGCGAAGCCGTAGACCCAGCCCGGCGCGACCCGGTGGGCGGTGCTCGCATCGAGCACGCGCGGACCGGCCTCTCCCAGGGCCTCGACGAGCGCCACCGTCTCCTTGGCGGCCGCGTCCGGCAGGCAGAGCACGACGAGATCGACATCGGCGAGCAGCGCCTTCTTCGCCTCCACGTCCTTGCGCAGCTCCGGCGCGATGGACCTGAGCTCGATCTGCGGCAGCGCCGAGAGCCGCTCGCGGATGCCGAGGCCCGTGGTGCCGGCCTCACCGTCGATGAAGACGCGCGGCGCCCGCGCACCCGCAGCCTTGGCCCGGGCGGGATTGAGAAGCGAGGTGTCGTTCATGGACGGCTCCTGACGATTGTCCGGGCGACGGTTTTCGAGCGTTTGCCGGTGGTAACAGAAGATGGGGACGAAATTGCAACAAAAAAGCCGCGCTGCGGGCGCGGCTCCGATCACGACACGCGAGGTCGCGTCATCGCACGCGCGCAAGGACGGCGCGGCGGCGTCGGTTCGGCGTGGTGTGCGCGACGGTGATCATGGGCACGCTTATCCGGGAAAGGGGCGCCGGTGTCAATGACGACCCGGCCAGTCTCTCCCGTTCGCGGGGAGGGGTATCGCACACGAAGGTCGAGGTCATGATCCTCCCCCGCATGGGGGGAGGGAAAACACTCACCCCCGCGCCCGCTCGGCGAGGATCTGCAGGTAGTGCTGCACCACCGTCGCGCCGGCGATGGCGGTGATGTCAGCATGGTCGTAGGGCGGCGCCACCTCGACGAGGTCCATGCCGCGCCAGTCGATGTCGCGCAGGCTCCACAGCGCCATCAGCGCCTCGGCGCTCGAAAGGCCGCCGGCGACCGGGGTGCCCGTGCCCGGCGCGAAGGCGGGATCGAGCGCGTCGATGTCGAACGACAGATAGGCCGGCCCCTCGCCCACCCGCTCGCGGATGCGCTGGGCGATGCCGGCGACGCCGAGCCCGCGCGCCTCGTAGGCATCGACGATGGCGATGCCGAAATCGTCCGGCGCCACGGTGCGGATGCCGATCTGGATGGAGCGCGAGCAGTCGATCAGCCCCTCCATCTCGGCGCGGGTGACGAAGGTGCCGTGCGAGGTGCCCTCGCCGTCGTCCTCCCAGGTGTCCTGGTGGGCGTCGAACTGCACCAGCGCCAGCGGCCCGTGCTCGGCCACATGGGCGCGCAGCAGCGGCAGGGTGATGGAATGATCGCCGCCGAGCGTCACGAGATGGCATCCGGCCGCGACGATCTCCGCCGCCTGCGCCTCGACGAGGCCGTGCACCTGGTCGAGCCGGCGATAGTCGAACGAGCAGTCGCCCCAGTCGATCACCGTGAGCGCCTCGAAGGGATCGAGCCCGGAGGGGAACTGCGGATCGCCGTCGAAGATCGCGGAGGCGCGGCGCAGCGCCTGCGGCCCGAAGCGCGCCCCCGGCCGGTTGGACGTGGCGCAATCGAACGGCACGCCCCACACGACGACGTCCGCCGCCGACAGATCGCGGCTGTAGCGCCGGCGCATGAAGGACAGCGCCCCCGAATAGGTCGGCTCGAGCGAGCCGCCGTCGAGCGGGCCGAGAAAGGCGTTGTCCGTCGGACGCGGGCGGATCGAATCGTTGCGGCTCACGGCGTCTCCTCGCAGCACTTTGCCGAAGGATAGCCGGCACCCGCGCCGCATCAAGCGTGGGGCGGCGACACGCAGGGCCTCACATCGGCGCGAGCGCCATTGGCAGGCCCGCCCCGTCGAGCTATGGGCGGTGCGATGACGCGCGCACGCCCCCTCTCCCGCCGCTCCCTCATCGGCGGCCTCGCTGCCCTCGCCGCCCCTGCTCTGCCCGCCCGCGCCGCCCCCTCTCTCCGGCAGGGCGGCAGCCAGTTCGTCTGGCTGGAGCCGCGCCGGCAGATGCCGGCGCTCGCCCTGACCGATGTCCGGGGCCGCCGGCACACGCTCGCGCCGGACGGGCGCGTCCATCTCCTCAATTTCTGGGCGAGCTGGTGCCCGCCGTGCCGGGAGGAGATGCCGCGCCTCGAGGCCTTCGTGCGGACGATCGATGCGCAGCGCCTCAACGTCGCCGCCATCTCCTTCGACCGGGACGGCACAAGGGCCGTCGCGCCCTTCCTGAAGCGCCACGGCATCGAGAAGCTCCCCGTCTTCGTCGATCCCGAGGGGGATGTCGCCTATTCGGACGCCGGCAACCGCAAGGGCGCGCCCTTCGCCCTCTACGGCATGCCCATCACCTATCTCGTCGACCGCGGCGGCGGCATCGTCGGCTACATCTCCGGCGCGGTGGACTGGCTGCAGCCGGACGCCGAGGCCTTCCTCGCCGCCTTCATGGCCTGACCTGCGCCGCGCCTACTCCGTCGGCAGCACCGTGAACCCATCCGCCGCGCCCCCCGGAGCGAGCGCGCTCCCCGTTTCGTCATAGCGCTCGATGGCCTCGACCCGCGCGCCGAGCGGCCCCGCGCGGCACGCCGCGAGCATCGCCTCCACGGCATCGGCCGGCCCGGCGAAGACCGCCTCGACGAAGCCCTCGCGCCGGTTGCGCACCCAGCCCGCAAGCCCCCGCGCCCCCGCCTCGCGCGCCGTCCAAGCCCGATAGCCGACGCCCTGCACGCGACCCTTGATGACGGCATGGACGATGACGCGGGAGGTCATGACTCACTCCACAACGACGGCCTCCGACAGCCTACCACGCCATCGCGCGCGGAGGATAAGGAACATTTTCCTTGATCTTAGGATTTGTTCTCTATATGTTCCGACCTGCGCGCGTACCCCTATCATCAGGAGATACCCTCGTGGCCTCGTATGCGATAACCGATGACAAGATCGTCTTCACGAACGGCACGCCGGCCGGCTATACGGTCGGAACCCTCCAGGATGCGATGAATGTTGCGCGAAGCAATGGGAAGCCCCCTGTTCATCGTTGCCGGCACCTACGATGTGGGCAACCTCTCGGTCAGAACCTCCAACGGCGGAGGCGCACCACTTGTCATGGAAGCCAATCCCGGCACCGTGACGTTGCGCTTCACGACTGGTACTTTTTTCCTAGAGATCGACAATGTTCCGGATTGCGTGATCCGCGGCATCACATTCAACGCAAACGGCCGTCCCTATGCCGAGTCCGGCAATGGCGGCGCCATCACCGCCTATCGTGCGCACAGGACCCGCATCGACCGCTGTACGGTGCATGGCGCGCCGGGCATGGGGATCGTCTTCGAACAGTGCGGAACGCGCCAGACGATCGGGACAACCGGAACCGACGAACCCGTCTCCCCGGCAGGCGCTATTGCCGGTTGCGAGGTTTACAACTGCGACACCGCCATCTTCGGCGTGGCCAATGTCAGCTTGTCGGTGACCGGCAACGTCGTTCGAAACTGCGGCAATAACGGCATCCTCATCTGGCAATACTCGCCGCGGTTCGACGGCAGCACCGTGAGCGGCAATGTCATCACTTACATTGAGGCGCAAGGCGGCGGCACCGGCCAGCGCGGCAATGGCGTCAATCTCTACCGCGCCCACGGCTGCACCGTGACGGATAACCGGATTCGCTACTGCAAGTTCAGCGCGGTGCGAGCCAACGTCTGCAACGACACGATTATCTCCGGCAATAACATCTACGCGATGGGCGAGATGGCCATCTACGTCGAAGAGACGGACGGCGCATCCGGAGAGAACGACGTCGGCACCGTCGTCGGCTCGAACCTGATCGACACCTGCGGCAGCGGCATCTCCGTCACCAACTTCAACAATGGCGGCAGGCTCGCGAGCATCACCGGCAACGTGGTCCGCAATGCCAGGCAGTCGAACAATCCGACGGTGAGCTATGACACGGGCACGGGCATCAGTGCGGAAGGCGACTGCGTCGTCAACGGCAATGTCGTCGAGTGCGCCCTCCGCTACGGCATCGTTGTCGGAACGAACAATTATGCCCGCAACCTGATCGCTTCCGACAACGTCATCCGCCGGTGCGGCATCGGTATTGCAGCCTCGGCCAACGCGAATGCGGGCCACATGCTTGTGACCGACAACATGATCCAGATGCCGGCGGGCGTTTCTACCGAAAATGGTATCGTGGCCTATACCTATCTCGGCGAGACCAGCGGCGTGAGGATCGACGCAACGATGAGCGGCATCACGCCGAGCACCTATCCCAAGATCCACCTTGGCCTCAACATCGTGCACGACCAGCAGACGCCCGATCCGGTACCGGTGCCCTGCCTGGCCAGCCTGCCGGTCTTCTGAGGCAGCGCACCGCGAGGGAGGGAAGACCTCCCTCGCATTAACCCGGTCTTGGCATTTTGCGCACAGACTGGCGGCGATTCTTTGGGAGAATGATTGCCATGAATGCCAACGCGACCGGAATGGCCGCTGCGCGTGAGGCGCCCCCCCGCCTTGCCGAATTGCTTGCGAAACAACGGCCGGATTGGCATTCCGAATGGGCATGGGCCAACTACAAGTCCACGCTCGTCGACCTCGTCAGGGCCTACCACCTTCGCCACCTGTGCGAGATCGGCGGCGGACGTGACCCTTCGTTCACGGCCGAGGAGGCTGCGGAACTCGGCATCACGCTCACCATCAACGACATCAGCGCCACCGAGCTCGAAAAAGCGCCGCCGGGCTTTCCGACAGCCTGCTTCGACGTATCGGGAGATATCGCCGCAGCGGGTATCGCGCCCGGCCAGTTCGACCTGATGTTCTCGCGCATGGTCTTCGAGCATGTGAAGGACGTGCGGCAGGCCTGGCGCAACATTCACACGTTGCTCGCACCGGGCGGCGTGGCGGTGGCGTTCTTCCCCACCCTCTATTCGTTGCCCTTCCTCGCCAATCACCTGATGCCGGAATGGCTGTCGAGCGCCATCGTGCGCGCCTTCTATCCCAACCGGGGCGAAGAGACCGACGACCCCAAGTTCCCCGCCGTTTACGACTGGTGCTTCTCCAGTGAGGCCCGGATGCTGCCCATGCTGCGGGACTGCGGCTTCTCGGACGTGGCCATCCAGCCTTTCTGGGGGCATGGCTATTTCAAGCGGCTGCCCGTGGTGCGGCAGATCGATGATGCCTTCAACGCCTTTTCCGCACGGCACGACTGGCGGAGCATGTCCGCCTACGCCTACGTGCTGGTGCGCAAGTAGTCACGCAAATTCCAGAATCACCGCATCCACCGCGAGGCTGTCGCCCTCCTTCGCGTGGATCTTCGCGACGGTGCCGTCGCGCTCGGCCTTGAGCACGTTCTCCATCTTCATCGCCTCGACGATGGCGAGCGTCTCGCCGGCCTTGACCTCCTGGCCCTCGGCGACGGCGATGGCCTTGACGAGGCCGGGCATGGGGCAGAGCAGCTGCTTCGAGGTGTCGGCCGCCACCTTCTCCGGCATCAGGGCGGCAAGCTCGGCCTCGCGCCGGGTATAGACGCGCGCCTCCGTGGCCGTGCCCGCGTGGGCGAGCGCCACGCCGTTGAGGATCGGCCGCACCTGCACCGCGATCGCCTTGCCGTCGACGCGGCCGTGCCATACCGGCTCACCGGGGCGCCAGGACGACGCGACGGCGACCGTGCGCCCGTCGGAAAAGGCGAGAACGAGAGCCCCGTCCCTGTCGTCGATGGTGAGCGGGATGGCCTCGCGACCCAGCATCACCACCCGCTCGCGCTCGAACCTGACAGGCTTGGCCGAGCGCAACTGGCCCGAGATGCGGCGCTTGCGCTCGTTGAACAGATGGTCGATGGCCGCCGCCACCGCCGCGAGGTGGATGGCGACCTCCCCTTCGGGCTTCGGCATGGCGAAGCCGTCGGGAAACTCCTCGGCGATGAAGCCCGTCGACAGGCGGCCCTCCTGCCAGCGCGGATGGGCCATCAGCGCCGAGAGGAAGGGAATGTTGTGGCGGATGCCGTCGATGGCGAAGGCATCGAGCGCCCGCTGCTGAGCCGCGATGGCGGCCGCGCGCGTCGGCGCGTGGGTGATCAGCTTGGCGATCATCGGGTCGTAGTAGATGGAGATCTCGCCCCCTTCCACGACGCCGGTGTCGTTGCGCACCCGCGCCCCGTCCGCCTCGCCCTCGGCCGGCGGGCGATAGGTGACGAGCCGGCCCGTCGAGGGCAGGAAGCCGCGCGTCGGGTCCTCGGCATAGACGCGGCTCTCGACGGCCCAGCCGTCGAGCCGGATGTCTTCCTGCGAAAAACGCAGCTTCTCGCCGGCGGCGATGCGGATCATCTCCTCGACGAGGTCGATGCCGGTGACCATCTCGGTCACCGGATGCTCCACCTGCAGACGGGTGTTCATCTCGAGGAAGTAGAAGGAGCGGTCCTGGCCCGCCACGAACTCGACCGTGCCGGCCGAGTCGTAGCTCACCGCCTTGGCGAGCGCCACCGCCTGCTCGCCCATCCTGCGGCGCGTCGCCTCGTCGAGCAGCGGCGAGGGCGCCTCCTCGATGACCTTCTGGTTGCGGCGCTGGATGGAGCACTCGCGCTCGCCGAGATAGACGACGTTGCCGTGCTTGTCGCCGATGACCTGGATCTCGACGTGGCGCGGATCGGTGATGAATTTCTCCACGAACACCCGGTCGTCGCCGAAGGAGGATGCCGCCTCCGAGCGGGCGCGGGCGAAGCCCTCCGCCACCTCGGCCGCCGAATAGGCGATGCGCATGCCCTTGCCGCCGCCGCCCGCCGAGGCCTTGATCATGACCGGATAGCCGATGTCGTCGGCGATCCTCACCGCCTCTTCCGGGCTCTCGATGACGCCGAGAAAGCCCGGCACGGTCGAGACCTTCGCGGCATTGGCGAATTTCTTCGATTCGATCTTGTCGCCCATGGCCTCGATGGCCTTGGGGTTGGGCCCGATGAAGGTGATGCCGGCGCTTGCCAGCGCCTCGGCGAAGGCTGCCCGCTCGGACAGGAAGCCGTAGCCCGGATGCACCGCCTCCGCCCCGGTCTGCCGGCAGGCCTCGACGATCTTCTCGATGACGAGATAGGACTGGGCGGCGGGCGCCGGCCCGACGAAGACGGCCTCGTCCGCCATCTCCACGTGCAGCGCGTCCCTGTCCGCCTCGGAGAACACCGCCACCGTCCCGATGCCCATGCGACGCGCCGTCTTGATGACCCGGCAGGCGATCTCGCCGCGATTGGCAATCAGGATCTTCGAGAACATGGACGCTCCCCTGGTGACCGTTTCCCCTCACCGCTTCTAGACGAGAGCGCCGGGGGCGACAATTGCGGCGAAAGACGGATGCTCATCCGGGCATTTGTGCAGAGGCGACAAGAAAGCCGGCGGCGAGCGCGACAAGCGCGAGCAAGGACACGAGGCTGAAGCGCCCGGCATAGGCCCTCCCGCCGAGCGTCGCGGCATAGATGCATTTGGCGATCGTGTTGCTGCCGACGGCGATGGCGATGGCGATGGCGCCCGCACCGAGAGCGAGACGGTCGGGCACGAGGCCGGACACGCCGAGCGACACCGCATCGACATCGGCAAGACCCGAGACGGCAGCGACGGCATAGACGCCCACGGCGCCGAGATGCTCGGCCGCCAGATCGCCCGCCACGCGCACGAAGGCGAGCAGCGCGGCGAGCTTGAGCACCTCGCCGAGCTCGAACGGGTTGCCGCCCTCGGGGGCGGCCGATTGCGCCGGCGCCCCTTCGCGGCGGGCGAGCAGCCAGGCGCCGGCGACGAGCACGGCGGCTCCGAGCCCGAGGCCCGGCGCCAGCAGCCGGCCGAGTTCAGGCGCGACCGCCGTGACGATGACGGCCGTGCGGATGAAGGACACCGCCCCCGCCGCGAGCGCGCCGGCGGCGAGCGGCAGCGCCGCCTCCCCCATCCGGGCAAGCCGGGCATTGGCGAGCGTCACTGCCGTGGAGGACACGAGCCCGCCGGTGGCGCCGGCGACGAGCCGACCGCGTTCCGCGCCGAAGAGCTGCACCGCGACATAGCCGAGAAAGGACACACCGGCGAGGATGATGGCAAGCAGCCAGACCCGCGCCGGGTTGAGCCCCATGAACTGCGGCAGCGGCTCGTCGGGAATGAGCGGCAGCGCCACGAAGGTCATGACGGCGAGCACGATGGCGGAGCGCAGTTCGCTCCAGCGCATGCGCCGCAGCAGCGCGTGAAGCACCTCGCGGCTGGCGAGAAGCGCCGTCATGACGACGGCCGCGGCCCCTGCGAAGGCCGGATCTCCGAGGACCACAAGCGCCCCGAGCACGAAGGTCGCCTGCCCGGCGACGACGCCAGTGACGCTGAAATTGGCGTCGGCCTCCGCCTCTCGGCGCTTGAACGTGATGAGCGCGGCCGACAACACGGCGAGCGCTGCGACGAGGACGATCGCCGCAACCGGTGCGTTCTGCGGCGCCAGCGCCTGGGCGGTGATCGCGGCGATACCGCCGAAGAAGCCGAACAGCGCGAAGGTGCGCACACCCGCGGTGCGGCTGCCGGCCGGCGCGTCACGCTCGCGCCAATGGCGCTCGACACCGACGAGAAGGCCCACGGCGAGGGACACCGCGAGCCTGTGGAAGAGATCGTTGAGGTCCATGCGCAGAATGCGTCACTGCTCGCATGGCTTGTAAAGGGAAATGATGCGCACTCTGCCGTTTATGCCGCGGCGAAGCGGCGCGGCATGGCCTTCACCGGCACGCCCAAGGCCCGTCGCAGGCGATTGCCCTGGCCGCGCAACAGGAAGGCGAGCAGAACCTCGTCCACCTGCTGGGCCTCGCGCACCACCTCCATGCCGATGCGCAGCGCGTTGACCGTCGGCCCGCCGCCGGCGCCGAGAGAGGTGACCAGCCAGTGCGCATCCTCGCCGCGCACGATGCCGGTGGGACGCTCGCCCCACACGACGAAATCCACCACCATCGCCACGAGGCAATCGGCGAAGGATGCATCCTGATCCTTCACCGCGCGGTCGAGCGCGATCAGCACATCCGCTTCTTCCCGGAACGCGATGCCATCCGGCAAGATCTCGCGCTGCAGATACGCCACGTCCTTCGCAGTAATGCGCTGACGGTCGAGGATCTCATCGACGAAACGGAAGAAGTTCTTGTTGATCATTGTTTGATGCCTCCCCGGCATTCTTTTCGCCGGTGTGATTGCTTCCTGTCGCGAACGATCCTGCGCCCAACCACTCGCCAAGTTCTTAACGGCCAATCGTGAATCTTTGTTCAGGTTAAGCGTTGTTGACGGCCCGTGGTTGACGGAAAATCACCGTCATCGGTGCAACTGTCGCCATCCTGCCGAGGTTCCCGGCTTGCAGGGGTGCAAGAGGCATTTGCGCGGCTAGGGATTTGCGCTGCCGTCGCCATCTGGCAGCAAGAGCACAACAGCAGCCAGGGAGCAGAGCCATGGCACGTTCGGCAGGCATCCACCACGTCACCGCCATCGCGAGCGATCCGCGGCGCAACCTCGACTTCTACACTCGCGTTCTCGGGCTGCGCTTCGTCAAGAAGACGGTGAACTTCGACGATCCCAGCACCTACCACTTCTATTTTGGCGACGAGGAGGGCAACCCTGGCACCATCCTCACCTTCTTCCCATGGTCGCATGTGGCGCCGGGACGGCCGGGCGTCGGCCAGACGCTGGAAACCGCCTTCCTCATCCCCGAGGAAGCGCTCGGCTTCTGGACGGAGCGGCTCGTGACCCTCGGCGTCACGCATGAGGCACCCATCAGACGCTTCGACCGCACGGTCCTGCCGTTTCGGGATCCTGACGGCATGCGCCTTGCGCTCGTCGCAACGCCAGGCCTCGTCGCATCGAGGGCCTGGACGACGGCCGACATCCCGGCGGAAGCCGCCGTCCGCGGCTTCGCGGGCGTGACGCTGCTCGTCGACCGGCCGGAGCCCACGGCCGCGGTGCTGACGGAGGTCTTCGGCTTTGTGGAAGTCGGCCGAACGGAGAACCTCGTCCGCTACCGGGGCGAGGCCGAGGTCGGCGGCTATGTGGACCTGCGCATTGCCGGCGGCTTCCTGCCCGGCACGATGGGCGCCGGCTCGGTGCACCATGTCGCCTTCCGGGCCGCAGGCGACGCGGACCAGGCGGCGATGGCGAAGGCGCTGCGCGAGAAGCTCGGCATCGTCACGACGGAGCAGAAGGAGCGCAACTATTTCCGCTCCGTCTATTTCCGGGAGCCCGGCGGCGTCATCTTCGAGATCGCCACCGACGATCCGGGCTTTGGCATCGACGAGAGCTTCGAGGCGCTCGGCACCTCCCTCAAGCTGCCGCCCTTCTACGAGAAGGACCGGGAGCGGATCGAGGCCGTCCTGCCCGCGCTCGACTGAGCCGGACCATCACCCCCGTGAGCCGTGCCCGCCCTCGCGCGGGCACGGCAGGGATAATTGCGATGAGCGACTTCATCCATCACTATGAAGCTGGCGGCACTGAGCGCCCGCCGCTCCTCCTGCTGCACGGCACCGGCGGCGACGAGCACGACCTCGTGCCGCTCGGCCGCACGCTCGCCCCCGGGGCGGCTCTCCTGTCGCCACGCGGCAAGGTGCTGGAGAACGGCATGCCCCGCTTTTTCCGCCGCTTCGGCGAGGGGCGGTTCGACGTCGAGGACATCAAGCTCCGCGCGGCCGAGCTTGCCGGCTTCGTCGAGGAGGCGCGCGAGCGCTACGGCATCGCGCAGCCAATCGCGCTCGGCTTCTCCAACGGCGCCAACATCGCCGCGGCGATGCTGCTGCTCGCGCCGGAAGCGCTCGCCGGGGCCGTCCTCTTGAGGGTCATGACGCCGCTGGTGCCGGACGTGCTGCCGGACCTTGCCGGCAAGCCCGTGCTGATGCTGTCGGGGTCGGCCGATCCGATCGTCCCGGCCGACGATGCGGGGCGGCTCGCCAGCCTGCTGCGCGAGGCGAGCGCGACGGTGCAGCACCAGGTGCTGCCGGCCGGGCACGGCCTGACGCAGGCGGACGTCAATCTCTCCGCACGCTGGCTGGCCGAGGCCGGTTGAAGCCTCTCAAAGGACAAGGAGGGCCCGGAGCGCGGATCGCCCCGCTCCGGGCCTTGCCTTTTTGCGCCCTCGCCTCCTCCGTCACCTGCAGCCTCGCGTCCCCTGCAAGGCTCGCCCGGCAGCCCTGACCCGCAACCGCTTGTCAATCACCGAAGAGCAACGGAGTGTGTGGCGTCGGCCCCGACGACCGGCTCTACCGAGGGGAAAGAAGAATTGGTACAGGTTGCGGCTCACAGGTCGCCGGCGCGCGACGATGCGCTCGACAAGGCTCTCCGGCTTCTCGAAACACTGCCGCTGGTCGACGGCCACAACGACCTGCCATGGGTGATTCGTGAGGACGTCCGGGCTCGCGGCGACGTCTTCGCCTATGACCTGACGCGCGAGCATCAGGACGGCGACACCGACATCCCACGCCTCCTCGCCGGCCGCGTCAGCGCCCAGTTCTGGGCCGCCTTCATCCCGACTCATGTGCCCCACCCCGGCCGCACCACGCTGGAGCAGATCGATGTCATCCTGCGCCTGCAGGAGGCGCATCCCGACGTCTTCATGCCGGCGACGAAGGCGAGCGACATCGCGAAGGCCAAGAAGCTCGGCAGGATCGCCTCCTTCATCGCGGTGGAGGGCGGCGTCGGCCTCGAGAACAGCCTGGCGCCGCTGCGCGTCTGGCACGCCGCCGGCGCGCGGCTGATGACGCTCTGCCACAACGAGACGCTGGACTGGGTCGATTCCGCCACCGATGCGCCGCGCCACGGCGGCCTCACCGCCTTTGGCCGTGCCGTGGTGCGGGAACTCAACCGCCTCGGCATGATCGTCGACTGCGCCCATGTCTCGCACGACGTCATGCGCCAGGTGCTCGACGTCTCGCGCGCGCCTGTCGTCTTCTCCCACTCGAATGCCTTTGCCCTGTGCGACCACCCGCGCAACGTGCCCGACGACGTGCTCGCCCGCGTCAGGGGCAACGGCGGCATTGTCATGGCAACCTTCGTGCCGGACTTCATCGGCCAGCAGTCGCGCGACTGGATGCGTCCGCTCAAGGACGAGTTCGGCAAGAGCCGACACGACATCGACATGGGAGCCGCGGTCGCGGCGCGGGCGCGCGACGCAGGCCCCTGGCCGCGCGGCACGCTCGAGCAGCTCTGCGATCACATCGAATATATCGCCGACAAGGCCGGCCTGCGGCACGTGGGCATCGGCTCCGACTTCTTCGGCGGTCCGACGCCGCCGGGCCTGGAGGACGCGAGCCGTTTCCCTCACCTCCTCGCCGAGCTCATCCGCCGTGGCTGGTCGGACGACGCCATCGCCGGCATCGCCTCACGCAATTTCCTGCGCGTCTTCCGCACGGTGGAGCGCATCGGGCGCGAATTGCGCAAGAGCGAGAAACCGGCGCTGGGGACGGTGGAGGAGATCGACGGACGGTAGGCGCCGGCCCCAGATACCGGTTCACGCGAACCCTTTCCGCCCGTCGTGGCCGGGCTTGTCCCGGCCATCCACGCCTTTCAGCCAAGCGCAGCGTCGCCGCGTGGATGCCCGCGACAAGCGCGGGCATGACGGTGGGAACTCTACTATCCCGCGCCGCGAGGAAGCGGCGATCCCCCTCACAACGGAATATTGTCGTGCTTGCGCCAGGGCTGCTCCGCCTTCTTGGCGCGCAGCATGGCGAAGGCGCGGGCGACGCGCCGGCGCGTCGAATGCGGCATGATCACCTCGTCGATATAGCCGCGCTCGGCGGCGACGAAGGGCGACATGAAGCGGTCCTCGTATTGCTTCGTGCGCGCCGCGATCTTCTCGGCATCGCCGATGTCCTGCCGGAAGATGATCTCGACAGCGCCCTTGGCTCCCATCACAGCGATCTGCGCTGTCGGCCAGGCGTAGTTCACGTCTCCGCCCACGTGCTTCGAGGCCATGACGTCGTAGGCGCCGCCGAAGGCCTTGCGGGTGATGACGGTGACGAGCGGCACGGTCGCCTCCGAATAGGCGTAGAGCAGCTTCGCCCCGTGTTTGATGAGCCCGCCATATTCCTGCGCCGTGCCGGGCAGGAAGCCGGGCACGTCGACAAGGGTCAGGATCGGGATCTCGAAGGCGTCGCAGAAGCGCACGAAGCGCGCCGCCTTGCGCGAGGCATCCGCATCTAGCACGCCGGCGAGCACCATCGGCTGGTTGGCCACGACGCCCACCGTGCGCCCCTCGAGCCGGATGAATCCGGTGATGATGTTCCTGGCATAAGCCTCTTGGATCTCGAAGAAATCGCCCTCATCCGCGATCTTCAGGACGAGTTCCTTCATGTCGTAGGGTTTGTTCGGGTTGTCCGGCACGAGCGTGTCGAGCGACATTTCCACCCGGTCCGCCTCGTCCTCGGTCGGCCATTCCGGCACGCCCTCGGTGTTGTTGGCGGGCAGGAAGTCCATCAGCCGGCGGATCTGCAGCAGCGCCTCGACGTCGTTGTCCCACGCGCCGTCGGCGACGGAGGACTTCGTCGTGTGCACCTTGGCACCGCCGAGTTCCTCCGAAGTGACCGTCTCGTTGGTCACGGTCTTCACCACGTCCGGCCCGGTCACGAACATGTAGCTCGTGTCGCGCACCATGAAGATGAAGTCGGTCATCGCCGGGGAATAGACGTCGCCGCCGGCGCAGGGGCCCATGATGACCGAGATCTGCGGAATGACACCCGAGGCGATGACATTGCGCTTGAACACCTCGCCATAGCCGCCGAGCGCCGCGACCCCCTCCTGGATGCGGGCGCCGCCGGCATCGAACAGGCCGATGATCGGCGCGCGCATCTTCACCGCCATGTCCTGGATCTTGGTGATCTTCTGCGCGTGCGTTTCCGAGAGCGAGCCGCCGAAGACGGTGAAGTCCTTGGCGAAGACGAAGACGGTGCGGCCGTTGATGGTGCCCCAGCCGGTGACGACGCCGTCACCCGGGAACTTCGTCCCCTCCATGCCGAAATCGACGCAGCGGTGCTCGACGAACATGTCGAACTCCTCGAACGAGCCCGTATCGAGCAGCAGTGCGATGCGCTCGCGCGCCGTGAGCTTGCCGCGCGCATGCTGGGCGGCGATGCGCTTCTCGCCGCCGCCGAGGCGCGCCCCGGCGCGCCGCTCTTCGAGCCTTTCGAGGATGTCCTTCATGCGCCTCCCCCACGGTCGGTTCCTTGTCGCCTGCGTGATTAGCACGCCGGCAAAGCCGCAGGAACCGATACGGTAGGCGGATAAGTGCAAGGCCGGTTGCGGCAGGTCCCCGTCAGCCGAGCGCCCGCAGCATCCCGGCGGCCGCGGCGAAGTCGCGCCATCTGACGGCGCGGCGCGCCAGCGCCTCCTCATCCTCGCCCCAGATCTCCATCTGCACCTCTTCGTCGAGATGCGACGCCCGCCAGCCAGCCTCCGCCGTCAGGTGCCCATGGGCAACGGCCAGCGCAATGACGGCCGAGCCGCTGAGCGTCGTCAGCACATGGAGCGCCGCGAGCGCCACGGGAGCCTCGAACCTGGCGACCGCGGCCGCCATGGCAGCGAGCGATTCTTCCGGCTGGGCCACGAACATCACGCCCTCGGCCAGCACGAAACGCGCGCCGAGCGCTTCCCGCGCCCAGGCGAGCATCGGGTCCCAGATGTCCCGCTGTCGTGCAACGAGCCGCTCCGGCCCCTCGGCGCGGTAGCACAGGAGGTCCGAGCCGGCATATTTCACGACATCGGCCGCCACCGCCGCCATCTCGCGCGCGACCCCGTCGATGGCCGAATTGGCGAGCCGTGTCAGCGGCATCGTCGCGGGGTCGATGCGCTCGCCCTGTGCCGCCCATTCCGCCGCCACGGCCTCTCCGACCGTCCGCGTCGGCAGCGCCAGGAGCGCCCTGCCGGGCGTGCGGGCCGGACGCCCGTCGAGCACGAGGACGAAGCCCTCCGCGCGCTCCTCCACCGCCGCCTCCTTGTAGAAGCGGCGCGGCAGGTTCGCCTTCATCGACTGCTGGGCCACCCGCATCGGGTCACGCACGGTCTCGCCGTCCGCGGGAAACCAGTCGCTGGTCAGTTCGTCACGCATGGTGGGTCCTTAACACGTAGAAGCCGACGCGGCGACGCGGAAGCGATTCCACGCCAATGACTTGCAGGCAAAAGCGGAATCTGCGACCGAGCCGCCGGTCACACCGCCGCGCCGAAGGCCCGGGCTGAATCAGAATCGGCAAGAACGGCCGCAAGTTCTTCAATCGACTCCACAATCACCTGCGCCCCCGCCTCCCGCAGGGCATCGACCCGGCAATAGCCCCAGCCGACACCGACGGCACGGCAACCGGCGGCCCGCGCCATCTGCATGTCATAGGTGCTGTCGCCGATCATCACGGTTTCGGCCGGCGCGGCACCCACCTCCCCCATCGCCTGTTCGAGCATGGCCGGATGGGGTTTCGATGGCGCATCGTCGGCCGTCTGCACGCTGGCGAAGAGCGTGTGCCAGCCGTGGGCATCGAACAGCCGGCGCACGCCGCGCCGCGACTTGCCGGTGGCGATGCCGAGGAGATGATCCTCCCGCCCCGCGAGATCGCGCACCAGCGCATCGGACCCGGCAAAGAGCGGTGACGCGAGCGCCGGCTCGGCGAGAAGCCGCGGGAAAGTCATCCGATAGGTCGCCTCCAGCGCAGCATGCGGCCCGTCCGGCCCGGCGAGCGCGCGAAAGGTCTCGGCGAGCGACAGGCCGACGACCGAGAGCACCTCTTCCCGGCTCGGTGCCGGCAGCCCATGCGCGGCAAAGGTCGCCTCCTGCGCGGCCACGAGCAGGTTCTGGCTGTCGAGCAGCGTGCCGTCGATGTCGAAGACGAGGAAGCGCACGGCTACTCCTCCGGCGCCTCGACGATCGGATCGTAGCCGCCCGTATCGAAGCCTAGCAGGTTCCAGGACTGCTGCATGTGCGGCGGCAGCGGCGCCGTCACGTCGATGGGCTTGCCCGTGCGCGGATGCGGGATGACGATGCGCCGCGCCAGCAGATGCAGCCGGTTCTGGATGCCGCCCGGCAGTTCCCAGTTCTCGACGTTGAAATATTTCGGGTCGCCGACGATCGGGTGGCCGATATGGGCCGTATGTGCGCGCAATTGGTGCGTGCGCCCGGTCACCGGCTTCAGCGACAGCCACGAGAGCTTCTGCGCCGCCGTGTCCACGACGGCGTAATAGGTGACGGCATGGCTCGCCCCGTCGTCTCCGTGCAGGGCGACGCGCATGCGGGCATCGCCGTCGCTCGCCTCCTCCCTGGCGAGATAGGTGGAGACGCGGCCCTGCCGCACGCGCGGCACGCCGGCGACCAGCGCCCAGTAGATCTTGCGCGCCGAGCGCGAGCGGAAGGACTTGGCGAGCGTCGTTGCCGCAAAGCGCGTCTTGGCGATGACGAGGCAGCCAGCCGTGTCCTTGTCGAGCCGGTGCACGAGGCGCGGCTTCTGGCCCTCGGCGTCGCGCAGCGCTTCCAGCATGCCGTCGACATGGCGTGTCGTGCCCGAGCCGCCCTGCACCGCAAGGCCCATGGGCTTGTTGAGCACGAGGACGTCCTTGTCCTCGTAGAGCGTGATGGATTTGAGGAAGGTCGCGTCGCTCTCGTCCTTCGCCGGGGTGCGGGCGGCCGGCTTTTTCTCCTCGAGCTTGAGCGGCGGCACGCGCACGCTCTGGCCCGCCTCAAGCCGCTCATTCGGCTTGGCGCGCTTCATGTCGATGCGCAACTCGCCCTTGCGCACGATGCGCTGGATATGGGTGAAGGCGAGCTGCGGGAAACGGGCGACGAGAAAACGGTCGAGGCGCATGCCCGCTTCATCCGGCGCGACCGTCAGGGTCTGCACGCCGGTAACGAGCGTCTCGGTCGCTGCCGCCTTGGCCGCCGCCTTGGTGCCCGCCTTGGCCGAAGATGCCGGCGCCTGCCCTGCGCGGGGCGTCTTGGCGGGGGTCACCGCCTTCGCGCGCTCGGGACCGGACGTGGCGCGCGCAGACCCCTTGCCCGAGCCCTTCGCGATGCCCGGCCCCTTGGCGCCCCGAGCAGCTGGCCGGCCCGCGCGCCCTTGCCCCCGGCCGTTTCGCACAGTTGGGCCGGAGCGCGGGCCTGAGCCACCGGAGCCGGTTCTCGTGTTCTTCATGCGATGCTCCGAATGCAGCCGGGCCTGGCGTCGTCGCGCCCTGCCCGTCGATAGCCTCTTCAGCGGGCAAAGTCACCGCCGCCGCTCGGCCCTCAGCTTTTCCCACCACTCCAGCCGCTTGCGGATCTC
This sequence comes from Chelatococcus sp. XZ-Ab1, assembly GCF_029309855.1. NCBI lineage: Bacteria > Pseudomonadati > Pseudomonadota > Alphaproteobacteria > Hyphomicrobiales > Chelatococcaceae > Chelatococcus > Chelatococcus sp. XZ-Ab1. The sequence continues at coordinate 17,574 of NZ_JARKII010000018.1, read as the reverse complement.
GCGTTCGAAGCCGCGCTCCACCGGTTCGTAGAAATGCTGGCGCCCGAGCTTCTCCGGCCAGTAGTCCTGCCCCGAGAAGGCGTCCGGCTCGTCGTGGTCGTAGGCGTAGCCGGCGCCGTAGCCCTCGTTCTTCATGAAGCGCGTCGGCGCGTTGAGGATGGTCATCGGCGGCATGAGGGAGCCTGCTTCCTTGGCGACGCGGCTCGCCGCCTTGAAGGCGACATAGGTCGCGTTCGACTTCGGCGCTGTAGCGAGATAGATCACCGCCTGCGCCAGCGCCAGTTCTCCCTCCGGCGTGCCGAGGAAGTCGTAGGCCTCCTTCGCCGCATTGGCGACGACGAGGGCCTGCGGGTCGGCGAGGCCGATGTCCTCCACCGCCATACGCACGAGGCGGCGGGCGAGGAACAGCGGATCCTCGCCCGCGTCCAGCATGCGGGCGAGATAATAGAGCGCGGCGTCGGGATCGGAGCCGCGGATCGTCTTGTGCAGGGCCGAGATGAGGTTGTAGTGCCCGTCCTGCGCCTTGTCGTAGATCGGCGCCCGGCGCTGCACGATATCCTGCAGCTTGGCCGTGTCGAACATTTCGCCCTCGCCCGCCGCGCGCCAGATCTCTTCCGCCAGCGTCAGCGAGGCGCGCCCGTCCCCATCGGCCATGCGCACGAGCGACAGCCGCGCCTCCGCATCGAGCGGCAGCGGTTTTCCCTCGATTTCCTCGGCCCTTGCGAGGAGCTTCTGAATCGCTTCCTCATCGAGGGCCTTGAAGGTCATCACCCGGGCGCGGGAGAGGAGCGCGGCGTTGAGAGAGAAGGACGGGTTCTCCGTCGTCGCGCCGACGAGCGTGATGGTGCCGTCCTCCATCACCGGCAGGAAGGCATCGAGCTGCGCCCGGTTAAAGCGGTGAATCTCATCGACGAAGAGCAGGGTGCCCTGCCCCGCGGCGCGGCGGCCGCGGGCCGTCTCGAAGGCCTTCTTGAGGTCGGCGACGCCGGAGAAGATGGCCGACATCGGCTCGAAGACGAGCTTCGTCTCGCCGGCGAGCAGCCGCGCGACGGTCGTCTTGCCGGTCCCCGGCGGCCCCCAGAAGATGAGAGAGCCCACCGACCCGGAGCGCAGGAGGCGCGTCAGCGCCCCGTTCGGCCCGACGAGATGGTCCTGCCCCACGACCTCGGCGAGGCGCTGCGGCCGCAGCCGGTCGGCGAGCGGTCGCGGCGCTTCCTTGTCCAGCCCCGCTGCCCCGAAGAGATCGGTCATCGCACCGGCTCAGCCCCCGAGCACCGTGGTGAAGACCTGGCCCTTGCGGTTGATCATCAGCTCCCAATAGCGGGCGCGCTGGCTCGTCGCACGGGCGAGATCCCGCGAGGAGGCGATCTTCACGCCGTTGATCGCCATGATGATATCGCCCTTCTGGAAGCCGAACTGCGCCGCCGGACTGCCCTCGGCGAGCTCCGCGACGACAGCGCCGCTCTCCGCCTCCTCGAGATACAGCTCCTCCACCACAGCGGGTGACAGGTTGACCGCGGTAATGCCCGTCAACGGCGTGCGCCCGCCGACCGTAACCGGATCGCGCGGCGGATCCTCGGGCGCGGCGATGAGCGGAACCGAAAGCGTTACCTCCTTGCCGCCGCGCAGCACCGTCAGCGGTAATGTTCCGCCGATCGGCCGCGTCGCGAAGCGGTAGCCGAAACCATCCGGATCGTCGATGGGCTGCCCCCCGACGGCCGTGATGAGGTCGCCGCGCCGGAGCCCCGCCTTGGCTGCTGGCCCGCGCTCGTCGACCGAGGCGACCAGTGCCCCCGCCGGCCGCGGCAGGCCAAGGCTTTCCGCGATATCGCTGGTGACCTGCTGGAGCCGCGCGCCGAACCACGGCCGACGCACAGCGGCGCCCCCGTTGCGCGCCGATTCGACGACGACGCGCACCATGGCCGAGGGAATGGCGAAGCCGATGCCATGACTGCCGCCGGAACGCGAGAAGATCGCCGTGTTGATACCGACGAGTTCGCCGCGCATGTTGACGAGCGCCCCGCCCGAATTGCCCGGGTTGATCGCGGCATCCGTCTGGATGAAGGACTGGAAGTCGCTGATACCCACCTGGGTCCGGGCGAGCGCCGACACGATGCCCTGTGTCACCGTCTGCCCGACCCCGAACGGATTGCCGATGGCAATGACAAAATCCCCGACCTCGAGCCCTTCGGAATCGCCGAAGCTGAGCGCCGGGAACGGACCCTTCTCTGCAAGCCGAAGCACGGCAAGATCCGTCCGCGGGTCGCGCAGCACGATCTCGGCGGCGAACTCGCGTCGGTCGGCGAGCGCCACCTTCACCTCCGTCATGCCCTCGATGACGTGATTGTTGGTGACGACGAGACCGGACGGATCGACGATGACGCCCGAGCCAAGCGAGCGCTGCACCCGCTCGCGCGGCACGCCGAAGCCGCCGTCCCCGAAGAAGCGGCGAAAGAAGGGATCATCGAAGAAGGGATTGGACGGCCGCTTCTCGACGCGTGCGCCGTAGACGTTGACGACACTCGGCGCCGTCTCCTTGACGACCGGCGCGAGCGAGAGCTGCACCTGCGCCCTGCTGGCGGGCACCTGGCGCTCCTGCGCCGGCACCGGCCCCGCTGCGACGAGGGCCGCGACGAGAGCAGGAAGGACAAGCGAACGATGCATCGATGGTGTCTCGCTGTGCTGCCGTAGACGGATCCGGAAAGGTCTCTCCGGCAGATATAGTTTCCCGCGCGATTACGCGCAAAGCGGGGCGCGCCTCTCGGGCCACCTTTCTCCCACGGAGCTGGACCAAAACGGCGCAAAACAAAAGGGCGGCCGAAGCCGCCCTCGTTCAACGCCGGCAAGGCGAAGGCTCAGCTCTCGCCGGCCTCGACGACCTCTTCCTTCTGCGTCGGGCCCGAATCCTGGCCCTTGGCATCGACGTCGCGATCGACGAACTCGATCACGGCCATCGGCGCGTTGTCGCCGTAGCGGAAGCCGGCCTTCAGCACGCGCGTGTAGCCGCCGTTGCGCTCCTTGTAGCGCGGACCGAGCACGTCGAAGAGCTTCTTGACGAGGGCGACGTCGCGGATCTGGGCGATCGCCTGGCGGCGGGCGTGCAGGTCGCCGCGCTTGCCGAGGGTGACAAGCTTCTCGACCACCGGACGCAGGTCCTTCGCCTTGGGCAGCGTGGTGACGATCTGCTCGTGCTTGATCAGCGCACCGGCCATGTTGGCGAACATCGCCTTGCGGTGCTCGGACGAGCGGTTGAAACGACGATGCGCGAAACCGTGACGCATGGCTCTCTCCTTGTCTCACGGCCGCCGTGCCAAGGTACGGCCGTCCATTGTTCTTGAGGCAGTGGGCAACCGGCAATCGGAACCGAACTCCGACTGCCTCATGCCAACTGCCGATTGCTATTCAGTAGTGTTCCTCGAAGCGCTTGGCGAGCTCGTCGATGTTGTCCGGTGGCCAGCCGCTCACTTCCATGCCGAGGTGCAGGCCCATGGAGGCGAGCACTTCCTTGATCTCGTTGAGCGACTTGCGGCCGAAGTTCGGCGTGCGCAGCATCTCGGCTTCCGTCTTCTGGATGAGGTCGCCGATGTAGACGATGTTGTCGTTCTTGAGGCAGTTGGCCGAACGCACCGAAAGCTCGAGCTCGTCCACCTTCTTGAGCAGCGCCGGGTTGAAGGGCAGCTGCGGCGTCGAGACGGCGGCCTCCTCGCGGCGGGGCTCCTCAAAGTTGACGAACACGGCGAGCTGGTCCTGCAGGATGCGCGCGGCATAGGCCACCGCGTCCTCCGGGCTGACGGCCCCGTTCGTCTCGACCGTCATCGTCAGCTTGTCGTAGTCGAGGATCTGGCCCTCGCGCGTGTTCTCCACGCGGTAGGAGACCTTCTTGACCGGGCTGTAGAGGCTGTCCACGGCGATGAGGCCGATCGGCGCATCCTCGGGACGGTTGTGCTCGGCCGCCACGTAGCCCTTGCCCGTGTTGACCGTGAACTCCATGCGGATCTCCGCGCCCTCATCGAGCGTGCACAGGGCCAGCTCCGGGTTGAGGATCTCCACATCGCCGACCGTTGCGATATCACCCGCCGTGACGACGCCCGGGCCCTGCTTGCGCAGCGTCATGCGCTTGGGACCGTCGCCCTGCATCTTGACCGCGATGGTCTTGATGTTGAGCACGATGTCCGTCACGTCTTCCCGCACGCCGGGAATGGACGAGAACTCGTGCAGGACGCCGTCGATGTGCACGGCCGTCACCGCCGCGCCCTGCAGCGACGACAGCAGCACGCGCCTCAGCGCGTTGCCGAGCGTCAGGCCGAACCCGCGCTCCAGCGGCTCGGCGACGACCGTCGCCACGCGCCTGGCATCGTCACCCGGCGACACCTCGAGCTTGTTCGGCTTGATGAGCTCTTGCCAGTTCTTCTGGATCACGACCGCACCTCATGCGTGTCTCAAACGTCGGGCGGGGCACGACAGCCTCGCCCGCTACAGGCGCGGCACGGCGGCTGAGCCGTGCCGACAAGGCATCAGACGCGCCGGCGCTTGCGCGGGCGGCAGCCGTTGTGCGGAATCGGCGTCACGTCGCGGATCGACGTCACTGTGAAGCCCGCCGCCTGAAGCGCGCGCAGAGCCGATTCGCGACCCGAGCCCGGGCCCGACACCTCGACCTCGAGCGTGCGCATGCCGTGCTCGGCCGCCTTGCGCGCCGCATCCTCGGCCGCAACCTGGGCTGCATAGGGGGTCGACTTGCGCGAGCCCTTGAAGCCCATGGCGCCGGCGGACGACCAGGAGATCGTGTTGCCCTGCGCGTCGGTGATGGTGATCATCGTGTTGTTGAAGGAGGCGTTCACGTGGGCGACGCCCGACACGATGTTCTTGCGTTCACGGCGGCGAACGCGGGTGGCTTCTCTTGCCATTCTTCAGGATCCTTCAAGCGCGCCCGTCACACCAGGCGCTCGGGATTGCTGGGAGGCAGTAGTCAGTAGGCAGTAGGCAGTCGGATAATTGTCCCGATTGCCGACTGCCGATTGCCGACTGCCGGGGTTACTTCTTCTTGCCGGCGATCGGCTTGGCCTTGCCCTTGCGGGTGCGCGCATTCGTGTGAGTGCGCTGGCCGCGAACCGGCAGGTTGCGGCGGTGGCGCAGGCCGCGGTAGCACCCGAGGTCCATGAGCCGTTTGATGTTCATCGACACTTCGCGGCGCAGGTCGCCTTCGACGAGATAGTCGCGGTCGATCGTCTCGCGGATCTGCAGCACTTCCTGGTCGGTCAGTTCGTTGACGCGCCGCTCGGCCGGAATGCCGACCTTCTCGCAGATCTCGCCCGCGTTCTTCGGGCCGATGCCGTGGATGTACTGCAGCGCGATGACCACGCGCTTGCTCGTCGGAATGTTTACACCAGCGATACGGGCCATTGCCGTCTCCATGTGCCGGCCGGACAACCCGACCGGGCGTTGTGGCCTGCGTCCGGTGGAGCCCGGCCCTTGCAGGCGTCAATAAGACGAGCGACGCCGCCGCCTCTCGCGGAGGAAGCAGCATCGCTCATGAACGTAGGGCGCGTCCACTACCGCCTTGTCGAGGCAAAGTCAACCCGCCCGAACAAATCCGTCAGGCGGCGACGAGTACGCGTTCGATGTCCGCCGAGACCTTGTCGATGTCCTGCATGCCGTCGATCACGGCGAGCTGGCCCCGCTCCGCGTAATAGGGCGCGACAACCGCAGTATCACGGTTGTAGGCCGCGAGCCGGGTCTTGAAGACCTCCGGATCGTCGTCCTTGCGCACAGCTTCGCCCCGGGCCCTCGTCTCCTCGGCCCGCTTCACGATACGACCGACGAGTTCATCCTGATCCACCTTGAGCTCGACCACGGCGTCGAGCTTGAGCCCCTTGCTCTCCAGCAGGTCGTCGAGTGCCTTCGCCTGGGCGACGGTCCGCGGAAAGCCGTCGAGAATGAAACCCTTGCGGGCATCCGGCTCGTCCAGTCGCTCGGCAACGATGCCGATGACGATGTCGTCGGAGACGAGCTGTCCGGCATCCATGACCGCCCGGGCCTTCAGGCCGATGGGCGTCCCCGCGGCCACAGCGGCGCGCAGCATGTCGCCGGTCGAAAGCTGCGGTATGCCGTAGCGGGCCACCAGCCGCTTGGCCTGTGTGCCCTTGCCCGCTCCCGGCGGCCCCAACAGAATGAGCCTCATTTGCGCCTTGCCCCCCGCAGCTTGGCCTTCTTCACCAACCCTTCGTACTGATGGGCGAGAAGATGCCCATGCACCTGCGCGACCGTATCCATGGTCACGCTCACGACAATGAGGAGCGATGTGCCACCGAAATAGAACGGCAATGCGGCATAGGAGATGAGAATCTCCGGAATGAGGCAGATCAGCGCCAGATAGGCCGCGCCGATGACCGTGATGCGCGTCAGTACCGTATCGATATAGTCGGCGGTGCGCTCGCCGGGCCGGATGCCCGGAATGAAGCCGCCATGCTTCTTGAGATTGTCCGCGGTCTCCATCGGATTGAACACGATGGCCGTATAGAAGAACGCGAAAAAGACGATCAGCGCCACGTAGAGGATCATGTACACGGGCCGGCCGTGGCCGATATAGGCCGAGATCGTCGACAGGATGCCGGTACCCTGGTCCTGCGAGAAGGTGGCAATTGTCGTCGGCAGCAGCAGCAGCGACGAGGCGAAGATCGGCGGGATCACGCCGGCCGTGTTGAGCTTGAGCGGCAGGAAGGACGTCTGCCCCTCGTACATGCGGTTGCCGACTTGGCGCTTGGGATAGTTGATCAGCAGCCGGCGCTGGGCGCGCTCCATGAAGACGATAAAGGCGATGACGGCGACCGCCATCACGATCACGCCCAGGATGAGGCCGGTCGAGACCGCGCCCTGGCGGCCGAGCTCGAGCGTGCCGGCCACCGCCGATGGCAGCTCCGCCACGATGCCCGCGAAGATGATGAGCGAAATGCCGTTGCCGATGCCACGCGAGGTGATCTGCTCGCCGAGCCACATCAGGAACATGGTGCCGCCCGTCAGCGTGATCACCGTCGAGATGCGGAAGAACATGCCGGGATCCTGCACCACGTTGCCGGAGCTCTCGAGCCCGATCGCGATGCCATAGGCCTGGAACACGGCCAGGAGCACGGTCAGATAGCGCGTGTACTGGTTGATCACCTTGCGGCCCTGCTCACCCTCCTTCTTGAGGGCCTCGAGCGTCGGCACGACGCTGGTCAGGAGCTGCACGATGATTGATGCCGAGATGTACGGCATGATGTTGAGGGCGAAGATGGCCATGCGGCCGACCGCTCCACCCGCGAACATGTTGAAGAGGCCAAGCACGCCGGCCTGCGCCTGGCGGAAGATGTCCGCGACGGCATTGGGATCGATGCCCGGCAGTGGAATGTAGGTGCCGACGCGATAGACGACGAGGGCGGCGAGCGTGAACCAGATGCGCTTCTTGAGTTCCTCGGCCTTGGCCAAGGCCCCGAAATTCAGATTCGCTGCGAGCTGTTCAGCTGCCGATGCCATATCGCTTCATCCCTTACGATCCCCCGCATGGACGCGGCGGCCGGAGAAGGCCCCAGCCGCCGCACCGTTGCTCAAGTGGGATCTAGCTCACGCTTCCGCCACGGACTGCGCGAGAATCTTCACCGAACCGCCGGCCTTCTCGATGGCCGAAACCGCGTTCTTGGACGCGCCGGCGACCTCGAACACGAGCTTGGCGGTGAGCTCGCCCTGGCCGAGGATCTTCACGCCGTCGCGCGCACGGGCGCAGATGCCGGCGGCGACGAGCGCCTCGACCGTGACCGGAGCCGCGGCGTCGAGCTTGCCGGCATCGACGGCCTCCTGGACGCGGCCCACGTTGACCTCGTTGAGATCACGCGAGAAGGGGTTCCAGAAGCCGCGCTTCGGCAGGCGCCGGTAGAGCGGCATCTGGCCACCCTCGAAGCCCTTGATGCGCACGCCCGAGCGGGAGGTCTGGCCCTTGACGCCACGCCCGCCGGTCTTGCCCTTGCCCGAGCCGATGCCCCGGCCGATGCGCATGCGCTTCTTGGTCGCGCCTTCGTTATCGCGAATGTCAGTGAGTTTCATGGGTCTTCCCTCCTCACTGCTCGTCGACGACGCGCACGAGGTGCTTGACGCTCGCGATCATGCCGCGCACGGCGGGCGTGTCCTCGAGGGTCGAGCGACGATGGAGCTTGTTGAGGCCGAGGCCGATCAGCGTCTGGCGCTGCACGCCGGGACGGCGCAGCGGGCTGCCGATCTGCACGACCGTGACGGTCTTGGCGGACTTCTTGTCAGTCATCACCAGCACTCCCCTCACGCATCGGCGCCGGCGGCCTCGGCGTCACCATCGCGACGACGGGCCTGGAGAGTGGAAACCTTGAGGCCGCGGCGGGCAGCGACCGAACGCGGGCTGTCCTCGCGCTTCAGCGCGTCAAACGTTGCCCGCACGAGGTTGTACGGGTTCGACGAGCCGAGCGACTTCGCCACGACATCGTGCATGCCAAGCGTCTCGAAGACGGCGCGCATCGGGCCGCCGGCGATGATGCCGGTACCGGCCGGAGCGGCGCGCAGGACGACGCGGCCGGCGCCCCAGCGCCCGGCAACGTCGTGATGCAGCGTGCGGCCTTCCTTCAGCGGCACGCGGACCATGCCGCGCTTGGCGGCATCGGTGGCCTTGCGGATGGCCTCCGGCACCTCGCGGGCCTTGCCGTGGCCAAAGCCGACGCGGCCCTTCTGGTCGCCGACGACGACGAGGGCGGCGAAGCCGAAGCGGCGGCCACCCTTCACGACCTTGGCGACGCGGTTGATGTGGACCAGGCGGTCCACGAACTCGCTGTCGCGCTCCTCGCGCTCACGCGGTTGACGTTCTCTAGCCATATCTTCTTCTCGACTGACGCGGGGCGGCTCCGCTCGCAAAACATGCCGCCAGTGGCAGACTCGCGCCTGCAATGTGGGACACACATGCAACGCACGAGAGCCAATGACAAGAGCCCAACCGGACTCTGAAACGCAAAAGCGGCTGCGCGCCTTTGCGTTTCACAGGCCGTTCCGGCGACGGAAACGGGCGAAGCGCCGTCTCCGGCACTCCGCCCGCCACCGGTCATCCTGCCTCAGAAGCTGAGGCCGCCCTCGCGGGCCGCTTCAGCCAGCGCCTTCACGCGGCCGTGGTAGATGAACGGTCCGCGGTCGAACACGACTTCCTTCACGCCTGCCTTGACGGCACGCTCGGCGATCAGCTTGCCGACGGCAGCAGCGGCCTCGACCGTCGCACCGGTTCTGAGCTGCTCGCGCATGTCCTTCTCCAGCGTCGAGGCCGCAACCAGCGTGCGGCCTGCAGCGTCATCGATGATCTGCGCGTAGATCTGCTTCGACGACCGGAAAACGCTCAGCCGCGGGCGGCCATTGGCGGCGGCGCGGATCGCGCGACGCACGCGCGCCGTGCGGCGTTCCGTCGCGTTGAGGTGCTTGCCCATCTCATCCGCTCCTTACTTCTTCTTGCCTTCCTTGCGGAAGATGAACTCGTCCGCATATTTCACGCCCTTGCCCTTGTAGGGCTCGGGGCCGCGGAACCTGCGGATCTCCGACGCAATCTGGCCCACCTGCTGCTTGTCGATACCCCCGACGACGATCTCCGTCGGCTTCGGCGTCGCAATCGTGATCCCCTGCGGGATCTCGAAATCGATGTCGTGGCTGTAGCCGAGGGACAGCTTCAGCACCTTGCCGGCAACAGCGGCCTTGTAGCCGACGCCGTTGATCTCGAGCTTCTTCTCGAAGCCCTTCGACACGCCTTCGATGATATTCGACAGCTGGGAGCGCGACATGCCCCAAAGGGCACGCGCACGTTTGGAATCGTCGCGCGGGTCGACCTTGATCGCCCCATTTTCGAGGACGACGATGACGTCGTCGGGAACGATGAAGAACAGCTCGCCCTTGGCGCCTTTCACCTTCACCGTCTGGCCGTCGACGCTGGCCGTCACGCCGGACGGCACCGCAACAGGCTTCTTACCGATACGAGACATTTGGCCTCTCCGTGGTTCTAGTCCGTGCCCTGAAGATCAGAAGACCTTGCAGAGCACTTCGCCGCCCACGTTCGTCTCGCGCGCCAGGTGGTCGGCCATGACCCCACGCGGCGTCGAGAGAATGGTGATGCCGAGGCCGTCGGCCACGCGCGGCATGGTATCGACCGAGGCATAGACGCGACGGCCGGGCTTCGACACACGCTCGATCGAGCGGATGACCGGCTCGCCGTCGTAGTATTTCAGCTCGATCTCGAACTCGGTCCGGCCGTTGCCGTACTCGGTCGTCGAATAGCCGCGGATGTAGCCTTCGGACTGCAGCACGTCGAGGACGCGTGCCCGCAGCTTCGAGCCGGGGGTGGAAACCTTGCCGCGACGACGCATCTGCGCGTTGCGGATGCGGGTCAGCATATCGCCGAGCGGATCGTTGATCGCCATGGGGGATCCTCCTTACCAGCTCGACTTCACAAGGCCGGGGATGAGCCCCTTCGACCCGAGCTCGCGCAGCGCGACACGCGACATCTTCAGCTTGCGGTAGTAGGCGCGCGGACGGCCCGTCACCTCGCACCGGTTGCGGATGCGCGTGGGATTCGCGTTGCGCGGAACTTCCGCCAGCTTCAGGCGCGCCTCGAAGCGCTCCTCCATCGACTTCGACTCGTCGTTGGCGATGGCGAGCAGACGCTCGCGCCGGCCCGCATACTTCTTCACAAGCCGCTCGCGCCGCTTGTTCTTCTCGACTGAACTCTTCTTCGCCATGTCTATCTCCGGTGTCCGCGTTTGAGAGAAAGGGCTCTCACTGCCGGAACGGGAAGTTGAAGTGCTTGAGGAGGGCACGCGCCTCCTCATCGGTCTTGGCGGTGGTGCAGACGATGATGTCCATGCCCCAGATCGCCTCGGCCTTGTCGTAGTTGATCTCGGGGAACACCAGGTGCTCCTTGATCCCGAGAGCAAAGTTGCCGCGCCCGTCGAACGACTTCGGGTTGAGGCCCCGGAAGTCGCGCACGCGCGGCAGCGCCACCGTGATGAGACGGTCGACGAACTCGTACATGCGGCTCTTGCGCAGGGTGACCTTGGCGCCGATCGGCATGTTCTCGCGCACCTTGAAGCCGGCGATGGCCTTCCGGGCTCGCGTGATCACCGGTTTCTGACCGGCGATGAGGCCGAGATCCTCGGCCGCCACAGACGCCTTCTTGGAGTCGTTGACGGACTCGCCGACACCCATGTTGATCACGATCTTCTCGATGGTCGGAACCTGCATGGGGTTCTTGTAGCCGAACTCCTCGATGAGCTTCGGCCGAACGACCTCGTCGTAATGCTTCTTCATGCGCGGCGTGTAGGCCGCGTCCATCTTCGCCGTCTCAGCCATCGATCAGATCTCCCGAGCGCTTGGCGAACCGAACCTTGCGCCCGTCCTCGAGCACCTTGAAACCGACGCGGGTCGGCTTGCCGTCCTTGGGATCGGCAACGGCGAGATTCGACAGGTGCACCGGCAGCTCCTTGGAGATGATGCCGCCCTCCTGGTTCGCCGTCTGGCGCTGGTGGCGCTTGACGATGTTGATGCCGCGAACGAGCGCACGCTCGTCCTTCGGCATGACCTGGACGACTTCGCCGGTGCGGCCCTTGTCGCGGCCGGTCAGCACGACAACCTTGTCGCCCTTCTTGATCTTCGCAGCCATCACAGCACCTCGGGCGCCAGCGAAATGATCTTCATGTGGTTCTTCGCGCGCAGCTCACGCGGCACGGGCCCGAAGATGCGGGTGCCGACGGGCTCCTTCTGATTGTTGATCAGAACGGCCGCATTGCGGTCGAAGCGGATGACCGATCCGTCGGCCCGGCGAATGTCCTTGGCGGTGCGCACGACGACCGCCTTCATGACGTCGCCCTTCTTGACGCGCCCGCGCGGAATGGCTTCCTTCACCGAGACGACGATGATGTCGCCGACGCCGGCATACTTACGCTTCGAACCACCCAATACCTTGATGCACATCACGCGACGGGCGCCGGAATTGTCGGCGACGTCGAGATTGGTTTGCATCTGGATCATGGCAACGATCCTTTCTGTGTCTCAAGCGGTTTCCGGCTCGGCCCTGCCTGCCGGACTACGCCTGACGGGGATCTCCCGTCCCCTCGCCTACGCATTAGCGCACGCTCCATAACCGAATGTCCGCCCCGGGGAAAGGGGGCGGACGTTCGGAAAAGCCCGTGCAACCAGATAATCGCGGGACGGCCGGCGGATTGTCGCCCGCACGACCTGTCCCGAGCCTCAGCCCTTGGTCGCCTCTTCGCGCACAACCCAGGACTTCAGCTTGGACAAGGGCCGCGACTCCTCGATCCAGACGATGTCGCCGACCTTGAACTGGTTGTTCTCGTCGTGGGCGTGGTAGTTTTTCGTCCGGCGCACCGTCTTCTTGAAGAGCGGATGCGTGAACCGGCGCTCGACCTTGACCACGACGGTCTTGTCCTGCTTGTCGCTGACGACGACGCCCTGCAATACACGTTTCGGCATAGTCGCCTCCTCAAGCCTTCGCTTCAGCGAGCTTGGCCCGCTGCAACGTGCGCACGCGCGCGATGTCCTTGCGGACCTCATGGACGCGGGCGGTGTTCTCAAGCTGCCCCGTAGCACGCTGGAAGCGAAGATTGAACTGCTCTTTCTTCAACTTCACGAGCTCGTCCTGGAGCTGATCGACCGTCATGGTCTTGAGGTCGGAGAGCCGCTGCTTGGTCTTCATCTCCCGCTCCCTCACTCGGCAATGCGCTGGATGAAGCGCGTCTTGATCGGCAGCTTGGCCGCACCGAGACGCAGCGCCTCGCGAGCGATGTCCTCGGCGACGCCGTCGAGCTCGAACATGATGCGGCCGGGCTTCACGCGGCACGCCCAGTACTCCGGCGCGCCCTTGCCCTTACCCATACGCACTTCGGTCGGCTTGTCGGTCACGGGCACGTCCGGGAAGATCCGGATCCACACGCGGCCGGCGCGCTTCATGTGGCGCGTGATGGCACGACGCGCGGCCTCGATCTGGCGCGCGGTGATGCGCTCCGGCTCGAGGGCCTTGAGGCCGAACTGGCCGAAATTCAGGTCCGTGCCGCCCTTGGCGACGCCATGGATGCGCCCCTTGAACTGCTTACGGAACTTTGTCTTCTTGGGCTGCAGCATTATCCTGCCTCCTGACCGCCGGCGGCCTTACGCCGCGGCCTCGCGACGGCCGCCGGAGCGCTGCCCGCCTTCATCGGCAAGCCGCTTGTCCTGCGCCATCGGATCGTGTTCGAGGATCTCGCCCTTGAAGATCCACACCTTGATGCCGCACGTGCCGTAGGTCGTGAACGCCGTGGCCGTGCCGTAATCGACATCGGCGCGCAGCGTGTGCAGCGGCACGCGGCCCTCGCGGTACCATTCCATCCGGGCGATCTCGGCGCCGCCGAGGCGGCCCGAGCAGTTGATACGGATGCCCTCGGCCCCGAGACGCATCGCAGACTGGACGGCGCGCTTCATCGCGCGGCGAAAGGCGACGCGACGCTCGAGCTGCTGGGCGATCGACTCGGCGACGAGCGTCGCGTCGATCTCAGGCTTGCGCACCTCGACGATGTTGATCGCCACGTCCGCGTCGGTCATCTTGGCCACGGTCTTGCGCAGCTTGTCGATGTCCGCGCCCTTCTTGCCGATCACCACGCCCGGACGGGCGGAATAGATCGTGACACGGCACTTCTTGTGCGGACGCTCGATGACGATCTTCGACACCGCCGCCTGCTTGAGCTGCTTCATCAGCGCTTCGCGGATTGCGATGTCTTCGTGCAGAAGCTTGCCGTATTCGCCCTTGTCGGCGAACCAGCGCGAGTCCCAGGTCCGGTTGATGCCGAGCCGCAGACCGATCGGGTTGACTTTCTGTCCCATCAGTTGCTCCTCACGCTTCCGCAGCGACTTCCCGAACCACGATGGTCAGGTTCGAGAACGGCTTCTCGATGCGCGCCCCGCGACCGCGGGCGCGGGCGTGGAAGCGCTTCATGACAAGCGACTTGCCGACATGCGCCTCGGCAACGACGAGATCGTCGACGTCGAGGTCATGGTTGTTCTCGGCGTTGGCGATCGCGCTCTCGAGCGCCTTCTTGACGTCGACGGCAATGCGCTTGCGGCTGAACTCGAGATCGGCGAGCGCGGTCGAGACCTTCTTGCCGCGGATCAAAGCGGCAACGAGGTTGAGCTTCTGCGGGGAGACGCGCAGGTTGCGCGCCACCGCCTTGGCCTCGTTGTCGTTGAGCGCGCGGGTAGCGGACTGCTTACCCATGCCTCACCTCCTCTTCGCCTTCTTGTCCGCCGCGTGCCCATAAAAGGTCCGCGTCGGAGAGAATTCGCCAAACTTGTGGCCGACCATCTCCTCGGTCACCAGGACCGGGACATGCTTCTGACCGTTGTAGACCCCAAACGTCAGGCCGACGAACTGCGGCAGGATCGTGGAGCGACGGCTCCAGATCTTGATCACCTCAGAGCGACCGGAACCGCGAGCGGCCTCGGCCTTCTTGAGGAGGTAGCCGTCGACGAACGGGCCCTTCCAAACCGAACGTGCCATCGCGCGCCCCTTACTTCTTCTTCCGCTGGTGGCGGCTCGTGACGATGAAATCGTCCGTCCGCTTGTTCGAGCGGGTCCTCTTGCCCTTCGTCGGCTTGCCCCAGGGGGTCACCGGATGGCGACCACCGGAGGTGCGACCTTCACCGCCACCGTGCGGGTGATCGATCGGGTTCATCGTCACGCCGCGGTTGTGCGGCCGACGGCCGAGCCAGCGCGAGCGGCCAGCCTTGCCAATCGAGATGTTCATGTGGTCCGGGTTCGACACCGCGCCCACGGTCGCGAAGCACTGGCCATGGACCAGGCGCTGCTCGCCCGAATTGAGACGCAGGATGACGTAGCCCTGGTCACGGCCGACGATCTGCGCATAGGTGCCGGCCGAGCGGGCCAGCGCGCCCCCCTTGCCGATCTTCAGCTCGACGTTGTGCACGATCGTGCCGACCGGGATGTTGCCCAGCGGCATCGCATTGCCCGGCTTGATGTCGGCCTGCTCGCCCGCCATCACCACGTCGCCCGCCGACAGGCGCTGCGGCGCGAGGATGTAGGAGAGCGTACCGTCCTCGTACTTCACCAGCGCGATGAAGGCCGAACGGTTCGGATCGTACTCGATCCGCTCGACGGTGGCGGGCACGCCCAGCTTCTCGCGGCGCTTGAAGTCGACGAGCCGGTAGCTCTGCTTGTGGCCGCCGCCGCGGAACCGCACGGTCACGCGGCCGTTGTTGTTGCGGCCACCCGAACCGGACTTGCCCTCGGTCAGCGTCTTGACCGGCTTGCCCTTGTAGAGCTCCGAACGGTCGACGATGACGAGCTGGCGCAGGCCCGGCGTGACCGGTTTGAATGTCTTCAGAGCCATCGGCTCACTCCCTCACCTGCTCAAAGACCCGTCGTCACGTCGATCGTCTGCCCCTCGGCGAGGGTGACGACCGCCTTCTTGACGTCGGAGCGCTGACCGACCATGCCGCGGAAGCGCTTGACCTTGCCCTTCGTGACGAGCGTGTTGACGCCCGTCACCTTCACGTCGAACAATTTCTCGACAGCCGCCTTGATCTGCGGCTTCGTCGCCGTCCTGGCGACCTTGAACACGACCTTGTTCTGCTCGGAGGCAGAGGTCGCCTTCTCGGTGATCACCGGAGCGACGATGACGTCGTAATGGCGCGGATCGATGCTCATTTGAAGCGTGCCTCCAGCGCGTCCACGGCGGCCTTGGTCAGGACCAGCTTGTCCCGCCGCAGGATGTCGTAGACGTTGATGCCCTGGACCGGCAGCACGTCCACATTCGGAATGTTGCGGGCCGCCAGGCCGAAATTGCCGTCCACCGTCGCGCCGTCGATGATCAGCGCATTGGTCAGGCCGAGCTTGCCGAAACGCTCCTTGAGCGCCTTGGTCTTCGGCTCGCTCACCGTCGCGGCTTCGAGAACGACGATCGATCCGTCCTTGGCCTTAGCCGAGAGGGCGTGGCGCAGCGCGAGCTGGCGCACCCGCTTCGGCAGGTCATGGTCGTGATCGCGCACGACCGGGCCGAAAGCCTTGCCGCCACCGCGGAACTGCGGCGCGGAGGCCGCGCCGTGGCGGGCGTTACCCGTGCCCTTCTGGCGGTACAGCTTCTTGGTCGTCCGGCTGATCTCCGAGCGGCCGAGCGTCTTGTGCGTGCCGGCTTGGCGCTTCGCCAGCTGCCAGCGCACGTAGCGGTGGATGAGGTCGGCCCGCGGCTCAAGGCCGAAGATCGCCTCGTTGAGCTCGATCGAGCCGGCCTTGCCGCCGTCGAGCGTCGTCACGTCGAGCTTCATCACGCGCGCTCCTCACCTTCGATCGCCGGTGCGGCCGCGCCGTTGCCACGCTCGCGGAACGCACCCGGAACCGGAGCGTCCTTCGGCAGCGCGCGCTTGACCGCGTCGCGAACCATGATCCAACCGCCGGCAACGCCGGGGACCGCGCCCTGCACCAGGATCAGACCGCGCTCCGCGTCCGTCTGGACGACGCGCAGGTTCTGGGTCGTGACCCGCTCGCTGCCGAGATGGCCGGGCATCTTCTTGTTCTTGAAGGTCTTGCCCGGATCCTGGCGGCCGCCGGTCGAACCGATGGAGCGGTGCGAGATGGACACGCCGTGCGAGGCACGAAGACCACCAAAGTTCCAGCGCTTCATGCCGCCGGCGAAGCCCTTGCCGGTCGTCACGCCCGTCACGTCGACGAACTGGCCGACGACGAAGTGGTCGGCCGTGATCTCGGCGCCCACGGGGATGACGTGCTCGGGGTCGACCCGGAACTCGGCGAGGCGCTTCTTCGGCTCCACCTCGGCAGCCGCGAAGCGGCCGCGCTCGGCCTTCGACACGTTCTTGACCTTGGCCGTGCCGACGCCGACCTGCAGCGCGGTGTAGCCGTTCTTTTCCATCGTCCGGTGCGCGACAACCTGGCAGTTGTCCACCTTCAGGACCGTGACCGGAACATGTTCCCCGGCGTCGGTGAAGACGCGGGTCATGCCGACCTTCTTTGCAATGACGCCAGAGCGCATGAGCGTATCCTCTAAGGCGTTCCCGAGGCTGATGGGCAAAAGCCCATCAGAGCCTGATTTCCACATCGACGCCCGCGGCGAGGTCGAGCTTCATGAGCGCATCGACCGTCTGCGGAGTCGGCTCAACGATGTCGAGGACACGCATATGCGTGCGCATCTCGAACTGCTCGCGCGACTTCTTGTCGATGTGCGGCGAGCGGTTGACCGTGAACTTCTTCATGCGCGTCGGCAGCGGGATCGGGCCCCGGACCTCCGCGCCCGTCCGCTTCGCGGTCGACACGATCTCGCGCGTCGACGCGTCGAGGATGCCATGGTCGAACGCTTTCAGGCGGATTCGAATATTCTGACCGTTCATAACAGACCCCTTGGGCCGACCCCGGAGAAGACCGGCGCCGCGTGGTGCGGCGCGCGGCCTTGTGCCTTGCTTACTCGATGATGGAGGCGACGACGCCGGCGCCAACCGTGCGGCCACCCTCGCGGATGGCGAAGCGCAGCTTCTCCT
>NZ_JARKII010000017.1:0-68110 GCF_029309855.1 Chelatococcus sp. XZ-Ab1 | reverse complement strand
CACAGCCGATATCTCTATCGCCCACACCAACCAGAAAAACCCCGAAAGGCTCAACCGATCAGCAAAGGCCGCAAAAATACCGCCGCCTACGCTTCTCTTCCTCTCTCAACAATGTCAAAGAGCGATGCATCCGGTGATGCTGCCGCCTCAGGAGCACAAGCATCCATCCCGACCGTGGCCGGGTGGATGAACCCGTCTTTCAGATGAAGCGGTCAGCGCCGCTCGCCGTCAGCGGCAGCGCCGTTGTGGGGCTTATATAGGTCGGGTCGATTTCCCCTGTCAACACGGGCCATGAATTTTTTTTGACGGCCACCACCCACCCCCTGGGGATAACCCGCGATACGTCATGGCCGCCGTCGCCTCGCAGCCCCGCCGCACTTCGACCATACTGTCTGCGCAAACAGGCGACACAGCGGTCTCTTGCAACGACGGCGCCTTGCAGGTTCCGGTTGATTTGCCGGTTGGTCACCGGCAAAAGACGATCTGCAGCTTGAACGCGCACGCGTTCAACCGGCCGGCGGCAAGGGCTTCTGGTGCCAGGGGACGAACACGAGAGCATGAAGATTGACCACATGCCCGAGGGCAGCGGAGCCTTCCTGTCGCCTGCGGATGCCGTCCCGCCACGGGCGCCCGTACGCGTCGAAGGCGCGCGACGCGAGCGCCCGATCGTGCTGGTCGATCTCGGTCACGAGCCGCCCATCGATCCCGAAGGCCAGACCTCGCCGCATGGCGACCGCCGCAGCTTCAGCCTGCGCTGGCTTGCCGCCAGCATCCTGACCGGAGTGAGCGGCGCGGCGCTGCTCGGCGCGGCCATCTATGTAGCGCTGCAAGGCGACACCATCTTTGCACAGTTGCCCGAACGGGCGCGGGAGATCGTTCGGGGCGGCGATGACGGGCGCCAAGGCGAAAGCCGTATCGTCAAGGGCGACAAGCTCGTGCGCTCCGAGCTCTTCGTCGCCGCCAAGCAGACCATCAAGGCGCCGATGACCATGCGGGTCGGCGACCGCGAGGTGATCAAGGTCAGGCCCTTCCTGCGCCTTGCCACCAACCTGTCGCAGACGGCCGGCGTCTACGCCTCCGATATTCCGCCCTTCAATCCGCTCAAGCTCTATGCCGAGGGAGAGGATGCCGCCGAGCGCCTCGCCGAGGTGGAGCCGGCTCCCTCCGATGCCGATGCAGACGTATCCTTCGTTCGCCGGGACCTCGACGACGTCGACATCGACGCCGATGCGCCGGGCCTGACCGACGAGGAAGCCCTCGCGCAGCTGGCCGAGGAGCAGCGGCTGACCGTCAGCGTCCGCAACGAGCCGTCGTTGACCGCGCCGGCCCAACTGATGCTCTCGCGCACCCTGCGCCATGTGGCCCTGGCAAGTCCCGCCCTCGCCTACGCCAATCCGATCGACGCCCCGTTCAAGGAGCTCGACATCCGCGTGGTGCCCGAGAACGTCACGATCGTCGAAAGACAGCCCCCCGGCGAGGGCGCCGCCGCCATCGACGAGAAGATCATCCCCATCAAGAAGGGTGACAAGCTCGCCGACCTCCTGGCTGCGGAGGGCGCCGATCAGGACGCGGTCGCGGCCATCCTCGCGGCGCTGGGGAGTGACGCAGTCAAGGCCGTGCGCGAGGGCCAGAATGTTCGGGTGCTCCTCGCCCCCAATGCCGACGGCAGCGGCCCGCGGCGCATCGCGCGGGTCATGATCCTCGATTCCCAGTCGATCGCGGCGATGGCCGCCCTCGATGATCGGGGCCGCTTCGTGCCTGTGTCGCTGCCGCAGGAGGAATTCGCCACGGCAGCGGCCGAGACGGGCGATGAAACCGGCGAGGAAGGCGAGGAGGAGGCCGGCGGGCGCGGCGCCCGCCTTTACGAGAGCCTCTATGAGACGGCGCAGAAGAACGGCATTGCGCGCGCTGTCGTCCAGGATCTCATCCGCATCTTTGCCTATGACGTCGATTTCCAGCGCCGCGTCGGGCCGAGCGACTCGATCGAGCTGTTCATGGCCGATGACGATGGCACGGCCGGCGGAGATGTCTTGTTTGCCGCGCTCACCGTCGGCGGCGAGCGACGGGCGGTCTACCGCTACCAGTCACCGCAGGACAACGCCGTGGACTATTTCGACGAGGACGGACGTTCGCTGAAGAAGTTCCTGCTGCGCAAGCCGATCACCGACGGCATCATGCGGTCGGGCTTCGGCACCCGCCGTCATCCGATCCTCGGCTATTCCAAGATGCACACGGGCGTCGACTGGTCGAACCGGTCAGGCACGCCCATTCTCGCCGCCGGCGACGGCGTCGTGATCAAGGCCGGCTGGAGCTCCGGCTACGGCCGGCGCATCGAGATCCAGCACGCCAATGGCTACGTCACGACCTATTCCCACCAGTCGGGGTTCGCCCGCGGCATCCAGGAGGGCAGCCGGGTACGCCAGGGCCAGGTCATCGGCTATGTCGGCAACACGGGCCTGTCGACCGGGGCGCACCTGCACTACGAGGTGCTGGTCAACGGCCACTTCGTCAATCCGATGAAAATCAAGGTGCCGCGCGGCCGCGAGCTGGAGGGCACGGCGCTCGCCGAGTTCCGCCGCCAGCGCAACCAGATCCGCGAGCTGCGCGGCCGGGCCGAGACGGGCGTGCAGATGGCCGAGGGCGGCTGAGCCGCTCCGGCGGCCGCATGGCAGCCCTGCGCCTCAACGCCTAGCCCGTCCGGCGCCCCCGCTCCAAGGTCGCGCAGCTTCTCCGACCGGTCAGGCCATGCTCTCCGTCTTCCTGCTCGTCTTGCCGATCTTCGGGCTCATCGCCGTCGGCTTCTTCGCCCGCTTCGTCGGCCTGCTCAACGACCGCACCGGCGAAGGCCTGTCGGATTTCGTCTATGCCCTCGCCATTCCCTGTCTCATCTTCCGCACCCTGGCGAAGGCCACGCTGCCGGAGGTGCAGCCCTGGGGCTACTGGCTAGCCTATTTCGGCGGCGTCGCCGTCGTGTGGGTGCTTGCCACGGTCATCGCGCGGCGCCTGTTCGGCGTCACGGAGACGGAGGGGGCCGTTGCCGGCTTCTCGGCGGCGCAGTCCAACACCGTACTCGTCGGCATCCCGCTCATCCTCAAGGCCTATGGCGACGAGGGCGCCGTTCCGCTCTTCCTGCTGATCGCTATCCACCTGCCGATCATGATGACGGTGGCCACCATCCTCGTCGAAGGGCGCGGCACCTCGCCGCTGACCATCGCACGGCGGCTGATCACCCATCCCATCGTCATCGCGGTCATCCTCGGCTCGCTGGCGAGGCTCCTGCCGGGCGGGCTGCCCGACGTCGCCTGGGCCCTCATCAATCCCATCGCCGAGGCGGCCGTGCCCTGCGCGCTCATCGCCATGGGCGTCGCGCTGCGACGCTACGGCTTCGGCGAAGGCCTCGGTCTCGCAAGCACGATCACGGTGCTCAAGCTGCTGGTGCACCCTTTCATTGTCTATGTGCTGGCGCTGCACGTGTTCCAGATTCCGCCGACCTGGGCGGGCGTCGCCGTGCTGTTCGCGGCCTCGCCCTCCGGCATCAATGCCTACCTCCTCGCCGAACGGTACCGCTGCGGCATCGCCATCGCCTCCGGCTCCATCGCCATGTCGACGGGCTTCGCGCTGGCGAGCACGATCCTCTGGCTTACGGTGCTCGGGGCCGGCTAAGGCCGGTTTCCCGAGCTCAGAGACGGAAGCCGAGGCGTCGCCTGATCTCCTCCGCGCCGATCCCTGCCGCCCTCAGATCACGCAGGGCCGGCGAGCCGCGACTCTTGGCGAGCTTGAGACCGGCTTCGTCGGCGACGAGGTCGTGGTGGTGATAGCGCGGCACCGGCAGCTCGAGCAGCGCCTGCAGGAGGCGGTGCACGTCGGTCGCCGCCGCGAGGTCGCGTCCGCGCACCACATGCGTGACGCCCTGCAGCGCGTCGTCGACGACCACCGACAGGTGATAGCTCGTCGGCACCTCCTTGCGCGCGAGCACCACGTCGCCCCAGCGCGCCGGATCGGCGGAGACGACTCGCTCGCCATCGTCGGGATCAAAGGCGATGAAGACCAGTTCGCGACCGGATGCCGCAAGGCGGCCGAGAGCGCCCGCCATGTCGAGCCGCAAGGCATGCGGTTCGCCGGCGGCGAGGCGGCGGGCGACCTCATCGGCCTGCAGCCGCCGCGCGAGCCCGGGATAGAGCGGCGCGCCGTCGGGATCGCACGGCCACGGTCTACCTTCGGCACGCTCCCATTCGGCAATGGCTGTCCGGATCTCCTGGCGGCTGGCGAAACAGGGATAAACGAGGCCCATCGCACGCAGCTTCCCCAGCGCCGCCCCGTAGTCGGCCATGTGATCCGACTGGCGGCGCACCGGCTCCTCCCATGCGAAACCCAGCCAGGCGAGATCCTCGTAGATGGCCCGTTCGAACTCCGGGCGGCAGCGCGTCGGGTCGATGTCCTCGATGCGCAGCAGCAGCCGCCCGCCGAGCCGGCGGGCGAGCGCCGCATTAAGCAGTGCCGAATAGGCGTGCCCGAGGTGGAGGAAACCATTGGGGCTCGGCGCGAAGCGCAAAACGGGTGTCGTCTTCGCCCCCACTGCCGCATGCGTCATGATGAAACGACCACGATTCGAATCATGCCGAGGATATCCGATGCCGCGCATCATCGACGGCGAGACGGCGCTCGACCATGCCCTCTCCGGCCTCATCGCCGCCGACCCGCTGATCGGCGAGCTTGTCGAGGCCGGCGCGCGGCCGCCGCTGCGCCTGCGAGATCCGGGCTTTTCCGGGCTCGCCGGCATCATCGTCGCCCAGCAGGTGTCCGTTGCCAGCGCCAATGCGATCTGGGCGCGGGTGACGGCGCGTTTCGACCCGCTCGAGCCCCTCGCCTTCCTCGCCGCGAGCGATGCGGACCTGCGCGCCTGCGGGCTCTCGCTGCCGAAAATGCGCGGGCTGCGCGCCGTCGCCCTCGCGATCGCCGAAGGGCATCTGCCGATCGAGGCGCTCGGCGCGATGGCGCCGGACGAGGCCATCGCCGCGCTCACCGCCGTGAAGGGCATCGGCCCGTGGACCGCGGAAATCTACCTTCTCTTCTGCCTCGGCCATCCCGACATCTTTCCGGCCGGGGATCTCGCCCTGCAGGAGGCCGCGCGCCTTGCGCTCGCACTCGACGAACGCCCGCGCGAGAAGGAGCTGCGCGCCATCGCCGAGGAACGCTGGCAGCCTTTCCGCGGCGTCGCGGCACGCGTGCTGTGGGCCTATTACCGCATCGCCCGCCACGGTCGCGAAGGTGCACCGGTACTCGGCGCCGACGCTACATGAGCCGACGCGAATCGCTCGACCGTGCCAGCACGATTCGCTAATCAGCGGGAATAGCCATCACGAGCCGCACGGGACGACGACATGGACCAGCGAACGATAGACGGGCCGCGCCTTGCCGCGCGATCGGGCACCGCTCGCCAGCTCGTCGTCTTCCTGCACGGCTACGGCGCGGACGGAAACGACCTCATCGACATTGGCCGCCAGTGGCAGCGCTGGTTGCCGGATGCGGCCTTCGTCTCGCCGCACGCGCCGGAGCCCTGCGGCATGTCGCCCATGGGTCGGCAGTGGTTCGCCCTCACCTTCCGCGATCCGGACGAGCGCTGGCGCGGCGTCAACCATGCCGGGCCCGGGCTCGATGCCTTCCTCGACGCCGAGTTGGCCCGCCATGGGCTGAGCGGGGACCGGCTCGCCCTCGTCGGCTTCAGCCAGGGCACCATGATGGCGCTGCACGTTGGCCTCAGGCGGCGCAGCGCACCAGCGGCGATCGTCGGTTATTCCGGCATGCTGGTGGGGCCGAGCGGTGCTGCACCTGATGCGATGCGGGAAGAGATCCGCGCCCGGCCACCGGTGCTGCTGGTCCATGGCGATGCCGACGAGGTCATCCCGGTCGAGGCGCTGTTCTTTTCGTCGCAGGCGCTGTCGAGCCTCGACGTGCCGACCGAATGGCACCTGTCGCCGGGCATCGGGCATGGCATCGACAGCGAGGGCCTGCGCCAGGGCGGATTGTTCCTCGCACGCGCCTTCGGCCTGCCCTACCCGGCCTGATCAGCGCCCGACAGCCGCGAGCGCCGCCTGCGCGCCCTGGCGCAGGAAGACCGTGTCGCTGCCAATGGCGGAGACGACGATGCCCTTGCGCGCGAAGGCCGCCGCGCGCTCCGGCGGGCCCGCATAGGCCCAGACCGCCTTGCCGGCCGCCTTGGCGCGGGCAAGCACGTGGTCGATCGCTTCGTCGACGGCCGCCGATTCCGGCTCGAGCTCACGTCCGCCGGACAAGGCGATGGACAGGTCGGAGGGGCCGATGAAGACCGCATCAATGCCTTCGACCGCGAGGATGTCGTCGAGCGCGTCAAGCGCCGCTCGCGTCTCGATCATCGCCACAGCGCCAGTGAGGCCGTTGGCGCGGGCGAGATAGTCCTTCGGTGCCAGACCCGACAGGGCGAGCGCCGCATGCGGCCCCCAGCTGCGCTCGCCGAGCGGCGGGAACTTGGCGAAGGCTGCGAAGGCCCGTGCATCGGCTGCTGAATTGACCATCGGCGCAATGACGGCGGCGGCCCCGGCGTCGAGCATGCGCGAGGTCGCCTGGAAATCGCCGACGGGAATGCGGACGACGGCTGGCTTGCCGGCGCCGGCCACCAACTGGATGCCGCGGATGGCGGCGTCGATGTCGACGGCCCCATGCTGCATGTCGAGCGTGACGACGTCGAAGGCCTCACGGGCGAGCACAGCGGCGACGGCCGGCTCGCGGCTGCCAACCCAGGCGGAAAACAGCGGCCCGCCTGATGCGAGCCGGCTGGCGAAATCCCCATGGATCGACATGGCGTCCCCCGACCAATCTGCGGCAGCGACCCTACTGGCCTTTGACTTCCTCGATGGCCTGGGCCATCAGCTCGGTCATGGTGCGGCGGATCTGGTGGTCGGACTGGCCGACACCAGCGGCATCGAAATCGGCCCGCACCTTGCGGAAGACGTCGTCGTCGCCCGCCTCCTCGAAATCGGCCAGAACGACACTCTTGGCATAGGCCTCGGCATCGGGCCCGGACTTGCCGAGTTGCTGCGCCGCCCAGAGCCCGAGCAGCTTGTTGCGCCGGGCCGTCGCCTTGAAGCGCAACTCCTCGTCGTGCGCAAACTTCTTCTCGAAGGCCTCTTCGCGCTTGTCGAAGGTCGTCATCGGGCTCAACTCTCCCTCATGCGGTCGCTCAGGCGGCGATATAGATGGCGGGAGGCTTAAGCGCCAGCCCAAATCGGGCTCGAATCACGCCTCCTCCCCTTTCCCTCATCAGACACCGGACGGTGCGCGCTTGCAACGCATGCCGCGACACCCCACATCCGGGTCGATGATGGCCAGCGAACGTCCGCCGCCCGGCGCGGTCGTTGTGCTTCAGCGCGCAATCGGCTAGGTTGCGCCTCGCGGGCGAGGGCTTTGTCCGCAAGCACAAAGAGCCTCGAACCGGTCCCCGCCCGCTTCGAGCCGCGGACCTTTTGTATGGAGCCACGGCACCCCCGATGGACTTTCTCAAAACACGGTATACGCCGATGAACCGTCGCCGTCGTATCTACGAGGGCAAGGCAAAGGTGCTCTACGAGGGCCCCGAGCCGGGCACGCTCATTCAACACTTCAAGGATGATGCGACCGCATTCAACGCCAAGAAGCACGAGATTATCGACGGCAAGGGCGTTCTGAACAACCGCATCTCGGAATACATCTTCCAGAATCTCAACGACATCGGCGTGCCGACGCACTTCATCCGTCGGCTGAACATGCGTGAGCAGTTGATCCGCGAGGTCGAGATCATCCCGCTCGAGGTGGTGGTGCGCAACGTCGCTGCCGGGTCCCTGTCGCAGCGCCTCGGCATCGAGGAAGGCACGCAGCTGCCGCGCTCGATCATCGAGTTCTACTACAAGAACGACGCGCTCAACGACCCGATGGTCTCGGAGGAGCACATCACCGCTTTCGGCTGGGCGACGCCTCAGGAGATCGATGACATCATGGCGCTCGCCATCCGTGTCAACGACTTCCTCTCTGGTCTCTTCCTGGGCGTCGGCATCCGCCTCGTCGACTTCAAGATGGAAACGGGCCGCATGTGGGAAGGCGACATGATGCGCATCGTCGTCGCCGACGAGATCTCGCCCGACTCGTGCCGCCTGTGGGACATCAAGTCGAACGACAAGATGGACAAGGACCGCTTCCGCAAGGACATGGGCGGCCTGATCGAGGCCTATTCGGAGGTCGCCCGCCGCCTTGGCATCCTCACCGAGAACGAGCGGCCCGGCCACGGTGGCCCGCGCCTGGTGCAGTGACGCGCTGGACGTTGCCGCAAGGCGCAATTTTGATTAAGCGGGGGCCGTTGGCCCCCGTTTCCATTTTCTCGTGCCGGAGAGCTGAACCATGAAAGCCCGCGTGACCGTGACCCTCAAGCAAGGCGTGCTCGACCCGCAGGGCAAGGCCATCGAAGGGGGGCTCAAGTCCCTCGGCATCGAGGGCATCGGGGCTGTTCGCCAGGGCAAGGTCTTCGACATCGAGGTGGAGAGCGCGGACAAGGCAAAGGCCGAGAGCGTGCTGCGCGACGCCTGCGAGCGCCTGCTCGCCAACACCGTCATCGAGAACTACCGCATCGAGCTCGCGGAGTAAGCGGCAATGAAAGCGGCGGTCATCACCTTCCCCGGCTCCAACCGTGACGGCGACGTCGCACGCGCCTTGAGACAGGCCGGCGCCACGGTCGTTTCCGCATGGCATGCCGACCACGACTTGCCGGCGGGCACCGATCTTGCCGTGCTGCCGGGCGGCTTCTCCTACGGCGACTATCTGCGCTGCGGCGCCATCGCCAGCCGGGCGCCGATCATGGACGCGGTGCGAGCGCACGCGGCGCGCGGCGGGCTCGTGCTCGGCATCTGCAACGGCTTTCAGATCCTGTGCGAATCCGGCCTCCTGCCGGGCGTACTGATGCGCAACGCCGACCTGCACTTCATCTGCCGGCGCCAGCACCTCAAGGTGGCGCGGGCGGACACCGCCTTCACTAACCGCTACCATGTCGGCCAGGTCATCGACGTCTGCATCGCCCACGGCGAGGGCAACTACGTCTGCGACGAGGAGACGCTGCACGAGCTGGAATCGGAAGGCCGCGTCGCCTTCCGCTATTGTGATGCGGCGGGCAACGTTTCGCGCGCGGCCAACCCCAACGGCTCGCTCAACGACATCGCGGGCGTATTTTCCGAAGATCTCAATGTCCTCGGCATGATGCCGCATCCCGAAAACCTCATCGATGAGCTTGTGGGTGGCACGGACGGACGCGGCCTCTTCGAAAGCCTCGCAGCGGCATGACCGGCGGCTTGGGGGTCACTCCGTTGTCCAGGCCTACATGGCCCATGAGACGCGCGTCGCGGCCGCGACCGGCATGGTCTCGTAGCGGAATAGGCCGAGCACGCCCGTCTCGACGCGCCCCGAGGCCGCCACGGTGAGGGTACGTGTCGCCGGATCCTTCTCGACCGTGACCTGTTCCACCCAGGTCACGCCAAGACCGTAGAAATTCGCCCGGAACATCTGGCCGGCCCGACGCTCCAGCGTCAGCTGGTCCAGCTCCTCCGCCTCCCGGGCCAATTGCTGTGCCGTGGCATCGAGAACACTCTGCATGTCGAAGCGCACGTTGGCGGCGCGGGCGTATTCGGCGACGATCCCGCACGGCACGAGCAACAATACGGGCCACAGGATGCGCGCCGCGGCGACCACCGTATCGGCGCGCTTGCGCAGGCCGTCCGAAAAGCTTCCACTCCGTCCCATGGCCGTCCAATCCGCTCCCGACGCGATACTGTTGGTGAACGGATCGCGAATTCCGTGCCGCTGCCGCTGTGCCAAAATGGTGCGCCGGAGGCGACCGCGGACCTTTTCGCCGTCGCCGCGATTGCCTCGGCGAGGCTGAAAGGCTATGGCCGGGCGAGCGCTTTTCGACCGAGCCCAAGCGGAAACCGAGATGATCCCGAACGAGCCAAAGATCACGCCCGAACTCGTCGCCGAGCACGGCCTCAAGCCCGACGAATACGAGCGTTTCGTGGCCCTCATCGGCCGCGAGCCGACGATCACCGAGCTCGGCATCGTCTCGGCGATGTGGAACGAGCACTGCTCCTACAAGTCCTCGCGCCTGCACCTGAAGACGCTGCCGACGCAGGCGCCGTGGGTCATCCAGGGCCCGGGCGAGAACGCCGGCGTCATCGACATCGGCGACGGGCTCGCCTGCGTCTTCAAGATGGAGAGCCACAACCACCCGTCCTATATCGAACCCTATCAGGGCGCGACAACCGGCGTGGGTGGCATCCTGCGCGACGTCTTCACCATGGGCGCGCGGCCGGTCGCGGCGCTCAACGCCCTGCGCTTCGGCTCTCCCGACCACCCGAAGACCCGCCATCTCGTCGCCGGCGTCGTGGCCGGCATCGGCGGCTACGGCAATTCCTTCGGCGTGCCGACCGTCGGCGGCTCGGTGGGCTTCCACTCGCGCTACGACGGCAACATCCTCGTCAATGCCATGGCGGTCGGCATCGCCAAGGCGGACGAGATCTTCTACGCCAAGGCGACCGGCGTCGGTAACCCGATCGTCTATCTCGGCTCGAAGACGGGCCGCGACGGCATCCACGGCGCCACCATGGCCTCGGCCGAGTTCGACGAGAACTCCGAGGAGAAGCGCCCGACCGTGCAGGTCGGCGATCCCTTCGCCGAGAAGCTGCTGCTCGAGGCCTGTCTCGAACTGATGGCCTCAGGCTCCGTCATCGCCATCCAGGACATGGGCGCGGCCGGCCTCACCTGCTCGGCCGTCGAGATGGGCGCCAAGGGCGACCTCGGCATTGAGCTCGACCTCGACGCCGTGCCCTGCCGCGAGGAAGGCATGAGCGCCTACGAGATGATGCTGTCGGAGAGCCAGGAGCGCATGCTCATGGTGCTCGACCCCGACAAGCACGACATCGCCGAGGCCATCTTCCGCAAATGGGGACTCGATTTCGCCGTCATCGGCAAGACGACCGACACCTTGCGCTTCGTCGTCAGGCACAAGGGCGAGGTTATGGCCGACCTGCCGATCAAGGAGCTCGGCGACGAGGCTCCCGTTTACGACCGACCGCATATCCAGAATGCCATCGAGCCCGTATTGCCGCCGGAGACGGTGGCGGCGCCGATGGCAAACGGCGAGGCGCTGGTCAGGCTCGTCGGCACGCCGGACCTCTCATCCAAGCGCTGGGTGTGGGAGCAGTACGACCATCTCATCCTCGGCAACACGGTGCAGACGCCGGGCGGCGACGCCGCCATCGTGCGCGTCGGCGACGGGCCGAAGGGCCTTGCCATGACGACGGACGTCACGCCGCGCTATTGCGAGGCGGACCCGGTCGAGGGCGGCAAGCAGGCGGTGGCGGAAGCCTGGCGCAACATCACTGCCGTCGGCGGCCTGCCGCTCGCCGTCACCGACAACCTCAACTTCGGCAATCCGGAGAAGCCGGACGTGATGGGCCAGTTCGTCGGCTGCATCCGCGGCATCGGCGAGGCCTGCCGCGCGCTCGACTTCCCGGTCGTCTCCGGCAACGTCTCGCTCTACAACGAGACGCAGGGCCGCTCCATCCTGCCCACCCCGACCATCGGCGGCGTCGGCCTCCTCGACGACGTCAGGGTGCACGCCACCATCGCCTTCAAGGGCGAGGGCGAGAGCCTCATCCTTATCGGCGAGACCAGAGGCTGGCTCGGCCAGTCGCTCTACCTGCGCGATATCTGCGGGCGTGAGGAAGGGGCGCCGCCCCCCGTCGACCTCGCCGTCGAGAAGCGGAATGGTGATTTCGTGCGCCACCTGATCCGCGCCGGGCGCGTCAGGACCGTGCACGACTGCTCGGATGGCGGCCTCGCCGTGGCGCTTGCCGAGATGGCGATGACAAGCGGCATCGGCTGCGCGGTGGACACGGTGTCGGAGGGACTCTCCGCCCACGCCTTCCTCTTTGGAGAGGACCAGGCGCGCTATGTCCTCGCCGTGCCGGCGCACGAGGCAGAGGCAGTCCTCGCCAGCGCGGCGGAGGCCGGCGTGCCGGCCCTGCGCCTCGGCCTCACCGGCGGCGAGGCGTTGACCCTGCCGGGCGAGGCGCCCATATCACTGGAACGCCTCAAAACGGCGCATGAATCATGGCTGCCGGACTACATGGCGGGTCAAATCGCCTGAACTGGCACGGCGGGACAAGGGAAGGGGCTGCGGCAATGGCAATGGACGCACGCGAGATCGAAGAGCTCATCAAGGCGCATCTGCCCGATGCGACGGTCGAGATTCGCGATCTCGCCGGCGATGGCGACCACTATGCTGCGACGGTGATCTCGCCGTCGTTCAAGGGCAAGACCCGCGTTCAGCAGCATCAGATGGTCTATGCCGCGCTGCAAGGCCGCATGGGCGGGGCGCTCCACGCCCTTGCATTGACGACGGCCGCGCCCGAGAATTGATGCCGGACCGCGGGTCGATGGACGAGCCCCGCGAACAGGGAAAGATCATGAGCAACGCCCACGCTTTCATCGACAACGAGGTCAAGACGAACGACGTCGTGCTCTTCATGAAGGGCACCCCCCAGTTCCCCATGTGCGGGTTCTCCGGCCAGGTCGTGCAGATTCTCGACTACCTCGGCGTGCCCTACAAGGGCGTCAACGTGCTGGAGGACGACGGCATCCGCCAGGGTATCAAGGACTATTCCAACTGGCCGACCATCCCGCAGCTCTATGTGAAGGGCGAATTCGTCGGCGGCTGCGACATCGTGCGCGAAATGTTCCAGTCGGGTGAGTTGCAGAGCCACCTCAGTGACAAGGGCATCGCGGTGCGCGTGCCCGAGAAGGGCTGACGCGCGGCAATTGCGAAACGCATCAGGGCACGCCGCGCGGGGCGGCGTGCCCTTTTTCATGGGCCTTTTCCTGGCCGCGACGCAACGGAGGTACACGTGCCGGCAAGTGCAGTGCTTCCCGCGGCCCTTGTGCTGGCCTTGGCCGCCGCACCGGGAAGCCTTGCCCGGGACAAGGGCGAGAGCCCCTTCGCCGCGGCCGATGCGCCGCCGGCGAAGCCGGCCGCGTGCCACGAGATCCGCGGGCTCATCCGCGACGCGCCCGATCAGGAGGAGGCGGCCCGCATCGACTTCGGGGCCGTCGGGCCGCTGTCGCTCGTCGAGCACGACGGGGCGCTGGCCTATCTCGGCATCTGCGCCGAGCCGGACGTGCGGGTGCTCTGCGTCACCTATTCCACCAACGGCATGCAGCCGGGTGACGTCGTGGCCGTGACGGGCGGCTACCAGCGAGTGGACGAGAACCTCGTGATCCTCGATCCCTGCCTAGCGGCACGTCCCGGCGAAGGCGGCTAGCGGCCGAGCGCGGCCCTGATGAAGGTCACCGCGTCGTCCGAATGCCACTCGGCCGGGCCGGCAAGTTCGGCGACGGCGCAGCCGTTCGGCCCGACGACGAGCGTCGTCGGCATGCCGAAGGCCTTGCCGGCGGACTTGAGCTCCTGGAAGATCTTCGCCTCCGGGTCCCGGTAGTGGGCGAGGCGCGTGATGCCGGCGTCCTTCAGCCAGACCTGTGGCTTTTCGGGATCGCGCGTATCGATGTTGACGGCGACGACCTCGAAATCGGCGCCGCCGAGGTCGGCCTGAAGGGCGTCGAGCGCCGGCATCTCTTGGCGGCACGGCGCGCACCAGGTGGCCCAGAGATTGAGCAGGACGGTGCGGCCCTCGAAATCGGCGAGCGTCAGGCGCTTTCCGTCCGGCCCGTCGAAAGCGAGCGGCGGCAGGGGCTGTGGCGTCGACGGCACCTTTACGGCCGCCAACTCGCCCTTGGCGAGCGGGCGCAGCCGGTCGAGCGTCGCCTGCGCCATCTCGCACTGGGCGGCCGCAGCATCGTTGCCGCCGACGAGCCGGCCCGCCGTGAGGGCAAGCCCCACCCCGAGGATCGCGGCCCCGAGGACGGCTACGACGAACAGCGGCCGGCGGATGAGCGGCGTGGTCTCGGCCATGGGTCTGTCACCTCTCCTCAATCACCTCATGGGCGCATTAGTGCGCGCCGGCGGCGAAATCCAGACCGTCGCCACTCACGAAGACGTGGCCGATGAGCGCAGGTGGCGGATCGCGGCTTCGGCCACGCGCCTGCACCATCGCCGGCGTTTGGGGCTCGCGCTTCGCGATCCTTCCGCTATAGTGCGCGCCGTTTTCCCGGAGAATGCCTTCGTGCCGTCACCGCTGCCCACCGCCCGTTCCCTTGCCGTCGTCCTCGCCGTCGCGCTCGCGCTCGCCGCCTGTGGCCGACGCGGCGCGCTCGAACTGCCGCCGGACCCGAACGCCCCGGCGCAGGAGGAGAAGACCTCGACCGGCGGCGCGAGCCTGACGCCGTCCCCGGTCGGCACGCCGAAGAAACAGCCGGTCGCGCAGCCGCGCCCCAACGAGCCCTTCTTCCTCGACGCCATCCTCTGAAAGGGCGGCCGCTGCGGCGGTCCATCCGGCCATGCACCACTTCTCCTATCGCGGTGACGTTCTCCATGCCGAGGACG
Source organism: Chelatococcus sp. XZ-Ab1 (assembly GCF_029309855.1). NCBI lineage: Bacteria > Pseudomonadati > Pseudomonadota > Alphaproteobacteria > Hyphomicrobiales > Chelatococcaceae > Chelatococcus > Chelatococcus sp. XZ-Ab1. The sequence continues at coordinate 53,562 of NZ_JARKII010000017.1, read as the reverse complement.
TTGACCTCACCCGTCTCGCCGACGAAGTCGGGACACCGTTCTACTGCTATTCCACCGAGACGCTGAGCCGGCACTACCGCGTCTTCGCGGAAGCCTTCGCCGGCGAGAAGGCGCTCGTCTGCTACGCCGTCAAGGCCAATTCGAATCAGGCCGTGCTCAAGACGCTCGCCGACCTCGGCGCCGGCATGGACATCGTCTCGGCCGGCGAACTCGCCCGCGCGCTCGCGGCCGGCGTGCCCGCGCACAAGATCGTCTTCTCCGGTGTCGCGAAGACGAAGGAGGAGATGGCGACGGCGCTCGACGCCGGCATCCTGTGTTTCAACCTCGAATCGGAGCCGGAGCTCGAGGCCCTGTCCGAGGTGGCGCAGTCGCTCGGGCAGATCGCGCCCGTCTCCGTGCGCGTCAATCCGGACGTCGACGCCAAGACCCACGCCAAGATCTCTACCGGCAAGTCCGAGAACAAGTTCGGCATCCCGATCGCGCGCGCGCGGGAAGTCTATGCCCATGCCGCCACCCTGCCCGGCATCGCCGTGCGCGGGGTGGACATGCATATCGGCAGCCAAATTACCGATCTTGCCCCGTTCGACAATGCAGCAGCCCTGCTCGCCGAGCTGGCGCGCGACCTGATGGCGGCGGGCCACAAGCTGCATCACATCGACTTCGGCGGCGGCCTCGGCATCCCATATCGCCACGACGATCCCCCGCCGCCGGATCCGAAGGCCTATGCCGAGGTCATCACCCGCCACACCAGGGGCCTCGGCCTCGAGCTCGTCTTCGAGATCGGCCGCATGATAGCCGGCAACGCCGGCATCCTCGTGACGCGCGTGGTCTACGTGAAGCACGGCGAGGGCAAGACCTTCGTCATCGTCGACGCCGGCATGAACGACCTCATCCGGCCGACCCTCTACGAGGCGCACCACGACATCATCCCGGTGGTGCAGGCCCCACATGCGGGACAGATCAAGGCCGATGTCGTCGGGCCGGTGTGCGAGAGCGGCGACTATCTCGCCCTTGGGCGCCGGATGCCGGAGGTGAAGGCGGGCGACCTCATCGCCGTCATGACGGCCGGGGCATATGGCGCGGTTCAGGCCAACACCTACAATACCCGCCCGCTGGTGCCCGAGGTGCTGGTGCGGGGCAGCGATGCCGCCATCGTGCGGCCGCGCCCGAGCGTCGCGGAGATGATTGCCCTCGACCGCATCCCCGATTGGCTCAACCACAAATCGGCGTGAGACGGGGTTCTCGTCGCGCCCGGGCATGTTAACCTTCGTGTCGGTGGGGGCATTGTGCCGGAGACGGCGCGTGGAGAACCCGCATGAGCGAAAGCCCGGCACGCGTGCCCGCGCGCGTACGGCCCATGATCGACGAGCGGCTCAGCGCGCTCACGGCGCGTGCCCGTCTGGTGCTGTGGTGGGAAGCGCTGTGGCCGGCCCTCTGGTGGCCGCTCGGCACCATCATCGCCTTCCTCATCCTGTCGCTTCTGGGCATCTGGGACATGGTGCCCACAGGCGCGCGGCCCTACGGCGTCGGCCTTGCCGCGCTTGTGCTGCTGGCCTCTCTCGTCCCGCTCGTGCGCGTTCCCCCGCCGACACGACAACGGGTGCTCGCCCGCATCGACCGCGATTCGCCGGCGCCGCATCGGCCCGCGACAGCGCTCGCCGACAGCTTGGCCGGCACGCCGAGTGATCCCGGCACCCTCGCTCTGTGGGAGGCGCACCGGCAGCGCGCCGCCGCGGCGATCGATTCGATGCGCGTCGCGCCGCCGCGGCCGGGCATGGCGGCACGCGACCCCTTTGCCGTGCGTGGCGGCCTCATCATCGTGCTTGCGGCGGCACTCATCGCCGCGGGCGCCGATGCCGTCCCGCGCCTGAAATCCGCCTTCGACTGGCAGGCGCCGCAGAGCGCGGGGCTACCCTTCCGCATCGACGGTTGGATCGATCCGCCACACTACACGCGCCTGCCGCCACTGTTGCTCGACCTGCGCGGCGGCGAGGTGCGCCAGGCCAAGGCGCCCGTCGGCAGCACGGTCGTGGTGCGGGCGGCCGGCAGTGCCGACCTTTCCGTCTCCGCCGGCCGCGGCCTGCCGAGCATCGAGGAACCGACCGGGAATTCCTCGGCCGGGCTCATCGAGCGCCGGTTCACCGTCCGGGCGGACGACGAACTCGTGGTCTCGTCGCAGGCAGGTGCCAGCCGCGTGGTCATCGAAGCCACGCCGGACATGGCGCCGACGATCACCTTCTCCGGCGAGCCGCAGAACAATGCGCGCGGCAGCATTACCCTCACCTATCGCATGGGCGACGACTACGGCATCGACACCGCCGAGGCGCTCGTTGCGCCGCTCGGACAGGAGGGCCGGCGCCCCTTGGTGCCGCCGCCGCGCATCACGCTCGCCCTGCCAATCGATCCGGCGGCGGACGAGGACACACGCACGACGAGCGACCTGTCTGCGAGCCCCTGGGCGGGTGCGACCGTGGCCATGACCCTGGTCGCCCGTGACCACGCGAGCCAGGAGGGACGCAGCGAGACGAAGACCGTCGTGCTGCCGCAGCGGCCCTTCACAAAGCCGCTCGCCAAGGCGCTCGTCGAGCAGCGCCGTAACCTCGTGCTCGCGCCGGACGAGCGCAACCGGGTGCAGACGGCACTCGATGCACTGCTCATCGCTCCGGAAGATTTTACGCCGGAGCTCGGGGTCTATATCGGCCTCGGCCTCGCCTCCGCGCGCCTTGCCGCAGCCAAGAGCGACGAAGAGCTCCTCGACGTCGCCGAACTACTGTGGGCGATGGCGCTGCAAATTGAGGACGGCGGCATGTCTCAGGCCGAGCGCGACCTTCGGGCGGCCCAGGAGGCGCTGCGCCAGGCGCTGGAGCGCGGGGCGGACGAGGAGGAGATCCGGCGCCTGACCGACGAACTGCGACAGGCTATGAACAACTTCCTGCGCGAATTCGCCCAGCGCATGCAGCAGAATCCTGGCCAGCCAAACCAGGCGCGGCCGGACGCCCAGGGGCGCACCATCACGCCGCAGGATCTCGACAACCTCCTGAACCGGCTCGAGGAAATGGCCCGGCAGGGCGCCACGGCAGACGCGCAGCGCCTGCTCGACGAGTTGCGCAACATTCTGGAGAACCTGCAGACCGCCCGCCCCAACCAGGGCGGCGACCAGTTCTCGCAGGAGATGAACCGCTCCCTCAACGAGCTCGACGAGATGATGCGTGATCAGCGCAACCTGCGCGACGACACCTACCGCCAGAGCGCGCCCTGGTCGCAGCAGAACCGGGGCGGACAGCGCCAGCGCGGCCAGCAGGCCCAGCCGGGGCAGGACGGCCAGCAGGATCAGGATGCTCAGGGGCTCGCCGACCGGCAGCAGGCGCTGCGCGAGCGCCTGGAGGAACTGCGCCGCCGGATGCGCGACTTCGGCCTCGAGGACGAGCCTGGCTTCGGCGAGGCCGAGGAGGCGATGCGCGAAGCCGAAGGCCAGCTCGGCCAGGGGCAGAGCGGGGATGCCGTCGACGCTCAGGGACGGGCGCTCGATGCCCTGCAGCGCGGGGCGCAGGGTCTCGCCCAGCAGATGCAGGGCAACGGCCAGCCGCAGCAGGCCGACGGCTCCGACGGGCCGCCCCAGCAGGGCGCCACGGGCCCCGGCGGGCCGCGCAACGAGGACCCTCTCGGACGGCCGACGCGCAACCGCGACTGGTCGGACGGCCGCGTGCGCATTCCAGGCGCGGACGAATCAGCGGCGGTGCGGGCACGGCGCATCCTCGACGAACTGCGCCGGCGGCTCGGCGATCCAACCCGGCCGAGCGAGGAAATCGACTATCTCGAGCGCCTCCTGCGTCGCAATTGACCGAAGAAGGCCGATCCCGGACACAGCGGCGAGACGATCGGTCGCTGGACCCAGGTACGCGGCAGGGTTGGAGACGACGCAAGGGAGCTCTAAAGCACGATCATGACCGCCAATACACTTGTCTCCATGGCCGTCGGCGTCGTCGCCGTGGTCCTCGTCCTCGGGCTCTTCAACATGCTGCGCGGCGGCAGCCCCGAGCGCTCGCAACGCCTGATGCGTCTGCGGGTTCTGCTGCAGTTCCTCGCCATCATCCTCATCATGCTCGTCGTGTGGATGCGCGGCTTCTGACAGCAACCGCAGCAGAACTGCAACACTGGCGCAACACTTTGCTAACCATGTGCGGTTCAGGGTTGCCCGGCGATCAGCTCCGCTTTAAGCCTTTTCATCACGATCAGGCATGCCTCTGAGCGGGAGGAGTGCTGGTCCGTTCCTCGCTGGCAGGCCCTCTCTCCCGGATCGCCTGTCATCTCTGGCATTAGCGACGTTGGTGCCGATGAACCTGTTCCGCTCCTTCCGGGCTGCGATCTGCGTGCCGGCCGTTCTTACTTGGGGCCTTCCGGCGCAGGCCGCCGATTTTGCACCGCCTGCTCCGGCCATCTATCAGGCTCCGGCCCCATCCGGCAGCCTTTCCGACTTCGTCTCGCAGTTGCGCCTGGGCGTCCTCGCGCACGATCCCGGCGGCAAGGAGGATGGCTCCGTCGACGTCATTGGTGAGGTCGTCTTTGCCAAGCCGTGGTCGCACGGGAATCCGCTCGTCGACATGCTGCTGCCCACCTTCAATGCCGGCATCAGCGCAAATACCGACGGCAAGACGAGCTATGTCTTCGCCGGTCTCAACTGGCATGCCGACATCACGGACGCGCTGTTCATCGAGCTCGACTTCGGCGGTGCCGTGCACAACGGCAAGGTGGGCGACGTGGTGCCCGACGGGCGCGATGCCCTCGGCTGCCGTGTTCTCTTCCGCGAGGCGGCGTCCATCGGCTATCGGTTCGACGCCAACTGGAGTGTGCTGGCCACTGTGGAGCATCTTTCCAACGGCGGGCTTTGCGACGACAATCGCGGCCTCACCAATGTCGGTGCGAAGCTGAGCTACCATTTCTGAGGGGTCATGGTCCGCCTCAACCGCATCTATACCCGCACCGGCGACGACGGCACGACGGGCCTCGCCACGGGCGCGCGGCGGCCGAAGTACGACCTCAGGGTCGAGGCCTACGGCACGGTGGACGAGGCGAACGCCTGCATCGGGCTCGCCCGTCTGCATACGGGCGCGGATGCCGAGCTCGATGCCATGCTCGCGCGCATCCAGAACGACCTGTTCGATCTCGGGGCCGATCTCTCGACGCCGGACGACGGCAAGCCGCTGCCCTACGAGCCGCTGCGCATCCTCGACGCGCAGGTGGCGCGGCTCGAAGGTGAGATCGACCAGCTGAACGCGCATCTGTCGCCGCTGCGCTCCTTCGTCCTGCCCGGTGGCAGCCCGGCGGCGGCGGCGCTGCACCTGGCCCGCACCGTCTGCCGGCGGGCCGAGCGCCAGGCGACCGCGCTCGCCGCGCGCGCGGACGAGCCGGTGACGCCGGCGGTCGTCAAATATCTCAACCGCCTGTCGGATTTCCTCTTCGTCGCCGCACGCTACGCCAACGACAAGGGCGTGGCGGACGTGCTATGGATACCCGGGCAGAACCGCTGAGCGTACCGGGAGCGGCGCTGCCGCCGATCGTCCCCGGGCCGGAGCGCTCCACATGTTTGTGCCGCTGCACGATGGCGTGCCGATGCGCAATCTCAGGGCGCCTTACGCCACCTATGCGCTCCTCGTCATCTGCATCCTCGGCTACCTGCTGATTCTCGCCGATCCGGACATCCTGCCGGCGGACTGGGCGATCGCCGGGCTCGGCGTCATTCCGGGCGTGCTCTTCGGCGCCCTTTCCCTGCCGGAGGGGCTGCCGCTGGTGCCGGAGCCGGCGACGCTGCTGACGAGCCTCTTCCTGCACGTCTCCTTCCTGCACCTCGCCGGCAACATGCTGTTCCTCTGGGTCTTCGGCGACAATGTCGAGGACGCGATGGGGCACGCCCGCTTCATCCTGTTTTTCCTCCTGTGCGGCACTGCGGCCGGCCTCGCACATGCTTTCGCCGTTCCCGGTTCGGAGCGGCCGCTTGTCGGCGCTTCGGGCGCGGTGTCGGGCGTTGTCGCCGCCTATCTCATCCTCCATCCGCGCGTCCGGCTGTGGGGCCTCTTCTTCGCGCGCATCCCGCTCCGGCTGCGGGCCTACTGGGCCATCGGCCTGTGGCTCGCCTTCCAGATCTTCCAGGCCTTCACCGCCTCGGACGATTCGGTGGGCTGGTACGCGCATATCGGCGGCTTTGCCGCAGGAGCCGTGCTGGTCCTCATGTTGCGCCGCCGCGACCAGCCGCTGCTCGGCATCGCCGATGGGCCACGCGAGACCGGGGACGCCTAGCCGCTCGTCGGCGTTGACAAGCCCGAACGGCGCTCGTTACGGTCCCCCGCCACGCAAGTTGCCTGTTGATGCGGCAGGCGGTCGCTCAGCTTTGCTGCACCGCCACATGACGGCAGGGCGTCCCATGTCGGTCCTCGGTCGAAAGGACTCAAGTCGATGAAGATCCTGGTGCCCGTGAAGCGGGTCGTAGACTACAATGTCAAGATCCGCGTCAAGGCGGACGGCTCGGGTGTCGAGCTCGCCAATGTGAAGATGTCCATGAACCCCTTCGACGAGATCGCCGTCGAGGAGGCCATCCGCCTCAAGGAGGCGGGCAAGGCGAGCGAGATCGTCGTCGTGTCGATCGGCCCGCAGCAGGCGGCCGAGACCATCCGCACCGGCCTTGCCATGGGCGCCGACCGCGGCATCCTCGTGAAGACCGACGTTGCCACCGAACCGCTCGGCGTCGCCAAGGTGTTGAAGAAGATCATCGAGCAGGAGGCGCCCGGCCTCGTCATCATGGGCAAGCAGGCCATCGACGACGACGCCAACCAGACCGGCCAGATGCTCGCCGCGCTGCTCGGCTGGTCGCAGGGCACTTTCGCCTCCAAGGTCGTGGTCGGCGATGGCTCCGTCGACGTGACGCGCGAGATCGACGGTGGCCTGCAGACGCTGACACTGAAGCTGCCGGCCATCGTGACGACGGATCTGCGCCTCAACGAGCCGCGCTATGCGTCACTGCCCAACATCATGAAGGCGAAGAAGAAGCCGATCGACGAGACAAGCCCCGAGGCGCTCGGCGTCGACGTGTCGCCGCGCCTCAAGGTGCTGAAGACGGCGGAGCCGCCCGTGCGCCAGGCCGGCGTCAAGGTGAGCTCGGTTGCCGAGTTGGTGCAGAAACTCAAGAACGAGGCAGGAGTTCTCTAAGATGACGACGCTGCTTCTCGCCAAGCACGACAACAAGACCCTCAACGAGGCTACTGCCAAGGCGCTCACGGCGGCCAAGGCGCTCGGCGCGCCGGTGCATGTCCTCGTTGCCGGTGCCGGCTGTGGCGCGGTCGCAGAAGCCGCCGCCAAGCTCGACGGCGTCCAGAAGGTGCTTCTCGCCGACGCCCCGCTTTACGAGCACCGCCTCGCCGAGCCGCTGGCCGCTCTTATCGTGTCACTGGCGGATGGCTATGACGCCCTCCTCGCGCCCGGCACGACGACGGGCAAGAACGTCATGCCCCGCGTCGCGGCTCTGCTCGATGTCATGCAGGTGTCGGAAATCACCAAGGTCGTCTCGCCGAACACCTTCGAGCGGCCGATCTACGCCGGCAACGCCATCCAAACGGTCGAGACGAACGAGGCCAAGAAGGTCATCACCGTGCGCACCGCCGCCTTCCAGGCTGCCGGTCAGGGCGGTTCGGCGCCGATCGAGCAGGTCGCCGCCGGGCAGGATCCGGGCCTTTCGTCCTTCAAGGGCGAGGAGCTGTCGAAGTCCGACCGTCCCGAACTCGCCTCCGCCAAGATCATCATCTCCGGCGGCCGTGCGCTCGGCTCTGCCGAGAACTTTACCAAGGTGATCGAGCCCGTTGCCGACAGGCTGGGTGCCGCCATGGGCGCTTCGCGCGCGGCGGTCGATGCCGGCTACGCGCCGAACGACTGGCAGGTGGGCCAGACGGGCAAGGTGGTGGCGCCGGAGCTCTACATCGCCGTCGGCATCTCGGGGGCCATCCAGCACCTCGCCGGCATGAAGGATTCCAAGGTCATCGTCGCCATCAACAAGGACGAGGAGGCTCCCATCTTCCAGGTGGCGGACTATGGCCTCGTTGCCGATCTCTTCACCGCCTTGCCCGAACTTGGCGAGGAACTGGAGAAAATCGGTCGCTGACATGCACGCCACGGCAACCGCCGCGAGCGGTTTCCGTGGCGTTCGCCCGGGAGAGTGATAAAACAGAGCGCGGAACAGCCTCAGGCTGCCGCGCTTGCCGGTTTTGGTGGCCGCCACGCGCGCCGGCCGGCGAAAGTCGGCGGGTATCGACAGGGATGGATTGGACTTCATGTCTCAGCAGATCCGGACAGTAGGCATCATCGGCGCAGGGCAGATGGGCAACGGCATCGCCCATGTCTGCGCACTCGCCGGTTACGACGTCGCGCTCAATGACCTCAGCGAGGAGCGCATCAACGCCGGGCTTGCGACCATCAACGGCAATCTCTCCCGCCAGGAATCCAAGGGCCAGATCAGCGAAGCCGAGAAGCAGAAGGCGCTCCAGCGCATCACGCCCGCTCTCACCTACGAGGCCCTGGCCCGCTGCGACATCGTCATCGAGGCGGCGACGGAGAACGAGGAGACGAAGCGCAGGATCTTCGAGGCGCTCTGTCCTGCCCTGCCGCCGGAAACCATCATCGGTACCAACACCTCGTCCATCTCCATCACCCGGCTCGCCTCCACGACTGACCGGCCAGAGCGCTTCATCGGCATTCACTTCATGAATCCCGTGCCGGTGATGCAACTCGTCGAGATTATCCGCGGCATCGCCACCGAAGATCCCACCTTCGAGGCCACAAAGGCGTTCGTCGCCAGCCTCGGCAAGACGGCGACGCTTGCCGAGGACTTCCCGGCCTTCATTGTCAACCGCATCCTGCTGCCGATGATCAACGAGGCGATCTACACCCTCTATGAGGGCGTGGGTTCGGTGGAATCGATCGATACGGCCATGCGCCTCGGTGCCAACCATCCGATGGGGCCGCTGCAACTTGCCGACTTCATCGGCCTCGATACCTGCCTGTCGATCATGCAGGTGCTGTACGACGGCCTCGCCGACTCGAAGTATCGCCCCTGCCCGCTGCTCGTGAAATATGTCGAGGCCGGCTGGCTCGGCCGGAAAACGAAGCGTGGCTTCTACGACTATCGGGGCGAACACCCGGTTCCCACTCGCTGAGGGAACCCGCCATGGCGCGGCTGCGGCAAAGACGCAGCCCTCCGCCTCCATCTTGGCGCTTCACAAGCCCGTCACACGGTTTATAGACTATCTCTGCTGACGGATTCGCACGTCACGTGCGAGCCCCCAACCAGCGGAGGCCCCCGTGACGGTGCACGTGCCTCACACGACGGTGTCGCCGGACGCCTGTCCGGCCCTGGTGCTCAATGCCGATTACCGGCCCTTGAGCTACTACCCTCTTTCGCTCTGGGGCTGGCAGGACACGATCAAGGCGGTCTTCCTCGAGCGGGTCAACATCCTCTCGCACTATGACCGAACAGTTCGAAGTCCCAGCTTCGAGATGCGCCTGCCTTCGGTTGTTTGCCTCAAGACCTACGTCAAACCGTCACGACACCCCGCCTTCACCCGGTTCAACGTTTTCCTGCGCGATCGTTTCACCTGCCAGTATTGCGGCTCCCGCGAAGACCTCACGTTCGACCATCTGATTCCCCGGTCGAAGGGCGGGCAAACCACCTGGGACAACGTCGTCACCGCCTGCTCCCCCTGCAACCTGCGCAAGAGCGATCGCCTGCCCGAGGATGTCGGGATGTGGCCCGACCAGTTGCCTTATGCCCCGAGCGTACAGGACCTGCACCACAACGGCCGACAGTTCCCGCCCAACTACCTGCACGACAGCTGGCTCGACTACCTCTACTGGGATACCGAACTCGAGCCCTGATCAGCCGCGCGTCAGCGCCGCTTTCGCACCGAGAGCCGCCACGGCCGCAATGGCCAGCGAGATCAGCACGTTCCAGCCTGCCAGCGACAACCCCAGAAAACGCCAGGCCGCCTCCGTGCAACTGACGACGCGTGTGCCTTGGAGGCTCTGCAGAAAGTCACCGACCGCCGCGGGGTTCGCTCCACCCGTGCCGGCGCAGTCGCTCGGCCCCAGCCACCACCCCCATTCGACGCCCGCATGATAGGCCCCGAGGCCAGCACTGACCAGGAAGACGCCAGCGAGCAGCAGCAGGCCAACGCCACTTGCCCGCTCGAGCGCCGGCCGTGGCGGCAGGACGGCGAGACCGAAGGCGACGGGCATGGCCACGTAGTAGGGGTTGCGTTGCATGAGGCAGAGCGGGCACGGCCGAAGGCCGAAGCCATGTTCGAAAACGAGGGCGCCCCCGATCGTCGCAACCGCGGCGAGAAGGATGGCCAGCGCGACGCGACGCGGGCTCGCCAAAAACTCGGCCAGAGCGTTCATTCGCCTCGTCCTCCATCGGCGCCGTCCAGGACGCCTTCATTCTTGCACGCGGCGCAGATGGCCACAGGTTCAATCGGGTTGCATCTCACGATCGGCTGAAGCAACCATCGTCAGAAGAGAAGAACCGCTGCGGCAAAGCCACCGACGATGCCCACGATGACGATGGACGCCACCAGTGTCAGGTGCTCGTCGAGCAGGCGCCGGATGGGGCCGCCGAAGCGGTGCATCACCCCGGCGACGAGATAGAAGCGGGCGCCGCGCGTCACGATGGACAGGAGCACGAACCAGAAGAGATCGTAGCCGGCGAAGCCCGAAGTGATAGTGACAAGCTTGTACGGGATTGGCGTCAGGCCCTTCAGCAGGATGACCCAGTGCCCATATTCCGCATAGGCGCTGCGGAAGCTCTCCACCTTGTCGCCATACCCGTAGAGCTGGATGAGCCACAGCCCCAACGAATCGTAAAGCAAGGCCCCGATCGCATAGCCGAGGAGCCCGCCGACCACCGAGGTGACCGTGCAGACCATGGCGTAGAACCAGGCCCGGTCCGGCCGCGCAAGCGCCATCGGTACCAGGACGACGTCCGGCGGCACAGGAAAGAACGAGCTCTCCGAAAAGGAAACCGCACCAAGGGCCCAGGTGGCACGGGGCCTGCCGGCGAGTGAGAGCGTCCAGTCATAGAGGCGTCGGAACATCGGCTTCGCTTACCGGGCGGGCGGGCGCTTGTCCATCGGCCAACGAGCCGCACCGGCACAAGCCCATGTCGAATTCTCGTGGCAATTCTCTCTGCTGCATTGACCGGCGTTGCGCCGCCGTTATGATCCGCCGCGCTCCGGCTCAAGCTGGTGGGCATGTGCGGGCGTGGCGGAATTGGTAGACGCAGCGGACTCAAAATCCGCCGTCCTTACGGATATGTCGGTTCGAGTCCGACCGCCCGCACCATCGCCTCGACGGCCATTTCTACTGGTGGGCTAGCGAAGAGCGTGCCGTTGCACGCCTGAGCTGGCGCACCTCGCCTATCGCCCGGCCCTAGCCTATCAGGCCCTCGGCTTGCGCGGCCTGCGGGCAGCCATGCCATCCGCCGGATGCTTCCGTGGTTCGCGCTTCTTCAGGGTGTCGCTCTCCGCCGGCAGCTTCGCCGCACCCTTGCTCAGCCTATCGATATCCAGCACCGCCGGCTTGACCCATGAGCGGGAAAGGCCTGTGGTGGACCAGAATCCGCCTCCCCGATCCTCTTGCAAAGCAGTCGATCCGGATTACGCGCGCAATCTCGGCGGCTTTGCCGACCTTTGCCGACGAACTCTCCGAAGATGGATTTTCCCGGCCGTCCCGCCTTGGCAGGTCGCGCTGCCACTCGATATAGTCCATCGGATATATCGAAGCGACGTATTCATGACTGCTCATGCTTGGACACGGCGGCCCCTTCTCGCGCTTGGCCTTGTGGCCGGGGCGATGATCGCAGGCCTTGCGATTCCGACGACCGGGGCCGCGGCCCAGCAGGCGCCGGCGCCCGTCATTGCCGCCGCTGCCGATCTCAAATTCGCCGTCACCGAGATTGCCGCAGCCTTCAAGGCCGACACCGGCAAGGAGGTGAAACTCTCCTTCGGCTCGACCGGCAATTTCGCCACCCAGATTCGCGAGGGCGCTCCATTCCAGCTGTTCATGGCCGCCGACGAGAAATTCATCCGCGATCTTCACAAAGATGGCTTCACTAGGGACGAGGGTGACCTCTATGCCGAAGGCCGCATCGTGCTGATGGTGCCGCACGGCTCGTTGTTGAAGCCAGACGCGGCCATGGACGATCTCGCGGCACAACTGGCGGCAGGCCGAATCACTCGCTTCGCCATTGCAAATCCGGAACATGCCCCCTATGGCCTGCGCGCCGAAGAAGCGCTTAAGCATCGCGGCCTGTGGGAGAAGGTGAGACCGCATCTCGTTCTCGGCGAAAACGTGAGCCAGGCGGCGCAATTCGCCCTCTCGGGCAATGCAGAAGGCGGCATCATCGCCTATTCGCTGGCGCTAGCCCCGGAGGTGCGTTCGCAGGGCACATTCGCGCTGATCCCGCATGACTGGCACGAGCCGCTGCTGCAGCGCATGGCGCTCCTGAAGAGCGCCGGTCCCGTCGCCGAGCAATTCTATGCCTACCTCAAGACATCCAAGGCGCGTGACATCATGAAATCCTTCGGCTTCGTGCTGCCGGACGAGGGCTGATCCTTGGACTGGACTGCCCTGTTCCTGTCGCTGCGGCTCGCCGGGTGGACCGTCGCGATCCTGTTGCCCGTGTCCATCGTGACCGGGCGCTGGCTCGCCTACCGGCAGTTCCGCGCCAAGGGACTGGTCGAGGCGGTGGTCATGCTGCCGCTTGTGCTGCCACCGACGGTCTTCGGCTTCTACCTGCTCATGGCCTTCGGACGAAACTCACCCATCGGCGCCTTCTGGCAGGCGAGCTTCGGCCATCAACTGGTGTTCACCTTCGAGGGGCTTCTGGTGGCCTCGGTGATCTTCAACCTGTCATTTGCCATCCAGCCAGCGCAACGTGGCTTCGAGGCGGTTCCCGTCGATGTGCGTGAGGCGGCCGCCTGCTGCGGCATGTCGCCGATGCGCAGCCTGTTGCGTGTCGAGCTGCCGCTGGCCTGGCCCGGTGTGCTGACGGCCATGGTCCTGACCTTCGCACATACCTTGGGCGAATTCGGCATCATCCTGATGATGGGCGGCTCAATCCCGGGCGAGACGAAGACGATCGCGATCGCGATCTACGATCGTGTGCAGGGCTTCGACATGGCCGGCGCCGGCATCATGTCGGCCACGCTGGTGGCGATCTCGCTTTTCACCATCGCAGCAACCTACATGCTCTCGGCACGGGTAGGACGGAGGCTGTCCTGATGGCGCTTGAGGTGATGGCCAAGGCGCAAGCCCCCATTCCGCTCGACGCATCCTTCCGCGCGGAACCCGGCGAGTTGCTCGCGCTGGTCGGTCACTCCGGTTCGGGCAAGACCACGCTGCTGCGGACCATCGCCGGGCTCTGGCGGCCGGAGATGGCGCGGGTCACAGTGGACGGCGAGGTATGGCTCGACACGGCCGCCGGCGTGAACCTGCCGCCGCACCGGCGGCATGTAGGCGTCGTGTTCCAGAACTATGCGCTGTTTCCGCATATGACGGCGGCGCAGAACGTGATCGCGGCGATGGACCGGAGCGCGCCGGACCCGCGGACCGAGGCCGAGCGCCTTCTGGCCCTCGTCAACCTGCCGGGTTTCGCCGACCGCAAGCCCGCCCAGCTTTCGGGAGGGCAGCAGCAGCGCGTCGCGGTGGCGCGCGCGCTTGCCCGCCGCCCCCAGGCCCTTCTGCTCGACGAGCCGTTCTCAGCGGTGGACCGCGCCACGCGCGAGCGGCTCTACGATGAGATTGTCGCTCTGCGCGCGCACCTCAGAATGCCGGTGGTGCTTGTCACCCATGACGTTAACGAGGCCCAGTTGCTGGCCGACCGCGTGGCGGTGATCGAAAAAGGGCGTGCCGTGCGCGAAGGCACCACGGCCGAGGTGATGGCCGATCCCGAAGCCTTGCGCGCCATGGGCATTCGCGAGATCGCGGCAATGTTGCCGGCGATCATTGTCGAACACGCAGACGACGGGCTGACCCGGCTCGACGCCGCCGCGGGTCCCCTGTTCCTGCCCACCATCGATGGGCCGGTTGGCACGCGGGTGCGCGTGCGGATCATGGCGCATGACGTCATTCTTGCTCGCAAGCGGCCCGACGGGCTTTCCGCGCAGAACATCCTTGCCGGAAAAGTCGCCGGCATCGTAACCGGCACCGGGCCGGGCGTGATCGTTCATGTCCAGGTGGGCGAGGATGAGATTCTCGCTCGCATCACCCGCCGCGCGGCCGACCAGCTACGCCTCCAGCCGGGTGATGCTGTCCATGCCATCGTCAAGTCAATGTCGGTCGCCCGCGATCACGTCGCCCGCGCACCCATGCGCAGCGAACCAGCGCAATGATGCGGAACGTCCGCTCTGCGAAGGCTGTCGGCTGGGGCGCGGTCATCGGAACCCTCGGCGGGCTGATCGGCCTTGGCGGGGCGGAGTTTCGCCTGCCGGTGCTTATCGGGCTTTTTCGCTTTCCTGCGCTCGAGGCGGTCATCCTCAACAAGGCGATGAGCCTCGTGGTCGTGGCGTCGGCCCTGCCATTCCGCGCTGGCACGGTGCCCTTCGGCGCCATCGCCGATCACTGGTCTGTCGTCGTCAATCTCCTGTCCGGCAGTCTGCTGGGCGCCTGGTTCGGAGCAGGTTGGGCCACGCGGATGCAAGCCCGTGCGCTCAATCGCGTGATCGCGCTGCTGCTGCTCGGCATCGCGGCCGTGCTGCTCTTCGGGCACGACGCGGACGGGGCCGGCGTCCCGCTGACGAGCGGGATCGCGCAGACTATGGCCGGCGTCGCCGCGGGATTCGTTATCGGCGTGGTCGCTTCCCTCCTCGGCGTCGCCGGCGGCGAGTTGCTTATCCCTACACTGGTTCTGCTGTTCGGCTTCGACATCAAGCTTTCCGGCAGCCTGTCGCTCGCGGTCAGTCTGCCGACCATGATCGTGGGGTTTGCTCGCTACAGTCGCGACGACAGCTTCGCGGTGCTCGGCCGCAATCGCCGCTTTGTCCTCCTCATGGCGGCGGGCTCGATCGCCGGCTCCTTCATCGGCGGCCAATTGCTCGGCATCGTGCCGGGCGCGGTGCTGCTCCCGGCGCTCGCCGCGATCCTGCTGGTCTCGGCGGTCAAAGTCTGGCGGCATCGCTAGCCCAGCGCGGTCTGGCCGCACAGCCAGCGTCACTCACATTGTGACGATTGATTTGTGACGGCCGTTACATTAAATGTGGGCGATGGTATCATTCACTTGGCTCCTCCTCACGTACAAGGTCCCGCCCGAACCCGCCTCCAGGCGCGTGGCGCTCTGGCGCCGATTGAAGGGTATGGGCGCCGTCTATCTGCAGAACGGCGTCTGTCTGCTGCCGAAGACCGACGATCATGTTCGACGGCTGAAGATGCTCGAAAACGACATCGCGGAGGCCAAGGGCGAAAGCGTGATCCTGGAGACCATCGCGCTAGACAAGGCACAGGAAGGCAAGGTCATCGCACGGTTCAAGGCGGACCGGGACGAAGCCTATGCGGAATTCATCGACAAGTGCGACGACTTCGAGCGCGAGGTCGCCAAAGAGGTCGACGCGAGCCACTTCACCTATGCCGAACTGGAAGAGAACGACGTCGACCTGAAGAAGCTCAGGGGCTGGCTCGCCAGGATCAGGAAACTCGACTTCTACGGCG
This sequence comes from Chelatococcus sp. XZ-Ab1, assembly GCF_029309855.1. Classification (NCBI taxonomy): domain Bacteria; kingdom Pseudomonadati; phylum Pseudomonadota; class Alphaproteobacteria; order Hyphomicrobiales; family Chelatococcaceae; genus Chelatococcus; species Chelatococcus sp. XZ-Ab1. Next base: position 37,824 of record NZ_JARKII010000017.1, on the reverse strand, counting down.
CCGCGCGCGCGGCCGAGGCGGAGCAGCGCCTGAAGGGCTGCGAGGCGGTGCTCGACGACTATGCCCGGCGCGTCTTCGACGCCCATGACGAGAATCGATGAGGGGTGCGGCGATGACACAGAAGGCGGAGACGATCGCCGCGACACCCGAGAACGGCCCGCGCAACTGGCTCAACCGGACCGTGGCCGGCGCGGGCCTCACCAGCGCGCTCGGCGACTTCTGCTACGAGACGACGACGGTCATCCTGCCGGGCTTTCTTGCCGTTCTCGGCGTACCGGCGGCGGCACTTGGCCTCATCGAAGGCATTGCCGATGCCGTAGCGAGCTTCACCAAAATGGTCGCGGGTTACATTGCCGACAAGTTCGGCCGTCGCAAGCTGCTTGTGCTCGTCGGCTATGGCCTGACGCCACTCGGCCAGGCGCTGATCGCGCTTGCTGTGGGCTGGCCGCTGATTCTGCTCGGGCGCATCGTGTCCTGGTTCGGCAAGGGCCTGCGCGGCCCCTTGCGCGACGCCATCGTCGCCCAGTCGATCACGCCGGATACGCGCGGACGGGCCTTCGGCTTCCATCGTGCGATGGATACGATCGGCGCGGTCGCCGGGCCGCTGCTCGGGGTCGCCTTGCTCGGCTGGGCGCAGCATCTTCCGTGGGAGACGGCCTCCGGCCCCTTCCGCCTGGTGTTCTGGCTGACGCTCATCCCCGGCGTCCTCGCGGTGCTGGCGTTTCTGATTCTCGTGCGTGACCCCGAGCAGTCGCCGAACCCGGCGCTGAAGTTCTTCTCGACGTTGCGAGGTCTGCCGGCCCGCTTCAAGCGGTACCTCGTCGCCGTTGGCATTTTCGGGATGGGTGATTTCTCACACAGTCTGCTCATTCTGGCAGCGACCCAGTTACTGACCCCTGCGATGGGCGTTATCGACGCTGCCCAGGCCGCAGGCCTGCTCTATGTCTGGCGCAATGTGGTCCAGGTCGCCACGTCCTACCCGATCGGGATGTTGGCGGATCGCTTTGGCCAGCGCGGCGTGCTGATCGCGGGCTATGGCCTTGGTGTCCTGACCGCGGCGCTCACCGCGTTGGTCTTCGCGACGGGCGCGGGGACCGTCGTTCTGCTTGCCGGGATTTTTTTCGTCGCGGGCCTCTATGTCGCCGTCCAGGAGGCGCTCGAACCGACCGTGACGGCCGAGATGGTCAGCCAGGATACGCTCGCGACGAGCTACGGGGCGCTCGGCACGGTCAACGGTGCCGCGAAATTCGTCTCCAGCGCAGCCGTCGGCGTGTTGTGGACCGCCGTATCCCCCAGCGTCAGCTTCGCTGTTGCGGCTATCCTGATGGCCGCGGGCGCCCTCGCCCTGGTGCGTGTTCGATAGGGGGCGCGCCGCTCGCGCTCGGTGCGTGCCGAGACAATCAACGGCGCGCGAACGTCGCCGCGACGTTGCATGTACTGATCGATCACGTGCAGCGCTTGCGGTAACAGGTCATCAGCGCAGGGGCAGCACGTGGGTGTGCTTGACCTGTTCCAGCGCGAAGCTCGACTCGATGGAGGCAACCCCGTCGAGGCGCGTCAGCTTCTCCTTGAGGAAGCGCTCGTAGGCCGGCAGATCGGCGCAGACCACGCGCATCAGGTAATCGCGCTGGCCGGTCATGAGGTAGCATTCCATCACCTCGGGCCAGCGGGACACGGTGGCGGCGAAACGGTCGAGCTCCTCCTCGCGCTGGCGCTCGAGCTTGATGGAGATGAAGACGCTCACCGGCAAGTCGACCGCCGCCTGGTCGACCACCGCCACATAGCCCCGGATGACGCCGGCCTCCTCGAGCAGGCGCACGCGGCGCAGGCAGGGCGAGGTGGTGAGGCCGACCCGCTCCGCCAGCGCCTGGATGGTTGTGCGCCCGTCCGCCTGCAGGGCGGCGAGGATGCGCCGGTCGATGTCATCGAGGACGACGTGGCGTTTTCTCATCGCAGGAACTGGGGCTTCTCTCTATAATTGCCATGATTTGAACGTGCGCTGGCAAATTTGGCAAGTTATGCCACGTTGCGCGCCCTAGCCTAACCCTGTCGCGGCCGCGGCCGCCCAGAACGACAGAGGGACTGCCCATGACGGACGAGCGCCTCGCCCATCTCTCCGAGCTGGAGAGGAAGGTGCTGTGGCTGGCCACCTGGACCATCCACAATGCCAACCACCTGCGGAACAACGAGGACGGGCTCAAGATCGGCGGGCATCAGGCCTCCTCGGCCTCGCTCGCCACCATCATGACGGCGCTCTACTTCTCTGCGCTGCGGCCGCAGGACCGGGTCGCGGTGAAGCCGCACGCAAGCCCCATCTTCCATGCGATCCAGTATCTCCTCGGCCATCAGAGCAAGGAGAAGCTCGCGGATTTTCGCGCCTACAGGGGTGCCCAGTCCTATCCTTCGCGCACGAAGGACGTCGACGATGTCGATTTCTCCACGGGCTCGGTCGGGCTCGGCGTGGCGCAGACGTTGTTCGCCTCGCTGGTGCAGGATTACGTCAAGGCGCACGGCTGGGCGAAGGACTGGCCGGAGGGGCGCATGGTCGCCCTCATCGGCGATGCCGAGATGGACGAGGGCAACATTTTCGAGGCCTTGCTCGAGGGCTGGAAGCAGGGCCTCCGTAACTGCTGGTGGATCATCGACTACAACCGCCAGAGCCTCGATGCCGTCATCCGCGAGGGGCTGTTCTCCCGTTTCGAGGCCCTGTTCTCGGCCTTCGGCTGGGAGGTGGTGACGCTGAAATACGGCTCGCTGCTGGAGGAGGCCTTTCGCGAGCAGGGCGGCGAGGCGCTGCGGCGCTGGATCGACACCTGCCCCAACCAGCTCTATTCGGCGCTGACCTTCCAGGGCGGCGCGGCCTGGCGCAAGCGCCTCCTCGACGACATCGGCGACCAGGGGCCGGTCACCGCCCTCATTGAGCGGCGCAGCGACGAGGCGCTGGCACGGCTGATGACGAACCTCGCCGGCCATGACCTGCCCTCGCTCATCACCGCCTTCGAGGCGGCAAAGGCGCACGACAAGCCGGTCGTCTTCATCGCCTATACGATCAAGGGCTTCGGCCTGCCGCTCGCCGGCCACAAGGACAACCATTCAGGACTGATGACGCCGGCCCAGATGGAAGACTTCCGCAAGGCGATGAACATCCGCCCGGGGCACGAGTGGGACAAGTTCGAGGGCCTCGGCGTCGATGCGCGCAAGCTGCAGGCGTTCCTCGACGCCGTGCCGTTCAATGCCCGCGGGGCGCGGCGGCTCACCGCTCCGCGCGTGCCCGTGCCAGCCGAGCTGCCGGCGCCGAAGCAGGCGGAGATGTCGACGCAGCAGGGCTTCGGCCTCGTGCTCAACGAGCTCGCCCGCTCGGACACGGCGCTCGCCGAGCGCATCGTCACCACGTCCCCGGACGTGACGGTGTCGACCAATCTCGGGCCATGGGTCAACCGGCGCGGGCTCTTCGCGCGCGAGGCGATGGCCGACACCTTCCGGCAGGAGCGCATTCCCTCGACCTTCAACTGGGAGTTCTCGCCCAAGGGCCAGCACATGGAGCTTGGCATCGCCGAGATGAACCTGTTCATCATGCTCTCGGCGTTGGGTCTCTCGCACAGCCTCTTCGGCGAGCGGCTGCTGCCCATCGGCACGCTCTACGACCCCTTCATCGCCCGCGGGCTCGATGCGCTGAACTATGCCTGCTACCAGGATGCACGCTTCCTCCTCACGGCGACGCCTTCGGGAATCACGCTGGCGCCGGAGGGCGGTGCGCACCAGTCGATCGCGACACCGCTCATCGGCATGGCGCAGGACGGGCTCGCGGCCTTCGAGCCCGCCTTCGTCGACGAGCTCTCCGTCATCATGCGCTTTGCCTTCGACTACATGCAGCGCAGCGGCGAAGCCGCGGACGAGGACGGCTCTGCCGCCCGCTCATGGCTGCGCGACGAGACCGGCGGCTCGGTGTATCTGCGCCTGTCGACGCGGCCTCTCGCCCAGCCGCAGCGCACGATGAGCGCGGACCTCGCCCGCGACATCATCGACGGCGCCTACTGGCTGCGCGAGCCAGGGCCGAATTCGGAGATCGTCGTCGCCTATGCCGGCGCCATCGCGCCCGAAGCCATCGCCGCGGTGGGCCTGATGGCGGAGGACCGGCGCGACGTTGGCCTGCTCGCCGTCACCTCGGCCGACCGGCTCAATGCCGGCTGGACGGCGGCGAGCCGGGCCCGGGAGCGCGGCCTCGTGCACGCGCGGAGCCACGTCGAGCGGCTGTTCGCAAAACTGCCGCCCCACTGCGGCATCGTCACCGTGCTCGACGGCCATCCGGCGACGCTCGCCTGGCTCGGCGCCGTCGGCGGCCATCGCACCCGCTCGCTCGGGGTGGAGCACTTCGGCCAGACGGGCAGCCTCGCCGATCTCTACCGGCACTACGGCATCGACACGCAGTCCATCGTCGCCGCGGCCGAGACACTGGCACCCGGCCGGCCGATCCGGCACCTCAGGGCACTTGGCTGAAAGGAAGGAACCCGCAGGTCGATGCGACCTCCGGGTTCTCGAACGACACAGATGGTATACCGGCCTTCCGGCCACGCGCATCAGTAGCCGCGGCCGCCACCCAGCACGTCGCCGCCGAAGCGATCATCACGCGGCAGCGGCGTTTGCATCAGCTGATCCTCGACATATTTCGGCGTGCCGGACGGGATGTCTCCATCCACGCCCGAGCGTGACGTATTGCAAGCGGCGAGCGTGAGGGCAAAGCCCGCAGCAGCGAGCGCCACAACGAAGCGCGGCATGGAACCTCCTTGAGTCTCAGGTGGCGCCATTCGACATGAGCGACCTGCCGGGCGCAAGCAAGAAGAGGCAGGCCGCACAACTTCGCCACAGCCATAAGGCTTTGCTGCAACACTTCAGAAGCCGACCTGATCGCCGCCCTTGAGATCGAGGATCTGACGCGCCTCGTCCGGTGTCGCGATCTCAAGGCCGAGGCCCTCGACGATCTGGCGGGCAAGGCGCACCTGTTCGGCGTTCGATCGAGCGAGCCTGCCGGGCCCGGCCCAGAGGGAATCCTCGAGCCCCACGCGCACGTTGCCACCCATGGCAGCGGCCATGGCGGCGATCGGCAGCTGGTTGCGACCAGCGCCGAGCACTGACCACTGGTATTTGTCGCCGAACAGCCTGTCGGCCGTACGCTTCATGTGCTGCACGTCCTCCGGATGGGCGCCGATGCCACCGAGAAGACCAAAGACGGTCTGCACGAAGAGCGGCGGCTTGACGAGGCCGGCGTCGAGGAAATGCGCCAGATTATAGAGATGGGCCGTGTCGTAGCACTCAAACTCGAAGCGCGTGCCGGCGTCCGACAGCGTGCGCAGGACATATTCGATGTCCTGGAATGTGTTGCGGAAGACGATGTCCTTGTTGCCGAGGTGTTTCTCCTCCCAGTCGTGCCTGAAGTCCTTGAAGCGCTTCAGCATGCCGAAGAGGCCGAAGTTCATGGAGCCCATGTTGAGCGAGGCGACCTCGGGCTTCCACGTCGCAGCCGGCTTCACGCGCTCCTCGACGGTCATGTAGGGCGCGCCGCCGGTCGTGAGGTTCACGACACAGTCGGAGCGCTGCTTGATGATCTTGAGAAAGGGCTCGAAGGCCTCGGCCGACTGGTCGGGCTGGCCTGTTTCAGGGTTGCGGGCGTGCAGGTGAACGATAGCAGCCCCCGCCTCGGCGGCGCTGATGGCGGCGTCCGCGATCTCCTCCGGCGTCACCGGCAGGGCGGGCGACATGGAGGGCGTGTGGATGGCGCCGGTGACGGCGCAGGTGATGATGACTTTGCGGGCCATAGTGGACACTCCGACTGGTCGGGAGGAAGGGATCAGGGATCGCCGGGCTGGCTCTTCTTGTGGGCGGCAAGCGCGGCGAGGCGCCGGTTGCGCCATTCGCTGCGCGCGGCGATGCAGGACGGATCACCCGAGCCTTGCCAGGCGGCGAGGATCTTCTCGACGTTTTCCGGGTTGTAGACCTCCGGGCGGGCGGGGTCGGCTGCAAGACGCTTGTAGAAACCGGTGTAACGCGCGCAGTAATCGGCCATGCCACCGGGAGCATTCAATTCGATGGTCTCGAACGGGCCGATGAAGGACCAGCGCAGGCCGAGCCCGTCCTTGACCGTATGGTCGAGGTCCTGCGGCGAGACATAGCCCTCCTCGACGAGGCGGAACGCCTCCGCCAGCAACGCCCCCTGCAGGCGGTTGAGGATGAAGCCGTCGATCTCCTTGCGGACGGTGATCGGCACCTGGCCGACGGCCTCGTAGATGGCGCTGGCACGTGCCATCGTCTCGGGCGCCGTCCAGGGCGCGCCGCACAATTCCACCACCGGCACGAGATGCGGCGGATTGACGGGATGGGCGACGAGACAGCGCGCCCGACCTGGCAGATCCTCGGTAAAGAGCGAGGCGACGATGGCCGAGGTCGAGGAGGCGAGCATGGCATCCGGCCGTGCCAAGCGGTCGAGATCGGCATAGATGGCGCGCTTGGCTTCCACCTTCTCCGGCCCGTTCTCCTGCACGATGTCCGCTTCGCTCACCGCCTCGGCAAGAGAAGCGGCGACGCGTGCCCGGGCGGCGACGGCTGCTGCGTCATCGACGAGCCCGTGGCGGGCAAGCTCCTCACATTCACGGGCGATGAGCGCCGGCGCCTCGGCGAGGGTCGGCCGGTGCGGATCCCACAGGCGCACGTCCCAGCCGGCCCGGGCGAAAACGATGGCCCAGGCCCGGCCGATGAGACCTGCTCCGACGATGGCGGCGGTCGACATGTCTTCCCAGTCTCCTCAATCGTTACAGCCACAGCACCTTGCGGCGCAGGTCGAGGTCCTCGCGCAGCGCCTTGGACGGGCCGGCGTGGATGACCTCGCCGCGCTCCAGCGCCACCGTCTGGTCGGACAGGGCAAGCGCGAGATCGAGGTGATGGTCGACGATGATGATCGCGACTTCCCTGCGCAGGCGATCGAAGCTCTCGAAGAGCTGCTCGACAACCGCCGGAGCGAGGCCCTCGAAGGGTTCGTCGAGCAGAAGCACGCGCACGTCGCCCGACAGCGCCCGCGCCACCGCCACCATCTGCTGCTCACCGCCGGAGAGGTAGTCCGCCGGCGTGCCGAGTCGCTCGCGGATGCGCGGGAAATAGTCGTAGATGCGCTCGAGATCCCAGTGGATGCCGTTGCCGGTGCGGCGCTTGAGGCGGCCGAGCTCGAGGTTCTCAGCCACCGTCATGCCGGCGAAGAGCCCCCGCCCCTGTGGCACGTAGCCCATGCCGAGGCGCGCCACCTCCGCCGAAGGGCAGCCGACGAGTTCCTCACCCGCAAGTCTGATGGAGCCGCGCGCCGCCGGAGCGATGCCGACGAGGGACTTCAGCAGCGTCGACTTGCCGGCGCCGTTGCGGCCGAGCAGCGCCACGATCTCGTTCTGGTGCACCGTGAAACCGACGCCGTTCAGGATATGGCTCTTGCCATAATAGGTGTGGACGTCGTCGAGCGTCAGGATCGGCTCAGGGCGCGCCGCCGTCTCGCGCGGCCTCGCCGCCACATGGGCGGCGCCGGAGCCGATGTAGACCTCCTGCACCTTCGGGCTCGAACGCGCGTCCTCCACCGTGCCGTCGAGCAGCACGCGCCCGTCGTTCATCACCGTCACATGGTCGGCGAGCTTGAAGACGCGGTCGATGTCGTGCTCGACGAGCAGCACTGGCACGTCCGCCGATAGACGCTTGATGATGTTGCCGATGCGCTCGCGCTCGGCCGCGGCGAGGCCGGCGAGCGGCTCGTCGAGGAGCAGCATGCGCGGGCGCGTCGCGAGCGCCAGCCCCATGTCGAGCAGGCGCTGGCCACCGTAGGAGAGCGAGCCGGCCTCGGCGCGCTCGATGCCGGCGACGCCGAGATAGCGCACGACCTCGGTCGTCTCGCCGTTGATCTCGGCGATGGCGCGCGCCTCCCGGAAGACGTTGAAGCGCTCGGGATGGCGCGCCTGAACCGCGAGGCGGATGTTCTCCTCGACGCTGAGCGCCGGGAAGAGATTGGTGATCTGGAACGAGCGACCGATGCCGGCCCGGCAGATGGCCTCCGGCGCCATGCCGGCGATGGAGCGGCCGGCGAGCGTGATCGTGCCCTCGTCCGGCACGTACATGCCGGACAGGAGGTTGAAGGCCGTCGTCTTGCCGGCGCCGTTGGGGCCAATGAGGGCGTGCAGGGTGCGGTCCTCGACGGCGATGTCGAAGCCCTGAACGGCCTTGATGCCGCCGAAATGCTTGACGACGCCGCGTGCCTCAAGGAGCGCGCTGTTGAAATGCTCGGCCGGTTTCAGGAATTCCGGCAGCGGCAGGTTCTCCACCTTGCGTGCCGCCATGGCGGCAGCCTCCTCCGTCTTCTTGCGGAAGGGCGCGAGAAGGCGCTTGCCGATGCCGACGAGGCCGGTGGGGGAGAAGACGATGAACGCGACGAAGAGAAGGCCGAACCAGAACAGCCAGTTCTCGGTATAGATCGACAGGAACTCGCGGAAGAGGATGAAGAACAACGCCCCGAGCGCCGGCCCGAGGAAACTGCGCATGCCGCCGATGACGACCATGGCGAGCAGTTCGCCCGAGAAGGCGACCGAAATCGGCTCGGCCGAGGTCATCCGGTTCTTGTAGAGCAGCAGGATGCCGGCAAGGCCGGTGATGACGGCCGAGGCGACGAAGGCGACGAGCTTGTAGCGGTTCGTCGCATAGCCGAGGAAGCGTGCGCGCTGCTCGTTCTCGCGGATGGCGACGAGGACGGTGCCGACGGGCGAGTTGTGGAAGCGCCACAGCAGCACGACGACGAGGAAGCCGACGGCCGCGACGAACCAGTACCAGGCGGTCGAGCTCTCGAAATCGATGCCGAACCATTGCGGCCGCGTGATGCCGCCGAGACCGTTCTCGCCGCCGGTCACCTCCGTCCAGCGGAAGGCGACGACATGGAGCATGGCGGCGAGCGCCAGGGTCATCAGCGAGAAATAGACGCCGCGCCGGCGCAGGATGAGATAGCCGAACACCGTCGAGCCGATGAGGACGGAGCCGAGGCCGAGGAGAACAGGCGCCACGAACGAGCCCGGAAAGAGCTCGCGCTGGGCGATGCCGGCGACATAGGCCGCCATGCCGAACCAGGCGCCATGGCCGAAGGAGATGAGCCCGGTGTGGCCGGCGAGGATGTTGAGCGCCATGCAGGCGATGGCAAAGATGACGACCTCCGCCGCCGAGGTCATGGTGAGGCCGAGCGCGAGCAGCACGGACGGCAGGACGACGAGACCGACGGCCGCGACGGCGAGCGAGGAATATTTCTGCATTGTGCTGCGCCTCACTCGAAGCGGGTGATGCGCTCGCCGAACAGGCCGCGCGGCCTGAACAGGAGGACGAGGAACATGAGGAGGTAGATGGCGGCCGTGGAGCCGGCCGAATAGCCGACCGCCACCATCAGCCCCTTGACGAGGCCGACGAGCACCGCCGCGACGACGACGCCCCAGAAGGAGCCGAGGCCGCCGATGACGACGACGACGAAGGCCGGCGTGATGATCTCCGCGCCCATGGCGGGATGGACGGAATAGATCGGCGCGAGCAGCACGCCGGCAAGGCCCGCAAGGCCGATGCCGAGCGCGGCGACGGCCGACATGTAGGGCTGCAGCGAGATGCCGAGCGCGCCGACCATGTCCGGGTTCTGCACGCCGGCCCGCACCACGCGGCCGAAGGCGGTCTTCTGCAGGAGGAACCAGAGCCCGGCGATACAGGCCACCGCGACGACGAGCAGCATCGAGCGGTAGTAGGAATAGATGAAGTCGCCGATGAACACCTGCCCGCGCAGGGCCGGCGGGATGGAATAGGATAAAGGCGGAGCGCCGAAGATCATGCGCAGCGCCTGCTCGGCAACCATGGCGAGGCCGAAGGTGAGCAACAGCGAATAGATGGGATCCGTCCGGTAGAAGCGCGTGAACAGGACGCGCTCGATGAGGACGCCGAGCAGCGCCACCGCAACCGGCGAGACGACGAAGGAACCGCCGAAGCCGATGTAAGGCGACAGGACGATCGTGAGGTAGGCGCCGATGGCATAGAAGGCGCCGTGCGCCAGGTTGACGATGCCGCCGAGCGAGAAGATCAGCGACAGGCCGAGCGCGATGAGAAGGTAGTACACACCGTCGAGCAGGCCGTTGAGCACCTGCTGCAGGAAGAGCGTGAAGGTCACGAGGTCATGCTCCGGCGGTCGTTAACGGCTGGGCGGCGGGGCGTGTCATACCTTGAACTCTCTATCGGCATTGGCGTCCCGGCGGCCCTGATCCTCCCCCTCAGGGGGGTGGCGCTGCGAAGCAGCGACGGAGGGGGCCACCCGCGGACACCGCAAGCGATATCCCGGCCATAACCCCACCCGTCTCGGTCCTTCGGACCGATCCACTTTCCCATAAAGGGAGGGATCATCGCGTCACCACGTTTAACCAGCCCACGGCGAGGCGGTTGCGCCCCTCCTCACGCCGGGAAGGTGCAGGCGTTCTCTTCACGCGTCGCGGCGATCGCATCGAGCGGCTCGTCGGCGCCGGGGACAGGGCCGGACGAAGTGAAGATGTCCCACTCATTCTCGATCTTGTCCGCCGGCAGGGCCGTCACGGCGTACATCTCGTGCATGAGCTGGTGGTCGAAATCGCGGAAATAGCCCTCGCGCGTCTTCAGCACGTCGAACTTGGCGCCCTTCTCCCAATGCTCGACGAGCTGCAGCGATTCCGTCGATTTCAGCTCGTTCATCGACTGGGCGATGATCTTGAGCGCGATGTAGTCGCCCCAGGCCTGGTTCTCCGGCGGCTTGCCGTATTTCTTGACGAAACCCTCGGTGAAGGCCTTCGAGCCGGGCGTCTCGAGGAGATGGTGCCAGACCACCGGCCAGGTGCCGACGAAATTGCCCTTGCCGGCCGCCCAGGCAAGCGCCGTGTCGAAGCCGAAGCCCCCGATCGGGAAGGTGAGGCCGAACTCGGCATATTGCTTGAGGAAGTTGGTGATCTGCGCGCCGGCGAGATTCAGCACCACGAGGTCGGGGTTCGCCGAGCGGATCTTGATGAGATAGGCGGAGAAGTCGGTGGCGTCCGTCGGCACGAGGTCGTCGCCCGCGAATTCGCCGCCGTTCGCCTGCATGAAGCGCTTGGCGACCGAGAGCAGGTCGTGGCCGAAGGCATAGTCGGCGGTGAGCGAATACCACTTCTTGCCCTTGACGAGCCCCTCCTGCATGAACGAGCGGCCGACCGATTTCACATACATGGAATTCTGCGATTCCACATGGAACATGAAACGCTTGCAGTCCTTGCCGCGCAACGCGTCCGAATTGCCGCCGGTGTTGACGAAGAGCGTCTTCGTGCGCTGGGCGACCTGGGCGATGGTAAGGCAGGAGGCCGAGGAGATCTCGCCCACGATGCACGTCACCTTGTCGCGCTCCACCATACGCTCGGCCTTGGTCGAAGCCGTCTGGGGATTGACCGAATCCTCCTTCAGGATTTCGACCTTGCGGCCGAGGATGCCGCCTGCGGCGTTGATCTCCTCCACCGCCAGGTCGGCCGCCATGACGGCATATTCACCGAGCGGCCCGAGGAAGCCCGTGCGCGGGGTGAGATGGCCGAAGCGGATGACGTCGGATTGGGCACGCACAATAGCCGGCATGCCGAGCCCGGCGACGAGCGCAGTGCCGGCCGCTCCCTTCAGCAGACCGCGACGGGACAGATGATCCTTAACTGTCATGACCTCCCCCTTGGGCTTTGGCCGCTTCTGGCGGCGTGGTTTTCCATCCCCTCGACCGACGGCAGACGTCGATCGTCCTCAGTCACTTGGGCCGGAGCCCCGCAGGCGTCGCATCTCTGAGCGGACGCGTTCTGCGCTTGCCGTGATCTGTGATCACAGTTAGATTTTCCTATCTCTCGGCTGATGTCGAGTCCTTTTTTGAGGTTGCCCTTGCCGCTCGCCCCCGCCCTCAACGAGATCGCACCGCTCGCTCGCCAGACACTGGGCGACCGGACCTATGCGCAGCTGAGTGAGCTTCTCGTGTCCGGCCGCCTCGCGCCGGGCGACAAGCTCTCGCTGCGCGGTGCGGCCGAGGCGCTCGGCGTTTCGATGATGCCGGTGCGCGAGGCTGTGAGCCGCCTCGTGGCGGACGGAGCGCTGGAAGTCGCACCCAACCGAGCCGTGCGCGTGCCGATCATGACGACGGAGCAGTTCCGCGACCTGGCGCGTGTGCGCATCGAGATCGAGGGTTATGCCACTGAACAGGCGGCGCTGCTGCGCGACGCGGATGATCTCGCCGCCATCGCCCGCTGCGAGGAGGCCTTCCGGCTGGAAAGCCATGCTGAGAAGCCGGACGCGCCGCTGTCGGTCGAGCTCAACAAGAACCTGCATTTCGCGATCTACAGCGCGGCGCGCTCGCCGATCCTCGTCGAGATCATTCGCGGGCTGTGGCTCAAGGTGGGGCCCATCCTCAACCTCGACCTCAGGGCCAATCCGGACCGGCTGACGAGCGGCGGGGCTCGGGAGCGGCACGCCGCAGCGCTCGCCGCCATCATCGCGAAGGATGGCGCGGCGGCCCGCGCCGCCATCGCCGAGGACATCCGCAACGCGGCGGACTTCATCATCTCCCGCGGGCAGCTCGCGGACTGACGAACCAAAGGGACGGAACGGAGAGGGCAATGGATCTCGACATCAAGGGCCTGCGTGTACTCGTGACAGCGGGCGCGAACGGCATCGGCCTCGAAATCGCCCGCGCCTTCGTGCGCGAGGGAGCGCGTGTGCATGTGTGCGACGTCGACACGGCGGCGCTCGACGCGCTCGCCGGGAGCGATCCCGCCCTGACGCGCTCCACCTGCGACGTGGCGGACCGGGCCTCCGTCGCACGGCTGTTCGAGGAGGCCCTCGCCGCTCTCGGCGGGCTCGACGTGCTCGTCAACAACGCCGGCATCGCCGGGCCGACGGGCAAGGTCGACGAGATCAACCCGGAGGACTGGGACCGCTGCGTCGCCGTGTGCCTCACCGGCCAGTTCAACTGCGCGCGCCTCGCCGTGCCATACCTCAGGAAGAGTGGCAACGCCTCCATCGTCAACCTTGCCTCGGTGGCGGGACGCCTCGGCTTCGCGCTGCGCTCGCCCTACGCCGCTGCGAAATGGGGCGTCGTCGGCTTCACCAAGTCGCTTTCCATCGAACTCGGGGCGGACCGCATCCGCGTCAACGCCATCCTGCCCGGCCTCGTCGCCGGCGACCGGCAGCGGCGCGTGCTCGAGGCCAAGGCCCAGCAGCGCGGCCTGAGCTTCAAGGAGATGGAGGAGCGCGCCTTTTCCTTCACTTCCATCAAGGATTATGTCACCCCGCAGCAGATTGCCGACCAGATCGTCTTCCTCGCGAGCCCCCGCGGACGCACCATCTCCGGCCAGGCCATCTCAATCTGCGGCGATACCCAGATGCTGAGCTGATCGCGGCCCACTCGACTTCCGCGCTTCGTCTGCCGCCGCATTGTGCAGCCGCGAAATGAGCTGGCGCCTTCTCGGGCGCCTCCGGCATTGTGAAGCTCGGGCCGGCGCATGGAAATCCGGCTCTTTCCGGCCGCGCCGTGGTTGGCACGGTTGATGCTTCCTGCTTTCACGAAGACCCGGAGGGGGTCTGACAAGCGCCACAACGGGCGCAGCCTTCAGCCGCCGCCGGCCGGATTGGCATCCGGCCGGCGGCTTTTTGACCAAGCCATGGTGCGCTGCAAAGACGCAAGGATGACCCGCCGCGGCGCTTCCGGTAGGAATGCCATTCCGCCAAACCGGGCGGACGGATGCCACAAAGCAATCCCTTTGCGCGGACCGGCAACTAGTCTTGCCGTATGAGAACTCATCCTGCCGACGAACTTGCGTCCGCCGCTGCGGCGGACATCTGCAGCCGTGCCTGGCTCAACGAGGCGATTGCCCGCATCGAGGCGGATTTCAACCGCTCGGCCGACACGCATCTGGTGCGGCTCGACCTGCCCAGGGCGCCGGGCATCACGCTCTACCTGAAGGATGAATCGAGCCATCCCACCGGCAGCCTCAAGCACCGGCTCGCCCGCTCGCTCATCCTCTACGGCCTGTGCAACGGCCGCATCGGCCCCGCGACGACGCTGGTCGAGGCCTCGAGCGGCTCGACCGCGGTGTCGGAAGCCTATTTCGCCCGGCTGCTCGGCCTGCGCTTCATCGCCGTGATGCCGCGCTCGACCTCGCCGGAGAAGGTGGCGGCCATCGCCTTCCATGGCGGCGAGAGCCATTTCGTCGACGATCCGAAGGCCGTCTACGAGACGGCCCGCCGCCTCGCAGAGGAAACCGGCGGCCACTATCTCGACCAGTTCACCTATGCGGAGCGGGCGACGGACTGGCGCGGCAACAACAACATCGCCGAATCCATCTTCACGCAGATGCGCCTCGAGCCGGCGCCCATCCCGGCCTGGCTCGTCTGCGGCGCCGGCACCGGCGGCACCTCGGCGACGCTCGGGCGCTACATCCGCTACCAGAAGCACGCGACGCGGCTGTGCGTGGCGGATCCCGAGGGCTCCATCTTCCACCGCCATTATGCCGACCGCAGCCTCAGGGAACTCGAGCGCTGCGACTGCATCATCGAGGGCATCGGCCGGCCCCGGGCCGAACCGTCCTTCGTGCCCGAGGTGGTGGACCGGATGATCGCCGTGCCGGATGCGGCGAGCATCGCGGCCATGCAGGTGACGAGCGAACTCCTCGGCCGGCGCGTCGGCGGCTCCACCGGCACCAACATGTGGGCCGTCGCCACCATTGTCAGCGAGATGATGACGGCCGGCCGCCGGGGCTCCGTCGTCACGTTGCTGTGCGACGCGGGCGAGCGCTACAGCTCCACCTACTACGACCCGGCCTGGCTCGTCGAGCGCCGGATCGACACCGCGCCCTGGCGCGAGAAGATGCTGCGCTTCCTCGACGGCTGCGGCATCGCCCTGACGCAACCCTGCTGACGGGGCCCCCCTACCCCTTGTGAGAGTCTTGACGCAGGCGCACCGCGACCTGCCAGGCTGCCCCCCTTCCCCCGCAAGGGGGGAGGGAAAGGGCGGCGCACCTTCTCGGCGTCACGCCCTCCGGAAGAACGCAAGTAGCCTCAGGGCGTTGAGCGTGACGAGCACGGTCGCGCCGGTATCGGCGAGGATGGCCATCCACAGGCCCGTCGCGCCGACGACCGTGGTGACGAGGAAGAGCGCCTTGAGCCCGAGGGCGACGGCGATGTTCTGGCGCACGTTGATCATGGTCGCGCGCGAAAGGCGCAGCAGCACCGGCACGTCGCGCACCCGGTCGTGCAGCAGGGCCGCATCGGCGGCTTCGAGCGCCACATCGGTGCCGCCGCCCATGGCAATGCCGACATGGGCCCGCGCCAGCGCCGGCGCATCGTTGATGCCGTCGCCGACCATGGCGATGCGCCGCCGGGCGGCGAGCTCGCCGATGGCCGCGGCCTTGTCCGCCGGCAGCATGCCGCCCCTTGCCTCGACACCCAACGCGCCGGCGATGGCTGCCGCCGTGCGCGGATTGTCGCCGCTCAGCATCAGGCTGCCGACCCCGAGCGCACCGAGCTCCGCGACCGCATCGGCTGCATCGGCCCGCGGCTCATCGCGCAGGGCGAACAGCCCAGCCGCCTCGCCGCCGACAACGATGACGACGACCGTCTTGCCCTCGCCTTCCAGCCGCGTGATCGACGCGCGCAAGGCGTCGTCGAGCGGCGCCCTTTCGGCGGCGAAGGGCGGCGCGCCGATGAAGACGGGCGTGCCGCCGACCGTCCCTTCCATGCCCTTGCCGGGCAGTGCACGCACATCCGAGGCCGCTGGCGGCTGGACGCCGTCCCTTCCGGCGCGCGCCGCGACGGCTGCGGCGAGCGGGTGGCTGGAATGGCTCTCGACCGCCGCGGCGAGGGCGAGGAGGCCGGCGGCGTCACGGCTGCCGAGGGGCACGATGTCGGTCACGACCGGACGACCGACGGTCAGCGTGCCCGTCTTGTCGAAGGCCACGGTCTCGATGCCCGCCAGCCGCTCGATGACGGCGCCGCCCTTGACGAGCAGGCCGTTGCGCGCCGCCGAGGACAAGGACGAGGCCATCGCCGCGGGTACGGAGATGACAAGCGCGCAGGGGCAGCCGATGAGGAGCAGCGTCAGGCCGCGATAGATCCACGTCATCCAGTCCCCGCCGGCGACGAGCGGCGGCGCCACAGCCACCGCGGCGGCGAGCGCCACGATGAGCGGCATGTACCGGCGGGCAAAATCGTCGATGAAGCGCGCTGTGGGCGCCTTGGCGTCCTGCGCCTCCTCGACGAGGCGCACGATGCGCGCGATGAGGTTGTCGGCGGCGCCCGCCTCCACCGTCACGCGCAGCGCCGCCTCGGCGTTGATGGCACCGGCGAAGACCTTGTCCCCCGGTCCCTTGGCGACCGGCACGGATTCGCCCGTGATCGGCGCCTCGTCGAGGCTCGAGCGCCCCTCGATGACGACGCCGTCGGCGGGCACCCTGTCGCCGGGCCGCACCACGACGACATCGCCGATGGCGAGGGCTTCGGCCGGGACGCCTTCGAGCCGGCCACCAGTCTCGCGCAGGGCCGTCTGCGGGACGAGGGCGGCAAGGGCGCGGATGCCGGAGCGGGCCTTCTCGGCCGCTACGCCCTCCAGCACCTCGCCGACGGAGAAGAGGAAGACGACGATGGCCGCCTCCTCCACCGCGCCGATGACGAGCGCGCCGATGACGGCAACCGTCATCAGCATGTCGATGGTCATCGGCGCGCCGGCCACGGCCTTGCGCAGCGCGGCCCGGGCGATGGGCGCGGCGGCGACGAGGCTCGCCACGATGAAGGCGGCATCGGCGAGGCGCGCATCGGCCAGGCTGACGCCGTAGGCGACGACGAGGAGAAGCCCGGCCGCAATGGCGATGCGGCCCTTGCCGGTCGCCCACCAGGACGGTGACGCGGCCCGACGGGGCTCGACGGATCCCTCCCCGCCCGGCGTCGCCAAAGGCGCGACGCGTGCGGCGCGATAGCCGAGGCGGCCGAGCAGCGCTTCGATCTCGCCGGTGCTCGTGCCGTTGCCCAGGTCCAGCGAGACGGTCTCGCGGGCGAGCGAAACGGAGACGCCCGAGACGCCCGGCAGCCGCGACAGCGCCTTGTCGATGGTCGCGACGCAGCTCGCGCAGTCCATCCCCTCGACGCGCCAGGTGAAGGCCGCCGGCGAGGCCCCGCCGAAGGGGGCCCCGTGGTCGTGCTCGCCATGAGCGTGGTGATGGCCGCAGCAGCCGCCTGCTTCTTGCGGAAGATGCGCAGTGGAATGGGTGCCGGTGTGCATGAACCTGCCCGTCCGTTTCTGGTCAGGCAGGCACCATAATTCCTGTAGCGACTACAGGGTCAAACGGCATCCGGCGCTTTTCGATCGCAGGGCGCGCATGGCCGCCCTGCGGTCCGCTCAGACCACCAGCTTGCGGTAGAGATGCCACGTGGCGTGGCCCAGCACCGGCAGGACGACGGCGAGGCCGACGAAGGCCGGCAGCGCACCGGCTACAAGGCTGAGGGCGACGACGAGACCCCAGACGAGGATGGGGATCGGGTTGACGAGCGCCGCCTTGATCGAGGTCGCCACCGCCACGGCCGCGCCTACGTCCCGGTCGACCAGCATGGGGAAGGAGACGGCGCTGAGGAGCAGCACGACGAGGGCGAAGCCGAGCCCGACGATATTGCCGATCACGATGAGGCGCAGCCCCTCGGGCGTGCCGAGGATGGTGGCGAAGAACTCGTTCATGGGCTTTGGCGCATCGATGCCGAAGATCGACTGGTAGATGGCATGGGCGGTGGCGACCCAGACGAAGAAGATCGCCATCAGCGCCACTGCCAGCGCGCCGATTGCCCAGATGGAGGGCGAGCGCAGCACGTCGAAGGCGTGCTTCCACGAGGTGTCGAGGCCCTGCTCGCGCCGCTTGCTCATCTCATAGAGGCCGATGGCGGCGAAGGGACCGATCAGCGCGAAGCCGGTGATGAGCGGATAGACCAGCGGCATCAGGTTGTTGTCGTAGGTCGCCCGCCCGAGCAGCAGCCCCATCACGGGATAGATGATGATGAGGAAAGGCAGGTGGCTCGGCATTTCCCGGAAGTCCTCGAGCCCGCGTGCGAGCGCCTGCCAGAGGTCACCGACCGTGATCTTGCGAACCGCGGGAACGTGGACGTCGTCGTTGGGCCCGGAAATGACATGGAAGACCATGGCTCTGCCTCCGCAAACCGTGGCGGTCGCGAGGCCCGAGATGGCGCTGCCCCCTTCTGCGCTGGTCACGTCGAGCTGCGACCTGCTGACGCAGCATAATCCCTTGCGGGCCTCCGTGTCATCCCACGGCGGAACCGGCTGCGAAGGGATCGCGGCCGCAGGCTGCGGAGATGGCCTCGCGGACCAGCCCGCGCAGGGCCGCCACCGCCTTTTCCGCGCGGCGTGGCAGGGGATGCCCATCGAGTGCCGCCACCGCCATGACGAGGCGCAGGCTGTTGGTGGCGAGAACGGCATCGGCCTCGAAGAGGTCCTCCGGCGCGAGCGGGGCTTCGCGCGCTGCAAGTCCCGCCTTCGCCGCTTGCGCGAGGAGGAAGGCCCGCAGCGTGCCGGGCAGCACGCCGTCACGGACGGGCGGGGTCAGGAGCCCGCTTCCCCGGATGATGAAGAGATTGGCCATGCTCGTCGCGGCCACGCGCGCCCCCGTGTTGAGGACAAGGGCATCGTCGGCGCCCCGGGCCGCGGCCTCCTCCAGCGCCAGCACGTTGTCGAGATAGGCGAGCGTCTTCATCCGAGAAAGCGGTGAAGTCTCGTTGCGGCGGATGGCGACGGTGGCGAGCGTGATGTCGGTAAAGGCCATCGATGGCTGCCACGGCGCCATGGTGACGAGGAGGTTCGGCGCCGCATCGGCGGGAATGCGCAGCCCGCGGGCACCGGGGCCGCGCGTCACGGCAAGGCGCAGCGCACAATCGCCGGCAGCGGTTTCGGCCAGCAGCATGGCAACCGCGCGGACAAACGCTTCGCGCTCTACCGGCAGGCGAAGCTCGGCCGCGGCGGAACAGAGCCGGTCGAGGTGCGCGTCGAGCATGAAGGGGCGGCCGGAGACGACGAGGATGGTCTCGAACAGGCCGTCGCCGAGCGTCAGGCCGCGGTCGCGCAGGTCGAGCGCGGCCGCGGTGCCTTCATGGATCTCGCCGTTCAGGACGAACATATTCCCTCCCCGTTGGCGGCGAACCGCTCGGCGGCGGCGAGAAAATTGGCGAGCAGCGCCTTGCCCTGCGGTGTCAGCACGGATTCGGGATGGAACTGGATGCCGTAGGTCGGATGCGCACGGTGCGCGAGCGCCATGATCTCGCCCTCGGGCGAGCGGGCCGTCACGCGCAGCGGCCCGGCTTCATCGTCGAGCGTGACGATCAGCGAGTGATAGCGCCCGACGGCGAGCGGCTGCGGCAGGCCGGCGAAGAGCCCTGCCCCCTCGTGCAGGGCCGGCGCCGCACGCCCGTGCATCGGTACCCGGGCGCGCACTACCTGCCCCCCGAACACTTCGCCGATGCACTGGTGGCCGAGGCAGATGCCAAGGAGCGGCACCCGCCCGGAAAAGGCGCGGACGACGTCGCACGAGATGCCGGCCTCTCGGGGCGTGCACGGCCCTGGCGAGAGCACGACGGCCGAAGGGTGCATGGCAGCGAGCCCTTCGACATCCACCGCATCGTTGCGCACGACCGTCACCTCGCGACCGAGCTCGCGCAGGTAGCGCGCGATGTTGAAGACGAAGGAATCGTAATTGTCGATGACGACGATCATGACTCACGCCGCCTCGCCCGTTGCCGAACCGGCGAAGGCCTCGAAGATACGACGGGCCTTCACCATCGTCTCCTCATGTTCGGCCGGCGGGTCGGAGAGCATGGTGATGCCGCCGCCGGCCTGCACCACGGCCTTGCCGCCGGCAAGCGTCACCGTGCGGATGGCGATGTTAAGGTCCATGTCGCCGGAAAAGCCGATGAAGCCGATGGCGCCGCAGAAGACGCCGCGAGCGTTGCGCTCGAGCTCGGCGATGATCTCCATGGCGCGGATCTTCGGCGCACCGGAGATGGACCCGCCCGGGAAGGTCGCGGCGATGAGATCGACGGCATCGCGCCCGGCCTCGAGCTCGCCCGTCACGGTCGAGACGAGGTGATGCACGTTGGCGTAGCTCTCGAGCGCGCACAGCGCCGGCTCATGCACGCTGCCCGGCCGGCAGACGCGCGAGAGGTCGTTGCGCAGGAGGTCGACGATCATCAGGTTCTCGGCCCGGTCCTTCTCGGAAGCGGCGAGAGCCGCCGCGAGCGCCGTATCCTCCTGCGGATCGGCGCTGCGCGGTGCCGTGCCCTTGATCGGCCGTGTCTCGACGTGGCCTCGGTCGAGGCGCAGGAACCGTTCCGGCGACGAGGAGGCGACCTTGACGTCACCGTAGTCGAGCCAGGCACCGAACGGGGCCGCATTGACCGAGCGCAGGCGCCGGTAGAAGGCCCAGCCGTCGAAGCCCGGCGGCAAAGGGGCCTCGAAGCGCTGGGCGAGGCAGGCCTGGAAGATGTCGCCCGCCAGGATGTAGTCGATGGTGCGGCGCACGACGGCGAGATAATCGTCGCGCGAGAAATCCGCGACCCAGGCATCGGAGGCGATCGCCGGATTGCCGCGCATCGGCGGTGCCGGCTGCCGCAGCCGGTCGAGAAAGGCCTCCGCCCGCTGCCCGGCGCGCCGCTCACGCACGGCAGGTTCGGTCTCGGGCCAGCCGGTGGAGACGAGGAAGGCGCGGGAGGCGACGAGGTCGAAGGCAAGGACCACGTCGTAGAAGGGCAGCACCGCCTCGGGCACCGCGCCAGCCCCGGCTGCGGTTAGGGGAAGCTTCTCGAAGGCGCGCGCGAGATCATAGGCGAGGAAGCCGGCCGCCCCGCCCTGGAAGGGCGGCAGGTCCGCCAGCCTCTCCTGCCGAAAGGCGGCGAGGCGCGCCTTCAGCGCCGGGACGAAAGGCTCGTCGAGCCGCTCTCCATCCCAGAAGCAGCGCCCGCCGCGCACCGAGAAGATGCCGAACGGATCGGCGGCCGCATAGGCGTAACGGCCGAGGCCGCCGTCGCGGGCGCTGTCGAGGAAGGTCAGATGCCCGAGAGGTGCGAGGCGCGCCGCCGCGTCCACAGGATCAAGGCCGTCGAGAACACGTATCTGCATGGGCCCTGCCCGACGTCCCCCAGCCTGGTTCCTGAGCCGGCATTTATGATCGCGCGCCGGCGGACCGCAAGCCCCGGCTGTCGGAAGAACGGGCGTGGGCGCGGATGCCTGCGACAAGCGCATGGCTGCTCGGTCGAGGTTCGACCGCTTGGCTTCAACGCGTCGATCTCGCGTGTGAAACGGATGCCGTCGCCATTCGGGGCGTGACAGGACACACGGCGCTGACATGGTCTTCCGGCCGTCTCCGCCGTCATGCCCGCGCTTGTCGCGGGCATCCATGCCACCCACGCCTGCGCGCTGCCGGAAGGCGTGGATGGCCGCGACAAGCGCGGCCATGACGGGCGGGGAGGCTGCGGCCCCTTTCCGTTTTCATCCGCGCCAGCCGGACGGCCGTGTAGGCGCGAGCATGGCGGTAAGACCTGCACTTCCCGGCAGCATCAGTCGCCGCTCCCGCAAGAAATCGTGATCTCGCCCCGGCGGCGTGCTACCAGTTTGGAATCGCATCAGAAAAGCGATCCGGCCTGCGACCCGGACGGCGGAGAGCGACAGGGAATGAGCGACGACGACGCGGTGATGGCGAGGCCCCGCGGCAAGGGACGGGCACGTGTCGGCAAGGGCCGTCCGCTTGACGAGGCCGCGCTCGACGAGGTGCGCGCCGTCATCATGGAGACGCCGCTCAGGCGCGACCGGCTGATCGAATATCTGCATCTCCTGCAGGACCGTTTCGGCGCGCTGCGCCCGCGCCACCTCCATGCGCTCGCCGCCGCCATGGGCCTCGCCCAGGCCGAGGTCTTCGAGGTCGCGAGCTTCTATCACCATTTCGACGTCATCGCCGACGACGCGCCGGACCTGCCGCCGGTCACCGTGCGCGTCTGCGACAGCATCTCTTGCATGCTGGCCGGTGCCGAGGACCTCGTCGCGGCGCTTATCGGCATGGTCGATCCGCGTGAAGTGCGCGTCGTGCGCGGGCCCTGTATCGGCCGCTGCGCCGCGGCGCCCGCCGCGCAGGTGGGGCAGCGGGCGGTCGATCACGCCACGGTCGAGACGATTGCCGCTCTCGCCGCCGAAGGAGCGACGGTTGCGCAGTTGCCGCAGTACGAGACGCTGAGCGCCTGTCTGGAGGCCGGCGGCTACCGCGCCTTCGTCTCCTGCCAGAGCGGGGCGAAAAGCCGCGAGGAGACGATCGCCGCGCTGTCGGACGCCGGCCTGCGCGGGCTCGGTGGCGCGGGCTTCCCGGCCGGGCGCAAGTGGGCGGCCGTGGCGGCGCAACCGGCGCCGCGGCTGATGACGGTGAATGCCGACGAGGGCGAGCCCGGCACCTTCAAGGACCGCTGGTGGCTGGAACGCACGCCGCACCGCATGCTGGAGGGCATGCTGATCGCCGCCTGGGCGGTGGCGGTGGAGCGCATCTACATCTACCTGCGCGACGAATATCCGGCCGTGCGCGAGATCCTGAGGCGCGAGATCGCGGCGCTTGAAGGCGCGGGGCTCGTCGCCCCCGGATTCATCGAACTGAGGCGCGGCGCCGGCGCCTACATCTGCGGCGAAGAATCGGCGATGATCGAGTCGATCGAAGGCAAGCGCGGCCTGCCGCGCCACCGGCCGCCCTATATCGCCGAGGTCGGCCTCTTCGGCCGCCCGACGCTCAACCACAATGTCGAGACGCTCGCCTGGATCCCCGACATCCTGTCGCGCGGCGCCGACTGGTTCACCGCCGAGGGTCGGCGCGGGCACAAGGGCCTGCGCTCCTTCTCCGTCTCCGGCCGCGTGCGCGAGCCGGGCGTCAAGGTCGCGCCGGCGGGCATCACGGCGCGCGAATTGATCGACGAGTTCTGCGGCGGCATGGCCGAGGGACACGCTTTCGCCGCCTATCTGCCCGGCGGCGCCTCCGGCGGCATCCTGCCGGCCTCTCTCGCCGACGTGCCGCTCGACTTCGGTTCGCTCGATCCGCACGGTGCCTTCATCGGCAGCCATGCCGTCATCGTGCTTTCCGACAAGGACGACCTCAGGGCCGTCGCGCTCAATCTCATGCGTTTCTTCCGTGCCGAGAGCTGCGGCCAGTGCACGCCCTGCCGCGCCGGGACCGACAAGATGGTGCGCCTGATGGAAGCCGACGCGTGGGACCGCGACCTGATGGAGGATCTCTCCACCGCGATGCGTGACGCCTCCATCTGCGGCCTCGGCCAGGCGGCGCCCAATCCTGTGCGTTCGATCCTCGCCTTCTTCAACGGCACGGCAGCGGGAGCAGGAGGGGCACGATGAGCGAGACGGAGGACCTCATCCGCTTCACGCTCGACGGGCGCGAGATCACGGCCCTGCCCGGTGAGACCCTGTGGCAGGCGGCAAGGCGCGCCGGCACCGACATTCCCCACCTCTGCCACCTGCCCGAGCCGGGCTACCGGCCGGACGGCAACTGCCGCGCCTGCATGGTGGAGATCGAGGGGGAACGCGTGCTCGCCGCCTCCTGCATCCGCAAGCCAACGCCGGGCATGGTGGTGCACTCGGCCTCGCACCGGGCCGAGAAGGCCCGCGCCATGGTCTTCGAGCTGCTCCTTGCTGACCTGTCCGCGCGCGAGGCGGCGCCGGATCCGGATGCCCCGTTCTGGCAATGGGCGGAGCGCGTCGGCGTCACGGCGAGCCGCTTCGCGAACGGGCGCACTTCCTCTCATGACGGCACGGCCCAAGCTGGCCACGCCCTTCTCGCTCAGCCCCCGCACGATACGAGCCATGTGGCCATCGCCGTCAATCTCGATGCCTGCATCGCTTGCGGGCTGTGCGCACGCGCCTGCCGCGAGGTGCAGGTCAACGACGTCATCGGCATGGCCTTCCGCGGGCTCGACACGCGCCCGGTCTTCGACATCGCCGCGCCGATGGGCGCCTCCACCTGCGTCGCCTGCGGGGAATGCGTGCAGGCCTGCCCGACGGGCGCGCTCTTCGAAAAATCGCTGATGGACGCGGCGGCGCGGCAACGCACGGTGGTGGCGGATCGGCATGTCGACAGCGTCTGCCCGTGGTGCGGCGTCGGCTGCCTGACGCGCGTTGCCGTGAAGGACGACACCATCGTGCAAGTGGACGGGCGCAACGGCCCGGCCAACGAGAACCGCCTGTGCGTCAAGGGCCGCTTCGGCCACGACTACATCCGCCATCCGCATCGGCTCACGGTGCCCCTGGTGCGGCGCGAGGATGCGCCGAAGCGCGGCGACATCACCGTCGATCCCGCGAACCCGTGGACGGTCTTCCGCGAGGCGACCTGGGAGGAGGCGCTCGACCGCGCGGCTGGCGGATTGAAGCGCATTCTCGATGCGCACGGGCCCAGCGCCCTCGCCGGCTTCGGCTCGGCCAAGGGCTCCAACGAGGAGGCCTATCTCTTCCAGAAGCTGGTGCGGCAGGGCTTCGGCACCAACAATGTCGACCATTGCACGCGGCTGTGCCACGCCTCCTCCGTCGCGGCGCTGATGGAGGGCGTCGGTTCCGCCGCCGTCTCGGCGCCGTTCAATGCGGCGCTGGAGGCCGACTGCATCCTCGTCATCGGCGCGCGGCCGGCCCAGAACCATCCCGTCGCCGCCACCTATTTCAAGCAGGCGGCGAAGGGCGGGGCGACGCTGATCGTCGCCGACCCGCGCGGGCAGGACCTGATGCGCCATGCGACGCACGCCCTGCGCTTCAAGCCGGGCACCGACGTCGCGCTGCTCAACGCGATGCTCAACGTGATCATCGACGAAAGGCTCTACGACGAGCAATACATCCAGGGCCACGTGGACGGTTTCACGGCGCTCCGGGAGAAGGTCGCCGCCTTCACGCCCGAGGCGATAGAGCCGGTCTGCGGCATCCCGGCCGAAACCATCCGCACCGTGGCGCGAACCTATGCGCGCGCCGAGCGCTCGATCATCTTCTGGGGCATGGGCGTGTCGCAGCACGTGCACGGCACGGACAATTCGCGCTGCCTCATCGCGCTCGCCCTCATCACCGGCCAGATCGGGCGGCCGGGCACGGGCCTTCACCCCCTGCGCGGGCAGAACAACGTGCAGGGCGCCTCCGATGCCGGGCTCATCCCGATGGTCTTCCCCGACTATCAGAGCGTGGCGGACGACGATATCCGGGCCCGCTTCGAGGACCTGTGGGGCCGGCCGCTCGACCCGGTGCGCGGGCTCACCGTTGTCGAGATCATCGACGCGATCCACGAGGGCAGCATCCGGGCCATGTACATCATGGGCGAGAACCCGGCGATGTCGGACCCGGACCAGATCCACGCGCGTGAAGCGCTGGCCAGGCTCGAGCACCTCGTGGTGCAGGACATCTTCCTCACGGAGACCGCCTGGCACGCCGACGTCGTGCTGCCGGCCTCGGCCCACGCCGAAAAGCTCGGCACCTACACCAATACCAACCGGCAGGTACAGCTCGGCCGGCCCGCCGTGCCGCTGCCGGGCAAGGCGCGGCAGGACGTCGCGCTCATCATCGAGATCGCCAACCGCCTCGGCCTCGGCTGGACCTATGCCGATGTCGGCGAGGTCTACGAAGAGATGCGCTCGGTGATGCCGTCGCTCGCCCACATCTCCTGGGAGCGCGTCGAGCGCGAAGGCTCGGTGACCTATCCGGCGCCGGCCGACGATGCGCCGGGGACGGAGATCCTCTTCGCACAGGGCTATCCGACGAAGGATGGGCGGGCGCGGCTCGTACCGGCGGACCTGTCCCCGCCCGACGAACTGCCGGATGCCGAGTTCCCCCTCGTACTGACGACGGGGCGGCTCCTCGAGCACTGGCACACCGGCTCCATGTCCCGCCGCTCGAGCGTGCTCGACGCCATCGAGCCGGAGGCGATGGTCGCCATGCATCCAGGCGAGATCGGCCGACGCGGCCTCGCGGCCGGCGAGATGGTGCGCGTCGAGACCCGGCGCGGCACGATCACCCTGCGCCTGATGGCCGACCGGCAGGTCGCGGAAGGCATGATTTTCATCCCCTTCTGCTACGGCGAAGCGCCGGCGAACGTCCTCACCAACCCGCAGCTCGACCCCTTCGGCAAGATTCCCGAGTTCAAGTTCTGCGCCGCGCGCATCACGCCTGCAGGCTGACGACATGCGTCACCGGCGGCTGCGGCATGGCACCAACCGCAGGCTCGAACCTGCCAGTGGCAATCTCATCGTTATTGCAAGGACAAGGCCGCTCTATTTAATTTAGAATGATTAAAAAATTAAATGACTATGCCAAAGCGCCCGATATTCGGTGTTTGACTTGGCGAAACATGTTCTAGTATGGAGCTTTCATCGGCCGGTATCGGCGAAATTGAGTGTTTCCGGAATTGCATGGGAGGTAGCGTCATGGCGGACCAGCAGCGGATGTTCGGTGATCGCGGCACGGCCGGCGACATCAACCTGCGCGCCATGCTCGACCGTGCCCCGCGTTCGCCCATGGCGGGCTGCGCGTTCCACGACATGCGCGAGCGCCTGCGCAAGGTCGGCCTCAGGCCCACGCGCCAGCGCCTGATGCTGGGCTGGCTGCTCTTTGCCAAAGGCCACCGCCACGTCTCCGCCGAGATGCTCTACGAGGAGGCGACCCGCGCCAAGGCGGCCGTGTCGCTCGCCACGGTCTACAACACGCTGCACCAGTTCACGGAAGCCGGGCTCCTCAAGCAGCTCGCCCTCGACGGCACCAAGAGCTATTTCGACACCAACGTCACCGATCATCACCATTACTTCATCGAGGACGAGCAGGTGCTGGTCGACATCCCGCCCGGCGAGCTCGACGTGCGGGTGGTGCCGAACGTGCCCGCGCATTTCGAGCTGCGCGACGTCGAGGTGATCGTGCGGGTGCGCCGGCGGGACCGCCTGGCCCTGGCACGCGCCAGCGGCGAAGCCTGAGCGCGATTGACGCCTCCCGTGTGATGGATTGAACTGCAAGGCATCTTGCGAGGAGATGCCTTGGGTCGGCCGTCATGAACAGCAGCGATCTCGCCTTCTTCCTCGCCGCAGCCCGGCATGGCAGCATCGGGCGCGCTGCGGCGGCGCTCAACACGGTCCAGTCCAACGTCACGGCCCGCATCCGCGCTCTTGAGGCGGAGATCGGCGAGGCGCTGTTTACGCGGCACAGCCGCGGCGTACGCCTGACAGCGGCGGGCGAGCGCCTCATGCCCTATGCCCTGCGCGTCGGCCAGCTGCTCGCGGAAGCGCGCGAGGCGGTGCGCGACGACGGCGCCGACCCTTCCGGCGCGCTGCGCATCGGCTCGCTGGAGACCACGGCGGCGCTGCGCCTCCCGTCCGTCCTTGCCGCCTTCGCCCGCGCCTGCCCGCGGGTCGACCTGCATGTGGAGACCGGGACCAGCGAGGCCCTGATCGGCAAGGTGCTCGACGGCGACCTCGCCGCCGCCTTCGTCGTCGGGCCCGTGACCCATGCGGCGCTCGTGGCGGAGCCGATGGTGGAGGAGGAACTCGTCCTCGTCACCGCCCCCTGGCTGGGTCCGCCCCGCTGGCTCTCTGCCTCCCCCGGCGCCGCGCCTGCGGCCGAACAGGCAAAGCTCATCGTCTTCCGCGCCGGCTGCAGCTATCGACGGCGCTTCGAGGCGCTCATCGCCACGGCCGGCATCGTCGAGGTCCGCCATCTCGAGTTCGGCACGCTCGACGGCATCATCGGCTGCGTTGCGGCCGGGGTCGGCATCAGCCTCCTGCCGCGCGCCGTGGTGGAGTCAGCGCGCGCCGCGGGACGGATTGCGACGCACCCCGTGCCCAGCGGCAGCGCCCGCGCCATCACCGTGCTCGTGCGGCGGCGCGACGTCCATGTGCCCGCGGCGCTCGCGCGCCTCGCCGACTGTGCGCGAAGCGCCATGTCCCCCGCCAGCCGCGATGCGGCGTGAGCGGATAATGGACGACGCAGCAGTTGATGCCAATTCGGGTCGAGCTTCGGCACATCCTGCCAAAGAGATGGCTGGCCGGCGGAGGGCCTGCGCCGGCTCACGCCTCTAACCTTCATTTACCGCCTTCGCGAGGCTCGCAGTGGCGGGCGAGAAATGGAGTGTTCCATGAAACTGACCGACTTCAAGGTGCTGACCTTCGACTGCTACGGCACGCTGATCGATTGGGAGAGCGGCATCCACACGGCGCTGCAGCCGCTCCTTGAGAAGGGCGGGCGCGCCCGCCCACGTGACGAGGTGCTGGAGACCTTTGCGCGGCACGAGAGCAGCCAGCAGGCCGAGACGCCCGACATGCTCTACTGCGACCTTCTCGCCCGCGTGCATCGCCGGATCGCGGACGAATGGGGCATCGCTGCGAGCGCCGAGGATGACCGGCGCTTCGGCCTTTCCGTCGGCGACTGGCCGGCCTTCCCGGATTCGGCCTCGGCCCTCCAGTACCTGCAGAAATTCTACAAGCTCGTCATCCTCTCCAACGTCGATCACGCCAGCTTTGCGCCCAGCAACGAGAAGCTGGGCGTTACCTTCGACGCCGTCTATACGGCGCAGGACATTGGCTCGTACAAACCGAACCCCCGCAACTTCACCTATATGCTGGAACAGCTCGCCGGCCTCGGCTACGGCAAGGCGGATATCCTGCACACGGCCCAGAGCCTCTTCCACGACCATGTGCCGGCCAAGACCGTCGGCCTCGCCTCGGCCTGGATCGACCGGCGGCGCAACGAGGGCGGCTGGGGCGCGACGATGCCGCCGGACGGCGACGCCCGCTACGATTTCCATTTCGCCAGCATGGCCGAAATGGCAAAGGCCCATCAGGACGCCCTGCGCGGCTGAGCACCGCGCTTTTCCGGAGACCACGAGCCGATGACCGGCGCCCCGAAGCTCGACCGCATCGACCTCAACATCCTCGTTGAGCTGCAGAAGAACGGACGCATGACCAATGTTGCGCTGGCCGAGGCGGTCGGGCTGTCGCCGAGCCCGTGCCTGCAGCGGGTGAAGCGGCTCGAGGCGGCACGCTACATCGCAGCCTACGGCGCCACAATCAATCTCGCGAAGCTCGGCCAGACGGTCATGGTCTTCACGGAGATGACGTTGCACGACCACCGGCGGGAGGATTTCGTGCGCTTCGAATCCTTCATCCGCACGGTCGACGAGGTGATGGAATGCCATCTCGTCAGCGGCGGCTACGACTATCTCGTTCGGTTCATCACCCGCGGCGTGCTGCACTACCAGGAGGTGATGGACCGAATCATCGAGCGTAACGTCGGCATTGCCAACTACTTCAGCTACATCGTGCTGAAATCACCCCTGGTTCGCACCGAATATCCCCTCACCACCCTCTTCCGAGAGGAGGACTGACGGCAGCGGCGAGGACGTTCGCTGCCCGCGTCATCGCGCCAGCTGGTAGACCTGCGCGGCATTGCCGCCGAAGACCCGCGTGTGCCCGTACTCGCCGAGCGGCGCGAGCAGTTCCTCGGCGGTGAGCACCACGCGGGCATAATCGGCGGCGAGCAGGCAGACCGGCCAGTCGGAACCGAAGATGAGGCGCTCGGAGCCGAAGAGGGCGATGGCGCGCGCGACATAGGGCGCAAGGTCCTGCGGCGTCCAGCCGCCCCAATCCGCCTCGGTCACGAGGCCGGAAACCTTGCACCAGACGTTGGGGCGCGCCGCCAGCTCGGTCATCAGCGCGCTCCACGGCTCCATCGCGCCCTCAGCGATGCGCGGCTTGGCCATATGGTCGAGCACGAAGCGCACGTCTGGGTTGGCGTCGACGCAGCGGATCGCAGCGGGTAGTTCGCGCTCGCGCACCAGAAGATCATAGGCGAGACCCTCGTGGCCGACCGCGGCGATGCCCGCGATCACGTCCGGCCGGGCGAGCCAGTCCGCATCGTCCTCGTCGTGCGCCTGGTGGCGGATACCCTTGAGAAAGGCACCACCCGGCGCCCGGCGCAACTGCCGGATAGCGCCAGCGACGTCCGGCCCCGTCAGGTCGACCCAGCCGACGACGCCAGCTATGAAGGCATTGTCCTGCGCCTGGGCGAGGAACCTGAGCGTCTCCGCGATGTCGGCGCGCGTCTGGACGAGGACCGTCCGCGTGATGCCGGCGGCAGCGATGAGCGGAGCCATGTCCTGTGGGCCGAACGGCCGGCGGATGGGGGCGAGCGCGTCGGGCGCCATCCAGGGATAGTCCGCCTCCTGCGGATTCCAGAAATGATGGTGGGCATCGATGCGTCCGCTCATGGTCCTCTCGCTGGCTGCGGGGCTGGCGGGGCGGAGTTGTCGCACTGCGGCGGCCCGGGAGCAAGGTAGGGTCTGAGCGCCGACAAGTGATCAGGCGCGGAGAAGGATGCCGCCAAGCCCCTCGATGTGCGCACTGAGCGTACCGGACCGCCCGCAGCGGACAAGGCCGACAAGGCTCCCGGTGGTCACGATCTGGCCGGCCCGCAGCCCGCCCAGCGCGTCGCTCTGGGCATTCGCCCAGGCGAGCAGCGGCGCCAGCGGATCGCCCGCCGGATGGCCGCCGGTCGCGTCGTGTATGACAGTGCCGTCGCGCGACACACGGCAGCGCAAGTCCGACAGCCCATCGATGGATGCGAGTGGCACGGGTTTGCCCGCAACGAAGCCGCCGTTGCCGAGATTGTCGGCGAGAAAGGCGGGGAACGGCGCGGTTGCCCCCTCGGCGAGGCGGCTCGCGACGATCTCAATGCCGACGAGCACACCATCGACCGCTGATACGACGTCCTCGCGCGCATAACCACCCGTGCGGAGCGGCAGGTCACGACCCAGCCGGAAGGCGATCTCGACCTCGACGGCATCGGGATCGCTGTCGCCTGTCAGCCGATAGCCGGAATGCAGGAGCGGCCCGAGCAACGGCGCAGCCACGGGCGTGCCGTCCGCGAGGGCCGCCTTCCAGCCGGCAACCTCCATGCCTAGACGGCGGGCGACGAACGCCTGCACGGCATAACCCTCGGCTGCATCGCGCGGCAGTTCATACGCCGTGCAGGCGATGGGCTCGCCGTCCACGCGGGCCCCGAGAAGCGCCTCGGCAAAGGCGGCGAGGTGGCGCTGCATCGCCGGCGGCATGACTTTCCTCAATAGCTGGCGCGGCCGCCGGAGATATCGAAGACGCCGCCGGTGGAGAAGGAACAATCGTCGGACGAAAGCCACAGCACCAGCCGGGCGATCTCCTCGACAGCGACGAAGCGGCGCATCGGAATACGGGCGAGGATCTCGGCGCGTCGTTCGCTGGTCAGTTCCTTCGCCATGCTGGTCTCCGCCGCGGCAGGTGTGATGCAGGTGACGCTGATCGCCTCCTCGGCCGTCTCCCTTGCGACACTCTTCGTCAACGCGATGAGCCCCGCCTTGGAGGCGCTGTAGGCGCCGGCGCGCGGCATGCCCTCCTTGCCCTGGATGGAGGCGACATTGACCACATGGCCGCGCAACGGCTGCGCGGCCTGGCCGCGCATCAGCGCGACCACGGCCCGCATCGCGAGATAGGCGCCGACGAGATTGACCTCCAGGACGCGGCGGAAATCGTCCGGATCGCTCTCCCACACCGGCTTCACCTCGCCGAGGATGCCGGCGTTGTTGACGAGGATGTCGATGCGGCCCCACTGCGCATGGCATTGCCGAGCGGCCTCGTCGACCGCGCCGGCATCGGTGATGTCGACCACGCGGCGGTCCGGCTCGCCGCCGAGTTCCGCCACCGCCGTTTCGAGCGCCCGGTCGTCGCGATCCCACAGGCTGACGCGCGCGCCCGAAGAGATGAGCGCCGAGGCGACGGCTCGGCCGATGCCGCCGGCCCCGCCGGTGACGATGGCCGTGCGGCCGGCAAGGTCGTAACGGTTCATGTGCCCTCTCCCGCGAGCGGACGCTGGCACATCGCCTGCAGCCGATAGTGCCCGAGTTGCGGCGCCCCGACCACACCGGGCGCGAGCAGCTGATCGAGCGTCAGCTGGTCCTGGCAGAAGGTGGCGAAGGGCGCCTCGTCGCCCCAGCCCTCGATCACCACGATCCAGCGCGGGATGCGGTTGGGCTCGGCACGGGCCTTGCGCTCGGCATTTTCGACGGCGCTCGCCTCGGCATCGGCGACGAGCAGATGCACGCCGGCGATGCCCGACCTTCTTGCAAGGCCGGGCAAGAGCCGGTCGCGCATCGCGGCGAGATGGGCCGCGGCAGATGCATCCTCGACGTCATAGCGGATGGTGGCCACGAGCCCCCCCTCGCCATGGCCGAGGCTGACCGCCACGCGGCATATGGAGCGGGCGACAGAGCGGAAGTGCTTCACTGCCTTCAGCGTCCATGGCGTCGGCGCATTGAGCCGGGCCACATAGTCGGGCCCGGTCACGGTCGCGTGGTCGCGCGCTTCGTAGAGGTTGAAGAACTCAAGGTCGGCCGCGCTGGCGACATAGCGGCGGCCGCGCAGGAAGCCCGGGATGGCGACGCGCTCGGGCATGTGCTCGAGGCCGTGCCATGCATAGAATTCTTCCCGCCCTTCCGGCGCGATGTCGTGCCAGATGGCGACCGCGCCGCGTCCAGCAAGGCCCATCGTCTCTCCCTCCCCCGTCGGCTCGCCCGCGCCATGAAGCGCTCGGCATGCCCGCGCCACGGATTGACTCGCCGCGCCGCCTGCCGCTATAGCTACCAGACAACAAAAATGGAACGCAATTCCAAAATGGTTTATTGTTCCATTTAAAGGGACCCAGGCCCCGAATGACCGTCGCCGCCGTGGATCGCTGCCTCAGCCTGATCGAGGCTCTTGCCGGAGAACCCGACCCGATCGAGCTCGGCGTCCTCGCGGAACGCATCGGCATGCCCAAAAGCGCGACGCACCGCATGCTGGCGACCCTCGTGGAGCGGGGCTATGTCGCGCAGGATCCGGTAACGCAGGGCTATGGCCTCACACTGCACTTCTCCATCCTCGCCTTCCGCAATCTCGATGTGCGCGGCCTGCCGGATGTCGGCCAGGTGGTGCTCGACCGGCTGGCGCGCCGCACCGGCGAATACTGCCGCCTGTCCGTCGTCGAGGGCGAGCGCCTCGTCTGGGTGGCGCGGGCGCAGGGCGCCACTGCCGGGCTTCGCTATGAGCCGGACATGGGCCAGGAGGTCGTGCTGCACACCACGGCGACCGGCAAGGCCTGGCTTGCCACCCTGCCCGAGAGCGAGGCGCTGCGCATCGTCTGCGCCCGCGGCTTCGAGACCGGGACCGCGTTGGGCCCGCGACGCCTGAAGACCGTCGACGAACTGCGCCGCCACCTCGACGAGACGCGGGCGCGCGGCTATGCCCTCGCCGTCGAGGAGGGGGAGCCCGGCACCGTGGCCCTCGCGGTCGCCTTCCGGGCGGACGAGGACCCGACGGCCCCGGCCGCCGGCACGCTCTCCGTCGCCGGCCCGCTCGTGCGCCTCGGCGCGGACCGGCACGAGGCGATCGCCGCCGCGCTCCTCGAGGCCGCGCGCGAGATGGCGCAGCTGTGGCCGCTGCGCAAGCGCCAGCCGCGCCGGCTGGCCGCCGTCGCGCCGACCGACGAGCGCAACATCCCACCGCATCAGCTGAGGGCCGGATGATGGTCGCCGACACGCAACATGCCGCCCTGCCCGCCGCGCAAGGTCCCGGCCTTGCGGCGCGTGCCCGCGGCTGGCTCGCCGCCGCGGCCTGGCCGCTCGCGAGCTTCGCCGTCCTGCTCCTCCTCTGGGAGTGGGTAGTGCCGGTGCTGGAGATCCCGGAATACATCCTGCCAGTGCCATCGGCCTTCATAGCCAAGCTCGTCGAGGCGCATGCGCTCATCTTCGAGCATACGCTGGTGACGGCGAAGGAAATCCTCCTCGGCTTCCTGATGGCGACAGTGATCTCGATTCCGCTCGGCTTTCTCATCGTCTCGGTACGGCTGCTCGAGAAGGCGGTCTATCCGATCATCGTCTTCTTCCAACTGGTGCCGAAGATCGCCATCGCGCCGCTCTTCGTCGTCTGGTTCGGCTTCGGGCTGTTTCCGAAGGTGCTGCTGACCTTCCTGCTCTGTTTCTTCCCCACGCTGGTCGCCAGCATGAGTGGCTTTCGCGCCCTCGACGAGCGGGTGCTCTATCTCACGAAGTCCATGGGCGCGAGCGGTTGGCAGACCTTCCGCTATGTGCGTGTGCCGGCGGCACTGAGCTACATCTTCGCCGGGCTCAAGGTCTCCATCGTCTTTGCGGCGACAGGCGCCATCGTCGGCGAATTCGTCGGCGCCAATGCCGGGCTCGGCTATCTCCTGCTGCGCGGCACCAGCTTCCTCGATATGCCGCTCATCTTCGCCTGTCTCGTCGCGCTCAGCGTCATCGGCATCCTCTTCAGCTACGCCGTCGAGATGCTGGAGGGCCTGCTGATGCCCTGGCAGCGCAAGGGCTGAGACGCGGGGCCGGGAGGCCCGCACACCAACCGCCCGCACGAGACGGGCGGGCACACAACACGATCGAACGGCAAGACCCGATCGAAGGGGAGGACAGGATGAAGAAGGCAATGCTGATCGCCGCAGCCGCCGCGCTGGCGCTGGGCATGGGGCAAACCGGGGCCGGGGCGCAGGAGAAACTCACCCCGATGAAGCTGACGCTCAACTTCCTGGCGGCGGGGCCGAATGCCGGCTTCATGTATGCCAAGAAGCTCGGGCTCTACGAGAAGGCGGGCATCGATCTCACCATCGAAGAGGGCAAGGGCTCCGGCACCACGGCACAGCAGGTGGCGACGGGACAGACCGACGTCGGCTTCGCCGATGCGCCGGCCGCCATGCAACTGCGCACCAAGGGCGCGCCGGTGAAGATCGTCGCCCCCATCCTGCAGACCAACGGCTTCGCCATCATCTCGCTGAAGGAAAAGGGCATCAACAGGCCGCAGGACCTGATCGGCAAGACTCTCGCCGTTCAGCCCGGCACGGCGCAGACGACGCTGCTCGAGGCCATCCTCGCCGCCAACAACATCGACAAGTCGAAGGTCAACATCGTCAACATCGATCCCGGCGCCTTCGTCGGCGCGGTGCTCGAGAAGAAGGTCGACGCCATCCTCGGCGGGGCCGACTACCAGTCCATCCAGATGCGCGACCGCGGTTTCGAGGTGACGGACCTCTTCTACCGCGACATCGGCGTGCCCACCGTCGGCCTGTCGATCATCGCCCGCGACGACCGCATCGAGAAGGATGTCGACCTCTACAAGAAGTTCGTGGCCGCGAGTCTCGCCGGCTGGGAAGCGGCGCGCAAGAACCCGGACGAGGCGGCCGCCGCTGTGCTCGAACAGTTCCCGTCCGTGACCAAGGAGCAGATCACCAAGCAGTTCGACGTCGTCTTCAAGCTGATGTGCGCTCCCGGCGCCACGCGCCTCGGCGAGGTGCCGGAGAAGAACTGGCAGACGACCTACACGCTTCTGACGACCTATCTCGGCCTGCCCAAGGACAAGCCGATCACCGACTACTACACCACCACCCTCCTGCCGGCCGACGCCCCGGCCTGCAAGTGATGGTCGCGAACCCGCGGCGGATGATGACGATGAACGCCCCGATCGCCGACAGGACGAAAGCCGCCGACGCCGCCTCCATCGAGGGGAAGAACGTCGTCAAGACCTTCGGCGGCTTCACGGCCGTCGACGATATCTCCTTCGCCATCGGCAAGGGGGAGTTCGTCAGCCTCATCGGCCCGTCCGGCTGCGGGAAGAGCACCTTGATGCTCATCGCGGCCGGGCTGCAGCCCTTGTCGACGGGCGCGATCCTCGTCAACGGCGCACGCCTCGACAGACCGCTGACGGATATCGGCATCGTCTTCCAGGATCACCTGCTGCTCGACTTCCGCACGGCGCTCGACAACGTGCTGCTGCAGGCCGAGATCCGCGGCCTGCCGATGGAGCCGGCGCGGGCGCGCGCGATGGAGCTGTTCGAGAAGCTTGGCATTGCCCATGCCGCCGACCGCTATCCCAAGCAGCTCTCCGGTGGCATGCGCCAGCGCGTGTCGATCGCCCGCGCGCTGATCCACGATCCGTCCGTGCTGATGATGGACGAGCCTTTCGGAGCGCTCGACGCCATCACCCGCACGCAGATCCGCCACGACCTCGAACTGTTGTGGATGGAGACGGGCAAGACCGTGCTCTTCATCACCCACAGCCTCGAGGAGGCCATCGGGCTGTCCGACCGGGTGCTCGTCATGTCGCCCTCCCCGGGCCGTATCGTCGACGAGATCAAGGTGGAGCTGCCACGCCCGCGCCCGGCCCATCTCGGCGACTATCCGAGCTTCAACATCTACGCCGACCGCATCCACGCCCTGTTCCGCCAGTTTGGCGTCATCAAGTACTGAAGTATCTCGCGCGCTGTGCTGCAAGCGATGACGCAGCGCCTGCCACCCGGCGTTTTAGCGGCCGTTAACCGTGATGCGGGTAGGAATCGGCCCGTCAGAGTGGCCAGAAGAATCTGCGGGCGTCGATGCGCAAACGGGAACTGCCTTCACGAAACAGCGAAACGGACGCCGCAGATATCCTGCCCAACCCGCTCAGGGCCGCAGGCCGGCTAAGGCGCAACCGCCCCCCGGAGGAGCCCGCGGTGACGGCGCCCAAGCTGATGCCGCATCCGGCGACAATCGTGTTGCCAACCCATGTCCGCTATGCGCGCACCCCCGACAAGCTGCGCCAGATGGAAGCGGCGCTCGCGGCAGAAGCGGCGATCGCCACCGAACAGCCGCGAGGACCGCAGGCCGGCACGACGCGGGTGAAGTTCGGCCGCACCCCGGACCATCTCATCCAGCAGGTATGGAAGGGCGTCCTGCCGGCCCTGCCACCACAACAGGGGCCGGCCGAAGCGCCGGTCGGCTCGGAGGCTCCGCACGCCGAAAGCCGAATGCCCACGACCGCGGCGTTCATCGAGGAGCCGCTGGCGGCTGAAACGCTTTTCGCCGGAACCAACGAACCTGCAGAGCGCGAGGACGTCGCCTTCGTCGCCATATCCGATCACGCCTTCTTCGAGTTCGGCTGCAACCCCGCCCTGCTTCCGGCGGCACCGGCCGACCGGGCGGTCGCTGGTGAACAGGAAGCCGCGTCGGCGCCGGAGGCTTGTGCGCCGCAGACGCATGCGGGCGAAGACCATGAACCGGAGGTCCACGAAGCCGACGAGCCGGAACCCGGGGAGCGGACCGCCCCGGCCGGCGTATCCGCGGATACGGTCGAGGCGTGGTGGAGCCATGCCTATAGCGTGAACCTGCGGCTTGTCGGCAGCACGGGGATCGAGCGGGCCTTCACGACGGCCCCCACAAAGACCCCCGAACCTGCCGTCGAGGACAGCCCTGCCGAAGAGCCGACCCTCCCGGTCGCGCCGGAGCCGCAAGCGCCGGCAGTCCGCGTTCCGGAAGCGCCGACGACCAATGCCATCGCCGTCCCGCCAGGCAACGACAACCGGGTGGTGAGGCGGGAGGTCGCGCGCCCGCCCGTCGCGGCGCTGAAGCCACCAGTGGCGCCCGCGCCGGCGCCCGCACGCCAGCCCGCTCCTCCGCCTGCCGCAGAGGCCTTCGAACTCCCGCCCATAACGCTCCTTGCCGAGCCCCCTGTCTCGACCGGCACGGGTGATGCGCCGGAGTTCATCGAGCAGAACGCGGCACTTTTGGAGAGCACGCTGGAGGATTTCGGGGTCAAGGGCGAGATCATCAACGTGCATCCCGGCCCGGTGGTGACGCTCTACGAGCTGGAGCCGGCGCCCGGCACCAAGTC
>NZ_JARKII010000016.1:0-75922 GCF_029309855.1 Chelatococcus sp. XZ-Ab1 | reverse complement strand
CCGGTCATCCACGCGAGGCACGCCCCGCGACTTGTTGGGAAGGTGAGGCCGGATCGCCTCCCATTCGAAATCCGTCAGATCGTAGCGGCCCATCGCAAAGCTCCCGAAAAGGAGCTTGAATCACAATCGCCACCGTCAGGGAACCCAGAGCCGTTTATGGGTTTACGGCCTAGTGGATTAAGAAGGATGAGGCGGACCGGCATTGCCTCGCCCCGCCCTGATATGATGATCATACCTGTCGCCAATGTGGCGACAAGCGGGGGCTCGCCAATCCCGTAGAGAACATGAGCTCCGAGGAGTACCGCAGCGCATATGATGCCTGCGCTCGCGATCGCGTTGCTCGAGGGCGGGAAGTGTCCCCGGATGAGATAAGCGCACACACCAAGCGCGAACGGGAAAGCATGGGCGAACGGGCTATGGAAATATTGCCCTGGGGCCACGCCCATGTGCCCGCTCGCCACCTGCAGCGCATAGGCTGAAAGGAAGGCGGCGAGCAGCATCACCGCGGCATGTAAGGGTCCCTTGGTAGCGAAGGCGAACATCAGGGGGATCGCGAGATACCACCACGCTTCAACGGGGATTGTCCATTCGATCGAAAGGATCGTGTTGCCGTACTGCGGCCACAGCCAGTCGACCATCGCGAGGTGAGCGAGAACGTTCCCCGGCTCAACCCCTCGGTAAAGCGAATATCCAATGATTACCGCATAATACGGCGGTAGCAGTCGGAATAGGCGCTTGACCGCGTATTGCCCAGTTGAAGCCGAGTTGGCCAAGGAGTGGCAGACTGAAAAGCCCGAAAGGACGAAGAAGACATGGACGCCCATGGCGCCCAAGACGACGAGGCGTTCGCCGACGGCGCCGAACGCCAGAAGCCCAGCGCCGCCGGCATGGGTCAGGACCACGCCAAGGGCCGCATAGGCCCGCATGCCTGTCACGAAATCCGTGTCTCCGTAACGGCGTACCAGGGCCGCCCCAGCGCTCTTCATTTCCCACCCTAACCGTTCGGCCAGCTAAAGCTCGGCAACTCGGCGATGAAATCATCGATACTCGGCTGTGGCCGCTGGCCGTTATGAACTTTTGCGAGTTCGGCAATGGCATAGCCCCAAACCGTGTCACGCCATATCACGAAAGCCTGCGCCTCGGACACCCAGACAGCGTTGCCCGACGCCACATAGGACGCGCAGGAGACCGCGTTGTCGTAGTTTCGCGCTCGCGCCGTCGCATCGACATGCGCCTGAATGGCCGAGCGGTAGTCTTCAAGTGTCTGCGGCGGGGCGAGAAAGGCCGCCACCTCCGGGTCGGTCTCGGGCAGCGGATCGGTTTCGGTGCGGCCGTCCTGCGGATTGGCATAGAGGGCGACAATCGCGCCCTCGTTGTCGCGCTCGATATAGTACATCATGCGCCGATCCTCGGGATCTGATAGTCGGTCCAACCAAGCGTCGTAACGGTCGAGTTGCTCGATGGATCTGCGTTTTGGTCTATGAGCAGTTGTATCTGCCTTGATGTGTTCGTGTACTGCCTTAGCTCGGCTGTAGACGACTTAACACCCGTGGAGACGTACACTGCGGTTGTGGACGCGATGTTGGCGTTTGCACCGTCGAATAGACGCGCCCTGACTTGGAAATCGCCGCTTGCACCTCTGATGAAGACGCTGAAGATACCCTGAACACGGATACCGTTCGGCAAGGTGCAGGTAAGCGCCGCCTTCGCCCTGTTGCCGGCGCCGCTGTAGTCTGGTGTCGGGTCGGTAGTGTTGAAGCGAAACTCGTTGCCGCTCTGAACAAACGGCTGAATGTTCCCGCTGCCATCAGTCAGAACCGCCCCGAGCCGTTGCACGCGCGTCCATTCAGACGGCAGACTGGGCGAGGTAGCGGACAGCGAGGCGATGACGTCCGCAAGACCATCGCTGTTCCGGCGGATCAGGTGCCAGTGATAGGTCTGGTTCGCGGCCTTCGAGCCCGTGTCGAGCGCGCCCTGATTATTGCCGACCGCCCATGCTGCATC
Organism: Chelatococcus sp. XZ-Ab1; assembly: GCF_029309855.1. Taxonomy (NCBI): domain Bacteria; kingdom Pseudomonadati; phylum Pseudomonadota; class Alphaproteobacteria; order Hyphomicrobiales; family Chelatococcaceae; genus Chelatococcus; species Chelatococcus sp. XZ-Ab1. Next base: position 73,918 of record NZ_JARKII010000016.1, on the reverse strand, counting down.
AAGACGCTTGGTCAGCGTCGATGCAAGTGTGGCGGTGACGCCATTGCCGCGCGCCTGCCCCGGCGCAAAGTCGATGTCGTTGTTGGGGTCGGACGCATTGTTGGAGCCGGTCAGGCCATAGACGAAACTCTGAAGCGTCGCCTGGGTCTCGACATAGCCGGTGTAGTTGGCGCTCGCGACGAGCGCCGCTTGAACGTTTGGCGAGCCCTGATAGACCACGCTATCGTCAAAGCCAACATCGATGGCCTGCCCGGCGCCAACGAGCCACGCCTGCCAAGAGCCGCCGGCCAGACGGCGGCGATTGGCAAGCTCCAGCTTGGCGCCGCCCACGAGCAGATATGCCCGCTGCACAACCCGGTCGGCGTCCGTCGGATCAGCGACCTCCTCGATCACCCAGCGGTTCGTCGCCCCCGGCAGCGGCGCGTTCGTCTCGCTCGTCATAATGTACGTGCCGCGCTGGTCCAGAGCGTTGAAATCCGTACCGTCGGGCAGCACGTGCGTTGCGAGAAGTTGCGCTGCCGCCTCCGCTGCCGTGGCGGCGTCCTCAGCCGTGTCGGCCGCCGCCGCCGCATCCGACGCAGCCTGTTGCGCCTGGTTCTTGAGCGCCGTGACATCCGGCACAATGTCTGCAGTTACAGCGGCAACTTCCTCAACGCGGTCGAAAATCTCCCGCTGCGCCGCCGTCAGACGGTTGAGCTCGAGGTTGTGGTCGCGGGCCGACCACAGGGGCCGAGATCATCATCGACCTGAAGCTCTGCCCCATGGTGCTCGAGGAGATGGAGCGCATTGCCATCGACGAGCGGGTCGGGCCCGTCATTGTCAACGAGGCCACGCGGCTGCCTTACTGGCGGCGCGAACTGTCGGATGGCTGGCGGCTCGATCGCAAGAAGGCTGGCCTTCCCGAAACCTTGTGGAACCGAGACCTGCGGGCATCCGCGATCACCGAAGCGCGAGATGCCGGCGCGAACCTTGACGATGCCGCTAGGGTCGCAGGCCACTCGACAAAGAAGACGACGGCCAAAGTCTATGACCGAGCAAAGCTGGAGGCTGCTCGGCGCTTCCAGGCGGCCCGGATCGGCTCGCGGGACAAGCCCGGAACGTGATAGGGAACGTGGGGAACGAAAAGGGCGCGGAAGCCTTGAGAATTAAGGCCCCGCGCCTTTCGATTGTTTAATCCATCGTTAAGGACGCCTCGGCACCGGCCGCTAACCATCGCGATGGAAACACCGCCTCCGACGTGCATTCGGGGGGCGGATAGCCCACGGCGTTCACCGTTTGGCGAGCCCGTTTGGCAAGGCTTCGACTGTACTGGCATCATATGTCCCCATCGCTTGCAGGTCCCGCCATGTTGCCCATCCATCGCTTGTCTCTCGCCGCAGCGCTCGCCTGCGGCCTAGCCCTGCCCGCAGGCCCCGCGGGGGCGCAGACCGTCATCTACGGCACCGGCACGCGTGCGCCCCTGCCATCGGCCAGGGTCATCCAGGCGCCCGGGGCGCGCGAGATGGCAGCCGCGGCCGAGCGGCAGCCCGTGCGCCGCGCCGACCTCGGCGGCGGCTTCATCGAGATGCTGGTAACGGGCCGGAGCCCCACGGCGGGTCGGCGGACCGGGCCTCCGGTGCGCATCGTCACTCCTTCCTCCGGCAGCATCGGTCGGATCCACGCGGTCCCGCCGTCCGATCCCCTCGATGCCGCGCTCGACACTGAACGGACATGGGAACGCCTGCCATCGGGGAACGTGCGCCACGCCGCCCTGCCCGATGCAGCCGAGCTACAGCCGATGCGCGCGCCCGAGCCGCGCTACGCGCGACAGGTCGTAGATTACACGGGCCCACACAAGCCGGGCACGATCGTCATCGATACGGCTAGCCGCTTCCTCTATCTCGTCGAGCCGGGCGGGCGCGCCATCCGCTATGGCATCGGCGTCGGCCGCCAGGGCTTCTCCTGGCGCGGCAGCGAGAGCATCAGCATGAAGCGCGAGTGGCCCGACTGGCGCCCGCCGGCGCAGATGCTGAAGCGCCGGCCCGACCTGCCGCGCCACATGGCCGGCGGGCCCGACAATCCGCTCGGCGCGCGCGCCCTCTATCTCGGCAAGACGCTCTACCGCATCCACGGCACGAACGAGCCGCACACGATCGGGCGCGCCGTGTCCTCCGGGTGCATCCGCATGCTCAACAAGGACGTCATCGACCTCTACAACCGCGTGCGCATCGGCACCCGCGTCGTCGTCAGCTGAGCGGAGCCTTCGGCTGCTTTATAGGGAGCCCGGGACCTGGTGGATCGCGTGATGTCCGAAGGGCATCACCACGGCGCCTCAGGCGCGCGCTTCGAGCGCGGCTGCGATGTCGCGCTTGAGGCCATCCTTGACGAGATCGGCCGCGGCGAAAATGGCCTTCGCCTTGAAGAAGTCGAGCCCACGGAAGGCGCCGACCGGGGGCCGCACCATGATGTGCGGCGGGCCGGCGGCGAGTTTGCCGGCGACGATGGCCGCCTGCATGATGTGCGAGGCGCCGAACATCGTCTCGATCGGATCGGGCACGCCGTCCGTCTCACGCGCCGCGCCGCCGACGACATCGACGGCGATGACGACGTCGGCCCGCGGCAGAAGGTGGTCGAACGGCAGCGGGTTGGTGGCGCCGCCGTCGATGAGTACCCGCCCGCCGGCGACGACGGGCCGCACGAGCCCCGGAATGGCCATCGAGCCGGCAACGGCCGAGACGAGCGCCCCCGCGCCGATGACAACCTCCGAGCGCGCATAATAATCCGTCGCCACGACGAGGAGCGGCACGGCGAGATCCTCGAAACGCTCCGGCACGCTCTGCGGCCAGAACAGGTCGAGGAATTTCTCGCCGTCGATCAGCACCGGGTTGGCATGGCCGCGCGCGAAGAGCTGCGACAAGCGGCCGACGCGGGCCTGCAGCAGGCGGGTGAGCACCGCCGTGCGATCGCGCAGCGTGTCCTGCACGTGCCGGCGCAGGTCGCGACCGCCGATGCCGGCGGCATGGGCAGCGCCGATGATCGCCCCCATGGACGTGCCGGCAATGACGGCCGGCCTGAGGCCGAGTTCGTCGAGCACTTCGATGACCGCGATGTGGGCGAGGCCGCGCGCCCCGCCCCCGCCGAGCGCAAGGCCGATCGAGGTGCCGGACGCCGCCGTCATCGCCGCTGCCCGGCTGGCCGACGGCGGCGCACAGGCATCAGGCGACCGCCCGGATGACCTTGCCGAGCTTGTCGGCGATGTCGCCGATGTCGCTCTCGGTCAGGATGAGTGGCGGCGAGACCGCGATGGTATCGCCGGTGATGCGCACCATGAGATCGAACTCGTGGAAGGCGCGGTCCATCGCCTCGAAGGCGCGCCGGCCCGGTGCATCCTTGAGCGGCGCGAGGTCGATGGCGCCGACGATGCCGACGGAGCGGATGTCGAGCACGCCCGGCAGACCCCTGAGCCCGTGGATCGCGTCCGCCCAGGCGCCCTCGAGGGCCCGGGCGCGCTCGAACAGACCCTCGTCGCGATAGACGTCGAGCGCCGCAAGGCCGGCGGCGCAGGCGAGCGGATGGGCCGAATAGGTATAGCCGTGGAAGAGCTCGATGACGTGCTCCGGCCCCTGCATGAAGGCCTCGTAGATGCCCTTGCGCACGAGCACGCCGCCCATGGGCACGGTGCCGGACGTGACGCCCTTGGCGAAGGTGATCATGTCCGGCACGACGCCGTAGCGCTCGGCCGCGAAGGCGAAACCGAGGCGGCCGAAGCCGGTGATGACCTCGTCGAAGACGAGCAGGATGTTGTGCTTGTCGCAGATCTCGCGCAGGCGCTTCAGATAGCCCTTGGGCGGCGGCAGCACGCCGGTGGAGCCGGCCATGGGCTCGACGATGACGGCCGCGATGGTCGAGGCGTCGTGCAGGGCGACGATGCGCTCCAGTTCGTCGGCGAGATGCGCGCCCCACGCCGGCTCGCCGCGCGAGAAGGCCTGCTCCTCGCGGTTGTAGGTGTGCGGCAGGTGGTCGACGCCCGTCAGCAGCGAGCCGAAGAACTTGCGGTTCGGCACGATGCCGCCGACCGAGATGCCGCCGAAGCCGACGCCGTGATAGCCACGCTCGCGGCCGATGAGGCGCGTCTTGGAGCCCTTGCCCGTGATGTTCCAGTAGGCCAGCGCGATCTTGAGGGCGCTGTCCACGGCCTCCGAGCCGGAATTGGCGAAGAAGACGTGGTCGAGGTCGCCCGGCGCCAGCGCAGCGATGCGGGCTGCGAGCGCGAAGGCCTTGGGCTGGCCAAACTGGAAGGCAGGCGCATAGTCGAGCTCGCCGGCCTGCGCCTGGATGGCCGAAACGATCGGGTCGCGATTGTGACCGGCGTTGCAGCACCACAGCCCCGCCGCGCCGTCGACCACCTTGCGGCCCTCGGCCGTCAGGTAGTGCATGTCCTTGGCGCCGGTCACCATGCGCGGCTTCTTCTTGAAGGCACGGTTGGCCGTGAAGGGCATCCAGAACGCTTCGAGGTCGTTCGGCGCGAGCGCGTGGTCGTGGGCGGCAGAGGCGGACATCGTGGCTCCCGTTCGGTTTGGGCCGCGGGAGACAGGATCCCGCGGCCATTATGATGCCAAGCTATCAAGAGCCGCGCCGAAGAGGAACAATCGAACCGGCCGCCCGCCCTGCGACATATGCTGCGCGCGACACCTGGGCCGCGCTTGACACAACCGCCTCCCGGCATTAGCGCCGGGACCTTCCTCGCAGCCCGGGGTGGACCGCTCGTCCGGACCCTCCCGGAGCGCCTATCGAACATGAGGCCATCCAAGACATGACCGACCGGCCTGCCTCCCCGCCTCCGATCATCCAGGGACTTCGGACGATCGCCGATCGCTACGACGTCATCCTGTGCGACATCTGGGGCGTGCTGCACAACGGGCTCGAGGCCTTCGCCCAGGCGGGCGAAGCCCTCCAGCGGTTCCGCCAACGCGGCGGCCAGGTCGTGCTCGTCTCCAACGCCCCCCGCCCGAACGGGGACGTCCTGACGCTGCTCGACGGTTTCGGCGTGAAGCGCGAGGCCTATGACGCGGCCGTCACCTCCGGCGACGTCACGCGCAGCCAGATCGCTGCCCGGCCAGGCGAGCCCCTCCTCCATATCGGGCCGGACCGCGACCTGCCGCTATTCGACGGTCTCGATGCGCCCCTGACGACAGCGGCGGGCGCCCGCTACGCAGTCTGCACCGGCCTCGTCGACGACGAGCGCGAGACGCCGGACGACTATGCCGGTCTCCTCGCCGAGATGCATGCCGGTGGTCTGCCGATGGTCTGCGCCAATCCCGATCTCGTCGTGGAGCGCGGCACGGCGCTCATCTACTGCGCCGGCGCGCTCGCCGCAGCCTATGAGGAGATCGGCGGGACGGTGACCTACGCGGGCAAGCCGCACAAGCCGATCTACGAGCGTGCCCTCGGCGAGGCGGAGCGCATCCGCGGCGCGCACGTGCCGGTGTCGCGCGTGCTCGCCATCGGCGATGCGATCCGTACCGATGTGGCCGGCGCCCACAGCATCGGAGCCGATGCTCTGCTCGTGACGCGCGGCATCCATGCGGCCGAGATCAGCCCGCTCGGCGGCAGCCTCGACGAGATCGCCCTTGCAGCGTGGCTCGAAGACGCGACGCATCGCCCGCAGGCGATCATCGAGAGCCTCGTCTGGTAGCGACTTCGCCACGGCTCGAGGACGTGTTGCACCGCCCGCAGGCGATCGTCGAGACGTTCGTCCGCTGACGGCGTCGCTCAGACGCCGCAGACCGATTCGATCTTGGCTTTCAGGGTCTGGGCGTTGAACGGCTTGACGATGTAGTTGTTCACGCCGGCCTTCTTCGCGGCGATGACGTTCTCCGTCTTCGATTCGGCCGTCACCATGATGAACGGAATGGAGCGCCAGGCCTCCTCGGCGCGCACCTCGCGCAGGAGATCGTAGCCCGACATGGGCTCCATGTTCCAGTCGGAGATGACGAGCGCATAGGTCTTCTCGCGCATCTTGGCGAGCGCGCTCGGGCCGTCCGGCGCTTCGTCGACATCTTCAAAGCCCAGTTGGTGCAGCAGATTGCGGATGATGCGGACCATCGCCTGGTAGTCGTCGACGATCAGGATCGGCATCGAGAGATCAAGGGCCATGGTCTGCTCCGGTCAACGGCAACGGCGCATATGCCCGCCACGGCGTCCCGACCCGGCTGGCTTATAAGAAACGGTTGTCGTCATGCCCCTACCCTAGAATGCCCCTGTTGCGATCAGGTTAATTACATCAGATGCGGTGAAATTTGGCATCAACCTTTGCGCATGCGGGTGGCCGAAAGTCGCATGGCATGGTGCGGCGCAATAAGTAGTATGATGCAGTGCCGCATGGAGAGGCGGCCACCCTGCACCGCCGCACGGATTTGCCGCATCGGCCGCAACAGCGGGAAGGCATCATGTTGGAGGTCATGCGCAGCTTCTATTTCGAGGACCTGAGCATCGGCATGCGCGAGCGACTGATGCGCACGGTCATGGAAGACGATGTCACGGGCTTCGCCAGCGTGACCGGGGACCGCAACCCGATCCACATCGACGAGGCCTATGCGGCGCAGACCCGCTTCGGCCAGCGCATCGCCCACGGCATGTTCACGGCAAGCCTCATCTCAGCCGTTCTGGGCACGCGCCTTCCCGGCCCGGGCGCCGTCTATCTTTCGCAGACGCTGCAGTTTCTGGCACCCGTGCGCATCGGCGACGTCGTCACCGCGACGGTCGAGGTGGCAGAACTCGTGCCGGAGCGGCGGCGGGTGCGCCTGTTCTGCGACTGCGTCTGTGACGGCAAGGCCGTGCTCGAGGGCGAGGCCTGGGTCGCCGTGCCCTCGCGCGCCGGCCTCTGATCGACGCTTGACCAGCCGCCCGTGTTCTTGGCAGGGTCCGCCGCGCCCGCAACCGGGCACATGTGTCCCGAGCCGCGAGAGCCGATGCCCTCGATCGTCCCGCCCGATTCGCCGTTTTTCGCCCGCAACGAGGCCTTCGTGCATTGGGGCGGCGAGGGCGACATGCCCGTGGCGCTGCGGGGCGCGGTGGTCGCCATCGGTAATTTCGACGGGCTGCACCGCGGGCACCGCTCGATCGTCGCGGCGACGGTCGCACTGGCGGGCGAGCAGGCCGCGCCGGCGGCGCTCCTGACCTTCGAACCCCATCCGAGGCGCTTCTTCGCACCCGAGAAGCCGCTCTTCCGCATCACGCCGCCGGACGTGAAGGCGATGGTGGCGGCCCGGCTCGGCCTTGCGGGCATGATCGAGCTTCACTTCGATGCCGCGCTCGCGGCGACGACCGCGCACGACTTCATCGAGAAGCTGCTCGTCGAGCGGCTCGGCGTCCGGGGCGTGGTCGTGGGACACGACTTCCACTTCGGCAAGGGCCGGCAGGGCACGCCCGCCTTCCTGGAGGAGCACGGTGCCGCGCTCGGTCTTGCCGTGCGCATCCTGCCTCCGGTCACGGAAGACGGGCAGGCCGTGTCGTCGAGCGCCATCCGCGCCAGCCTTGCCGCGGGCGACATCGGCCGAGCCAACCAACTCCTCGGCTATCGCTGGCTGGTGCGCGCCACCGTCCGCCACGGCGACAAACGCGGTCGCGATCTCGGCTATCCCACCGCCAATCTGGCGCTCGCGCCCGACTGCGGGTTGCGCCATGGCATCTATGCGGTTCGCGCCGCCGTGGCTGGCACCGTCCACATGGGGGTCGCGAGCTTCGGCCGGCGGCCGACCTTCGACAACGGCGCGCCGCTGCTCGAGGTGCACCTTTTCGATTTCCGCGGCGACCTCTACGGGCGCGCGATGGATGTGGAATTCGTCGCCTTCCTGCGCCCGGAGGAGCGTTTCGTCACGGTCGAGGCTCTCATCGGACAGATGGACAAGGATAGCGCCGAGGCCCGCCACCTGCTGGGCGAATCCAATCTCGGCGCGCCGTCGCTGCTTTGTCCCCAGCAATCCTGATCCAAAAAGGGCCTTGTTCCACCAATCTTTAACCCGTCTCGGCAAAGATCGCAGCATTCCGATCCGCTCATTGCCAAGACGATGCCCAGAATGCCGTTTTCTCGAATTTCCTTAGAAAAACATTCTCCGCTATTCATGCGCGCCGGTGGCTTTTTCCTCGGCACGGTCGCCATTCTCGCCGTCCAGCAGGCCCTGGCCATGGAGAGCGACGAGCATTTCATGCCTTTTCTTCTCGCTGCCGCCGTCCTCATCACGCTCGTCGCGGTCGGTTTCGCGCCGCGTCCACCACGTTCCCGCAGGCTGCTCGACGACAGCCTCGCGCGCCTCGCCGGGGGGCGGTTCGACGTCCTCGTGCCCCATACAGGTGACGATGGCCCCACGGGCGAGACGGCGCGCGCGGTCGAGGAACTGCGCCGGCGGCTCATCATCGCCCGCGAGCAGGAGGGCGAACTGTCGGCCGTGCGGCGCGAGCTCCACTCGCTGCGCGATGACCGCAACCGTGCCCGGGAGGCAAACCGCGCGCAACTTGCCGAGACGGTCGGCCTCATCAACGGCCGCGTGAGCCAACTCGGCACGGAGCTCGAGACACTGCGACACCAGCTCGCAATGTCGTTCGAGGAAAATCGCCGTCTGCCGCGCCGGCCATCAAACGGCGGTGTCCAGACGGCTGCGGCCGCCGCCGTCGAGCTGACGAGTTCAATCTCGGAGATCGGCCGGCAGTTGCAGCAGGGCTCCGGCATCGCCGCGCGGGCGGTGCGCGAGGTGCGGGCGACGAGCGATCTCGTCAAGGCGCTCGACAAGTCGAGTGCCAAGATCGGCGAGGTCATCACCCTCATCACCGCCATTGCGGAACAGACGAACCTCCTCGCACTCAATGCTACCATCGAGGCGGCCCGCGCGGGCGAGGCCGGCCGGGGCTTCGCCGTCGTCGCCCAGGAGGTCAAGGCGCTCGCAAACCAGACCGCCCGCGCCACCGACGAGATCCGCGGCCAGATCGCCGCCATGCAAACCGCGACGGCCCAGGCGGTCGAGGCCATCGAAACGATCTCGGGAACGATCACCTCCATCGACTCGATGACGATGACGATTGCCGAGGCGGTGAACCAGCAGAGCAGCGCCACCCAGGAGATTGCCCGCTCCATCGAGGCGGTGGCGGCAGCCGGCCGGCGGGGAGAGCCTCAGGATGTGCCGACGCCCCCGGCCGACCGCGACCTCGCCGCCTGCATCGAACGGCTTGACGACCTCATACGTGATCTCGGAGCCCAGGCGCAGGCCCTCGCGGGCGAGTCCGAGCCCGGCGAAAGGCCATTGCGCGTCGCCTGACGCCCGGCCTCGTGGCAGCAGCGACGGGCCGGCTTGTGCCGGCGGCGGTTTTGTTCGAAAACCGGTGGCCTCTTTGTGGAAAGATGCGTAGAAGACGGCCATGACCGAGCCTCGATTCAAGCTGCGAATTAACGGCCCGGCCTTCGCCTGAGGCACCCGAGAGCGGGTACCCGTGAAGGTCCGGGGTCACGCGGGCCCATTCGGGCCCCTCAACCGCTTGCCGCAACATCCCGGGCGCCGCATGCGCGCTGCGCCTACCCGAACCGGCCGATCCATGAACGCTCCCTCTCCCCCTGCTCGCGACTATTCCGAAACGCTGTTCCTGCCGCAGACATCGTTCCCAATGCGCGCCGGACTGCCCGAACGCGAGCCCGATATTCTCGCCCACTGGCAGCGCGTAGGCCTCTACGCCGCCCTGCGCGAGGCCGGCAAGGGCCGCCCGCGCTTCGTGCTGCACGACGGCCCGCCTTACGCCAATGGCCACATCCACATCGGCCACGCGCTCAACAAGGTGCTGAAGGACCTCGTCGTCCGCTCGCAGACCATGCTGGGCCACGACGCCAACTACGTGCCCGGCTGGGACTGCCACGGCTTGCCGATCGAATGGAAGATCGAGGAGGAGTACCGCGCCAAGGGCCGCAACAAGGACGAGGTGCCGGTCGTCGAATTCCGCCGCGAGTGCCGCGCCTTCGCGCAGAAGTGGATCGACGTGCAGCGCGAGGAGTTCAAGCGCCTCGGCATCGAGGGCGACTGGGCGCATCCCTATCTCACCATGGCCTATCCGGCCGAGGCGCAGATCGCCCGCGAACTGATGAAGTTCGCGGCGAGCGGCCAGCTCTATCGCGGCTCCAAGCCCGTCATGTGGTCGATCGTCGAGCGCACGGCGCTCGCCGAGGCGGAGGTGGAGTATCAGGAGCACACCTCGCCGACCATCTACGTCAAGTTCCCGGTCAAGGCTCGCTCGGGCACGCCACTCGACGGCGCCTCCGTCATCATCTGGACGACGACGCCCTGGACCATCCCGGGCAACCGCGCCATCGCCTATGCCGACGACATCGCCTACGGCCTCTACGAGGTCAGCGACGCTCCGGCCGGCAACTGGGCGGTGAAGGGCGAGCGCTACGTGCTCGCCGACAAGCTCGCCGACGAGGTCATGAAGGCAGCGCGCGTCGAGCGCTGGCACCGCATCGCCGCCGTCGCGCCAAAGGACCTTGCCGGCCTCCTGTGCGCCCATCCGCTCGCCGGCCAGGGCTATGACTTCGGCGTGCCGCTCCTTGCCGGCGACTTCGTGACCGACGACGCCGGCACGGGCTTCGTGCACACCGCACCCGGGCACGGCGCCGACGACTACAACCTTTGGGCGACGCACAAGGCCGCCTTCGCCGCCGCCGGCACGCCGGACGTGCCGCACACGGTCGGGCCCGACGGAGCCTATTATCCGCACGTGCCGCTCTTTGCCGGCGCCCGGGTGCTCGATGACAAGGGCCGCGAGGGCGATGCCAACGAGCGCGTCATCAAGGCCCTGATCGAGACCGGCAAGCTCGCCGCGCGAGGCCGTCTCAAGCACCAGTACCCGCATTCCTGGCGTTCCAAGGCGCCGCTCATCTTCCGCAACACGCCGCAGTGGTTCATCGCCATGGACAAGCCGCTCGACGGGCCGGGCGATACGCTGCGCGCGCGGGCGCTGAAGGCCATCGCCGCCACGCAGTGGGTGCCACAGGCGGGCGAGAACCGCATCAACGGCATGATCGAGAATCGCCCGGACTGGGTCATCTCGCGCCAGCGCGCCTGGGGTGTACCGATCACGGTCTTCGTGCGAGAGGATGACAGCGGCAACGTTGTCGAACTCGCCCCCGGTCCCGGTTTCGCCGCGAGCGAGGAACTGTCCGCCCGCATCGCCGCCGCCTTCGAGGCGGAGGGGGCGGATGCCTGGTTCAGCGCCGACCCGCGCCGCTTCCTGGACGGCCTCGTCGACGATCCATCCGCCTGGACGCCGGTGATGGACATCCTCGACGTGTGGTTCGATTCCGGCTCCACCCATGCCTTTACGCTCGAGGTGCGGCCGGACCTCAAAACCAGGCGCCGCGTCGACGGCGGGCACGACCGGGTGATGTATCTCGAGGGCTCGGACCAGCATCGTGGCTGGTTCCACTCCTCGCTGCTCGAGAGCTGCGGCACGCGCGGGCGCGCGCCATACGACGTCGTCGTCACGCACGGCTTCACGCTCGACGAGCAGGGCCGCAAGATGTCGAAGTCGCTCGGCAACACGGTCGCCCCGCAGGACGTCATCAAACAGTTTGGCGCCGACATCCTGCGCCTGTGGACAGCCTCGGTCGACTATTGGGACGACCAGCGCATCGGCCCGGAGATCCTGAAGAGCGTCGTCGACCAGTACCGCAAGCTGCGCAACACCATTCGCTGGATGCTCGGCACGCTGCACCATTTCGACGCGCGCGAGCTCGTGACGACGAACCGCATGCCGGAGCTGGAGCGACTGATGCTGCACCGGCTCTGCGAGCTCGACGGCGAGGTGCGCAAGGCCTATGCCGCCTACGACTACAAGCGCGTCGTCGCCCTGCTCGCGGCCTTCATGACGTCGGATCTGTCCGCCTTCTATTTCGACGTGCGCAAGGACGCGCTCTATTGCGACCCGGCGTCGAGCCTGACGCGCCGCAGCGCGCTGACGGTCATCGACCAGCTCTTCCGCTGCGTCGTGACGTGGCTTGCGCCGGTCCTCGTCTTCACCGCGGAGGAGGCCTGGCTCGCCCGCTTCGGCAGCGATGCGGGCTCGGTGCATCTGGAGCAGTTCCCGATCATCCCGCCCGAATGGCGCGACGACGAGCTCGCAAGCCGCTGGGCGAGGATCCGGCGCGTGCGCCGCGTCGTCACCGGCGCGCTCGAGATCGAGCGGGCCCAGAAGCGCATCGGCTCGAGCCTCGAGGCGGCGCCCGTCGTGCATGTGACGGACCCCGAGCTGCGCCGGCTTCTGGGCGATGTCGACTTCGCCGAAATCTGCATCACATCCGCCATCACCGTTACGGACGGCGAGGGTCCGGCGGAGGCCTTCCGGCTGGACGACGTACCCGGCGCCGCCGTGGTGCCGGCAAAGGCGCAGGGGCGCAAGTGCGCCCGCTCGTGGAAGATCTCGCCCGACGTCGGCAAGGATGCCGACTATCCGGACGTGACGCCGCGCGATGCCGCGGCGCTGCGCGAGTGGGACGCCCGTCACAAGGCCGCCTGACGCATGACGCACACCCGGTCCGGCTTCCTCATCGCGCTCATCACGCTGGCGCTCGATCAGGCGACGAAACTCTGGCTCTATTTCGTCGCCGAGATCACGACCTGGACCGAGCCGGTCGTGCTCGCGCCCTTCGTGTCGCTGACGCTGGTCTGGAACCGGGGCATCTCCTATGGCCTCTTCCAGCAGTCGAGCGAGGCCGGCCGTTGGGCGCTGATCGTCCTGTCCTTCGCGGCGGCGGTCGGCCTGTCGGTCTGGCTGACGCGCGGCGTACACCGGGCGGTAGCGGTCGGGCTCGGCCTCCTCATCGGCGGAGCGGTCGGCAATGCCATCGACCGGTTGATCTATGGCGCGGTGCTCGACTTCGTGCATCTGCACGCGGGCTCCTTCAGCTGGTATGTGTTCAATGTCGCCGATGCGGCGATCGTTGCGGGCGTGGTGCTCCTTCTGTATGACTCCTTCTTCCTCGAGCGCAGGCGCTCGGCCGCGCCGCGCGGCTGACGGCCCGCCTCGCGCCGGCGCTGCGCCTCACTATCGCCGCACCGGTCGCAGAAACGTGGCGTACCGGCACGAGAACGCCGGTTGTTGTTGATGGGATAGGATCATGACGCGAAACGACGTGACGTCCGGCCTCGCCAAGCCCGGCCTCATGAAGGCGGGGCTCCTGGCCGCCATCGCCGCATTCGCGTTTGCCCTTGCCCACCCGGGGCCGGCGCAGGCGCAGGACGAGAGCGGCGTTTTCATGAAGAACCTGCTCGGCTCGCTCGGCATCATCGAAGGCGAAAAAGACGCGATCATCTATCGCGAGCGTGCGCCCCTCGTCGTGCCGCCGTCGACGAATGTGCTGCCGCCGCCGCGCGATGGCGAGCGGCTGACGGCCAATCCCGCCTGGCCAAAGGATCCCGACGTCACCAAGGCACGGGAAGCCGCTGCTGCGGCGCGCCGGCCGGTGCCTGTGCGCAATGACCAGATGGTGTCGCAGGGCGGCCGAATGTCGAGCCAGGAGTTGCTCGCCGTCCGTGGCACGGGTGCGAACAGCGCGCCGCAGCCGATTGCAAATCCGTGCTACGGTGACAACTGCCGCGAGACGCACTGGGTCAATCCGAACCAGCTGCGCTACTCCAACGGCCGCAATCCCGACGCGCCGCCGATCGCCTACGGCCAGGAGCCGCAGCGCCAGGCGCTGACGGAGCCGCCGGCCGGATACCGCCTGCCCTCGCCCGAGGCCCCCATCGGCAAGGGCCAGCGCGCCCCCGCCACCTCCGCGCCCGAGGACGGCGATCCGCGCGGCTTCATCAATCAGGAAGCGCGCCGCAACCGGTGACAAGCGCGCGCCTGCAACCCATGTCCCAGGGCGTAGGCCGCGCACGGCCGGCCCCCGGATCGTCCGGCACAGGGCTTGCCGCGCCGGCTGTTGTATGCAGCCGGCGCGCCGCTTTCCAGCGGCCCATCCGTCCCAGGCGCTCCGACCGGAAAACACCATGACAGACACCCCTCCCGCCGACCTCACGCCCACCGCGACCCGGCATCAGGTGCCGGAGGGCGCAGCCGCGCAGACCCACACCTTCCGCCTCGACAATGGGCTCGACGTTGTCGTCATTCCGGATCGGCGGGTGCCTGTCGTCACCCACATGGTCTGGTATCGCAACGGCTCTGCGGATGACCCGGCCGGCAAGTCCGGCATCGCCCACTTCCTCGAGCATCTGATGTTCAAGGGAACGGCGAAACATCCCGCCGGGGAGTTCTCCAAGGTCGTCGCCGCCCTCGGCGGGCAGGAAAACGCTTTCACCTCCTACGACTACACGGCCTATTTCCAGCGCGTTGCCAAGGAGCACCTCGGCACGATGATGGAATTCGAGGCCGATCGCATGACCGGCCTCGTGCTCAGCGACGATGTCGTCGATCCCGAGCGCGATGTGGTGCTGGAGGAACGGCGCATGCGCGTCGAGACCGACCCCTCCGCTCAGCTCGGCGAGGCGATGGAGGCGGCGCTCTACGTGCACCACCCCTACGGCACGCCCATCATCGGCTGGATGCACGAGATCGAGAATCTCAGCCGCGCCGATGCGCTCGCCTATTACGAGCGTTTCTACACACCAGAGAATGCCATCCTTGTCGTCGCTGGCGATGTCGAGGCGCAGGAGGTACGCGCACTCGCCGAGAAGACCTACGGCAAGGTCAAGCCGCGCGGCGCGCGGCCCCAGCGGCAGCGTCCGCGCGAGCCGGAACCGCGGGCCCTGCGCAAGGTGACTGTGGCCGATCCCAAGGTCGAACAGCCCTACGTGCAGCGCGCCTATCTCGTGCCGTCCGCCCGCACGCAGACGGGCAGCGAGGCCTATGCGCTCGACGTGCTCGCCGAGATCCTCGGCGGCGGCGCGACATCGGTGCTCTACCGCGAACTCGTGATGAAGCGCGACATCGCGGTGTCCGCCGGCGCCTACTACCTGTCCGGGATGCTGGATGACAGCCGCTTCCTCGTCTATGCGGTGCCCAAGCCCGATATCTCCCTCGATAGGCTGGACGAGGCGCTCGATGGCGTCCTCGCCGATTTTCTTGCCCGCGGCGTCGAGCCGGCGGAGCTCGCGAGTGCCAAGACCCGCCTCATCGCCGAGATGGTCTATGCCGCTGACAACCAGGCCCATCTCGCCCGCATCTACGGGGCGGCGCTCGCCGTCGGCGAAACGGTGGAGGAGGTCGATGCCTGGCCCGCCCGCATCGAGGCCGTGACGGCCGAGGAGGTCGTGGACGCGGCCCGCAAATTCCTCATCGCGCGCCGTGCCGTCATCGGCCATCTCGCTCACGCCGATTGATTCGTCGTCCACCGACCCCTGTTTCGACTGGATCCGCCATGACAACGAGTGCCGTCACGACGATCGCCGAGAAGTCTTCCCGGGCGACGCATCGGGTGCAGCGCGTCGTATCCCCCGGCGGGATCGAGGCCTGGCTGGTCGAGGAGCATGCCGTGCCCCTGGTGGCGCTTGAGTTCGCCTTTCTCGGCGGCACCGCCCAGGATGGCGCAGGCAAGGGCGGCACGGCGACGATGCTCGCCGGCCTGCTTGACGAGGGCGCCGGCCCGCACGATTCCGCCGCCTTCCAGCAGATGCTCGCGGACCGGGCCATCGAGCTGCGTTTCTACGCCGACCGGGACACCCTGCGCGGCTCGCTGAAAACCCTGCGCCGCAATGCGGACGAGGCCTTCGACCTGCTCAGGCTCGCCGTCTGCGAGCCGCGCTTCGACACCGATGCCATCGCCCGCGTCAGGGCGCAGGTGGAGGCAGGCCTGCGCCATGTCCTGAAGGATCCCGATGCCATCTCGCAGGAGCAGTTCTTCCGCCACGCCTTCCCGGACCATCCCTACGGGCGCCCGCCCCAGGGCACGCTCGCTGAGGTGCCGGCGATCACGCGCGACGATGTCACGGCCATGCGCGATGCTACCATGGCGCGGTCCAACCTCTTCGTCACGGCCGTGGGTGCCATTGATGCGCAGACGCTTGCCGCGCGGCTCGACGACGTCTTCGGCACCTTGCCCGCGACCGCCGGGGTCATGCCGCCGGCGGACATGCCGCCGGCAACGGCGGCTGCGCCCGTCGTCGTCGACCTCGACGTACCGCAGTCGGTGATCCGGTTCGGCGGGCCGGGTGTTGCACGCCGCGATGCGGATTATCTGCCCGCCTATGTCCTCAACCACATCCTGGGCGGCGGTGCCTTCACCTCACGGCTCTTTCAGGAAGTGCGCGAGAAGCGCGGCCTCGCCTATGGCGTGCACACCGCCCTGCTGCCGCTGCGCAACAGCGCCCTCTTCACCGGCTCGACGGCGACAAAGAACGAGCGCGCCGCCGAATCGCTGTCCGTGATCCGCGCCGAGATCGCGGACCTCCTTGCCAAGGGGCCGGGTGAAGACGAGCTCGAAAAGGCGAGGCAGTTCCTCATCGGCTCCTATGCACTGCACTTCGACACCTCGACGAAGATCGCGCGGCAATTGCTGCAGATCGCTATCGACAGCCTCGGCATCGACTATATCGACCGGCGCAACGCCCTCGTTGCAGCCGTCACCATGGCCGACGTGCGCCGCGCGGCGGAGCGCCTGTTTGCGGGCGGCGAGATGCTTGTGGTCGCCGTGGGCCGGCCCGAAGGGCTGTAGAGGGCGTTGCCCTTTCGAGGGGGCGCCCTTGCCCCGGTCTGCCGCGCAAGGGTGCCGAGCACCGGTAGCCCGACGCAGCCGGGCACATTATGGTCGCCTTCATGCCTGATGAGTCTCGCCGGGCGCCCAACGCCCGGCCGACCCGTCCCAAGAGCCGTGTCATGAGAGGCCTTCGATGACCTTCACCCAGTCGATCGATCTTGCCCGCGCCACCACCGTCGGCGGCAACGGCCTGCCGGATACAGCCATCGATGCGGCGCTCGCCGCCGTCGAGACCGCCGCTGGCCGGCTCGCCAGCGAGTACCGGGCAGGTACGCTGCCGCTCCTTTCCGTACCCGGTGAGACCGGAGACCTCGCGGCCATCCGCCAAGCCGGCGCGCGCCTCGCGGATGGGGCGAGCGACGTCGTCATCCTGGGCACCGGTGGCTCGAGTCTCGGCGGGCAGACGCTCGCCCAGCTCGCCGATTATGCCGTGCCGGGCCTCGGCCGCTTCGCCGACAAGCCACGCATCCACTTCCTCGACAATCTCGATCCGCTCACCTTCGGCAGCCTCTTGGAGCGCCTGCCGCTCGCGACGACGCGCTTTGCCGCCGTCTCGAAGTCCGGCGGCACGGGCGAGACGCTGCTGCAGACCATGGCCGTGCTCTCGGCGCTCGACCGCGAGGGGTTGCGCTCGCGGGCCGGATCGCTGTTCGTCGGCCTGTCGGAGCCGCAGGTCGACGGCGGCAAGCGCAATGCCCTGCGCGCCCTGCTGGAGCCGGAGGGCGCGCCCTTCCTCGACCATCACACCGGCGTCGGCGGGCGCTATTCGGTGCTGACCAACGTCGGCCTCCTGCCGGCGGCGACCCTCGGCCTCGATATCGCCGCGATCCGCGCGGGCGCGGCCGAGGTGGTGGCGCCCTTCATCTCGGGCGGGGACGTGCGCGAGGCGCCGAGCGCCATCGGCGCGGCGCTCAACGTGGCGGCGACGCTCGAGGGCAAGGCCATCGCCGTCTTCATGGGCTATGCGGACCGGCTCGAGCGCTTCGCCCGCTGGTGGGTGCAGCTGTGGGCCGAGAGTCTCGGCAAGGACGGCAAGGGCACGCAGCCCGTCGCCGCGCTCGGGCCCGTCGACCAGCACAGCCAGCAGCAGCTCTATCTCGCCGGCCCCAAGGACAAGCTCTTCACCGTCGTCACCACGGCCGCGCGCGGCCGTGGTCCGACAATCGACGCCGGGCTCGCGGAGCGGGCTGGCCAGGCCGATTTCGCCGGCAAGACCATCGGCGACCTTGTGGCGGCGCAGGGCATCGCCATGATCGACACCTTCGTGCGCAACGGCTGCCCCGTCCGCCACATCCATGTCGACCGCATCGACGAGCGCACCATGGGTGCGCTGCTCATGCACTTCATGCTGGAGACGATCCTGACCGGCTTCGCGCTCGGCATCGACCCCTTCGACCAGCCGGCGGTGGAAGAGGCGAAAATCCTCGCCAAACGCTACCTCGCCGAGGGACGCGGCTAGGGAGGGGCCCCTCCTCCCCACCAGGGGGAGGGGAGAACCGTGCCTTGTCGATGGACCAGAAGCGCAACGAAAGATCCCCATGGCGGTGCGCCGTCTCGACCCCATCCTGATCGACCGCATTGCCGCTGGCGAAGTGATCGAGCGGCCGGCCGCGGCCGTGAAGGAACTCGTCGAGAACGCGCTCGATGCCGGAGCCGCGACCATCGAGGTGGTGATCGAGGCCGGCGGGCGGCGCCTCATCCGCGTCAGCGACGACGGCGCGGGCATGACGCGCGAGGACCTTGTCCTCGCCGTCGAGCGCCACGCCACCTCCAAGCTGCCGACCGGCGACCTCTTCGCCATCGCGACCCTCGGCTTCCGGGGCGAGGCGCTGCCGTCCATCGGCGCCGTCGCCCGCCTGTCGATCACGACGCGCCACCGGGACGAGCCGCACGGCTGGGAGATCGTGGTCGATGCCGGCGTCAAGCACGAGCCGCGGCCCGCCGCCGCCGTGCGCGGCACGCGCATCGAGGTCACCGGCCTCTTCGCCGCCACGCCGGCCCGCCTCAAGTTCCTCAAGACCGACAGGGCGGAGGCCCAGGCCGTCGCCGAGACGGTGAAGCGCCTCGCCATGGCGCACCCCAACGTGCGCTTCGTGCTCGCCGGCGACAATCTCTCGCCGCTCGACCTGCCGGCGGAGGGGGATGACGCGGAGGCACGCCTCAGGCGCATCACGCGCCTCATCGGCCCCGATTTCGCGCCCAACGCCCTGCCCGTCGCGGCGAGCCGCGAGGGCATCGACCTCGAGGGCTTCGTCAGCCTGCCGACCTACCACCGCGGCACGGCGACGCATGTCCACACCACGGTCAACGGCCGGCCGGTGCGCGACAAGCTCATCCTCGGCGCTATCCGCGGGGCCTACATGGATTTCCTGCCGCGCGACCGGCACCCGGCACTGGCGCTCGCCATCACCTGCGATCCGCGCGCCGTCGACGTCAATGTCCACCCCGCCAAGACGGAGGTGCGCTTCCGCGACAGTAGCCTCGTGCGCGGCCTCGTCGTCGGCGCCTTGAAGGAGGCGCTCACGCGCGCCGGCCACCGGGCGACGACCACCGGGGGCCTGCGGACATTGGAGGCGGTGCGGCCCGCAGTCGGCCTACCGCCTGTCGGCGTGCTGCCGCGCGCTGTCCCCTCCCCCGCGCTGCAGCAGCGCGAGCCGGCCCCCGCCGCCTGGCGCGGCTGGCAGGCCCCGCTCGCCGGGCTCGACGAACCGGGACAGCCGACGCTGGGCGACCTCGCCGGGCCGTCCGCCGATGCGCGGGCGGATGCCATGACGCCGGAGGCGGAAGCGCTGGCGCAGCCGCTCGGCGCCGCCCGCGCGCAACTGCACGAGAACTACATCATCGCGCAGACCCAGGACGGCGTTGTCATCGTCGACCAACACGCGGCGCACGAGCGGCTCGTCTACGAACGGCTTAAGCGCGAGCGCGCCGCCACGGGCATCACGCGGCAATTGCTCCTCATCCCCGAGATCGTCGAGCTCGACCCCGTCGAGGCCGACAGGCTCATCGCCCATGCCGAGACGCTGGAGGCGCTCGGCCTCGTCATCGAGGGCTTCGGGCACGGCGCCGTCGCCGTGCGCGAGGTGCCGGCGGCGCTCGCCGGCGGGGCGATCAAGCCGCTCGTTCGCGATGTCGCCGACGCCCTGACGGAATGGGGCGATGCGCGTGCGCTCGAAGAGCGCCTCGACCATGTGCTCGCCACCATGGCCTGCCACGGCTCGGTGCGCTCGGGCCGCAGGCTGCGCGCGGAGGAAATGAACGCCCTCCTGCGCGAGATGGAGGCGACCCCGCATTCCGGCCAGTGCAACCACGGCCGGCCGACCTATGTCGAGCTCAAGCTGGCCGATATCGAGCGCCTCTTCGGCCGCCGCTGAGCACAATCGGCTTCCATCGCAGTGACGGCACCGGTCCCGCCGGGGCCTGCCGTCGGTCCCCGCCTCGCGTGCACGACCGGCAACGCCGCAACATCGATCGACAGCCTGCGGCCTTATCCAGCCCCATCCGCATTCACCGGTCCCTGGCGCAGGGACGATCGTTCGCCGATCCTCCGACATCTCGCACGCCAGCTCCCCGATGGGGAAATAATACATTTCCCGATCGAGCATGAGCAACGTCTGGACAAACCGCATATCTCTGCTAGTTTCCACCCCGTCGAAGCGCGATATACTACTTATATGAGAACGAATAACGCAATACAACGCTCTACTTTCATGAATAATATTTGAATACTTAACTTCTTTATCTATTTCAATATTACAAACACATATAATCGAAAGGAAATTACCATGGGTTGCTGCATCAGAGTTTGCCGTCCTGCGCCTGTCATGTGCCCGCCGGTGTGCCTGCCCAAGTGCCCGCCGCCGCCTCCTCCTCCTCCGCCGCCGCCACCACCGCCGCCACCGCCGCCGCCTCCTCCTCCTCCGCCGCCGCCGCCACCGCCGCCGCCACCACCGCCGCCGCCGCCCAAGCCGTGCCCATGCCCGCCGAAGCCGCAGTGCCCACCGGCGCCGCCCAAGCCGTGCCCGCCGAAGAACTGCGGCTGTGACGACAAGGGCCTCAAGAAGTTACAGAATGATATCAAGAATACGCTCGAGAACTTCAGAAAGGAGTTCAGCGACTTTTCCGAGAAGCTCGCCGACCTCTTCGGCAAGGGCAATGGTCGCAAGTGCCACAACAAGTGCGATCACCATAACAAGAACGACATCGGCAACCTCCTCGCGAGGCTCCTCATCGGCCTGAGGCTTTCGGCGTAAGACATTGCTCCTCCGGAGCGGGACAGATCCCGCTCCGGACGATTTCCGGCCGCCGAGCCGAGCTCCGCCTCGGTGATCACGCCGGCACGACGCGCCGGCCGTCGCAGGACAGCGACGGCCGGTGCGTCGTTTCTTGCTGTTCGTCCTGAGGCGACGCGCCGGTGCGGTCGTTGGAAGTCCTTCGGAGCGCGAGGCCGCTGCTTCACGCGCCCGCGATGTTGCCTGATTCCCCGACCCCGCCGGCAAAGCGCATGACGAGCGCTTTGGTATCGCCGTACTGCCGCTCCTCGAGAAGTTCGAAACCCTCCGGCGGAACGAAGGGCGACGATGCTGCCTCCTCCACGACCACCAGCGCGTCCGGCGCCAGCCAGCCGCCTTCGCAAGCGCTCGTCAGCGCGCGCTCCGCAAGGCCCTTGCCATAGGGCGGGTCGCAGAAGACGAGCGAAAAGGGCTCGAGGGGCTTTGCGGGACCGAGCTTCGTCGCGTCGCGCCGGAAGATGCGCGTCAATCCGGCAGCGCCGAGCGCGTCGACATTGGCGCGGATCACGCCCCGCGCCTCGGCGCCGTTGTCGACGAGAAGCGCAAAGGCCGCGCCGCGCGACACGGCCTCCAGCCCCATGGCGCCGGTGCCGGCGAAGAGATCGAGCACCCGCGCCCCCGCGACGGGGTCGTCATAGGCGTGGGTCAGCACGTTGAAGAGGGCTTCGCGCAGCCGGTCGGAGGTCGGCCGGATGGCCTCGCTCCTCGGTCCGGCGAGCGCGCGGCCTTTGAACCGCCCGGCGACGATGCGCATGGCGCCGCCCCTCAGCCCCTGCGCGGGCCGGACGGCTTGCGCGGGCCGCCGGGACGCGGCGGACGCCCGCCGGGCTTGCCGCCGGGCCTTCCACCGGCCGGCTTGCCGCCAGCGGGTTTGCCGCCGGAGGGCCTGGCACCCGAAGGCTTGCCGCCGAAGGGCTTGGTTCCGAAGGATTTGGCTCCGAACTTGCCCGGCCGCTTTCCGCCAGCCGGCTTGTCGGACCGCTCGTCGCCGCTCCTGTCGAACCGCCCAGCCGGGCCGGCGCGGCCGCGCGGGGCGGGACGGTCACCGGTGGGACGACGCGGCGGCCTGTCGTCGGTCCATGCCCGGTCGGCACCACCGCGACCTGCGCGTCCGCCCTCCGCCGGCCCGCGGCGGCGCGGCAGGGGTGCCTCGCGCGCCGGCTCCTCGGCGTGGCTCACGATGCGCTCGACCAGCACCTTGCGGCCGCGGGCATCGGCGATGCGGCCGGCACGGGCATGTTCCTTCTCCGCGCTCGCCTGGCGCTCGGCCTTGGGGTCGGCGCCGCGGCGCGGCGGGCGCGCGCGGCCGCTCGTGCCCTCGTCGGCACGCCACACGCTGCGGCCCTTCGTCTCCTCCCGCCGTGCAGCCTCCTTCGGCTCCGCCGCGGAGGCGCGACGGGCTTCCGCCGGCCTGCGGCTTCGCCCCGGCCGCTCGAGGATATCAGTGTCCGGCGCGAAGACCGGCGCCTCGAAGTCCGTTCCCGCTTCCGCCGCCAGCTTGTCGCCGAGCTGGTCCTTCAGTACGCGCGTGCGCACCTCCTCGACGGCCCCCTCACCGAGGTCGCCGAGCTGGAAGGGGCCGAAGGAGACGCGGATGAGCCGGTTCACCCTGAGCCCGAGGTGCTCCAGGATGCGCTTGACCTCGCGGTTCTTGCCCTCGCGCAGGCCGAGCGTCAGCCAGACGTTGTCGCCCTGCTGGCGCTCGAGCCGCGCCTCGACGGGGCCATAATGCATGCCCTCGATGGTGACGCCGTCGGCGAGACGGTCGAGCGCCGCCTGGTCCGTCTCGCCGTAGGCGCGCACGCGATAACGCCGCAGCCAGCCGGTGTCGGGATGGGCGAGGACGCGCGCGAGGCCGCCGTCATTGGTGATGAGCAGCAGACCCTCGGTATTGATGTCGAGCCGGCCGATGGCGACGACGCGGGGCAGATCCTGCGGCAGGGCGTCGAAGACCGTCGGCCGTCCTTCCGGGTCGCGCGCCGTCGTCACGAGGCCGCGCGGCTTGTGATAGAGCCAGAGGCGCGTGCGCTCGCGCGTCGGCATCGGCGTCCCGTCGATCGTCACCCGGTCCTCGGGGCCGATCAGCGTCGCCGGCGTGTCGATGGCCTTGCCGTTCACGGCCACGCGCCCGGCGCGGATGATCTCCTCCGCATCCCGGCGCGAGGCGACGCCGGCGCGTGCCATGATCTTGGCGATGCGCTGGCGCCCGTCGCGATCGGGCAGGACCTCGCGCTGGGCCGCGGCTCGCGCCGGCCGGCGCGGCGCGGCATCGCGCCTTTCCTCGCGTCCGGGGCGCGCCTTGCGCATCAGGGGGCGGTCGCCCTCCTCACCGGCGGGGCGGCGAGGCGCCCTGCCGCCGGCTCCCCGGTCAGCGAAACTCTTGCCCGCCGGGCCCCTCCCGGCCGGACCCTTGCCGCCGGTGCGGCGCGGGCCGCGATGATCATCAGACTTGTCGTTCATGGCGCGGTGATAGCAGAGTGCAGGCAGCGAAGCGAGGAGGAGCATCAGGCTTCGACATGAATAACAGCGCGCGCACGGATGCGATGGCCATCGCCCTCGCCGAGGCCGAGGCGGCGGCGGGCCGCGGCGAGGTGCCGGTCGGCGCGGTCGTCGTGCGCGACGGTCTCGTGCTCGCCCGCGCCGGCAACCGTACGCGCGAGCTCAACGACCCGTCCGCCCATGCCGAGATGCTCGCCATCCGCGAGGCGTGCGGCGTGCTGGCCGACGAGCGGCTCACCGGCTGCGACCTCTACGTGACGCTGGAACCGTGCCCCATGTGCGCGGCCGCCATCTCCTTCGCGCGCATCCGGCGGCTCTATTTCGGCGCCGGCGATCCGAAGGGCGGCGCCGTCGAGAACGGCGTCAGGCTCTACGCCTCCCCCACCTGCCACCACGCGCCGGAGGTCTACGGCGGCATCCGCGAGAGCGAGGCCGCGCGCCTGCTCAGGGACTTCTTTCGCGAACGGCGCTGATCAGGTCGCGAGCAGCCACGCACCCGCTGCGATAAGGGCCGCACCGGCCACGCGCGCCAGCAAGGTGCCGAACGGCAGCACCTTCTCGCCGAGCACCAGGATGGCGAGCCCCGCCACCCACAGCAGGTTCATCACGCCGCCGACGAACAGGAGAACCATCAGCGCCACGCAGCAGCCGATGCAGTAGAGGCCGTGCCGCAGCCCGAGCGCGAAGGCCCCGCCGGGATCACGCCGGAAGCCGCCGTGCGACTGGATGAACGCGAGAGGAGAGCGGCATTTGCTGAGGCAGGCGCCCTTCAGCGGCGTGAACTGGTAGAGCCCGGCCGCGATCAGCACGAGCCCGCCGATGCCGCGGCTCGCCAGCGCCGCCATCGGCGTGAGCAGCGCCAGGCTCTGCAGCGTCCATTGCGCGGTCGTGGCGAGAAGCGAGAACAGCGCCCAGGCGGCGAGATAGCCGCCCGCGAACCAGCCAGTGGCAGCAAAAGGCTTGCCCGAGGCCTCGGCCTGCCGACCGACGCGCGTATAGAGCAGCAGCATGGGAGCGGCCGACGGCAGCATCATGCCCACCATCATCACGAACCACATCGTGGCCATCAGCGCCGCCTCGCCCGGACGCCACGGCGCGAGGGCGGGTGCGAGCGGCGCCTTCGGCGTCCCCATGTCCATGCCGCCCATGTCCATGGTTTTATCGATGGTCTTGTCCATGGTGCCGGTCATGTCCATGCCGGCGTGGCCGCCCGTCGGCGCCTCCGTGCCCGGCGCGGCGGGCATGGTGTGGTCCATGTTGCCATGATCCATGCCGGCGTGATCCACGCCGCGATGATCCATGGCCGCCGCCAGCCACGCCAGATAGGCCCAGGCGAGGAGGATGATGACCGTGAGGGTGGCGATGACGACCGCCCTGTCGCGCTTCAGCACGGCCTCGAGGGAGACCATCCGTCCGTTGCTCATGGCGCGCTCTCGGCCACTGTCGGGACGGGGCGAGGGGCAGGGTCAGCGGACAGGGCGAGGCGGGCGAAAAGGCCGTGGGCATCCGTGAGGCGCATGGGCATGGGGCCGGATATCCGCGTCCAGCCGCGCCCGACCTCGGCCTGCCGGCGCTCGAAACCCTCCGGCATGTCGACGCGCACGCGGCGGATACGGCCCGACCCGTCGTGGAGCGGCTCGCCCCGGCTGTCGATGACGCCCGGAACGACGACGGCGGCGCGGCGCTGATCGATATCGATCTCGAACTCGATGGCCGAGAACAATGGCCCGTGCCGCATGTCGACGGTGGCCGCGAAGATGCGGAAAAAATCGGCGCCGGGGCCGGCATCCTCACCACTCATGATGCGCAGGAGGGCGGCCCGCTGGTCGGGGACGGCCCGCTCGTCGATGACGGTGAGCACCTGGCCGCCGCCCTCGCTGATGGCGCCGGGCCAGGAGAAGGCGACGACGGCCTTGAGACGGTCGAGCGCAACGGAACCGTACCGGCCTTCGTCGATCTCGAAGGCAGCCACGCCACGGCATGGGCCGTGAGAAGGCAGCATGTCGAACTGGTAGGGGCAGTCGTGGGCGCAGTTGAAGTTCACGAAGAAACGAGCCCTGATCGACCACTCGACGGCGCCAGCCATCGCACCCTCCCGGTCGCAGCCCTCTAGTTTTTATTTATTTTAACATAAATTGTGCCCGGCGACAGAAGACAGCCGGCAAGACGAAGCCCGAAACACTGGCGGCACCCGGTAACGAAAACGAGAGGCCGGGTTTGCGCGCCCAAGTGGTTTCATCCCGCCAGCGCACGCGGGCGTGGGCCGCCGGTCGCCCAGTCGATGAGCTCCACCGTATGCACGACGGGAACCGGCCGGCCGCGGTCGGCGAAGCCCTTGCCGATCTGCGTCATGCAGCCGATGTTGCCGGTGGCGACGATGGTCGCGCCGGTCTTCTCGATGTTGTCGACCTTGCGCTCGCGCAGCTGCCCGGCGATTTGGGGCTGCAGGATGTTGTAGGTACCGGCCGAGCCGCAGCAGATGTGGCCTTCCGGCACGTCCTTCACGGCAAAGCCCGCCTTGCGCAGCAGCTTCTTCGGCTCCTCGCGGATCTGCTGGCCGTGCTGCATCGAGCAGGCGGAGTGATAGGCGACAGTGAGATTGCCCACATCGGTCTGCGGCGCGAGCGGCAGCGCGGCGAGATATTCGGTGATGTCCTTCGCGAGCCCCGACACCCGGCGTGCCTTGTCGGCATAGGCCGGATCGTTGCGGAACATGAAGCCATAGTCCTTGATCGTGGTGCCGCAGCCCGAGGCCGTGATGATGATCGCGTCGAGCCCGCCCTCCTCGATCTCGCGCGTCCAGGCGTCGATGTTGCGCCGTGCGAAGGCATGACCCGCCGCCTCGCGTCCCATGTGATGGACGAGCGCGCCGCAGCAGCCCTCCCCTTCCGCCAGCACCACCTCAACCCCGTGGCGGTTGAGCAGGCGGATGGCGGCGGCGTTGATGCCGGGGTCGAGCACCGGCTGGGCGCAGCCGGACAGCAGGGCGACCCGTCCGCGGCGCGGTCCCTCGGCCGGATGGACGGTGCGGTATTCTCTCTCCCCGGCCGGCAAGGCGGCGGGCGCGAGCTCCAGCATCGCCGAAAGCCTCGCGCCGACGCCCGGCAGGCGCGCGACGGTGCCGCGCAGGGGCTTTGCGAGGCGCGCGGCGATCAGGGCGGCGCGGAAACGGGCGGGATAGGGCAGGACAGCTGCGAGCAGCGTGCGCACCAGCCTGTCGTGCCACGGGCGCCGGTAGGTCTCCTCGATATGGGCGCGGGCGTGGTCGACGAGGTGCATGTAATGGACGCCCGAGGGGCAGGTTGTCATGCACGACAGGCACGACAGGCAGCGGTCGACGTGCTTCGTTACCTCCTCACTCGCCGGCTTGCCGCTCTCCAGCATCTCCTTGATGAGGTAGATGCGCCCGCGCGGGGAATCGAGTTCGTCGCCGAGCAGGAGATAGGTGGGGCAGGTCGCCGTGCAGAAGCCGCAGTGCACGCAGGTGCGCAGGATCTTTTCGGATTCCTGCATCTCAGGGGTCGTCAGTTGCTCGGGGCGGAAGTTGGTCTGCATCTAGATCCCGGCATACATGCGGCCGGGCTCGAAGATCCCGGCAGGGTCGACGGCGCGCTTCACGCCCTCGCTCAGGCGCATCAGCGGCGCGGCGAGCGGCTGGAAGGGCTGGAGCGCCGCCCGGATATCGGCCGGCGCGCGCCACAAGGTGGCGTGGCCGCCGTGCGGGGCAAGCGCTTCGCGGATCATCGTGGCCCCGCAGTCTCCCTCCGCCCGCACCGATAGCCAGACGAGGCCGCCGCCCCAGTCGTAGAAGAAGCGGGCTTCGGCGAGGCCGGCAACGGCCGCGACGACGCGCGGGCCGGCCGTCGGCACCGTGGACAGCCGCCAGACGGCATGCGCCTGCGGCTCGGCGAGGAAGCGTACGTCGCGCACATCCTGCCACAGGCGCCGCGCCTCCCCAGCATCGACAATGCGCTCGGCCGGACCGTAGGGCGCGAGCAGATGGCGCAGTTCGCCCACACGGTAGTCCACCGACGGCGAAAAGCCCTCGATGCGCAGGACGGTGCGCGCCCGCTCGCCGCCGAGGCCGGCCGGCAGGTGCGCCGCGCCGGTGATCTCGAAGGGTGAGCCGAGCGCCGCATTGAGCGCCTCCACACCGCGCGCATCGTCGAGACCCTCGATGACGAGGGTCGCCAAGCGCTCCGCCTTGGGCTGCACCTTGAAGGTTACTTCCGTCAGCAGCCCGAGCGTGCCCCAGGAGCCGGCCGCGAGCTTGACGAGATCGAGGCCCGTAACGTTCTTCATCACCCGCCCGCCGGACTTCACCACCTCGCCGCGCCCGTTGACGAAGCGCACGCCGATCATGGCATCGCGGCAGGCCCCGGCCATGATGCGGCGTGGACCGGAGAGATTGGTTGCGGCAAGCCCGCCGACCGTCGCCTCGCCCTCGCTGCCGAGCAGCACGCGCGCATCCGCCGGCTCGAAGGGCAGCATCTGGCCGCGCTCCGCCAGCGTGCGCTCGACCTCGGCGAGCGGCGTGCCGGCGCGGGCGGCGATGACGAGCTCGGCCGGCTCGTAGAGCGTGATGCCGGTGAGCGCCTTGGTCGACAGCGTCGCCTCGGCATTCACCGGCCGGCCGACGGCCGCCTTCGTGCCGCCGCCGCGGATGGCGAGCGGGCGAGCGGCCGCCGCGCAGGCCGCGACGAGCGCGGCCGCCTCCTGTTCGCTCTCGGGCGTCAGCACCGTATCGGAGATGGTGGCGGACCTTGGCAACGTCATTGCACCACCCGACCGTCGAGCGGGAAGACCTTGGCCGGATTGAGCAGCCACGCCGGATCGAAGACGCCGCGAATGCGCATCTGCTGCACGAGATCGACCTCGGAATACTGGTGCCGCATGAGATCGCGCTTCTCGATGCCGACGCCGTGCTCGCCGGTGAGGCAGCCGCCCACCTCGACGCAGAGCTTGAGGATGTCGGCACCGGCCGCCTCCGCCTTCTCGAGCTCGCCCGGCTTGTTGATGTCGTAGAGCACGAGCGGGTGCAGGTTGCCGTCCCCGGCATGGAAGATGTTGGCGACGCCGAGGCCGTAGCCGGTGCAGATCTCGCTGATGCGCTTCAGCACATGGGGCAACTGGCCGGTCGGAATGGTGCCGTCCATGCACAGATAATCGGCGATGCGGCCCATGGCGCCGAAGGCGGACTTGCGGCCCTTCCAGATGGCGGCGCTCTCGGCCTCCGAGCGCGAGACACGCAGCGCCTTGGGCGAGAAGCGCTCGGCCATGGCGACGATGCGCTTCAGCGCGTCCTCGATCTCGGCCTCCGAGCCCTCCACCTCGATGATGAGCAGCGCCTCGACGTCGAGCGGATAGCCCGCATGGGCGAAGGCCTCGCACACCTTGATGGCCGGCCGGTCCATGAATTCGAGCGCCACGGGGATGATGCCGGCCCCGATGATGGCCGCGACGCAGGCGCCCGCCGTCTCCACCGAATCGAAGCCCATCAGCGCCGGGCGCGCGCCCTCCGCCTGGCGCAGGATGCGCACGGTCGCCTCGGTGATGACGCCGAGCTGGCCTTCCGAACCGCAGACGAGGCCGAGCATGTCATAGCCCGGCGCGTCGAGATGGGCGCCGCCGATCTCCACCACCGTGCCGTCGAGCAGCACCATGGTGACGCCGAGCAGGTTGTTGGTGGTGACACCGTACTTGAGGCAGTGGGCACCGCCCGAGTTCATGGCAATGTTGCCGGCGATCGTGCAGGCGAGCTGCGACGAGGGATCCGGCGCATAGAAGAAGCCCTCGTGCGCCACCGCCTGGCTGATGGCGAGATTGGTGATGCCGGCCTGGACGCGCGCCGTGCGGTTGACGAAATCGATGTCGAGCACGCGGTTCATCTTGGCGATGCCGAGAACGACCGCATCCTCCTGCGGGATCGCGCCGCCGGCGAGCGAGGTGCCGGCGCCGCGCGGCACCACCTTGACGCCCTCGACATGGCAGAAGCGCAGCACGGCCGCGACCTCCTCCGTCGTCGACGGCAGGACGACCGCGAGCGGCACCTGGCGGTAGGCCGTGAGCGCATCGGTCTCGAAGGCACGCCGCTCGTCCTCGGAGGTGATGACCGCCTCGGCCGGCAACAGGCGCGCAAGGCCGGCGATGATGGCCTCGCGCCGTCCCAGAACCGCCGCATCCGGCGCGGGAAAAGCGATGGTCGTCACGGCATCCTCCCTGCGTGCCCGAGAGAGCACCATCTTGATCCTCCCTCGCACGGGGGAGGTGGCGCTGCACAGCAGCGACGGAGGGGGCCAAGCGCCCGAGACGGTGAGCGCCGTTCCCGACTAGGCCCCACCCGTCTCGGTCCTTCGGACCGATCCACCTTCCCCTCAAGAGGAGGGATCAAGCCCACCTGCTCCGTACAATCTGCACAGCAAACCTTATCGAGAATCACTTTAATCGATTGACAATCCTTTGCCAGCGCGACCGAAAGCAGCAAGATTGTTTCGCTTTCAGAAAAAGTGGGGGCGTGCGGTGGACCATCTCGGTGATCTCGACGTCTTTGCCCGCGTCGTCGCGGCCAGGGGCATGTCGGCGGCCGGCCGCGAGCTCGGCCTGTCGCCGGCCGTCATCTCCAAGCGCATCCGGCGGTTGGAGGAGCGGCTCGGCGTGCGTCTCCTGCAGCGCACGACGCGCCAGATCGCGCTGACGGACATCGGCCAGGGCTTCTACGAGCGGGTCGTCGCCATCCTCGCCGCGGTGGAGGAGGCGGAGGGCTGGGCGACGAGCGGCGCGGAGACGGCGCGGGGCGTGCTGCGCGTCTCGGCGCCGACCTCCTTCGGGCGCATGCACATCGCCCCGCACGTCAAGCGCTTCCTCGACGAGCACCCGGGCGTGACCGTCGACCTCGAGCTGTCGGACGCCTTCGTCGATGTGGTGGCCGAAGGGTTCGACGTTGCCGTGCGCATCGCCGACCTCGCCGATTCGAGCCTCGTCGCCCGCCGGCTGGCACCGAACCACCGCCTGCTCTGCGCCACGCCCGGCTATCTTGCCGTGCACGAGCGGCCGCGGGGCGTGGAGGACCTTGCCCGCCATACGCTCCTCGCCCACAACACCGACCATTGGCGGCTCGAGGGGCCGCAGGGCCTCGTCTCTATCAAGGTCACCGGCCCGCTCAGGACCAATTCGAGCGAGGTGGTGCGCGAGGCGGTGCTGGCCGGCATCGGCATCGCCTTGCGCTCGACCTGGGACATCGGCCCCGAACTCGAGGACGGACGGCTCGAAGCCGTGCTGCCCGGCTGGCGCGGAGTGAGCCGGGTCGGCATCTACGCCGTCTATCCGAGCCGCCGCCATCTGCAGCCGAAGGTGCGGGCCTTCATCGACTTTCTCGCCGCGCTCTACGGGCCGCGGCCCTACTGGGACGCCGGCCTCGGCCTGCCCGACGAAGCGGCATGAGCGACATTTCTCCCCTCCCCCTTGCGGCGAGGGGAATGAGCCGCGGCCTTCCAAACGCAATCAATCAAGGATGATCCTCCCCCGCATGGCGGCGGCGGATGCGGCGCACGACGAGCCAGACGGCCAGCACTGCCAGCGGCACGGCGGCTGCAGTGGCAAGGCCCGGCTCCGGTACCGGCAGGCCGGCCTCCTTGGCACCCTTGGCGAGGTAGCCGAGCAGGCCGACGACGTAATAGCTGATGGCCGCGACCGAGAGCCCTTCCACCGTCTGCTGCAGGCGCAGCTGCAGGCGGGTGCGGTTGTTCATGGCGACGAGAAGGTCCCGGTTCTGCTGCTCGATCTCGACATCGACGCGCGTGCGTAGCAGCGTCGCCGCGCGGGCGAGCTTGCGCGAGAGGTTGGCCTGCCGCTCCTCGAGCGTCTGGACCGTGCGCATGGCCGGTGCAAGGCGTCGGGCGAGGAAGGCGGCCCAGGTCGGCAGGCCCTCGTAGGGCTCTTCTCCTATGACGTCGAGCCGCTGCTGCACGATGCGGTCATAGGCGCGGCTCGCGCCGAAGCGGTAGCTCGACGAGGCGGATTCGGCCTCCGAGACGGCAGCGAGCGCCGTCAGTTCGTCGAGCAGGGCGGAGTTTGCGGTCGCCCCCACCGTCTCGCGCATGGCACGGGTGATGCGCGCGAGTTCCTCCTCCATCTGCCTGAGGCCGGGCGCAAGGCGCTGAGCCTCGGGCAGGCCGAGCAGGGCGAGCGTGCGGTAGGTCTCAATCTCGATGAGCCGCTGGGTCAGCGCACCGGCGCGGGCGGGGCTCAGGTCGAGATCGAGCACCAGGATGCGCACGGCGCCGCGCTCGTCGGGGCGGAAATCCGTCGCCGCCAGCGCCGCCCCGCCGTCCATGATGGAGGCGGCGAGCGAGGCCCGGTCGAAGATGTCCTCCAGCGACAGGGCCGCCGCCTCGGGCAGGAGATGCAGGTCGAGCGCGACGAGCAGCGGGCCCGGGGCGGGGAGCCCGCTCATCGGGGCATGCGGCCGCTCGACGGCGGCAAAGGGCGTCCTGTGGTCGCAGGCGATGCGCCAGGTGTAGGTGATGAACTCGCTGTGCTGCTCCCAGCGCAGTTCGCCGCCGGACAGGGGCACGTGGTGGAAGCGCGTATCCGGCTGCGGTCCCGCCACGCCGCGAGCGAGACAGAAGGCGCCGAGGCGCTCACGATCCTCGCGGCATGCCGCCGCATCGGCCATGAAGGCGAAATGCATGAGCCGCGCCGGCGTCGCGAGCGGCACGAAGGGCCGCGCATGCATCTCGCCCAGAACCGCCGCCCGTAACGGATGCTCCTGCATCGCCCCTCCGGCCAAGATATCCCGGCTCGCCCTGTGCCCCAGCATGCGCGGCGGCGCGCAGCCCTGCAACCGCAGGATGGCTGCCGTGCCCCGCGTCGAGGCCGCTTGCAACCGGCGCAACGGTTCGTCATGTTCTCGAACCGTTTAGAAAATCTTGAAGCTGAACCGCCGGGAGACCGCACGTGAGGGACATCCGCCCGTGACTGCCGAAGCCGCCCCCGAAGTCGCCCACCCCGGGCCGCGCGTCGGCCTCTTCGTCACCTGCCTCGTCGATCTCATGCGGCCTTCGGTCGGCTTTGCCGCGGTGAAGCTGCTGGAGGATGCCGGCTGCATCGTCGAGGTGCCGGTTCAGACCTGCTGCGGCCAACCCGCCTACAATTCCGGCGACCGCGGCACGACCCGCGCCCTCGCCGAGCAGGTCATCGAGAACTTCCGCGGCTTCGACTATGTGGTGGCGCCCTCGGGCTCGTGCGCCGGCATGATCAGGAAGCACTATCCCGAGCTCTTCCACGACGACCCCAACTGGCTTCCGCGGGCCAGCGATCTCGCCGCCCGCACCCATGAACTGACGAGCTTTCTCGTCGACGTGCTCAAGGTGCGGCACGTCGAGGCGCGCTACGAGGGGCGCGTGACCTATCACGATTCCTGCTCGGGCCTGCGCGAGCTCGGCGTCGCCCGCCAGCCGCGCCAGCTCCTGAAGACGGTCGCGGGCCTCGAGCTGGTCGAGATGCAGGAGAGCGACGTCTGCTGCGGTTTCGGCGGCACCTTCGCCGTGAAATACGGGGAAATCTCCGACGCCATCGTGACGAAGAAGGCGGAGAACATCGCGGCCTCCGAGGCCGACACCCTGCTTGCGGGCGACCTCGGCTGCCTGATGAACATGGCGGGCAAGCTCGCCCGCGAAGGCAAGGCGACGAAGGTGCGGCACGTGGCCGAGGTGCTCGCGGGCATGACGGACGAGGCCCCCATCGCGGCTGCAGCGGCGCAGCGGAGCGGGAGCGCGTGAGCCCGCGCACACCACGGCGCATTCGACTAAAGGCGAATTGCCCCTGATGCCGTCCCGTGGTGCCTCATCGCCCCGTGCTGCCGTCTTCGATTCCTGCGGATCGATGGGCGTGATGCGGGAGCACATCCTGCACCGGCCGGGCGATAACAACAAAGACAACGCGCGGACGGCTGTCGGCCACAAGCTCCAAGAGGGGAGCGGCAAACCGCCACCGGGCAGGCGAGAGGTCGTGCGCGGCCGCTCGCCTGCCCATTGCCGCCGGAAGTTGCGCCTCGCCTTTGCTCCCACACGTTGCCCGTCCCTCTTCCGGAAGGTTCCGAGGATGACGCTCGGCCTCTTTGGCGCGTCACGTCTCGCGCAGGATCCTGCGATTGCGCGGCTGAACGGGGCGGGCGTTGTTCGGATAGAGCGCCGCGAAGCGGGCGACCTGCGTCTCGGCCACCTCCACGGGCGTGGTAAGCACGATCCAGTCCACACCCTCGCTGCACGGGGGCGTCGTGAGCGAGCCGCTATAGCGCACATAGCGTCCGGCATCCGGCAGAAGGCCCGAGATATCGAGGCCCGTCAGGGCGGCGGAAGCGCCAGCCTGCTGCGGCGCATGCGCCAGGATCGTCTCGAAGGCCCCGTTGGCTCGCCCGCGCGCCAGGAGAACACCGAGCACGGCGAGGCCGCCGTCCGTACCGCGATGCACGAAGTGGCATTCGAGGGGAAAGCGCCTGCCGCGCAGGCGGTGCTCGCTCGGGTGGTGGAAGTGGAACTGGATGAGGTCGTAGACATCCTCGCCGACGACCAGCCTGTTGCCCGGTGCCGCATCGACCTGGACCGTATGGCCGTTGTTGGCGATGCGCGGGAAGCCGGCAGCATAGCGCGGATCGAGCTTCGGCAGATCGGCGCGCTGCGGATGATCGAGATCGATGGGCGATTGGCCGCGGCCGATGGCGCAGGCCCTGAACTCCTCCGACAGCTTGCCCCAGTATTCCGGCCCTTCGCCGCCCTCATAACCCCAATGCGGCTCGCCCGCCGCGGCGGCACCAGCGCAGACCGGGCAAAGCGCCAGGCCGGCAAAACCCTTGATGAAAGAACGGCGTTCCATGCAAGATCTCCAAATAATCAACGAGCATCGTATTCGGACAGGGCGACTTTCTCTGCGATAGCCGGATTGATATTGCCGGACTCTACTTCAGGGAGCTCCGCCATTGCTTGCACGGCGGGCACGGAAGGACAGCAGCGTGCGCCGGCGAAACGCTGCCCCACCGCGGTTGGCCTCGCCCGTCGCACTTGACGCGCGGGACCCGTCCTCCTGATATGCTGACCGCCCGAGGGACGACAAAGACATGACGCTTCATCCCACCTCTCCGAAGTTCAAGGAAAACGCCCATCAGGCGCTCGGCGACACGCAGCTGCAGAAGGCGCTGGGCAATGTGCGGCAGGGCTTCATCGACAAGCGCGTGCATGCGGCCGAGCGGCTGCCCGAGTTCGAGGCGTTGCGGGATTCGGCGCGGGACATCAAGAACCACACCCTCGCCCATCTCGACCTCTACCTGGAGCGCTACGAGCAGGCGGTGACCGCGGCCGGCGGGCATGTCCATTTCGCCCGCACGGCGAAGGAGGCCTGCGACATCGTCGGCGCGATCTGCCGGCGCCTCGAGGCGAAGACCGTCACCAAGGGCAAGTCGATGATCGCCGAGGAGATCGGGCTCAACGCCCATCTCGAGGGCCTCGGCATGGAGCCGGTGGAGACCGACCTTGGCGAATACATCATCCAGCTCAGGAACGAGCCGCCCTCGCATATCATCGCCCCCGCCGTGCACCTCACCAAGGAGCAGGTGGCGTCGGACTTCCGCCGCGTGCACAAGGGGCTCGACAAGGACCGCGACCTCACCGAGCCGGTGACGCTCCTCGGCGAGGCGCGCCAGGTGCTGCGCGAGCGCTTCCTCGCTGCCGACGTCGGCATCACGGGCGCGAACTTCCTCGTCGCGGAGACAGGCACCTCCATCATCGTCACCAACGAGGGCAACGGCGACCTGACACAGACCCTGCCCAAGGCGCATATCGTGCTCGCCTCGATCGAGAAGCTGGTGCCGACGCTGGAGGACGTGTCGCAAATCCTGCGCGTGCTCGCCCGTTCGGCGACCGGGCAGGACATGTCGGTCTACACCACCTTCTCCACCGGGCCGCGGCGGCCGGGCGACCCGGACGGGCCGGGCGAATACCACGTCGTCATCCTCGACAACGGGCGCTCGGCGATGCTGGGCACGGATTTCCAGGACATGCTGCGCTGCATCCGCTGCGGTGCCTGCATGAACCATTGCCCGGTCTACCACGCCGTCGGCGGGCACGCCTACGGCTGGGTCTATCCCGGGCCCATGGGCGCCGTGCTGACGCCAAGCCTCATCGGCGTCGACAAGGCCGGGCACCTGCCCAATGCCTCGACCTTCTGCGGACGCTGCGAGAGCGTGTGCCCCGTACGCATCCCGCTGCCCAAGATGATGCGCCACTGGCGCGAGCGCGAGTTCGAGCGGCATCTGACACCGGCCACCGTCCGCTCGGGCCTCTCGGTATGGGGCTTCTTCGCCCGGCGGCCGACGCTCTACCGGCTCGCGACCGGCCTTGCCATGCGCGCCCTCGCCTTCGCCGGCGGCGGCAAGGGGCGCCTGCGCTGGCTGCCGGGCGCCGGTGGCTGGACGCGCTATCGCGACTTCCCCGCCCCGCAGGGCGCCTCCTTCCAGGAGCGCTGGCGCAAGGAGCGCGCCAACCGGAAGGTGGCCTGAGATGAGCGGCAATCCCAAAAACGATTCCGCCATGAGCAACGCCCGCGCCGAGATCTTCGCCAATATCCGCCGCTCGCTCGGCGTCACCGGCACTGAGGCGCCGCGCCGCGACGCGGTCGACGACCGCATCGAGCGCGCGCCCAAGGGGCTCATTCCCGGCCGCGGTCAGGTGACCGGTTCCGAGCGCATCGCCCTGTTCAAGGCCGAGGCCGAGCGGGCACAGGCGAGTGTCGCCATGGTCTCCTCGGCGGATGCGGTGCCGGCGGCGGTTGCCGACTATCTGCGCGACCACAACCTGCCGGCCGCGGTGCGCATGGGCGCGGACGCGCGCCTCGCCAGCATGCCGTGGGGAGAGACAGCGCTGGAGATTACGAGAGGAGCGAGCGAGGGGCGCGACCTCAACGGCGTCAGCCATGCCTTCGCCGGTATCGCCGAATCCGGCACGCTCGTCCTCGTCTCGGGCGAGGACAATCCGACGACGCTCAATTTCCTGCCCGACAATCACATCGTCGTCGTCAATGCGAAGGACCTCGCCGGCGACTACGAGGAGATGTGGGGCCGCATCCGCTTCACCTACGGCAAGGGGCAGATGCCGCGCACCGTGAACTTCGTGACGGGCCCTTCCCGTTCAGGCGACATCGAGCAGACGCTGCTGCTCGGCGCCCACGGCCCGCGACGCGTGCATATCGTCGTCGTGGAGGGGTGAAGGAGGAGGTGCTCGGACGCGATACCGGCGGCTCTTTTGTCACACGTCATGCCCGCGCTCGTCGCGGGCATCCACGCCCTTAAAGGCTGCGCGACGTCGAAGGCGTGGCTGGCCGGGACGAGCCCGGCCATGACGAGAGCGGTTGCACTTCCCCGCCCCTAACCCAGGTCAGGCCGCCGGCGTGACGAGCTTCAGCCCGACGATGCCGGCGACGATGAGGCCGATACAGGCGAGCCTGAGCGCGTCGGCGGCCTCGCCGAACAGCATGATGCCGAGCATCACCGTGCCGACCGTGCCGACGCCGGTCCAGACAGCATAGGCAGTGCCGAGCGGCAGGTTCTTGAGGGCGAGGCCGAGAAGGCCGAGGCTCACGATCATCGAGGCGACGGTGAGTGCCGTCGGCAGCGGCCGGCTAAAACCATCCGTGAACTTGAGGCCGACGGCCCAGCCCACTTCGAAGAGGCCGGCAAGGAATAGATAGGCCCAAGCCATAACGCACGATCCTGTCGTTGTGCCCGCCGGACGCTGAATGCCATCGGGGCCGGGCGGCGGCAGGGTCGTCCCGGCCGGGAGAAAACCCGGCCTGCGCCGGGGCAGGGTCGTCCCCACGGCGCGAGAGGTGGGACACCGACTGCCGGTCGTCAAGGGCCGGCGGACGTGGTGATCAGCCGGCCTGCCCCGCGATGAGGCGGGCGGCCGCGAGATCCTCCAGCGCATAGCCGACGGACTTGAAGAGGGTGATCTCGTCCTCGCCGGTGCGGCCCGGATGGGCGCCGGTGACGAGTTCCTTCAGGTCGGCGCGGATGTCGCTCTCGGCGATGATGCCGGCCGCCAGCGGCTGGGCGAGATCACCGGCGAGGATGGCGCCGGGGCGCAGGTCGACGAACAGGCTCGCCCGCCGCACCGCCTCGTCGTCGGCCTCGCGCATGTCGCCCTTGAAGGCGCCGACGAGGTCGAGATGGGCGCCGGGCTTGAGCCATGCGCCCCGCACGACCGGCTGGGTCGCGCTCGTGCAGCAGGAGATGACGTCCGCCGCCGCGGCGCTTGCAGCGAGGTCCTCGCAGACCTGCGCCGTCAGCCCCTCCTCCGCGAGGGCCGCGACGACCTGAGCCGCCTTGTCGGGGCTACGGCCATAGATCTCGATGCGGGTGAAGGGGCGCACGCTCGCATGGGCCGCGGCCATGTTGGCCGAGAGCTGCCCGGTGCCGACGACGAGAAGATGCCGCGCATCCGCGCGCGCGAGGCGTTTGGCCGCGACCGCCGAGGCGGCGGCGGTGCGGCGGACGGTGAGTTCATCGCCCTCGTAGACGCCCTTGAGGCGCCCGTCGGCGCCGTCGAAGAGGAGGTAGGCGGCGTTGATGGTAGCGAGGCCGAGGGCCGTATTGCCCGGGAAGAAGGTGACGGCCTTGACGCCGATGCTGTCGCCGCCGATCCAGGCCGGCATCAGGAGCAGCGTGCCGTCGTCGCCCTTCGGGTTCGCGATGGTGAGGCTCTGGCGCTGGGGCACGTCGGCGCCTCTGGCGAACATCTCCTCAAGGGCGGCGATGAGGCCCGGCCACGGCAGGGCGGCACGGACCGCGGCGGCATCAAACATCTGCATGGTCAGATCGAATCCCGGTTGACGCTCACGCGATCTTTTGCGGAAACGGCGGCGGGCGGCAACCGCCGTCGGCCCCTGCCTTTACACACGACCTCGTTTCCCGGGCGCATGCAGCGCGAGCGGAATGCGACCCCGGAACCAGCGTGAGGACTCGCCGAAGGCGCCGTATATCCCGCGACGAATGAGCCCCGGATCAGCACCGCAGCATTTCATGCTGCAGCGCATCCGGGGCACGAGGGCGCCGCGACGCGCCCTCCCCTCACACCGCGCCGGTGAGCACCGGCTCGATCTGTTCCATCGCCCAGTCGATCTCCTCGCGACCGATGACGAGCGGCGGGGCGAGGCGGATGGTGTCGCCGTGCGTGTCCTTGGCGAGGACGCCGCGTGCCTGCAGGGCCTCGCAGTAGCGGCGGGCGCCGCCGGCTTCCGGATGGAGCTCGACGGCGATCATGAGGCCGCGCCCGCGCACCTCGCGCATGATGTTGCTGCGCAGGCCGGCGAGCGCCTGCTGGAAATAGGCGCCCTGCACAGCCGAGTTCTCGATCATGCCCTCGTCCGTCAGCACCTTGAGCGCCGCGCGCGCGACGGCGCAGGCGAGCGGATTGCCGCCGAAGGTCGAGCCGTGCTGACCGGGCTTCAGGACCCCGAGCACCTCGGAATTGGAGAGCACGGCCGAGACCGGATAGAAG
Source organism: Chelatococcus sp. XZ-Ab1 (assembly GCF_029309855.1). Taxonomy (NCBI): domain Bacteria; kingdom Pseudomonadati; phylum Pseudomonadota; class Alphaproteobacteria; order Hyphomicrobiales; family Chelatococcaceae; genus Chelatococcus; species Chelatococcus sp. XZ-Ab1. Next base: position 34,871 of record NZ_JARKII010000016.1, on the reverse strand, counting down.
CCGCCCGACAGGGCCTTGCCGATGAGGGTGACGTCCGCCTCGATGCCCTCGTGCTCCTCGGCCAGCAGCTTGCCGGTGCGGCCGAGGCCGGTCTGGATCTCGTCGAGGATCAGGGTAACGTTGTGCGCGGTGCACAATTCGCGCACGCGCTTGAAATAGCCGGCCGGCGGGATGACGACGCCGGCCTCGCCCTGTATGGGCTCGACGAGGAAGCCGACGGTGTTGGGCGTGATCGCCGCCTCGAAGGCGGCCGCATCGCCGAAGGGCACGACGCGGAAGCCCGGCGCGAAGGGGCCGAAGCCGCCGCGCGCGTCGGGGTCCGTCGAGAAGCCGACGATGGTGATGGTGCGGCCGTGGAAGTTGTTGGCGCAGACGATGACCTCGGCCTGGCCCTCCGGCACGCCCTTAACCTCGTAGCCCCACTTGCGCACGGCCTTGATGGCGCTCTCCACCGCCTCGGCGCCGCTGTTCATGGGCAGCACCTTGTGCGAGCCGGTGAGCGTCGCGACCTCCTCGTAGAACAGCGCCAGCTGCTCGTTGCGGAAGGCGCGGGAGGTGAGCGTCAGTTTCTTCGCCTGCTCGACCATGGCGGCGAGGATCCTGGGGTGACAATGCCCCTGGTTGACGGCGGAATAGGCGGACAGGCAGTCGAGATAGCGCCGCCCCTCCACGTCCCACACCCAGACGCCCTCGCCGCGCGCGAGCACCACGTCGAGCGGCTTGTAATTGTGGGCGCCGAGTGCCTGTTCGAGGGCGATGAAATCGGCCGAGAGCATGGTCATGAGGTGGTCTCCGCAAAGGTCGCGGCGGCGCGGGCGATGCCGCGCTGGCCGGCGGGACGATCGAGCACCGAGCGGCCGAAGAGGCTCGCCGTCAGCTCGGCGAGCACCACGGCGCTGCGGCCGCGCTCGTCGAGGAAGGGATTGAGCTCGACGATGTCGAGCGAGCCGACGAGGCCGCTGTCGTGCAGCATCTCCATGACGAGATGGGCCTCGCGATAGGTCGCGCCGCCGGGCACCGGGGTGCCGGCCCCCGGCGCCACCGCGGGGTCGAGGAAATCGACGTCGAGGCTGACGTGCAGGTGCGTCCGCGCCGGATCGAGATCGGCGAGGATGCGGCGCAGCAGCACCGAGACGCCGAACTCGTCGACGAGGCGCATGTCGATGCCGTCGAGGCCGTTGAGCGCGATCGCCCGCCGCTCCTCCTGGTCGATCGAGCGCAGGCCGAAGAGATGCACGTTCTCCGGCGCGAGCGGCGGGAAGCGATGCTTGCCGAGGAGCGGCTTCAGGCTCTCGTCGCCGCACAGCATGGCCACCGGCATGCCGTGGATGTTGCCGGACGGGCTGGTCGCCGGCGTGTTGAAATCGGCATGGGCATCGAGCCAGAGCAGCACGAGGTCACGCCCCGTCGCGGCGCAGTGGCGCGCGACGGCGCTCACCGTGCCCATGGAGATGCTGTGGTCGCCGCCCATGAAGACCGGCATCTGCCCCGCCTCGAGGATCGAGAGCGCCCGCTCGTGGGCAGCGCGGACGAAGCCCGCGACGGTGCCGGCGCTGCGGCAGCGCGCGGCGATTTCCGCCGGCAGGTCATGGTCGGCGACCGTCTCCGGCGTCACATCGCCGTGGTCGTGCACGCGATGGCCGAGCCCCGTCAACCGCGCCGCAAGCCCGGCCGTGCGCAGGGCGGCCGGCCCCATCAGCGTGCCGGCGACGGCACCGCCGGCCTCGAGCGGAATACCGAGAAGGCCGATGTCACGCGGCCCTGCAATGTCCTTCACCCGCCTCGTCCCTTCGCCAGAAGCTGATGCGTCGCGAGAGGATGGGGACCACGACCTCTAACGAAAAGGCAGCAATGTGTTACGATATGCCACCAAGCGAGCGTATCGCTAGGACAAGAGAGCATTTCGCCAGATGGCCGACCTCGACGACACCGACCGCCGCCTGATCGACCTCCTGCGCAAGGACGGGCGCATGCCGGCGGCAACCTTGGCGCGCATCCTCGGCGTGTCGCGCGCGACGGTGCAGAACCGGATCGACCGCCTGATGAGTCGGGGGGTGCTCGTCGGCTTCACCGCGCGGCTGCGCAGCGACGTCGAGACGGTGCCCGTACGGGCCCTGACGATGCTGGAAGCGCGCGCCACCGACAACCGGCCGGTCATCGCCGCCATCCGCCGCATCCCGGAGGTGGCGCGCATCTATTCCACCAACGGACGCTGGGACGTGGTGGTGGAGATCAACGCCGGCGACCTCGCGACGCTCGACCGCGTGCTGACGGAAATCCGCTCGATCCGGGGCGTCACCCATACGGAAACGAATATCCTGCTGACGGAGCTTTAGCTGCCCATCCGCAGCCTTAATATGCACAACATATCAACAGACAACTTCTGATTGTACCGACTCAGCCAATCCTCCTAGCCTGCAAAGAACTTGGTGCAGCGGGAGGCTTCAGTGCTCACATCACGTGAAAGAAAACTATTTCTCTCGAGTGTTGCAGCAGTTGTACTTCTTCCTAGCACAGCGCTCGCAGCCGATTTGCCGTGGATTACGGAAAAGCCACGCCCACAGGCGCCGCTCAGCTCAAATTTTTCCCTTGAGGTATTCACTGGTTACCTGACAGGCACCGTCGAGCAGGCTGCCTACAACTGCTGCGGGGAGCAATTCGCCCATACCAAGTGGAAGATCGATAATGCCGGCATCGTCGGCGCGACCCTCGGCTATCGCTGGGACTGGCTCGACCTGCGCCTCTCCGGCTGGACCGTGGCATGGTCCGGCAATTCCTCCGATTCCTTCACCGATGCCATCATCTGCGACCTCGGCTGCCGGACGCGGGTGAACTGGCGCAACGACAAGGCCAAGCTGCCGACGATGTATCAGATCGATGCATCCATTGGCATCAACATCTATCAGGATACGAGCTTCACCCTCTCGGGGCTGGCCGGCTACCGCTACCTGCGGGTTGGACTGAAGGATCGCGGCAGCCGGGCGCTGTTCAACGACGTGCTCGGCGACTTGTCCGACCTGCCTCTCTCGTCGTCCTACGACCAGTGGTGGCATACGCCGTACATTGGCATCGGCGTCGGTTACGACGGCGGTGGCTACCGGCTCATGGCGGAGGTCATCGGCAGCCCCATCGTCTTCGCCAGCGACAGGGCACGGATGAACAGCATTACGGCCGACCCGAACTTCATCTACTACAGCAACTATATTTCGGAGGCGGACTATCAGACCTGGATGGTCGGCGCGACCATCGGCGGTGAAGTCCGCCTCACCGATGCCTTGGCCCTGACCGGCAAGGCCCAGTACCAGTACTACGAGGCCAGGAAGGACAAGGCGACCATCAAGGGGGCCTGCTGCGGCACGGTCGCAGCCTCCCAGAGCGGGGATCTCTCCGCCCTCACCCTGACGGTGGGCCTCAAGGCCTCGTTCTGACGCCGCGCCTCAGCCCTTGAGCAGGCGGCCGCCCTCGTACCGGGCGAAGGCGCGCTGGCCGGCCGGGCCGAACAGCAGGACCTCGTAGGTATCGGGCGCGACGCCCTCCACCTCCATGCCCGGCGAGCCGACCGGCATGCCCGGCACCGCAAGGCCGGTGCCGACCGGCCGCTCGGCAAGGAGGCGGACGACGGCATCCGCCGGCACATGGCCTTCGAGCACATAGCCGGCAACCTCCGCCGTATGGCAGGAGGCGAGGTCCTGCGGCACGCCGAGGCGCGCCTTGACGCGGTTGATCGCGGTCGTCTCGACGACCGTTACACGAAAGCCGGCTGCGCGCATGTGCTCCACCCAGGCCTCGCAGCAGCCGCATGCCGGATCGCGGCTGACCGTGACGGGCGGCAACGCCTCCGCCGCGGCGGCCGGGAGACGGGCGACGACAGCAAGAGCTGCGAGGCCCGCAAGAAGGCCGCGCCTGTCAATCGTTCTCGATGTCATGTCGGATATCCCTTCTGACGGGAAGGCGGGGCGGCGGCACGGCCGCCCCGCCCTTGCCGTCACTTCTTCTCGTTGGCCTCGAGCCAGGCCTTCATCATGGCGATCTCGCTCTCCTGCGCCTGGACGACGCTCTCGGCCAGCTCGCGGATCTTGGGGTCCTTGCCGAAGGCGAGGACCACCTTGGCCATGTCCACGGCCCCCTGATGGTGCGGGATCATGGCGCGCACGAAATCGGCATCCGCATCGCCGGTGAAGGTCACGTCCATGTCGCGGTGCATCCGCTCGTTGACGGCATTGAACGCGAGGGAGGCGACGCTCTGGTCGCCCCTGGGCGTTCCCGCCATGCCGGAGCCCATGCCCTGGCCCATGCCAGAACCCATGCCGTGGCCCATGCCGCCGCGGCCCATCATGGCCTGCATCATGCCTTGCATCATGGGGCAGCCGCCTTGGCCGGCGCCCATCATGCCCATGCCCGGCATCGCCGCGGGCGCCTGGGCCTGGGGCATCTGGACTTGGGGCGCCGTGGCCTGTCCACTCTCGGCAGGTGCGCCGTGGTGGGCGCCGTGCCCGGCATCCGGGGGCTGCTGGGCAAAGGCAGGTGCGGCCATGCCCACGGCGAGCGCGAGCGCAATCATGGAAATCTTCATCATTCTTCTCCTCGATCGGATCGATGTGCCTAGTGCCGCAGGACATGGCCCGCGGCCGCCTTCAGGCGCGAGGAGGAGGTGTTGCCGTCTCCGGCGATATGCCCTCCGGGAGGGCCGCAGCCATCCAGGGCCACGGGCCGCCCGGGCAAGCGGAGAACGCGGGCGTGCCGACCGACGGTAGCACGGAGGTCGAACAGGCCGACATGAGGCAAACGGCGAGGCAGTTGCGCCCGGCCGCGGCCGGCGGATGGCCGGGGCAGCAGCCCTCGTCCACCGAGGCCTCTTTCGCCGCTGCCTCGATCGCCATCGCGTGCTCGCGCCCGACGTCGTGCTCAGCCGGCCGGACGGTGCCGGCGGAATGGCCGGCATGCGCCCGGTGACCCGCATGCGCCGAGGTCGTCGCTTCGGGCGCCGTTTGCCCGGGCCCCGCGTCGCCGGCCCTTACCTCAGCCATGCGACCTCCCCCCGCGAGGCCGCCGAGAAGGACGGCCATGGAGGCGAGGAGCACAAGGGAGCGGGCGCCGCGCAGCAGCTTCAACATGGGATCATCTTAGCACAGCGCCTCGCCCGGTCATCGCGCTTCCGCGCCGCAGGGAGCGATGCGCCGCTCACATCTCTCGACGCCGGCGCTCAGCTGTCCGTCTCCGAGGTCAGTTCGTCCGGCGGAATGAACTCGTTGCGGCGTGCCCTGAGGCGAACGCCGGGCCCGCCGACGGTTGCCGCGCCGTCGTCGAGGAAGACGATGCCCGCCTCCTCCAGCACCCGCCGAATGGCGGCGAGATTGTTCACGATGGGCAGGGTGCGGCCGGTCTCGAAGTTGCGCACCGTGGACAGGCCGACGGCAGCGGCCTTCGCCAGATCCTCCTGGGACAGATCCACCATGGCACGTGCCGCGCGGCACTGGGCTGGGGTCATCGGAGCCCTCCGTGACGATTTCCGATCATGATAACGAAAACCGTCGTCCTAGGCCAACGGTTCCGCCCCGCGCCCGATTGTCGAAGGCCCTCTCAGGACGCGACGTCCGCCTTCAAGCGCGCAAAGGCGGCCCGCAGGCGCGGGATCGCGAAATCGACGAAGGCGCGCACCTTCGGCACCGAAAGGCGGCGCTCGGGGGTGATGAGGTGGACGGGAAGCGGTGGCGGCTCGTCGGCCTCGAGAATGATCGCGAGCTCCCCGGCCCGCACCTTCTCGGCCACGTGATAGGAGAAAAGCCGCACGATGCCCCGCCCCTCGGCAGCCGAGGCGACCGCGGCACGGACGCTGTTCACCACCAGGCGCGGCGCGAAGGAAACGGCACGGGGCAGGCCGGACCGGCCGGCCGGCGGAAAGCTCCAGGAATCGATCCCGCCGAGCGGCACCGTCACGATCCGGTGCCCGGCGAGGTCGGCCGGGGTCCTGATCGGCGGGTGGGCCGCAAGATAGCGCGGGGCGGCGGCGACCACGCGGCGCACCTCGCCAATGTGCACGGCCACCATGGAGGAATCGGGCAGATGCGCGATGCGCAGCGCGACGTCGATCCCCTCGTCGATGAGGTTGACCGGACGGTCGAGCAGATCGAGCCGCGCCGAGACCTCCGGGAAGGCGTCGAGAAAGCCGTCGAGGACGGGGCGCAGCACCTCCTCGCCGCTCACCACGGGCGCCGTGACGGCCAGGGTGCCGCGCGGCGCCGAGCGCTCGCCCGCGGCCAGCATGTCGGCCTCCTCGAGGTCCGTGAGCACGCGCCGGCAGGCGGCGGCATAGCGCTCGCCCGCCTCGCTCAGCCGGATGGAGCGGGTGGTGCGGTGGAGGAGAGGAACGCCGACATGGCCTTCGAGAAAGCTGATCGCACGGCTCACGGCGGCCGGTGAACGGCCGAGCCGCCGCCCGGCGCCGGCAAGGCTGCCTTCGTCGAGGGCGGCGACGAACACCCTCATCGCGTCGATGCGATCCATGGCCATTCCGAGACGCGGAAGAGTGACCGCCTATTGTCGTGCATTCCGACGAAAGCCGCAATGATGGAAGGTGGCGGCAACGGGCATTTGGCCCGGCAGATACCGGAGAAAAACGATGACCAGCGCCCCTCCCATCGCCCTGCGCACGGCCCATGTGGGGCCGGTGACGGTCTTCTACCGAGAGGCGGGCGACCGGCGGAACCCGACGCTCCTGCTGCTGCACGGCTTCCCGACCTCGTCGCACATGTTCCGCCGGCTGATCCCGCTGCTCGCCGACCGCTATCACATCGTCGCGCCGGACCTGCCCGGCTTCGGCTACACGTCGGCGCCGCCGCGCGGCGAGTTCGCCTATACCTTCGACAACCTGGCGCAGGTCGTCGAGCGCTTCACCGATGCCATCGGCCTCACCCGCTATGCGATCTACGTCTTCGACTACGGTGCTCCGGTGGGGTTTCGCCTGGCGCTCGCCCGCCCCGAGCGCATCACCGCCATCATCTCGCAGAATGGCAACGCCTATGAGGAGGGCCTCGGCGAGGACTGGGCGCCGGTGCGCCGCTACTGGCAGGACCCGAGCCAGGACAACCGGGATGCGCTCCGCCCCATGCTGACGCTCGACGGCGTCAAGTGGCAGTATGTGCACGGGGTGCCCGATGCCAGCCAGGTCGCACCGGAGGCCTACTGGCTCGATTACGCGCAGATCAGCCGCCCGGGGAACGACGAGATCCAGCTCGACCTGTTCGGCGACTACGCCAACAATGTCGCCATGTACCCCCAGTTTCAGGCCTATTTCGCCGCGCGCAAGCCGCCGTTCCTGGCGGTGTGGGGACGCTGGGATCCCTTCTTCCTGCCGCCGGGGGCCGAGGCCTACAAGCGCGACAATCCGAATGCCGAGGTGCATCTGCTCGACACCGGGCATTTCGCGCTCGAAACCCACGCCGAGGAGATCGCCACCTTCATCCGGCGGTTCCTGGAGCGTAGCGTTCCGCGGAGCTGACGATCGCGCAGGCCCCAAAGGTCGAGACTGCCCGGGACCAGGGAACTTGCGTCCCGGCGCCCCGGCCCGGCGTGGAGCTCTTACGGGTGAAGGGCAAGCGGGCAGAGATAAAGTGCCCCGCCGGGCCGGGCGGCCGGGCGGGGCAAGTGAGGCAACAGGCAGAGTAGGCGGAAGCCACTCCGCATCCGGGCGATAGGCCCGGACCTCATGGGGGTGCAGCGCACCGATTCGTCGTGGAACAGGATCCACGCCGAAGCTGGTGTGAGGCGTGCCGGCGCTTTGCCTCAGGGCGCGGCAAGCGCTCCGGCCGCTGCAGGCGGATTGGCGATGCCGTGGACGAGGACGTCGATGAGCTGCCGGGCGACCGTATCGACGTCAAGGGGTCCGGTGTGGTTATACCAGCGGGCGATCCAGCTGAGCGCGCCGGCGCCGGCGAAGGCGATGAGCTTGGGGTCGCAGGCGCGGATGGAGCCATCCGCGATGCCATCCTCCACGACGCTGCGGAAGCGATGGTCGATCTTGCTCTTGAGAGCGCGCAGCTGCCGCCGCGTCTCCACCGGCAGCGGGTCCTCGCCGACGAGGATCAGGCAGCGCCCGAAATCCTCCGTGACGATGCGCGCATATTCGGTCCACAGCGCGATCAGCCGCGCGAGGCCGGTGCCGCCCGGCAGCACCGTGCGGGACGCCGCGTCGAGACGCTCGAGGCCAATGCGCACGCATTCGAAGAGGATCTCGTCCTTGCTCCTGACGTAATAATAGATCGTCGGCTTCGAGACGTTCAGCCGCTCGGCGACATCGTCGAGCGAGGTCTTGTGGAAGCCCTGCTCGTTGAAGGCGCGCGCGGCCGCGCGCAGCACCGCCTCGCGCTTCATCTCGCGGTCGCGCTCGCGCTCCTTCCGCGTCTTCCAGGGGGACAGCCCTGTGCTGGTCATGGCCGCCCTCTCATGCCACGCGCGCCGCGGGCGCATAGAGCGCCTCGATCTCGGCGGCGTATTTCCTCGCGATATTGGCACGGCGGACCTTCATCGTCGCCGTCACCTCGTCGTCGTCGTGGTCGAGCTCCTTGGTGAGGAGGTGGAAGCGCTTGATCTGCGCCACAGGAGCGAGCTCGGCATTGGCGCGCTCGACTTCCAGGGTGACGAGTTCGCGCACGCGCGGGTGCTCGGCGAGGCTGCGGAAATTGCTGAAGCCGATGCGCTGGCTCTCGGCCCATTGCGCCACCGTCTCGCCGTCGATCTGGATGAGCGCGGTGACGTAGCGGCGCCCGTCGGCCACCACGATGCATTCCTTGATGTAGGCGCTCGTCTTGACCGTGTTCTCGATCTCCGACGGGCTCAGGTTCTTGCCGCCCGCCGTGATCATGATGTCCTTGAGGCGGTCGACGATGCGCACCTGTCCGTCGACGAAGGCGGCCACGTCCCCCGTATGCAGCCAGCCGTCGCGCAGCACCGCGCGCGTCGCCTCCTCGTTGCGGTAATAGCCCTCGAAGACGAGATCGCCCCGGACCAGCAACTCCCCGGCCTCGCCGAGCCGAACTTCGGCACCGGCGACGGGCTCGCCCACGGCGCCCGGCACAAGGTGGTCGAGCCGCTGCCCGGTGACCATGCCGGAGGTCTCGGTGAGGCCGTAGACCTCGACCAGCGGCACGCCCAGCGTGCGGAAAAAGCGGACGATGCGCTGCGGGATGGGCGCGGCGCCGGTCAGCGCCACCTTCACCTCGCGCAGCCCGATGAAGTTCTGCAGCGCGCGGAAAATGAGCGCGTAATAGAGCGCGAAGACGGCCCGCTCGCGCCAGTTCCTCTTGCCCTTCGGCTTCTCCGCGAAGGGCTCGCAGGCGCGCATGCCGGCCTCGAACAGGCGTTTGCGCCAGCCGCCGGCCTCGGCCAGCTTGATGTGGATGGCGGAGTGCAACTTCTCCCAAATGCGCGGGACGCCGAGGAAGAGGCTCGGCGCGACTTCGCGCAAATCCTCCTGCACCGTCCTGATCGACTCGCCGAAAGAGACGCAGGAGCCGGCATAGATCGGCGCCATGGTGCTCAGCATCTGCTCGGCGACATGGCACAGCGGCAGGTAGGACAGGTTGGTCGTCGCTGCGTCGAAGCCAAGGCGCTCGATGGTGCCGGCCGCCTCGGCGCGCATGTTGCGGTAGCTGAGCATTGCCCCCTTGGGCTTGCCGGTGGAGCCCGAGGTGTAGACGATGAGGGCCGTGTCCCCGAGCTGCTGGCGGGCAAGGCAGGCATCGATCTTGCCGGGCTCCAAACGCCCCTGTTCCGCCCCCAGCCGCTCGAGCTCGGCGAAGGTCGTGATCCGGTCCTGAGGATAGTGGCGCAGGCCCTTGGGCTCGATGACGACGATGCGCCGCAATTGGGGCAGTTCGTCCAGGCGCTCCAGCACCTTGTCGGTCTGCTCCTGGTCCTCGCAGACGACGATTTCGACGCCGGCATGGCCGAGGACGTAGGCGACCTCGTTCGCCGGGCTCGTTGGATAGACGCCGATGGTGACCGCGCCGACGAGCCCGGCTCCGAGTTGCGCCAGCACCCATTCGGCGCGGTTTTCGGAGAGGATGCCGACATGACCGCCCTCGCCGAGGCCGAGCGCCCTGAGGCCGAGCCCGACATGGGCGGCGCGGCTGTAGTAACCGCCCCAGGTGATAGGCTGCCAGATGCCGAAGTCCTTCTGCCTGAGGGCCAGGCGGTCCGGCATCGCTCGCGCGTTCTCGCGCAGCATCTGCGGCAAGGTCAGCGACGGCAGTTCGGGAGCGGGCGGCATCTCGGCAACCTTTCTCACGACAGCCAGCGCTTGCGGCGCTTGTAGTGCTTGACGTCGCGGTAGCTCCGGGCGTCGCCTCCGCCACCGAAGCCGAGGTAGAACTCGCGCACATCCTGATCGTGGATGAGCTTGTCGACCGATCCCTCGATCATGAGCTTGCCCGTCTCCATGATGTAGCCCTGGTGTGCCACGGCGAGGGCAACCGTCGCGTTCTGCTCGACGAGCAGCATGGAGACCCCCTCGTCCGCATTGATGCGTGCGATGATCGTGAAGATCTCCTCCATCATCTTGGGGGCGAGGCCGAGCGAGGGCTCGTCGAGCAGGATCAGCGACGGCTCGGCGACGAGGGCCCGGCCGATGGCGAGCATCTGCTGCTCGCCGCCGGAGAGGTAGCCGGCGAGCCCCTTCCGCCGCTCGTGGAGGCGCGGGAAATAGCTGTAGACGCGCTCGAAGGACGGTTTCGACGCGCCGCGCCCGGTGAGGGCGAAGGTCGCGGCAGTCAGGTTCTCCTCGACGGTGAGATCCTCGAAGATGCGGCGCCCCTCCATGACGTGGAAGAGCCCGCGCCGCACCAGCGTGTGCGGCGCGAGCGCAGCGATGTCCTCTCCGGCGAAGCGGATGGCGCCACTCGTCACCGCCCCGTCCTCGATGGCGAGCAGGTTGGAGACGGCCTTCAAGAGCGTCGACTTGCCCGCGCCGTTCGAGCCGAGCAGGGCGACGATGCGCCCCTTCGGCACGACGAGCGACAGGCCGCGCAGCACCTGGATCGTGCGGTTGTAGACGACCTCGATGTTGTCGACCTCGAGCAGGTGCGGCGCGGCCATGGCTTCTTGTCTCCGTGCTGCCGTCACGCCTCGAGGCGGATCCAGTCGGAGGCCGGCTTCATCTGCTTCGCCTTGCCGTCGAAGGCATAGATGCGCCCGATCGGCACGGAATTGCCGGGGATCGATATCGGCACGCCGAAGAGGCCGCCGGTGTCGAAATCCTTGATGCTGTTGAGCCCGGCCTTGAGATTGGCGCCGGTCAGCTCCTTGCCAGCGGCGAGGGTGCGTTTCGCTGCCTCGCACATCAGGAGCGCGGTGACGAAACCCTGCAGATAGGCCGTCGACTGGTATTCGGGCCGCATCTGCCGGATCTTCTCCAGCATCGGGCTCTCACCCTCGGTGTCGTAGTAGTAGCGATAGGGCATGACGCCCATGAAACCATCGGCCGCCTCGCCCATGCGCTCGACGGTGGAATTGTCCATGCTCCAGAAGGTGCCCATGAACCGGCTCGCGAGGCCCATCTGCTTGGCCTGGGCGATGAACTCGGGTATGGGCGCCAGCACGTAGCCGTGGAAGATGGTGAAATCCGGCCGCGCCCGGCGCAGCTTCAGCACCTCGGTGGAGACATCGACGCTGCCCGGCGGCGTCACGATCTTCTCCACGACCTCGAGGCCGAGCGTCTTGGCGAGCGCCTCGCTCGGCACGATCGGATCGCGGCCGAACTCCGTGTCGGAATAGACGAAGGCGAGCCTGGCACCGGCCTTCTCGTTGGCGATGTAGCGCAGGAGGATGCCGAACATCTCCGAATAGTCGGGTCCGGCCATGAACTGCAGGGGATATTTCTTGGGATCGTTGAGCTCGCTCGCAAATGAGGCGCCGGCCATGAGGATGGAGCCGCGGCGCTCGAGCTCCGGGTTGATCGTTTTCGAGAAGCCGGTCGAGTCGCCGTAATAGAGCGACACCTTCTCCTGGCTCGTGATCTTGTTGAAGGCCGCCACCGAGGCATCGACCTTGTAGCCCGTGTCCTCGGCGACGTACTTCACCTTGCGGCCTTCGACGCCGCCGGCGTCGTTGACGATCTTCAGGTAATCCTGGATGCCGGCGTGGATGCCGATGCCCGCGAAGGCAAAGACGCCGGTCAGCGGGATCGAGCCCCCGAGCACGATCTCGTCCGCGACCTGCGCGGCGAGCGGCCGGATGCCGAGGGCGAGTCCGGCCCCCGCTATGGCACCCGCCGAAAGCACATGTCTTCTCGTCCAATCCCTCATCTTCTGCCTCCCTATCCTTGGCCGCTCTTGCCGGCGGCTCCACGCGAGATTGCCGGCTCCTCAGGTTCTGAAGGGCCAGAGATGGAAAAAGCGGCGGATGCGGCGCCAGATTTCCGCGAGCCCGTGCGGCTCGAAGATCAGGAAGCCGACGATGAGCGCGCCGAAGACGATGGTGCGCACCGGCGCGAGCAGCGCGAGCGCATCCGGATAGAAGGGCGTGACCAGGCCGGCGACGAACTTCAGCAGCTCCGGCACCATGGTCATGAAGACGGCGCCGAGGATGCCGCCGAGGATGGTGCCCATGCCGCCGACGATGATGGCGGCGAGGTAGAAGATCGAATTGACGAGCGGGAAGCTCTCCGGCGTCACGACTCGGAAGAAATAGGCCCACAGCCCGCCCGCGAGCCCGGCGTAGAAGGACGAGACGGCGAAGCTCATCAGCTTGTAGCGCAGCAGCGGGATGCCAAGCACCTCGGCCGAGATGTCACGGTCGCGGATGGCGATGAAGGCCCGGCCGACGCGCGTGCGGAAGAGATTGGCGGCGCCGAGCACCATGAGCGCCGTCACCGGCAGGACCAGCCAGTAGAGCTGGAACGGCTGGTCGAGCGCCAGGCCGAAGAGGCGGGCCGGCGGCATCGACAGCCCCTGCATGCCGCCCGTGAGCGGCCAATGCGCGAAGACGAAGTGGAGGACGACCGAGGCGGCGATGGTGGCGATGGCGAGATAGAGGCCCTTCACCCTGAGGCTCGGGATGCCGACGCCGATGCCGACGAGCGCCGTCAGAAGCCCGCCGACGAGCAGATTGAGGAGGAAGGGCGTGCCGACATGGATCTCGAGCACGGCGACCGTATAGGCGCCGACGCTCATGAAGGCCGCCTGGCCGAGGCTGACGAGGCCCGTATAGCCCGTGAGGATGTTGAGCCCCGTCGCGCTCGCGACATTGATGGCGCACAGGCAGGCGAGGAACAGCCAGTAGGGGCTGGCGACGAAGGGGAAGAGGACGGCGGCGGCGCAGGCAAGGAGGATGAGGAGCTTCTGCAGGCGGGTGTCGAACAGCGCCTCGTCGGCCGCATAGCTCGTTTTCAGCGTGCCGATGCGCATCGTCAGAGCCTCTCGATCTCGTGCGTGCCGAAGAGGCCGTAGGGTCGGATCATCAGGATGAGGATCAGGATGCTGAAGGTGACGAGGAACCGGTACTCGCCCCCGAGGAAGGTGCCTGCAAAGGCCTCCACCACGCCGATGAAGAGCCCGCCGACGAGCGCGCCCGCCATGGAATCGAGCCCGCCGACGATGACGACGACGAGCACCGAGAGGCCGAAGACACCCATGGTCGGCGAGATGCCGCCGATGGCCCCGACGAGGACGCCCGCCCCGGCGGCGACGCCGCAGGCGACAATCCAGCTCAGCGAGAAGACCCGCGGCACGTCGATGCCGACCGAATAGGCCGCCGCCTGGTCCGCCGCCGTCGCCTTGAGCGCCACGCCGCCACGCGAGAAGCGCAGCCCCAGCACGAAAGCCGTGACGACGACCATCGCGGCGAGGAAGCCGTAGGCGACCTTGGGCGCGACATAGGCCTCGCCGATGAAGATCGGCGCGCTTGGCAGGAATTCCGGCAGGCGCAGGGGATCGGCGCCCCAGACGATCTGCACGAAGCCGGCGAGGATGGAGCCGAGGCCGATCGTCACCATGAAGACGGAGATGGGGCTTTCGCCCAGCATCGGCCGGATCAGCCCGCGCTCGACGACGGCGCCGACCAGCGCCCCGGCGAGGATGGCGGCCGGCAGCGCGACCCAGGCGGGCAGGTGCCAGCCGGCGGCCGCGCCGAAGAAGGCATAGCCGCCGAGCATCAGGATCTCGCCGATGGCGAGATTGACCACGCGCGTCGCCTTGTAGATGAGCACGAAGGCGACGCCGGTCACGGCATAGAGCGCGCCGGAGCCGAGCCCGGCCAGGAACACCTCGGCGAGGAAGAGCCAGTCCGTCATGCAGCCTCCGGTCCGCTGAGGCGGCGGCCGAGGTCGCCGGCACCGAGATAGGCCGCGACGACCGCCGGATCCGCCTGGACCGCGGCCGGGCCGCCCTCGGCGATCACCTGGCCGAAATTGAGCACGACAACGTGATCGGAGATGTCCATGACCATGCCCATGTCGTGCTCGACCATGAGGATGGTGACGTCCCATTCCTCCTTCACGTCGAGGATGAAGCGGGCCATGTCCTCCGTCTCCTCGCGGTTCATGCCGGCGACGGGCTCGTCGAGCATCAGCAGGCGCGGGCGCATGGCGAGGGCACGGGCAAGCTCCACCCGCTTGCGCAGACCGTAGGGCAGCGTCGCCACCGGCGCGTTGCGGATGTGCTGGATCTCGAGGAAATCGATGATGCGCTCCTCGATCTCCGCCCGCAATTCCAGCTCCTCGCGCCGCGCACGGCCACGGTAGACGAGCGCGTCGAGAAGGCCGGTGTGCATATGGGCGTGGCGGCCGAGCTTGATGTTGTCGAGCACCGTCATGCCGCGAAAGAGCGCGATGTTCTGGAAAGTGCGTGCGAGGCCGAGGCGCGCGCGCTCAGGCGGCGCCGTGCCGGCAAGGCTCCTGCCCTCGAAGATGATGTTGCCGGAGCGGGGGCGGTAGAAGCCCGAGATGGTGTTGAAGAGCGAAGTCTTGCCGGCGCCGTTCGGGCCGATGACCGCGGTGATCGACCCGCGCCGTACCGAAAAGGAGACGTCGGTCAGTGCCCGCACGCCGCCGAAGGCGAGCGACACGCCCTCGACGTCGAGGATCACGTCGCGCGCCGCCTCCGTCACGGGCAGCCCTCGCATCGCAGCGCGCGTTCGCCGATCGCATCGGGGAAGCACGGCCGGCTCAGCGCGATGACAGCGGTGGTACACACCGTCGCCCGCGGGACCGGCCTCTCGGCCTGCTCCATCGGATCTCCTCCCGCCGTGGCTCCCGCGATCGTTATGCGCCGCCGGTAGCTACGTTACCGAAGGATCATGAGGCTACTCACGAGTAGCGTCAACGGCTCCGCCGCGTGCGCGGATGCCCAGCCGAGGATTGCCATCGCTGCGCCGGTGGAGCTAGCGGAACGAAGCGCGCAGACGGGCCGGCGAGATGTCGTGCAGCCGGTTCCAGACCCTGCGGAACTGGCGCGTCGAGGAGAATCCTGAGCGCTCGGCGACGCTCTCCATCTCGAGCCGCGAGCCGATCACCAGCTCCCGCGCGAGGGCGATGCGCATCCGGTTGACATAGTCGGTCACACTCATGCCGGCGTGGTCGTTGAACAGCCGCGACAGGTTGCGCGGACTGGTGGCGGCGACTTCCGCCAGCGCCTCGACCGACCAGTCCCGGGCGGGATCGGCGCCCACCGCATCCTGCGCGCGGTGGATCGCCGGATGGAGATGGTTGCGCCCCTCCAGCCAGGGCGACAGCTGCGGATCGCCGCCGGCACGGCGCAGGTAGACAACGAGATCGCGCGCCACCGCGAGCGCCGCCGCATGGCCGGCCTCGCGGGCGACCAGCGCCAGCATGAGGTCGATGCCGGCCGTGACGCCGGCGCTGGTCAGCCGCTCGCCATCCTCGACATAGAGCCGGTTCTCCCTGACCCGCGCCCTTGGGGCAAGGCGCATCAGCTCGCCAAGCGTCGCATGGTGCGTGGTGCATTCATGGCCGTCGAGCAGCCCTGCGCGGGCGGCGAGCAGCGCGCCGGAGCAGATCGAGACGAGGCGGATGCCCGGGCGGATCACGCGCTGCAGCCAGGAGACGATCTCGGCCTCGAGCGGAGCGTCATCGGCACGCGAACCGGCCGGGGCGCCGAGGGGCTCGTCGGCCGATCCGGAGATGACGACGAGGGCATCGTCGGGAAGGCCGTCGGGCAGCGGCGCGACATTCGCCACATCGAGCCCCACCGAACTCGTGACGCACGGCGCCGGGCCGACATAGCTGACCACGAAGCGCACGGCGGCCTGATCGATATTCGCCCGCCGCAGCACCTCCATCGGCCCGGCGATGTCGAGCAGCAGCGTCCGTGGCGGCACCACCACGATGACGGGGACGATGCGCGGCTGCCCGGTGAGGCTCATGCCGCCGCCTTGTCCGTCCGGCCGGCGAGCGCCTCCTCGACGGTGGCGATGCGGGCGAAACGCCCCGCCAGCACCAGCTCCGTGCGGGCGCGGATCTCCGCCGCGCTCCACTCACGGCCCGCCGCATCGGTCATCGGGAAGGTCAGCGTGGCCTCGCCGACATAATCGACCGCATAGCCGAGATCCGAGGCATGGCGCGCCGTCGTCTCGCAGCACTGCTCGGTGCGGATGCCGGAGACGATCACCCGGCGGATGCCGTTCTCGGTCAGCCATACGTCGAGGCCGGTGCCGACGAGCGCGCTGTGGCGCCGCTTGCGGAAGACAATATCCGGCGCGACCTGGAGCGGCGCGAGGGCCCTGATGAAACCCGATTCCTCCGAGAAGACCCCCATCCCTTCCACGTGGAAGATCTGGACGACGGGCATGCCGGCCGCTTTCGCGCCATCGATCAGCGCCTGCTGGCGCGCGATGTAGGCCGGCAGGCCCTCCTCGCGGAAATAGGACCGGTGCCGAAAGGATTCCTGGGCGTCCACGAGGAGAAGTGCCGTATCGCGAGCCATTTCGCTGTCTCCTGAGCTGATCATGACGCGACAATAGCGCCCATCCGGCGGAGCGAAATGGTCGCCCCGGACGAAAGAGGGACAATTCGCGCCATGGACTTCGTGGCCGCGGCGGCGGGAGGTCGGCGCCCGGACGGCGATGCCGGGCACCGCGACGGGCCCGTCACATGCGGGGCTGGGGCACGATGCGGATGTAGGGCCGCGGGGCGGTCCAGCCGTCGGGATAGATCGTCCTCGCCTCCTCGTCGGGCACCGAGCCGGCGATGATGACGTCGTCGCCCGCCTTCCAGTTCACCGGCGTGGCCACCCGGTGCTTGGCGGTGAGCTGAAGCGAGTCGATGACGCGCAGCACCTCGTCGAAATTCCGGCCGGTGGTCATCGGATAGACGAGGATGAGCTTGATCTTCTTGTCCGGCCCGATGACGAAGACGTTGCGCACCGTCTGGTTGTCCGCGGGCGTGCGGCCCTCGGAGGTGCTCCCGGCGCTCGCCGGCAACATGCCATAGAGCTTGGAGATCGACAGATCAGGATCGCCGATCATCGGGAAGTTCGGGGCATGCCCTTGCGTGTCACGAATGTCGTTCGCCCAGCGGGCATGGCTGTCGACCGGATCGACGCTCAGCCCGATGATCTTGACGTTGCGCCGGTCGAACTCGGGCTTGACCCTGGCCATGTAGCCGAGTTCGGTCGTGCAGACGGGCGTGAAGTCCTTCGGATGGGAAAACAGCACGCACCAGGAATCACCGATCCAGTCGTGAAAGCGGATACGGCCTTCAGTGGTCTCGGCCTCGAAATCCGGCGCGACGTCACCGATCATGCGTGTCATGGAGCATCCCTCCCCATCAACAAGCCCCCCTGCCACGCGAGGCAATATACACCCCGCTACCCCCAAAGCCGAGGCGTTGGAGCAGCGCCCGGGCCGCCGCCTCGGCGCGCCGGTGAGGACCTTTCGGTTGCCGCGGCTGTCCGCCTTTCGTTCGACCCGCGCCAGGCGAGAAGACCGAATTTACGGAAGAGCCTTGGATTGGCTTGCTGGCGCCCTTGCATGCCGGGACGCCGACGCACATCAATAACAAAACAGCCGACTTGCAATCCATTATGCAAACAATACTTGCGTGAAGGACATATATTGATGCCCATCGGCAGATATACGCCGCACGATCTTGCGACATTCAACAACTCCGCCCCCGCAGCGGACGCACCGGTGTTTCGGCCCGACGATTCCACCGGTTTCGGACGCCCGAACTGGCGGTCGCCGGCTTTCCGCCCACCTGATGCGAGAACGGTGGCGATGACGGAGAGGCTGATCGCGGAAGCGCAGCAGCAGATGGAGGCGATGTTCCCCGATTTGCGGCGCACGCCGTCCAGCGGGGACGAGCTACCACCGGAACAACCGGCCACCGCAACGCCTTCCGCGCGATCGCGCCGCAGCGGACAGTATGGCTCCAACGCGGCGCCCTGCCGTGGCGCGAACCTGCTCGCGGACGCACGGCAGAACATGCCGACGCGGCTGGGGGTCGCGCTCGCGATCCTGCAGCGGGCCGGCCTCGACCCGGAAAGGGAATATGCCTTTTCCGATCCCGTCATCGTCGGAATCGGCGGGGCCACCATCAGAGGCAAGCAGCGCCTCGTCGACCTTTACATGCAGGCGCAGATCCAGGCCCTGCCCTTCTTCAGCCGCGACTTCCCGCAGGAGCTGAAGAATCTCCCCGACCTCGACAGCCGCTTCGAGGAAGAATTTTCGGAGCATATCGTCGAGCAAGCCGCCAATGCTACCGCCAGGATCACGGACACGCTGTCGGCGGCGGGAATGGATGTCGAAAGGACGCAGGCGTCCGTGCTGTCCTTTGACGTGAAACGGATGGGTTGGGAGCACGGCGGGCTGAGGCCTGGCGTTTCCGTCGAACACGCCTCGCGAGGATATGTCCTGAAGGTCGCGGCCGACGCCGAGCCGTTGTTCCTTGCCGTTGTGCCGGGTGATCCTGCCCTGATCCTGCGTATGCCCGCAGACCATGCAGGCCAGAAAAGCTGGCTCTCGGGCCATATGTGCCAGTTCTTCGAGAAGCCTGTGCCCCCCCTGGATCCGCTGACCGACTACGTCCTCAAGGAGGTCGACAGCGGCATCACCCTGCGCGAGGCCGTCGCCGCCAGCAGCCTGCGCATCTTCGAGGATCTGCTGCTGCCGCTGAAGAACGAGGCTTTCGCTGAAACGACATACGAGCAGTTGGTCCACGCCGCGCGCGGCGGCACCATTCCCGGCTATGACCCAGTGCGCGAATGGCAGCAGGGGAACCACAAGACCGCGGTCGCCCTCGGTGCCCTGGATGCCGCCCCACCCGTCCTCGAGATGGCGGGCAAGCTGCGCCTGCCCGCGACGGTGGCCAGGACGATCGGCACCCAGGCGGACGCCCTGACCCAGATTGGAAAGGGGGCCAAGGGGGTGAAGACGGCGGCGGGCAGGATCGGGAAAGCCGATCCGGTCGTGGACGCCGCCCGGGCGGGGCGGCTCGCCGACACGCGAGACGCCTTGGCAAAGGCGAACGGAATGGCATCGCCCGTCATCGACATGGAGCAGCACCTGCGGCGCCGGATCGAGGTGACGAAGCGCGGCCAAAGGTATTTTGTCAGGTTGCGCACCGGCGGGAGCGGCGCGGCGCCCGGCTCGACGGCGCCGGGAGCGCGCCGAGCGGATCCCGCTCGCATCCTGCGGGAGACCTATGAGACAGCCGGGCGGATACGCCAAGGCAGCGGCCGCGTGCTGAGCGCCGACGAGATCGCCCGCATCATCGACCGGCGAGCGAACAGGCCCATCCCCGACAGGCTCTACAGGGGACAGACCGGATCGGGCATCACGAGCACGTTCGACTGGAGCGGAGAGGATGCACAGGACCGATACCTGGCCGCCATCATCGAGCACGCCGGGAGCTATAGCGGCGCCGAGCACGGCAAGGTGCCCTCCCTTACGATGACCGAAGCAACGGCCGAGTATTTTGCGCGCGGCAGGCCCGACGCGAAAGTGTGGGTCGTCGACACCAGGCCCAGCCCGCGGGATTTCCGGACGATCGAGGACATCCTGAAGAACGATGGCCCCAGGCTGGTCCGGGACGGCAAACTCTCCAAGCAGGTCCTGGCGAAGGCAGTGGGGCTGACCGTCACCAACCAGTGGGAGGACGAAGTCTTCTTCGTCCGCGGCAGCATTCCGGCCGACTGGACGCGGCTGCGTGGCCCCAAGCCGTTGCCTCGCCCCCTGGCGGACGCGCGCCGGTACGCCGCCGATTCCACGCCCGTAGCCGGCGTCCGCCCGGCGGACGGAGGAGCCCTTCCAGCGGTCACGCAGATCGCCGACTTCCTCGAGGTGCCAGGCAACTGGAACGCGGCAGCCGGCGACTATGCGCCGACGGCGATTGCCAATGCATTGGGTCGGGAACTTGTGCTGCGCGACTATCCCGCGAGCGGAAAGAGCCTGTCCGTGGTCCCGCATGGCCCAGTGTCGGGCCCCGCCGTCGAACTCGTCTATTCGCCCGGCCACTACGATGCCTATATCGCGGGCAAACTGCACCGGATCCAAGGGGATGGCGATTGTCTCTTCCGCGCCGCGCTGGCGAGCATGAACCAGAACGGGGCAGTCTCGGATGGGGCCGTGGCCGGGTTGCGACGGCTCGCCGCGCAGGAAATCCGCAACAATCCCGGCCATTACGCGCCCTTCATCGGGCGCCCATAGCGAACAGGCCTTAGCCTGCCGTCCCCTCGATCATGTTGAGGCGCAGGGCCGCCGCCCGGCGATGACCTTCGAGGCCTTCGCTGCGACTCTGGCGGCAGGCGGGCGGCGCGACGGCCATGACGCCGCGCGCGTCCAGCCATTGGTGGGTGGCGACCTTGACATAGGAGCCAACCCAGAGCCCGCCTGTGTAGCGGCCGGCACCCATCGTCGGCAGCGTGTGGTTGGTGCCGCAGCACTTGTCCGAATAGACGACGCTCGCAAGCGGCCCGATGAAGAGCGAGCCGTAGTTGGAGAGCTTCTTCGCGGTGGCGTGCGGATCGGCCGTATGCACCTGAAGGTGCTCCGCGGCGATGATGTCGGAATAGGCGATCATCGCTTCTTCACTGGCGGCCACGGCGATCTCGCCGTTGTCGCGCCAGGCAGGGCCGGCGACGGCGGCGGTCGGCAGGTCCGCAAGCTGACGCTCGACCTCGGCAAGCACGGCGTCGGCGAGCTCGCGCGAGGTCGTGATGAGGCCGACGCGCGTGTGTACGTCATGCTCAGCCTGGGCGAGGAGATCGGTGGCGATCATGGCGGGATCGCCCGTCTCGTCGGCGAGCACGTAGATCTCGCTCGGACCGGCGAGCTGGTCGATGCCGACGGCGCCGAAAACCTGGCGTTTGGCTTCGTTCACATAGGCATTGCCGGGGCCGACGATCTTGTGGACCGCGGGGATCGTCTCGGTGCCGAAGGCCATGGCGGCGATCGCCTGGGCCCCGCCCACGCGGAAGATGCGATCCGCCCCGGAGAGATGACAGCCGGCGATCATGGCGGGATGGGCCGTGGGCGGCAGGCAGGCGATGACCTCGGCACAACCCGCGACCTTGGCCGGCACGATCGTCATGATGGGTGCCGACAGGAGAGGATAGCGCCCGCCCGGCACATAAGCCCCGATCCGCCGGATGGGGATGACGCGATGGCCGAGGTGAAGGCCCGGCAGCGCCTCCACCTCGAGCGGCAGCAAGGTAGCGAGTTGGGCCTCGGCGAAAGCACGCACGCGCTCGATGGCGAATTCCGTGTCATTGCGGGTCTGCGGGTCGAGGTTGGCAAGCGCCTCGGCGCGCTCGGCGCCGCTCACCTCGAAACGCTCTGGCACCATGCCGTCGAAACGCGCGGAATAGATGCGCAGCGCCGCGTCGCCTTGCATGCGCACCGCATGGAGGACCTGCCGGACGGTCGCCTCCACGGCGCGCCCGTCCGGCCCCTCGGCCTGCTTGGGCGCCTTCACGTGAACCAAGTTCGCACGGAGTTCTGACGGCAGGTCGGGCATCGCTCACCTCTCGCAACTGGCTTGCGCGACCATCCGGGAAGGCTGACCCTTACTCAACGGCCCCGAGGGGCCTTGTTCAGGATTCTGAACACTCTTAGGCTCGCCGGGCCCGTTGCAACCGGAGCCGCCATGCCGCAGATCGGATCGCACCTGAAGGAGCTGCGCCGCCGACGCGACCTGAGCGTGCGCGAGCTCGCGCTGCGCTCGGGCATCTCCCATTCGGCCATCTCGCTCATCGAGCGCGACCGCATGAGCCCGTCGGTCGACACGCTGAGCGCCATCCTCGATGCGCTCGGCACGACGCTGCCGGGCTTCTTCGCGGACCTTTACTCCAGCGTTCCGCACTCTCCCTTCTACGCCGCGCACGAATGGATCGAGATCGGCAAGGCCGCGACCGTTTCCTATCGCATGGTGGGCATCAACCACCCCAACCGGCAGATCCTGATGCTGCACGAGACCTATGCCCGCGGGGCGGATTCGGGCGAGGCCTTCGCCCACTCCGCCCAGGAGGCCGGCATGGTGACGCGCGGCGCCGTGGAGCTCACGGTAGGCGGCGAGAGCCGCGTGCTGCACCGGGGCGACGGCTATTATTTCGACAGCCGCCTGCCGCACCGCTTCCGCAACGTCTCGGACGGCGAGAGCGAGATCGTGAGCGCCGTCACGCCGCCGACCTATTAGAATTGCCTTGCTGTTGACCGGTTGCACCAACGTGGTGATTATCGTCACCGCCGGACGGTCGAGAGCTTTCAAGTCCCCCGAAATATGCTTGCCTTCGGGGATAACAACAGAGGGGAAAGTCATGCGATCGGTGAGGACATTTGCGCTCGTCGGCTGCCTGTCGGCCGTCGTCGGCGCATGGGGGATTATCGGGGCCGAGGCGCGCGACCTCACGGTTGTGTCCTGGGGCGGCAACTACCAGGACGCCCAGCGCAAGATCTATTTCGAGCCCTTCGCGAAGCAGAGCGGAAAGCCGCTGCTCGACGAGAGCTGGGACGGCGGCATCGGCGTCATCGCCGCCAAGGTCAAGGCCGGCGTGCCGAACTGGGACGTCGTGCAGGTGGAATCTGAGGAACTCGCTCTCGGCTGTGCCGACGGTTTCTACGAACAGCTTGACTGGGACAAACTCGGCGGAAAGGACAAGTTCCTGCCGGCCGCCGTGAGCGACTGCGGTGTCGGCGCCATCGTTTGGAGCACGGCGCTCAGCTATGACGCGGACAAGCTGAAGGAGGCGCCGGCCTCCTGGGCCGACTTCTGGGACGTTCAGAAGTTTCCCGGCAAGCGCGGCCTCAGGCGCGGGCCGAAATACGCGCTCGAATTCGCGCTCATGGCGGACGGCGTCGCCCCGGCCGATGTCTACAAGGAGCTCGCGACGCCCGCCGGGGTGGACCGCGCCTTCAAGAAGCTCGACGCCTTGAAGCCCCATATCGTGTGGTGGGAATCGGGCGCCCAGCCGCTGCAACTCCTCGCCTCCGGCGAGGTGGTGATGACGAGCGCCTACAACGGCCGCATCTCCGGCATCAACAAGGCCGAGGGCAAGAACTTCAAGGTCGTCTGGCCGGGCAGCATCTACGCCATTGACAGCTGGGTGATCCTTAAGAACAGCCCCAACAAGGACGCCGCAATGGACTTCATCGCCTTCGCGAGCGCGCCCGAGAACCAGGTGAAGCTGCCCGAATATATCGCCTACGGGCTGCCCAACAAGGAAGCGGCCGGCGCCGTACCGGCCAATCTCCAGGCGGACCTGCCGACCGCGCCGGACAACCTCGCCGGGGCGATCCCGCTCGATGCCGACTTCTGGGTGGACAACATCGAGGAACTCAACAAGCGCTTCAACGCCTGGCTGGCCCAGTGAGGGCGGCAGCCGGCTGACCGATCCGGGGCGGGCGCCGCCGTCCGGCCCGGATTTCCTTTTCGTCCGGCCTCGGCCGCATGCTTCGCGTGCCGCCGGGCCTACGGCATGGGCGGAGCAATGGGCGCCTTCATCGCGTTTCAAGATGTCACCAAGAAATTCGGAGCTGTCACGGTCGTCGATCACCTCGATCTCGAGATCGCCAAGGGCGAGTTCCTCAGCCTTCTCGGCCCCTCCGGCTCCGGCAAGACCACCATCCTGATGATGCTCGCGGGCTTCGAGCGCCCGAGCAGCGGGAGCATCCTCCTTGCGGACAGGCCCATCACCCATCTGCCGCCCCATCGCCGGCAGATGGGTGTGGTGTTCCAGAACTACGCCCTCTTCCCGCACATGACCGTGGCGGAGAACGTCGCCTTCCCGCTCGAGATGCAGCGCGTGCCGCGCGCCGAGATCACCCGGCGCGTCGAGCGGGCGCTCGACATGGTGCGGCTCAGCCCCCTCAAGGACCGCAAGCCGTCGCAGCTGTCCGGCGGGCAGCAGCAGCGGGTGGCGCTGACCCGCGCCCTCGTCTTCGAGCCGGACGTCATCCTCATGGACGAGCCGCTCGGCGCCCTCGACAAGCAATTGCGCGAGCACATGCAGCTCGAGATCCGCGACCTGCACCGGCGCCTCGGGCTCACCATCGTCTTCGTCACCCACGACCAGTCGGAGGCGCTGACGATGTCGGACCGCATCGCCGTCTTCAACGCCGGCAAGGTCGAGCAGATCGACACGCCGCAGGCGGTCTACGACCGCCCGCGCACCCGCTTCGTGGCCGAGTTCATCGGCGAGACCAATCTCGTCGAGGGCAAGGTCGTGGAGGCCGGGGCGCAGCAGGCCGTGGTGCGCGTGGGCGAGGCTGCGCTCAACGTTTCGGGAGAGGTCTCCGCCGGCCGGGATGTGTCGCTGTCGCTGCGCCCTGAACGGATCCGGCTCGGCAAGGAGCCGGCCGCGGCCAATGCCCTACCCGTTACCGTCGCCGACTGCATCTACCACGGCGATCACATGCGCCTCGTGCTGAAAAGCGGGCCGCTCGAGCTTGTGGCGCGGGCCGAGCGCCTGGCTGGCGACTGGGCGGTGGGCACCGAGGCCGTCGCCTCCTTCGACCCGCAGGACTGTACGGTGCTCGCTTCATGAGCCGCGCCTCTGTCCGGGATAGGTCGCGGGCCTTCGCGCTCGTCGCGCCGCTCATCCTCTTCCTCGCCCTCTTCTTCGTCTGGCCGCTGTGGACCATGGTGACCGCGTCCGTGGTCGACGACGCGGTGACGAAGGTGCTGCCGCGCACCGCCGCCGCCATGGCCGACTGGGACGGAAGCGACCTGCCGCCGCCGGCCGTGCATGGCGCGCTCGCGGAAGACCTGCGGACGGTGCAGGACCAGCAGGCCCTCGGCGAGGCAGTGCGCCGGCTGAACAGCGCCGTCTCCGGCTTCCGTACCCTTCTCACCCGCACCGTGACGGCAGCGCGCGAGGCGTCGGACCCGGCCACGCTCGATCTTTCCACCATCGACCCGCGCTGGAGCGAGCCCCGCTTCTGGCGCGCTATCAAGGAGGCTGTGCCCCCCTATACCGACCGCAATCTGCTCGCTGCGCTCGACCTCAGGCGCGACGCCGGCGGCAGCATCGTCGCGGAGGAGCCGGGGGCGGCGGCAAACCGCATCATCATGCTGCGGACCTTCGTGATTGCCGGCTCGGTGACGCTCGCCTGTGCGGCGATCGGCCTGCCCTATGCAATGCTAGCCGCCGCCGCGAGCGGCGTCATGCGCGCCCTCCTGCTGCTCGCCGTGCTGCTGCCACTCTGGACCTCGCTTCTCGTGCGCACCGCAGCCTGGTTCATCCTGCTGCAGCAGGAGGGCCTCATCAACCGCGCGCTCGCCGCGCTCGGCCTCATCGACGCGCCGCTGCCGCTCATCTTCAACCGGCTCGGCGTCATCATCGCCATGACGCACGTCCTGCTGCCGTTCATGGTGCTGCCCATCTACAGCGTTCTCATCGCCGTGCCGCGCAACCTGATGCCGGCGGCCGCCTCGCTCGGGGCAGGACCGATCCGCGCCTTCTGGCGCGTACTGCTGCCGCTCGCCATGCCGGGCCTGATGTCGGGCTGCCTGCTCGTCTTCATGGTGGCCATCGGCTACTACATCACGCCCGCGCTCGTCGGCGGCGCCAACGACCAGATGATCTCCTCGGTCATCGCCTTCTATGCGCTCGGCACCGCCAACTGGGGCATGGCGGGGGCCCTCGGCCTCATCCTGCTCGCGGTCACGCTGCTGCTCTACCTCGTCTACGGGCGGCTCTCGCGCTCGCCGCAACTGCCGGGGGCCTGAGCCATGCTGCGCGCGCTCCAGATCGTCTTCGGCAGTCTCGTCGTCGCCTTCCTGATCCTGCCGATCATCGCCATCCTGCCGCTCGCCTTCACGTCGAGCGTGTTCCTCACCTACCCCATCCCCTCCTATTCGCTGCGGTGGTTCGAGGAACTCGTGACCGCCGATGTGTGGCGCCTGTCCATCGTCAACAGCCTGATCGTCGGCGGCGGCGCGACCCTTCTCTCGACCGTGCTCGGCACGCTCGCGGCGCTCGGCCTGCGCGGCAGCGCCCTGCCCCTCGCCGGGCTCCTGAGGACGCTCTTCCTCCTGCCCATGGTCGTTCCCGCCGTCGTCCTCGGCGTCGGCATGCAGATCTTCCTCGTCCGTCTCGGCCTCGCCAGCACCTATCCGGGCGTTATCATCGCCCATGCGGTGCTCTGCGTGCCCTTCGTCGTGGTGAGCGTCTCGGCGGCGCTGCAGGGCATTGATCCGGCGGTCGAGAAGGCGGCCATGAGCCTGGGCGCGCCGCCCATCACGGTCTTCCGCCGCGTCACCCTGCCGCTTGCGGTGCCGGGCGTCGTGTCCGGCGCCGTCTTCGCCTTCGCCACCTCCCTCGACGAGGTGGTGATCACGCTCTTCGTGGCGGGCCCCAACCAGCGCACCCTGGCGCGGCAGATGTTCTCGAGCATCCGCGAGAACATCAGCCCGACGGTGGCGGCGGCCGCGCTCCTCCTCATCGTCGGCACGCTGTGCCTCGCGGCCCTCGCCGCCCTTCTGCGCCGCCGCGAGAAACCTGCGGTGGCGTGATGGACACCAATCCTGCCGGATGCAGGCTCAGAACGCGCGCCACGCCCTGATGGCGCAGGAGGTCGCCGGCAAGGAACAGGCGACCGCTGCATCGTCCAAAGGCAGGTCGCTCTGGCGAGCGGCTTCCCGCGGCCGTGGCCGCGCTCCCGTCATCGCGACGGCGCGATCCGGATCGAGCGCACGCATCGGCTGCTCGAGCGCCTGGGCAAGGTTGCCTTTGAGGCCACGCCCGGGCGGCTTGAGCGCCCGGTCGTGTGAAAGAGCACGCCCGGGCCGGCGAAGATGGCTCCTTCCGCCAGGCTCGGGCGTGATCCGGCGATAGCGCCCGCTCTCTAGGAGACCTGCGGCGACGGTGCGGCCGCGCGCCGGGCGAGGCGGCCGATGGCGAAGGGCAGCACCGCCATGGCCACGGCCATGATCCACAGCACGATGGAAATGGTGCTCTGGAACAGGATCGACAGGTCGCCGCCGCTGATGGCAAGGGCGTTGCGCAGGTTCACCTCCATCACACGCCCAAGGACGAAGCCGAGGATGATGGGCGCCATGTCGAAGCCGAGCTTGCGCAGCAGCCAGCCGACAATCCCGATGCCGAGCATCATCACGACGGCGAGCACGCTGGCGTGGGTCGAATAGACGCCGACAATCGACAAGACGAGGATGCCCGGCACCAGAACCCAGTTCGGCAACTGCAACACCCGCGAGAAGACGCGCACCAGCGGCAGGTTGAGGATGAGCAGCAGGATGTTGCCGATGTAGAGCGAGGCGATGAGACCGCCGATCAGCTCCGGCCGCTCGGCGAAGAGCTGTGGCCCGGGCTGGATGTTGTAGAGCATGAGCGCGCCGAGCATCACCGCCGTGGTGCCGCTGCCCGGCACGCCGAGCGTCAGCATCGGCACGAAGGCGCCCGCCGCCGTCGCGTTGTTGGCTGCTTCCGGCGCGGCGAGGCCGCGCACGTCACCCTTGCCGAAGGTGCCCTCCCGGTCCGAGAGGCGCTTCTCTGTGGTGTAGGAGACGGCGCTGGCGACGGAGGCGCCGGTGCCCGGCAGGACGCCGACGGTGAAGCCGATGACCGAGCTGCGCAGCGCCGGGCCGATGCAGCGCACGATGTCGGCCCAGCGGGCGAAGGTGCGGCCGGCGACCTTGATGACGCTGCCGCCCTTCGCCTGGTGCTCGAGCATGAACATCGCCTCCGAGATGGAGAACAGCCCGATCACCAGTACGACGAACTCGATGCCGTCGCCGAGCTCCGGCTCGTTGAAAGTGAAGCGGTAGGCGCCCGAGGTCGCGTCGAGCCCGACGGTCGCCAGCATCAGGCCGATGACGCAGCCGATCAGCGTCTTGACCGGCTGGCTGCCCACCATGGAGCCGAGGGTGGCAAAGGCAAAAATCATGAGCACGAAATATTCGGCCGGGCCGAAGCCGATGGCGAGCGTGCTGAGCAGCGGCGCGAAGAAGGTCAGGCCCACGACGCCGAGCGTGCCACCAACGAAGGAAGCGAGGCCGCTGATCATCAGGGCCTCGCCAGCCCGGCCCTGGCGAGCGAGCGGGTTGCCGTCGAGCGCCGTCATCACAGCGCCGGCATCCCCCGGCACGTTGAGCAGGATTGACGAGATGCGCCCGCCGTATTCGGCGCCCATATAGATACCGGCGAGCAGGATCATCGTGCTCTCGGGCGGCAGACCCATGGTATAGGCGATGGGCAGAAGCAGGGCGATGCCGTTGATCGGCCCGATGGCCGGCAGAGCCCCGATCAGCGTGCCGAGGAAGCAGCCGGTAAAGCCGATGGCGAGGTTAAGCGGGCTGAGGGCGACAGAGAAGCCTGCCCAGAGATAGCTCAGATCCATCTTCGCACTCCTTCAACTCACATGCCGAAGACGGCACCGCCCG
This sequence comes from Chelatococcus sp. XZ-Ab1, assembly GCF_029309855.1. Taxonomy (NCBI): domain Bacteria; kingdom Pseudomonadati; phylum Pseudomonadota; class Alphaproteobacteria; order Hyphomicrobiales; family Chelatococcaceae; genus Chelatococcus; species Chelatococcus sp. XZ-Ab1. Next base: position 6,025 of record NZ_JARKII010000016.1, on the reverse strand, counting down.
GCAGATAGACCTCGAGCAGATAGCGGAAGACGGCGAACCACAGCGCCGCCTGCGCGAGGCCGCCGAGAATGGCAAGGCGCCATGAGGCCCCGAAGAGGCGGCCGACACCCGTCACCAGGATCGTGACGGCGACAGCAAAACCCAGCGGTTCCAGCAGCAGCGCGGCGGCGAGCACCAGGCCCGGGATGGCGAGCGACTGGGCGAGCAGCCGGCCCTGCGGCCACGGCTCGGCCCCACCCGGTCTGAGGAGATAGATCACCGACAGGAGCGCCAGCGCTCCTGCCAGCATCATTGGGAAGACCCGCGGCCCGAGGGGATCCGACGAGAACGAATAGGCGATGCGGCTCGCCTCGAAGCCGTAGAGGAGAGCGAAGACCAGGAGGACGATGGCGCCGACGCGATCGCTCCTGCCCGCCCCGCGAGGACCGGTCGAAGAGGTCATGGGCTTCATCCCGATGTCAAAAGGGCGGCCCCCTTGCGGGAAGGCCGCCACATGGTGAATTGGCGATCAGAGGCCGGCTTCGGCCGCCAGCGCCTTGAAGCGCTCCACGTCCTTCCTGACGTCACGCTCGAAATCGGCGCCGAGGACCGTGTAGGGGTAGAGGCCGCGCGCCTCGCGCTCCTGCGCGAATTCGGGCGTCTGCGACAGCTTGCGGAAGGTCTCGACCCAATCCTGATACTGCGCGTCGGTGATGTTCTTGCCTGTGTAGAAACCACGCCACACCACCCAGTCGATGTCGAGCCCCTGCTCGCGGGCGGTTGCCACGTCCTTCAGATCGCCCGGCAGACGCTCCGGCGCCATGACGGCGAGGATGCGCACCTTGCCGGCGGCATGATGCTTGGCCATTTCGGCCGCGTCGCCGGCGGCGATCTTGATGTGCCCGCCTTCGAGCGCAGTCAGCACCGCTCCGCCGCCTTCGAGGGCGACATAGCGCATCTTCTTGGGATCCTGACCGGCGCTCTTCGCCACGAGTGCGCCCTTCATCCAGTCCTGACTGCCGACGGCGCCGCCGCCGCCGATGGGAAAATCGCCGGGCGCTTTGCCATAGGCCTCGACGAGATCCTTCAGGGACTTGTAAGGCGAGTCCGCGGCCACGACGATGACGCCGTAGTCGGCGCCCAGCGCGCCGATCCAACGCACAGCGCTTTCGTCGTACTGGCCGAACTTGCCTTGCGCAAGAAGGAGGGCCGAGCCGCTCGACGCCGCCGTGATCAGCGTCGGATCGCTCGACCGCTTGCCGACGACATGATTGTAGGCGACGGCCCCGACGCCGCCCTCCATGTAGGTCACCGGCATCGGCTTGTCGATCAGCTTGGCGGCGAGCAGCGCATTGCCGGCCAGACGGCAGGTCAGATCGAAGCCGCCACCGGGCTTGGCGCCCGCCAGGCATTCCGTCTTCTCCGGAGCGGCCACGGCGGCACCCGCCATGAAGCCGGCGAAGCCCAGGACAAGCGCGTTGACGAGGATCTTCTTCATCAGTTCCCTCCCTGTGGAATCAAGGTAACGCTCTGTTTGTGCGGAGCTTGGCCGTTACGGTAGGATCGAAACCTGTCATCCACCTGTCACAGCGAGCAGCGGAAGGGATGCGCATCTTTCTGGTCGAGGATACGCGCGACGTCGCCGAGGCGATCATCGAGCGCTTTGCGCGCATCGGCCACGTTGTGGACTGGGAGACGAGCGTCGATGCCGCCGTCGCGGCGCTCGAAGATGCGCTTTACGACCTCGTCATCCTCGATGTGATGCTGCCCGACGGCAGCGGCTTCTCAGTCCTGCAGCGGCTGCGCAATGCCGGCGGCACGGTACCCGTCCTGATGCTGACGGCGCGCTCCGAGATCGAGGACCGGGTGAGCGCACTCGACATCGGGGCCGACGACTACCTCGTCAAGCCGTTCGACTTCCGCGAACTCGAGGCCCGGGCGCGCGCCCTCATGCGCCGCCGCCACGGCGACGCCACCAATCTGCTCGCCTGCGGCGACATCTTCATCGACCGCTCGGCCCGTTCCGTGCGCGTCGGCCAGCGCGAGGTTCATCTGACGCGCCGCGAGGTGACACTGCTCGAGATCCTCGCTACCCGCCCGGGGCGCGTGTTCAGTAAGGACGACCTGCTCGATCAGGTCTTCGGCTGGGACGAGGAAGCGCCGTCGGCCAATGCCGTCGAGCTCTACATCGGCCGCCTGCGCAAGAAGCTGCACGGCGCCTCGGCCCAGATCGTCACCGTGCGCGGCTTCGGATATCAGCTGGTGGCCGATGGTCCGGCGTGAACCGTCGCTGTTCGCCCGCCTCATCGTCCTCATCGCCATGGTGCTCGCCACCGGGGCGGCCGCGCTGACCACCGCCGCCTGGTATTACGCAAGGGCTGCGGCGAATGAGGCCTACGACCGGCTGCTCGTCGGCGCCGCCTACCAGATGGCCGAGGCAGTGCATGTGCAGGACGGTACCCTGACCGTCGAGTTGCCGATGTCGGCCTTCGAACTGCTCGCCCTGTCCGAGCGTGACCGCATCTTCTATCGGATCGTCGACACCTCCGGCCGCACGCTGACGGGCTACGGCGATCTGCCGCTGCCCGGCAGCGAGCCCCCCGCACCCGACCGGCCGGCACTCAGCAACGGCACCTTCATGGGCGCGCCGGTGCGCCTTGTCCGGGCATCGCGCGCCTTCGCCGACCCCTCGGTGCAGGGGCGCGTCGACGTGGTGGTGGCTCAGACCGTCGAGGCGCGCACAGCCCTCGCGCGCGAGCTCACCCTGCGCGCCGTGGGGCTGATCCTCGCCATGAGCACGCTGGCCCTCGGCGGCACCATCTTCGCCATCCGCCATGCGCTCAAACCCATGGCGCGCGTCGGCGCAGTCCTGCGCGAGCGCGACCCGCATGACGTCACGCCCATAACGGTCGCCACGCCGCGCGAACTGCGACCCTTCGTATCCGCCATCAACACCTTCATCGCGCGCCTGAAGAGCCGCATGGACCTGATGCAGCAATTCGTCGCCGACACCGCCCACCAGATCCGCACACCGCTGGCGGCCCTCAAATCTCAGGTGGACCTGCTCTCGCACCATCTCGGAGAGCCGCAGGCGCGCCAGCATCTGGCGCGCGTCGAGGAACGGGTCGACCAGTTGTCGCGCCTCGTCGGCCAGTTGCTCAGCCATGCGATGATCAGCCATCGCGCCGGTGCAGTGCCCTTCGCCCCGGTCGACGTCACCGAGACTGTCCGCCGCGCCATCCGCGAGGCAGTGCCTGATACCCTCGACCGCGATATCCTCACCATGCTGGAGGTGCCGCCGCAGCCCATCGAGGTGCGCGGTGACGCCATCAGCCTGAAGGAGGCGGTGAAGAACGTGATCGACAACGCCGTGCGCCACGGCGCCGCGACGCGCCTGACGGTGCGCCTGCGCGAGGAGAACGGCACGGTCGAGATCGAGGTCGAGGATGATGGCCCGGGCATCGCGCCGGAGCTATGGCCGCGCGTCGTCGAGCGCTTCGGCGCCCCGTCGCCCGGCGGCTCCGGCCTCGGGCTGTCGATCGCCGCTGACGTGCTCGCCGCACACGGCGGCAGTCTCGGCTTCCGCCGTGACAACAAGAACAGCTTCGCCGTCGTCATGCGCATTGCCGGAAGAGCCTCATGAAGCGCCATTCCATTCTGCGTCATCGCCTCGCGACGCTTTGCCTGTCGATTTTGACGGTGCCGTTCTCGGCCACGCTGCCGCATGCGCAGGAGGCGACGACCTTCCCGGCGGTGGCGGCGGAAATCGAGGTGTTGTCGATCCACGCCGCGACCGACCTGTCGGCCATGGAGCCGCTGATCCGCGACTTCCAGGCCCTTTTTCCCAACACCCGCATCGAATTCGTCGAATACGTCACCAACGACCTCTATGCCGCTGCGGCCGAGGCCTGCCGGCAGGGCAAGGCCCTGGGCGACGTGCTGCTCTCCTCCTCCGTCGACCATCTGGTGAAGCTCGCCAACGACGGCTGCGCCCGCGGCATTGCCTCGCCCGAAACGGCCGCGGCGCCGCGCTGGGCCAACTGGCGCGGCGACGTCTTCGGCTTCACCTTCGAGCCCGTGGTGTTCGTTTACAACCGCAGCAAGGTGCCCGCGGGCGACGTCCCGAAGACGCATCTCGAGCTCGCCGACCTGCTGCGCCTCAAGCCAGAGACCTATGCCGGCCAGGTCGGCACCTACGATATCCGCCTATCGGGCATCGGTTTCCTGCTCGCCTTCTACGATTCCCAGGAGACGACGACGACTTTTGGCCGCTTGCTGGAGAGCCTCGGGCGCGCTCATGCGGTGATCCGCTGCTGCACAAGTCAGATCCTCGACGAGCTCGAAGCCGGCCGCCTCTCGATCGGCTACAACATGCTCGCATCCTATGCTTATGCGCGCGTGAGGGCCGGCGCCAACCTTGGCATCGTCATGCCTGCCGACTACACCCTGGTGCTCAGCCGTGGCGCCATGGTGCCCGCCCATGCGCCGCGCGCCGACGCCGGCACCCGCTTCGTCAACTACCTCCTCTCCTCTCGCGGGCAGGAGGTGTCGCGGCGCGAGGCCTTCTTCTTCGGCGCGGGCGGCGAGATGCCGCCGGGCGTCGAGGGGGCCTCCTCCATCGTGCGCACGGGCATCGCCCGCCCCATTGCCATCGGCCCGGCGCTGCTCGCCGTGCAGGATCACGAGCGGCGCCGACGCTTCATCAGCGACTGGGGACGCACCCTCGTCGAGATGAGTACGCCCTAGGGGCCGGGCCGATCATGCCCCAGCCCCCGTCCTCATCCGTTGAGGCGGTCCCCGATGAAGGCCATGCTCTCGCGCAACGCGGCGGCTGGATCGGCAAGGTCATGGACGCCGGGTGCAAAGGGCTCGAAGGACAATGCCCCGGCATAGCCCCCCGCGACGAGCGCCGCGATCTGTCCGACGTTGTCGAGCCGATCGTCCGCGGCGACGAGCTCCCGGTGCCCATCGCGCATATCCGCGACCGAAACCGCGTCATCCGCAACGCCCGAGATGTGAACCAGGCCGGTCAGCTCCGGGAAGAGCTGAGACTCGCCCGCGAGGTAATGGTGGAAGGTGTCATGCACCAGGCGGAACACCCCCTCCCCGCCCACGGCTGCGATGGCGGCGGCAGCATCGGCCTTCGACCGCAGCGACGAGAAGGCGAAGCCGAGCGGCTCGACGAGGCCCGTGAGGTTGCGCTGCAAGAGGATCGGCTTCAGGGCGGAAAGCGCCCGTTCGAGCTTTTCCTGGTTCTTTGGCGTGCCGTCGCAGACGGGCACCAGAACGATGCCCCGGGCGCCACAGGCGGCGGCGTAGTCGGCAAGCACCGCCGCCTCGGCCGCCCGGGCCGGCGTCCAGTCGTTGAAGCGCTGCAGGGCGTTGATCGAGAGGATCGTCAGGCCCGCCACCTCCGCCGTCGCGCGCACGACCCCGGGCGGCGTGCCGTCGGCAATGGCGGTGTCATCGAGATCGTTGCGAATCTCCACCGCGTCGATGCCGAGTTCGCACGCCAGCGCGACGAAGCCGGCGAGGTCGCGCCGGGGCGCGGCCATGTGGTTGAGGGCAAAGCGAGGTGTCGTCATGGGGCATCCCGTCAAGGGCATCGTCAGGCATCGCCAGGGGCGGCGAGCGATCGTCATCATTCTCGCCGAAGGCGCCCGCTGCAACCAGTCCTCGCCGGGCGGGAGGAGGATCAGGCAGACCGCCTTCACCCGCTCCTCTTCGATGCCGTCGGCCCGCGGCGCGGCTCGCATCTCAGCGTACTGGTTGGCGTGCCATCATCTCGAGATAGAGGTCACGGTCGATATTGCCGCCGGACAGGATGACCGCAACTTCCTTGCCGCGCATGATTCGACGTTCTTTGAGGAGGGCGGCGAGCGCCGCCGCGCCGGCGCCTTCCGCCAGATTGTGCGTATCTGACCTGCCCCCCGCCGGTCCCTCATTCATTGTGAGAGCCCAGGGGTTTGGTAGCTGATCTCCATCGCCGGCGGTAGCGGCCGGGCGGTGGAGCTGATTACGTTGCGCAACCGCCCGGCCGCGGGGT